>NC_020453.1:2400000-3000000 GCF_000344805.1 Bradyrhizobium oligotrophicum S58 | reverse complement strand
GAATGCATCTGCGGCCGGTTGAGGCGGAGGCGGATCGCCTGGCCCTTGTCGAGCGGCATCCTGTTGACCTCGCCGATGATGGCCCCGCCCTTGGCGCGGATCGGCTCGACATCGACGGGCTTCGTCGAATCGAACACCATCCACACCGTGTCGCCGCGGCGGAACAGCGCCGCCGGCGTGACCTGGCCGAAGCCGAAGGTCAGCCGCAGGCCCTCGCTGTCGCGCAGTGCCTCCAGCGTGGCAGCATCGGCAGGCTTCTCGGCCGATTTCTCCGCAGCCTTGGCGGGTTCAGGTTTGGCAGGTTCAGATTTCGCAGCCTCCGGTTTCACAGCCTCGGGCTTGGTCATCTCCGCCTGGACCGCTTCCATCTTCGGCGCTTCGGGCTTTGCAGCCTCGGTCTGCGGCGCCTCGGACTTGACGGCTTCCTTGGCAGCTTCCTTCGGAGCTTCCTTAGCAGTTTCGGCCTTCACTGCGGGCGCCGGCGTGGCTGCCGCAGCAGGCTGCGCCGGCTCCGTCGCTGGCGCTGCAATCGCCGGCGCGGGCTTGGCCTCCGCCTTCATCTCCTTGGCGATGGTCTCGGAGGTCGGCTGCACGATCTCGGGCTGCGCCGCAGGCTTCGGTTTCTCGCCATTGGACTTGTCGCCGTTGGCTTTCTCGGCAGCCGCCGCCTTGGCGCCCGGCAGCGTGTCCGAGCTGACCGCGGCCACCTTCTTGTCCGGCTGCGCATAGGCGACGTCGATGTTGTAGTTCTTCTCCTCGCGGAAGGCGTGGACATCGACCTCCCCGATCATGCCGATCTCGACCACGGTCTTGCTGCCGTCGATGCGCTGGTTGATCGCGGCCACGTTGGGCGGCGCCACGATCTTGGCGTCGGCGAGATCGAACGACAGCGGCGCGGTGAAGAACAGCGACAGCTTCTGGTCGTTGAGCACCGAGGAAATGCCGACGCCGTCGGGAATCTCGAAAACGAAGCGCACGAAGGTCGGCTGCACCAGGGCGCGCACGCGGATCGGCGGCCGCTTCTTCGATTCCGCCTCGGCGCGCTGCAGCCGCAGCGCCCGCTCGGCGACCCGAGCGCGCTCGGCGAGCTCGCGCACGACCTCGGCCGGCAGCGGCGGCGGCGGACCGGTCCAGCTGTCCGGCAACAGGTCGATGAACACGCGCTCGCCGGCGGTCATGGTGTTGACGCGGACCTTGCGCGACAGCGACAGCCGCAGCGCCGAGCCGTCGGGATCGCCGCGCGCCGAGGAGATGTAGTCGGGCGCGGCATCGACCCAGCGATCGATCAGCACGTTGGCGGGACGGTCGAACCTGATCAGCAGGATCGAGCCGGCGGTGACGACGTCGGCTCCGACATCCTCGGAGAACTTCAGCACCAGCCTTGCATAGCCGTTTGCGGCGGAAAGGCTGGCCTCGCCCGGCACCGGCGCGGCGCCGGCCGCGACCGTCGACAGCATCAGTCCGATCAGGATCGCCGACACCAGCGCAAGGCCGGCGCGGATGCGCGCGCGGGCCTGCGACCGCAATCTCGTGGGAGTCGTGCGCGACATGGTCACAAGCTTCCAGTTCGATATCCGTTGACTTGACGGATACGCCTGCCCCGCCACGCCGGAAGTCTAGGAGTCGGCGTTTAAGGGCGCATTAAACATGCGGTTCAATTGCTTTTCACAGGCACGATCTTGCCTTCGATCTTCGGCAGTTCGGCGCTCGCCTCCGGCCTGTCGGCGCCGGCCCGGCGCGCGAGCTCGACCGTGAGCCGCTCGGCGGCCTCCGGCGTCATCAGGCCGAGAATGTCCGACATCTTGCGCGGGGCGATCTGCGAGGCGATCTCGAGCAGCACCGACATGTCGAGCCGGTCGAACACCTTGGCGGCGTCCTTCGGCTTCATGCCTTCGTACATCGTGACGATGCTCTTGAAGCGGGCGTTGTCGGCCTCGGTCTTGGCGGCCTGCGCGCCGGAGATACGGCCCTCGATCGCCTTCATCTCTTCGGTCTTGGACTGGATGCGCTGCTCGGCGGCGCGCAGCAGACTCTCGCGGATGTCGATCTCGCGGGCGCGCGCGTCGAGCTCCTGGCGGCGCGACTGCAGCCGCTCCAGGATCGCCTTCTCCGCCGGCGACACCTGCTGCTGGTTCTCCTCCGGCTTGATCACGACGCCATCGGGCTTGGTGTCCGGAGCGGCGGGCTTGGGCGCCTCTTCCTTCTTCTCCTTCGGCGCGCCGTGGGTGGAGCCGGTGACGATGTCATTGTCCTCGCGGCCGGGATAGCCAAGGTTCTCCTGGGCCCAGGACCGCTTGGGGGCTTGCGGGTCGTAGTCGAACACGTAGCCGCCATCGATCACGAGGCCAGCCACCTTCAGGACCGCGAGGCAGGCCACCGCGATCAGGACGACGGGAATAACGCGGATGTTACGGAACGCATTCATGCAGCAAGGCCACCAGTCCTTCGACGTTCAGAAAATGCCTGGGCCGCGGCGGCAACCGCCTTGGCGCCGGAGACGCGGACCGGCTCGGCCGTGATCGCCGGCACCGGCGCAGCCGCCGGCTCGGGCGCGGCTTCAGGAGAGGTGATGGGACGCGCGGCGCTGGCGATCCGCGACAGCCGGCGCACCACGCCGTCGCTCTCGGCGAGCTGCTTCCGCAGCTGATCCGACATCTGCGTCGCAGCCGCGAGCTGATTGCCGAGATTGTCGTTGACGTCGCGCACCGCCAGCTTGAGGCCGCCGATCGCACGCTCGGCGATCTCGGTCGCGGTGATCAGCTCCGCGATCACCGCCTTCAGCGAATGCTCGTCCGCCTTCAGCCGCTTCAGCCTCGCGTTGAGCAGCATGCAATAGCCGATGGTCAGCACCAGCAGGACCGCCACCAGGCTTTCGATGATCAATCCGAGTGAGTGGTTCATTGGGCCTCCATCAACTTGTTCTGGCCTTCGGCGCCTTCGAACATCGCAAGCGTCGTATTCGGCTTGCGCAAATTCTTGGTGACACGGATCGCGACGCGGTCGCCGACGCGGCCCATCCGCCCTTCCGTCAGCATGGTGCTGCCGCAGCGGACCGCGATCAGCGCATCGGGACGGATGTCGAGCGGCAGGGTGTCGCCGACCTTCAGCTTCATCAGCTGCTTCAACGGAACGTCGGCCTCGTAGAGCACGGCGTCGACGGCGATCTCGGCCTGCGCGATCTCGGTGGCGAAGTGGCCTTCCCAGACGGGATCGCGGCCGAACTTCTCACCCATGAACATCTGCAACAGGACCGGGCGGATCGGCTCGATCGTCGCATAGGGCAGCAGCAATTCGACATTGCCGCCGCGATCTTCCATGTCGATGCGCAGCTTCACCAGGATCGCCGCATTGGCCGGGCGGCTGATCGCGGCGAAACGCGGATTGGTCTCGAGCCGGTCGATGGTGAAGGTGACCGGGGACAGCGGCCGGAACGCCTGCTCGGCATCAGCCAGCACGACCTCGATCAGCCGCTTCACCAGGTTGGTCTCGATCGTCGTGTAGGGCCGGCCCTCGACGCGCATCTGGCTGGTGCCGCGCCGGCCGCCCAGCAGCACGTCGATGATCGAATAGATCAGGGTGGAATCGACGGTGGCGAGGCCGAAATTCTCCCACTCCTCGGCCTTGAAGACCGAGAGCACCGCCGGCAGCGGAATGGAATTCATGTAGTCGCCGAACCGCACCGACGTGATGCGGTCGAGCGTGACCTCGACGTTGTCGGAGGTGAAGTTGCGCAGGCTCGTCGTCATCAGCCGCACCAGGCGGTCGAAGACGATTTCGAGCATCGGCAGACGCTCGTAGGAGACCATCGCCGAATCGATGATCGCCCGGATGCCGGAATGGTCGTCGAGATTGACCTCGCCCGCGGTGAAGCCGAGGAGATTGTCGATCTCCTCCTGCGACAGCACCCGCTCGCCGCCGTTCTTGGTGGCGCCGAAATCGCGGCTGCCGTCCTCGACCATCGCGGCCCATTGCAGGGCCATCGATTCGGTGAGCTCATTTGCTGCTGCGGCTTCCGCGGCCTCCGTGGGATCCTCCGAATCGAGCGAGGCTTCCCATTGCGCGGCTATCGCATCTTGGTCGACTTGATCGTTGCCCGCCATGATCTCTGACTTCCGTAACCTTACTGGACCACGATTTCCTTGAACAACACCGCGTTGACCTGGTTGGGCGCCAGCGCGACGTTGACCCGCTTGGTGAGCTCCTCCTTCAACCGGAACAGGCCCGCAGAGCCGTTGAGGTCGCTCGGCCGGAGCTCGCGCAGATACGTCTGGAAGATGTCGGTGACGCGCGGAAGTGTCGGCTTGATCGTCTCGACCTGCTTCTCCTCCTTCACTTCGAGCACGATCTTGATCTTGAGATACTGGACGCGGTCACCGGGATTGCCGACCAGGTTGACCAGGAGGTCCGGCACCTCGACGAAGGCCGGCGGCTTCGGTGCCGGCGCCGCCTCGGCGTGATGCTCGTCGTTCTTGTGGCTGAAGAAGAAGAAATAGGCCGCGCCCCCGACGCCGAGCAGCGCCAGCGCACCGACGATCATGATGATCAGCTTGAGCTTGCTCTTCGGCGAGCCTGCTTGCTCCTCGCCTTCGCCTGCTCCGCCTTCATTCTCAGCCATGGCCTTCGGTCCCCAAAGGAAAATCGCGGGTCTTCAACCGATGCCGCCAGAAAGCTCAATGACGCGAAACCAACGCTCCCAGCGCATCTGCGCTTCGTAGAGTGAACGCTACGGTAACAATGGTTAACGGAAGCTTTCTTTTGCCGGGGCGGTGGGAAAAACTTGCCGGGCAATTATGGTTGACGAGACGTTATTGCCGGGCCTTTCAACCCGCGCCTCAAACCCAGATCATTGATCCCACAAGCAATTTCGAGTTGGCACGGCTTTCGCTGTACCCCTTGTGAACCCGCCGGCTTGGGAGAGCTGAACGGTTCTTGGAAGACCCGATCGAGACCGCCTTGGGAGAGGTGCCGCGAACGGGATTCGTTAAAAGGGGAGATCGACCGGTGGAGAATGCGCTTCTCATCGGATTGTCGCGGCAGATGGTGCTGGAGCGGCAACTCGACGTCGTTGCCAACAACGTCGCCAACGTCAACACCAACGGCTTCAAGGCCGATCAGCAGCTGTTCGAGGAGTATCTCTCCTCCGGCGCGCATGAGGACAATTTTCCGGCAGCCGGCCGCCAGGTCTCCTACGTGCAGGACCGCGGCACCTATCGCGACTTCTCGCAGGGCTCGATGCAGCACACCGGCAACGCGCTGGACGTCAGCATCGCCGGCGACGGCTTCCTGGCGGTGCAGACCGCCGGCGGCGAGCGCTACACCCGCGACGGCAACCTGCACATGAACAACATCGGCCAGCTCGTCACCGCCGCCGGCGATCCGGTGCTCGGCACCGGCGGTCCGATCGTGTTTCAGCCGACCGACCACGACATCAACATCTCGCCCGACGGCACCGTCACCGTGGTCGAGGGCATCAACCGCACCGACTCGATCCGCGGCAAGCTGCGCATCGTCAACTTCGCCGATCCGCAAGCCGCACAGAAGCAGGGCAACAACCTCTTCGCCGCCGTCGGCGGCGCCACGCCGCAGCAGGACACCAAGTCGACCGTGCAGCAGGGCTACATCGAGAAGTCGAACGTCAGCGCGGTCGGCGAGATGAGCAAGATGGTCGAAGTGATGCGTGCCTACACCCAGGTCGCCAACATGCTGCAGGTCCAGAGCGACCTGCGCAAGAACGCGATCGAGAAGCTCGCCGACGTTCCGGCCTGACCGCGACAGACTTGAAGGAGACGTGACATGCAGGCGCTTCACACCGCTGCGACCGGAATGGCGGCACAGGAACTCAACGTTCAGGTGATCTCCAACAACATCGCCAACCTCCGCACCACCGGCTTCAAGAAGCAGACGGTGGCGTTCCAGGACCTGATCTACGATCACCAGCGCCGGGTCGGCGCACAGTCCTCGGACCAGGGCACGATCCTGCCCGTCGGCATCGACATCGGCGGCGGCGTCAAGACCGTCGGCACGCCGCGCTCGATGACGCAGGGCACGCTGTCGCAGACCGGCAACGACCTCGATCTCTCGATCACGGGCGAAGGCTTCTTCAAGGTGCTGATGCCCGACGGCACCTTCCAGTACACCCGCGACGGCACCTTCCAGATGGACAATCAGGGCCGCATCGTCACCGCGCAGGGCAACCCGGTGCAGCCGACCATCACGATCCCGCAGAACGCCTCGGGCATCACCGTCAACGCCCAGGGCCAGGTCTCGGTGACGCTGCCGGGCTCGACCACCTCGAACATCATCGGCCAGCTCCAGGTCACCCGTTTCATCAACAAGGCCGGACTGCAGCCGGTCGGCAACAACCAGTTCACCGACACGCCCTCCTCCGGACCGCCGCAGGACGGCGTCGCCAACCAGGACGGTCTCGGCAGCATCACCCAGGGCAGCCTGGAGCAGGCCAATGTCGACGTCGTCAGCGAGATGAGCGAGCTGATCGCAGCCCAGCGTGCCTATGAGATGAACGCCAAGGTCATCTCCGCCGCCGATCAGATGCTGCAATCGACCACCGCGCTGTTCCGCTGAGGTTCGAGCTGGAGATCACCATGATGACCCGCACCCGTCCCTTCCTTCTCGCTGCCGCCCTGCTCGCTTCGACCGCGCTGTCGGCGCTCGCCGGCGAGGCCGACGACCAGATCAAGGCTCCCGTGCTGCGCGCATCCGTCAACGTCAGCGGCGACATCGTCCGCGTCGGCGACCTGATCGAGAATGCCGGCGTCGCGGCGAGCGTCGCCGTCTACCGTGCGCCCGATCTCGGCACCACCGGCGTGCTGCCGGCCGCGCAGGTGATCGCAACCTTGCGCAGCCACCAGGTCATCGGCGTCGACGTCCGCGACATCAAGGAGGTCGCGGTGACCCGGCTCGCCCGCGCCATCGACGCCAAGGAGGTCGGCACCGCCGTGGCCCAGGCGCTCGAGCACCGCAACGGGCTCGGCGATGCCGCCAATCTCAGCGTCAGCTTCGACCAGCCCGTCCAGGACCTGAAGTTCGACGCGTCGACCAGCGGCACGCTGGCGCCGACCAGCGTTCGCCTCGATCCGCGCAGCGGCCGCTTCGACGTCACTTTCGAGCTCGGCCATGCCAATGGGGCGAGCCCGACCAAGCTGCGCTACACCGGCACCGCAATCGAGATGGTCGAGGCCCTGGTCCTGACCCGCAACATCGATCGCAACGAGATGATCCGCGCCGCCGACCTGCAGATCGAGCGCCGCGCCCGCGCCGAGCTCGGCGGCGCCGAGCCCGCCTCGCGGGAGTTCGCGGTGGGCATGCAGATGCGCCGCCCGATCCGCGCCGGCCAGGCCCTGAAAGCCACCGACCTCGCCAAGCCGGACCTCGTGCAGCGCGACCAGACCGTCACGCTGATCTACCAGACCGCCGGCATCTATCTGACCACGCGCGGCAAGGCGCTGGAAGCCGGCACCGACGGCGACGTCGTCAGCGTGCTCAACCTGCAGTCCAAGCGCACGATCACCGGCCGCGTCACCGGACGTGGCCAGGTCTCGGTCGACATCACCGTCGCCAAGCCTCAGCAGAGCTCGGAGGCGGAGATCGCAGCCCCCGTCGCCGTCGCCAGCCGCCTGCCCGCCTCCGCCACCACGAAAGCCGAGTAAGTTTCATGTCGATGTTCAAGTATGATGCGCACAACTCTTCCGGCCTGCGGCGGGTCGCGCTGGTCTCGGTGTCCTTCGCCGTGCTGAGCTTCGCAGGCGGCTGCTCCTCGATCGACCGTCTCAGCCAGATCGGCGAGAAGCCGAAGCTGACGGAGATCGACAACCCGACCACGCAGCCGGGCTACAAGCCGGTGCAGATGCCGATGCCGAAGCCGGAAGCGGTGTCCTACGCGCCGAACTCGCTGTGGCGCAACGGCTCGCGCGCGTTCTTCAAGGACCAGCGCGCGCATCAGGTCGGCGACCTCCTGACCGTCACGGTCAGCATCTCCGACAAGGCCAACATCGCCAACGAGACCCAGCGCAGCCGCACCAACAAAGAGGATTCGGGCATCACCGACTTCGTCGGCTCGAAGACGCTGGGCGCCACCGGCAAGAATATTCTGCCCGGCCGTATCCTGACCGCCGACGGCACCTCGTCCTCCGACGGCAAGGGCTCGATCCAGCGCTCGGAAACGCTGACCACCAGCGTCGCCGCGGTCGTGACCCAGGTGCTGCCAAACGGCAATCTCGTGGTCGAGGGCAAGCAGGAGATCCGGGTCAATTACGAGATCCGCGAGCTGATCGTGGCCGGCATCGTCCGGCCCGAGGACATCCAGAGCGACAACACCATCGACTCCACCAAGATCGCCCAGGCCCGCATCTCCTATGGCGGCCGCGGCCAGATCACGGACATCCAGCAGCCGCGCTACGGCCAGCAGGTGATGGACATCCTGCTGCCATTCTGAGGCCAGCACCGCGGACCGGGCGGACCCAATCACGCCCGGTCGCACATGCAACCGCCGCCGTCGACCGCGTCGCTGGCCGGCATTCTGGAACGAGGACGGAAGAGACCACGACAAAATCCCTCCCCGCGCGGAGAGGGTCGGGCAAGGATGGCAGAGCGCGATACGGGTCATGGCGCCATGACCCTCGCAGCCGCCACCCTTCTCCTGAAAACGAGCTCCCACATTGCCCAATGCGAACCTAGGCGCAGCGGGTGATGTATACGCGGCCTCCGGTAGCTCCCCTGCCGGAGGCCGTGTTCGTTTGCGCGATACCCCTCAGCCCGAAACAGCTACTCTTTCGACGTGAGGTCGACAGGCATGACCTCGAATCCATTCGCGATCAGCTCACGAATCCTCAGCGTGACTTTCGCGGCCATGGCAGGGTCCTGACCGAAATTCGAAACAGCTCCATTGTGCAGGTCCGGGAAATAATCGGCTGTCATTGGCAACCGCGCGATGCGACTGACATCCACAATGAAGGGCTTTTTCTGCCCAGCGCGAGGGCGCGCGCCTCATCGATCAGCAAATGCGTGCTGGTGTAGGCTACGATGGCAAAAGCCCGGCCTCTTGCCCTACCGATACCGAGAACCAACGCGATATGAGCGAACGGCCCGGGCCCTCGCATCTCCCTGAACGGGAAATTACATCGGACCTAATCACCTGCCCTCATCTCTCAGGAGAATAGCATTCCGAGCGTGGCTCTCCGCGCCTCGTAAGTCTCGTCGCTCTCTCCCTCTTCGCGGTCAAGCACGAAAGCGGAACCCGCCCCCACCGCATCGTAGGACAGAAAGGTCTTGTCGCCGAGATCGAGCTCCATCTCACGCAGCAGGACGCGCATGACGTAGTCTTCGACTGAAAGACCCTCCCGCTCCGCCCGGCGTGCCACAGCGACGACGACGGACCGTTCGAGGCAGATGCTTTCCAGATCGCTCATGAGCCGTCTCCTTGGCCTCAATATAAGCCGGCGTGAACGGATACGTGAGACATGCTCGTGGCGGGCGGGTTTGTTCCTATTTCGTTCAGCCGTCCACCAGATGATCTCAAGCGGCAGGCCGGTACAGCGGCTGGATAGTGGTCGGACTTGCGGGGAACCAGCAGCATCACACGAACGCCGCCTCGACCACCCCGAGGCCATCCAGCTCCATCCGCACCCGGTCGCCCGCGCCAAGCCATATCGTCTTGACCAGGCTGCCGGTCAGGACGAGCTGCCCGGCCTCGAGCCCGTCACCACCGGCGGCAAGATGGTTGGCGAGCCAGGCCAGCGCATGGACCGGATGTCCCAGCACATCCGCACCCGTGCCCTCGCCGACCAAGGCGCCGTTGACGATGGCGCGGCCCCGCACCGCGGCCAAATCCGCGACGTCCGCGCGTGGGAGTGCCGGGCCGAGCACGCAGCCGGCAGCAAAGAAATCGTCGGCGACGAGCGTCGGCGCCCCCAGCGTCTCCCATTGCACATAGCGGTCGTCGACGATCTCGATCGCCGCATGACAATCGCCGATCGCCTCGACGACGCGTTCCATGGTGAACGGCGCATCCAGCGGCTGCAGGTCGTGCTTGAGCCGCACGGCGATCTCGCATTCGACGCCCACGCGGACGAAGTCGGCGGTGCGCAGTGTGACACCCGATTCGTGAATGCCGGACGTGAACACTCCGCCGGAACAGGGATGCGGAATGCCAAGATAGTCCTGCATCACCTTGCTGGTGCAACCGATCTTGTAGCCGGCGAAGTCACCCGCCTGTTCGGCGAGCAGCCAACGCACTTCACGCTGGATCTCGTAGCCGGCAGCTTCATCCTTCGGCTGAAGCTGAGGCGGCAGGGCACCCAATGGCGCCCGTTGCTTGCGGGCCTGCACAATCAGTTGCGCAGCGGCGAAGATGTCGTCTGCTCCCATGTCCCTTGAACTCCTCTGGCCCGCGGCCCGAACCGGCGTCGCAGGATTTATGGTGAACGATTTGTTTATAAACGAGATTTGGGCTCCCATCTCAGCTTCATCGATAATTTGAGACTGTGCGGCCGCGGCGCAAGCGGCGCCTCAACCGACCTCACGCTTCACGAGACCGAGTTCGAGCAGGCTTTCCGCAGTGGCGACGATTGCGTCCTCGTTGGAGCGCGGAGTCCAGCCGAGCAGACGCCGCGCCTTGTCGGCGCTCGCCTCGCAATAGCGCCCAAGCAGCGGCCGCACGGCGCGCAGCTGCGGCACCGCCAGGCCGAGCACGCGTGCCAGCCAATCAGGCAGCTCATGCCGTGGCACGCGCCGTCCGGCAACGCCCATCCGCGCGCGCAGGACCCGCGCGATCTCAAAAAGCGAGACACTCGGGCCTGCCATGGCCAGGAAGCGCTCGCCCTTGGCGGCCGGGGCCGTCATCGCCCGCAGATGCAGGTCGGCAACGTCGCGCACGTCGACCAGGCCGAAGTTGATCCGCGGCACGGCCGGAGCCCGCCCGGACAGCAGCGCCTGGACCATGGCGATCGAAGTCGAGAAGTCCGGCCCCAAGACCGGGCCGAGCACGGCGACGGGGTTGACGGTCGCAAGCTCCAGCGCGCCCCCCTCACGGGCGATGAAGTCCCAGGCAGCACGCTCGGCCAGGGTCTTGGACTTCGTATAGGGATGCACACCCGGGGCATCGAGATGGCTCCAGTCGGTCTCGTCGAATGGCCGGCGGCGTCCCCCATGGCCATAGCCGATCGCGGCAAAGGACGAGGTGACCACCACACGGCTGGCGCCGGCGTCGCGCGCCGCCCGCAGCACCCGCAGCGTGCCTTCGCGCGCCGGCACGATCAGCTCGTCCTCGTCCTTCGGCTCGTGAGCCGGCACCGGCGAGGCGATGTGGAGAACATGGTCGCAGCCGGCTGCGGCCTCCGCCCAGCCGTCATCCCGGGTCAGGTCGGCGGCATGGAACGACAACGGCCCGGTGTCGGTCGCGCCGCCGCGTGCCAGCATCGCCAGCACCTCGCTTTGCCGCTCGAGGCTGCGCAAGGTCGCGCGGACGCGGTGCCCCGCGGCCAGCAGTTGCAGGATCGCATGTGTCCCGATGAAGCCGGAGCCGCCGGTGACCAGAACGTTGCTCATCGCGGCTGCCTTCCCTGCTCTCGCCCCACCCGCCAACCTTTGACAGCGCGCCATGGCGGAGCGATGTCGGCCTGGACCGATCGGCGCCCGCAGACGGCAGAGCCGATCAAGTGGCGTCGACCGCGACGACGCTGGTCTCGCTCGACACCTCGAGCCAGGGCAGCTCGAACTGGCAGGTCAGTCCACGCTCGTCGAAGCTGCGCTGCAGATGCCTGACCGTGCGGGTCAGCAGGCGGCTGCCGAAGCCGACCACCGGCGGCTCGCGTGCCGGCGGCCCACCGCTCTCCTGCCAACGAACGAGCAGAACGTCCGGGCCGCGCGACCAGCTGACGTCGATATGGCCGCTCGGGGTGGTGAGCGCGCCATATTTGCTGGCGTTGCAGGCCATCTCGTGGATCACCAGCGCAAGCTGCGTGGTCAGCTCGACGGGGACCAGGATGGTGGGACCGCTGACCGCGAGCTGATCCGGCGCGCTGGCGAATGGCGCCACCTGGCTGGCGATGAGCGCAGCGAGGTCGGCGCCCTGCCAGTCGTTCTCCGCAAGGCTCGTGTGCACCGTGGCCAGCGCATGCAGCCGAGATATGAAGTCGCGGACCTTCGCGTCGTGCCGCGGCAGCAGCTGATGGGCGAGTGACTGTACCACGGCGAGGCTGTTCTTGACGCGATGGGCGAGTTCGTGAACCAGCAGCTCCCGCTTGCGGTCAGCCTCCTTCGCCGCGGTGACATCGATGTTGACGCCGATCATCTGCAGGTCGCTGCCGCCCTCGTCATGCAACATGCGGGCGCGCGCCTCGATCCAGCGGATGCTGCCATCCGGCAGCGGCACCCGCCATTCCGACTTCAGTTCGCCCGTGACCAGCGCCTGCTTGTTGTCCCTGTCGGCATGCGCCTGGTCCTCGGGATGAACGAGCGCCAGCCAATCCTGATACCGGCCGGGGAAGCTGCCGGGCTCGAGACCGTACAGCTCCTCGATCTCGTCGGACCAATGGCTGGCGCCGGACTTGCCGTCCCAGATGAAGGTCCCGAGCCGGCCGTATTTGGCCGCGAGCTTGAGCTGCTCGGCGCTGCGCGAGGCGTCGTCCCGCGCCTTGGCGAGAAGCCTGAAATTGTCCTGAAGGATACGCGCGCTCTCCGCCTGGGCCTCAGCAGCCGCCGCAAGCCGCGCGTTCAGCGCCCGCACCTCCGGCGGATCGGATGGCTCGGCCTCGCCGGGAATGGAGCTCCTGACCGCGATGCGGCCGAGCGGCCGTGCAATGCTGGTGCCGATCGCGGCCGCGAGCAGCAGAGCTAGTCCGCAGATCGTCGTCGCCGCGATGGTGGCGGTCTTGACGGTCGAGGAGATCGCCTGGGCAAAGGCCGCCTGCTTGATGCCGACGCCGACCGTCCAGGCGCTCAGCTGGGGATGCGCATTGGCGTTGATGACCCGATCGCCTTCGATCGACGGAAACTCCGAGACGCCCGCCACCTTGGCGTTTGCCCGCCAGCCCGCCGATGCCGGTTGCCCCGTGGTGGTCGCGTTTTTCGGGATGCGCGAGATATATCGGCCCTGGCCGTCGATGATGCCGACCAGCCAGTCGGCCGGCAGCTGCTGCTGCGCCAGGAGCCGCGTGTAGTTGGCGGCGGGCATGGCAATCGACAGGCAGCGGAACGGCTTGCCGTCCTTGAAGATGGGAACGTCCACGGTCGCCACCCACTCGCCAGAGCTGGGACCGGTGAAGATGTCTGAGATCGAAGGCCGTCCCGACTGGAACGCAAGCTCCTGCGAGCGCCGGCCTTCCGGGGTGCGCTCACCGAGCGGCTTGCCCGGCGTGGCCACGGTATTCAGCAGCAGGCGGCCGTCGGCATCGGACACGATGATCCAGCCTTCGCCGCTGACGACGCCGACGCGATGCGCTTCCGCCTCGAAGGCGGTGAGATCCGCCGCGCTGAGATCAGGCGACTTCGCCAACACCTCGGCCAGCACGATGTAGCGCCGCAACTCGGCATCGACGGCGCCGGAGATCGTCTGCGCTGCATAGGACAGCCCCCGGCGGATCGAGTCGTCGGCCGACTGCGCCATCGAGGCAATCACGTAGGCGATCAGCCCGACACAGGGCAGGAACAGAATGCCCGCCAGCAGCAACAGCCGTCCCTTGATGCTGAGAACGCCATAGGAGCGTTGCAAGGTGGCGAACACGCCCCTTGGTATTTCCGGCTCGCGCATGATCCCCCGCGGCGTGTTCCGAGATGGAACCCCAATCAATTCCGCAGGCGGGAAAAAGTTCCCGAGGTTCGAAGACAAACGCGCGAACGCCGGTACGCGCAGACTCCGGTCGGGATCCGCCGGGCGCTGGCGACGCCGTTGCCACGCTCTCGCCGAAGACGGGCAGCTGCGCCGTCTCGGCTGGCAGTCGTGATGAGATCCTGCGGCCGCATCCGGCAGGCGGCCGCAATCCTCGCTCAGTCGGGTCCGCGTCGCGACCTATTCGTCGCGATAGACCTTTTCACGCTTCTCGTGCCGTTCCTGCGCCTCCACCGACAGCGTGGCGATCGGACGGGCTTCGAGGCGCTTCAGCGAAATCGGCTCGCCGGTCTCCTCGCAATAGCCGTAGCTATTGTCCTCGATGCGCTGGAGCGCCGCGTCGATCTTGGAGATCAGCTTGCGCTGGCGGTCACGGGCGCGAAGCTCGATCGCGCGGTCGGTTTCCGACGACGCGCGATCGGCGAGGTCGGGATGGTTCACGTTCTCCTCCTGCAGAGCCTGCAGGGTGAGCTTCGATTCGCGCAGAATCTCCTCCTTCCATGCCAGCAGCTTGGCGCGAAAGTACTCGCGCTGGCGTTCGTTCATGAAAGGCTCTTTTTCGGAAGGTTTGTAGTTCTTCAACTTTTCCAAGGTCAGCCCATCTGTACGTGCTGGCGCCGGTTTCGGCACCGGCGGACGGAATACGCCCGTTCGCGGCCGCGTTATATAGCGGCCTCTTGTGACAGACAATATTTCCATCGACACGGGCGCCCCGCCGTTGCACAGGCAAATTTGGCCCGGTCCGGCGGGGAGCCTCGGGGCCGCCTCAGTAACCGACCGTGAAACGGGCCCGCCGGTGCGCCGGACGCTCGATTTCGTCGGCCATCGCCACCGCGAAGTCCTCGAACGTGATGAAGCTCTTGCCGTCGGGATCGACCAGCAGCTGGTCCGTTCCGAGCCGGAACTTGGCGGTTCGGGCGCCGAAATCGATCATCGCCGAGGGCGACAGGAAGGTCCAGTCGAGCTCCTTGTCCTGGCGCAGACGGGCGAGGAATGCCGCGCCCTTCTCCGCTTCGGCCTTGTAGGCGGCCGGAAAGCCCGGAGTCGTCACCAACGGAACGCCCGGCGCGACCTCCAGCGACCCGGCGCCGCCCACCACGAGGTAACGCGATACGCCCGAATCCTTGGCGGCGCCGATCAGGGTCTCGGCATCGCTGGCCGAGAAATGGATCGAGCTGATCGCAACGTCATGGCCGGCCCAGAGCCGGGCCAGCGCGGCGCGGTCGTTGGCATCGCCCTTCACCGCGGTGACGTTGGCGTGCTTCTCGATCTTGTCCGGATTACGGGCGATCCCGGTGACCTGATGGCCGCGACTGGCCAGCTCGGCGGTAATGCGGGATCCGGCCCGGCCGGACGCGCCGGCGACTGCGATCTTCATGCTGCAACTCCATGGGGTTCGAGATAGTTCGTTCGAGATCGTTCGGTCGGACGAACAGCCCTGGACGGGCTCCTCTTGGTATCCGATAGTGACTAGATAGCTGAACGAATGCTGGTGTTAAGAGCGCACTTCGAGATCACCTGGTCACGCCGGAGTAACCGATGAGAGCCGCCAACGTCTATGCCGCCGACTGCCCCACGCGTCAGATCCTCGATCGCGTCGGCGACAAATGGGCCGTGCTGATCCTGATCCTGCTGCGCAACGATCCGTTGCGCTTCAATCAGTTGCGCCGCGCCATTGAAGGCATCTCGCAGAAGATGCTGTCGCAAGTGTTGAAGAGTCTCGAGCGCGACGGTCTGGTGCGGCGCCGCGCGATCGCCACCGTTCCGGTGACGGTCGAATATTCGATCACGCCGCTCGGGCTGACCTTGGCGGCCGCGGTCGACCCGCTGCGCGATTGGGCGGAGCAGCATCTGAAGGAAGTCACTGCGGCGCAGCGCCGCTACGACGCGCAGCAGCAGTCGAAGGCGGCGTGAAGCGCGCCCGATCCGTCTCAGCTCCTGATCCGTCTCAGCCCTGCCCGGCCTTGGCGAGCTCGACCTCCACGCGCAGCTCGATCTCGGAGAGGATCGCATCCAGCCGAGAATCGCCGGAGGTCTGCTTCAGGTCGGCCGCGGCGTCGCGCAGCCGCAACGCCATCGTCGTATCGAGCTTGCCGGACAGCAGCGAGAGCTTGAGATCGTCGAGCACGTCGAGCGCACGCTTGCCGCGCTGGACCGAGCGCTTGCGCCGCTCGGCAGGCTCCTCCTCGATGCCCTGCAAAGCCAGCAGCGCATCGATGTTCGCCGTCTGCTTCGGCGCGAGCGTGGCGCGCGTGTCCTGCGTGGTGCCGACGTCAGGCAGCTTGAAGCCGCCGGACGAGGTCTTCCGCGTGGAGCTCGTGGACGAGTTCAGCGTCGTGCCGTTCGGTCCGTAGATGCGCATCGGTAGCTCCCGCAGGCTTTCGCGTGTTGGCCCGGAGATTGGCCGCGTCGTGGTTAACGGTGCGTAAACGGCCCGGCAAAATCTGCCGGGCCGGCAGCTTCGTTCCCCCGGAGTACCACCGGATCGCGCCAAAGCCTCCGATTGATTTCACACTCTTTCAATGAGTTAGCTCGAAGCATCGGCGTGGCACGGCCCTCGCATAGTTAGTGTCGATCATGCGGTCATGGGAGTGGCCAAGTGATCTCTTGAAGAGTTCGAGGGGAGCATACGATGCGACGCGTCCGTTCAACGCGCCTGTTTCAGGTCGCCTGCGCCGCCATGCTGGCGCTGGCATCGACTGCCATGTCTGCGAATGCGACCTCGCGGATCAAGGATCTCGCCAATATCGAAGGCGTCCGCCAGAACCAGCTGATCGGCTACGGCCTCGTGGTCGGCCTCAACGGCACCGGCGACACGCTCAACAACATCCCGTTCACCAAGCAGTCGCTGCAGGCGATGCTCGAGCGCATGGGCGTCAACATCCGCGGCGCGACCATCCGCACCGGCAACGTCGCCGCCGTGATGGTCACCGGCAACCTGCCGCCATTCGCGACCCAGGGCACGCGCATGGACGTGACCGTGTCCGCGCTTGGCGACGCCAAGAATCTGCAGGGCGGCACATTGCTGGTCACGCCGCTGCTCGGCGCCGACGGCAACGTCTATGCGGTGGCGCAGGGCTCGCTTGCGATCTCCGGCTTCCAGGCGGAGGGCGAGGCCGCCAAGATCGTGCGCGGCGTGCCGACGGTCGGCCGCATCGCCAACGGCGCCATCATCGAGCGCGAGATCGAGTTCGCGCTGAACCGGCTGCCGAACGTGCGGCTGGCGCTGCGTAACGCCGACTTCACCACGGCGAAGCGCATCGCCGCCGCCATCAACGATTTCCTCGGCGTCAAGACCGCCGAGCCGATCGATCCGTCGACGGTGCAGCTCAGCATCCCGCCGGAGTTCAAGGGCAATGTCGTCGCCTTCCTGACCGAGATCGAGCAGTTGCAGGTCGATCCTGATCTGGCCGCGAAGATCGTCATCGACGAACGCTCCGGCATCATCGTGATGGGCCGCGACGTTCGCGTTGCCACCGTCGCCGTGGCGCAGGGCAACCTCACCGTGACGATCTCCGAGAGCCCGCAGGTCAGCCAGCCCAATCCGCTGTCCCGCGGCCGCACCGTGGTCACGCCGCGCACCAGCGTGGGAGTCCAGGAGGACGGCAAGAAGTTCGCCGTGGTCAAGGATGGCGTGTCGCTGCAGCAGCTGGTCGACGGCCTCAACGGCCTCGGCATCGGGCCGCGCGACCTGATCAGCATCCTGCAGGCGATCAAGGCCGCGGGCGCGATCGAAGCCGACATCGAGGTGATGTAATGGCCTCGTCCTTCATCGACGCCTATAGCGGCCGCGTTCCGCTCAGCATGCCGCGCGCGGCGGCAGTGACCGCGCCGCGCACCGATCTCGATCTCGCCGAGGCCCTGACCAAGGTCTCGCCCAAGGCCCAGGCCAAGGCCAAGGCCACGGCGACCGACTTCGAAGCCATGTTCCTCAACTCGATGTTCTCGCAGATGATGAGCGGCGTGAAGGGCGAAGGCCCGTTCGGCGACACGCCGGGCACCGGCGTCTGGCGCTCGATGCTGACCGAGCAATATTCGAAGAATTTCGCCAAGGCCGGCGGCGTCGGCATCTCCGACGACGTCTTCCGCACGCTGATCATGCAGCAGGCCAAAAGCAGCAATTCCAGCAGCAATTCCGGCAGCAATTCCGGCAGCAATTCCGGCAGCAATTCCGGCGCCGGCAACGGCAAAGCGTAAACGTTCGCGTGACGAGCGCGTAGGCACGTGCCTGCTCGCCGAAAGGAGTGATGAGATGACCGCACAGGGCCAGGCGAAGAAGACGACCTATACAGCCGCGGCCAGCGCCGCGGAGGCACGCGCGCTCGCCGACGAGATGGTCAGTGTCATGAGCGAGCTGATCACGGTGATCGAGCAGGAGACCGAACTGGTCCGCGCCGGCAAGCTGCGCGAAGGCATGGCGCTTGGCCCGACAAAGACCGAACTCTCGCGCCACTACGTCACGACCGTCGGCCGCCTCAAGGCAAGCCAGACTTTCATGAAGCAGGCCGCGCCGGAGCTGCTCGCCACCCTGCACCGCCACCACGACACGTTCCGAGCGATGCTGCAGGTCAACCTCACCGTTCTGGCGACCGCGCATGCGATCTCCGAAAAGGTCGTCCGCGGCGTCAACGCCGAGGTTCAGCGCAAGAACATCCCCAGCACCTATACGGCCGGCGGCCGTCGTGCCGCTCCGGGCGCCCGCCATCTGACCCCGCTCGCCGTCAGCCGGACGCTCTAAACCAAGCGCCCGGGGCCCTCCCCGATCGTCCGCGAGCCGCGCCGCCCGAAAAGGGCCGCGCGGCTTCCGCCGTTTAACGCTCGGATAAGCTTAAAACGCCGGCGCGAATCACAACGCGCCGTTCATCCTATTTCCTAACATAACGTTGATTGGTGATCGGCATAGTTGCAAGTGGGATGGGTTGGGAATTGACTCGATGGCCATGAGGAGGCTGCCATGAGTTCCGATTTCAGCGTGAGACCGGTAGGGGCGCCAGCGCCCATTCCGTTCATTCAACCGTCGAGTCCGGCGGTGGCGAACGCTGTTCCAACGGACCTTCCTCCGAGCCAGACCGTGACGGCAGCCGAGGCCGGCATCCCCGTGCGCAGCGACGTCCAGGCCAAAGTCGCGAACGACCTGTCGGTATCGCACCAGGCCTATTACGATCGCGCTGCCGCCGCGTTGGTGTTCCAGGTCGTCAACCGCAAGACCGACCAGGTCGTCACCCAATATCCGGATGAAGCGGTGCTGCGCCGCCGCGCCTACTTCAACACGCTCGACCTGCAGAAGGATCTGCAGAAGGAAGATGCGCCGCGCGTGATGGCGACCGACCGCACCGCCTGAGAGCCTGCAGACCGGCTTGATCGGTCATTGCCGCCTGCAGCCGCCCTGCCCGGGCGGCGTTGTCGTGTCCGCTGCTTCGACGGCAAATGGACCATCGGCGACGAATCGGTCGCGGCGGATCAGCTGCTCTGGGTGGCGTAGGCCGTGTCGAGATAGGTTTGACCGGACGCAGGATCGGTCACGACGTTCTTGATCTGGGCCTTGCCCTGAGCCGTCAGCGTGAACTTCGTATCGCCGACCCTGAACGAATTGTCCTTGATCAGAACATCCTGATACTTGCTCACGCCTTCGCTCTGGTAGTGGACCTTGGCGCGGAAGCCGCTGACGTCCGAGACCGTCACGTTGAAGGACTTGTTGTTGGCGTATGTGCCGCTCCAGCTGCCCTGATAAAGGCTCGGATCGACCGCCACGTACTTGCCGGTGCTGCGCGCCGTATTCAGCACGTTGGATTTGTAGGCGGCCGAGAGGATATTGGTAATGTCCGCCATGATCATGCCTCTCCCTGGCCCGGCCGGCCCAGAACCACTCAGCTGCGCCCGGAGAGACCCGCAGCGATGTTGCAGTTGATGTCGATCAGCGACTTCAACTTCGCCGGATCGGGATCCATCTGCATCTCGATGGTCTGCTTCATGACGAACACGCCGATATTCGCGATGTTCTGCCGGACATCGAGCGAGTTCGGATTGTCGTCCATTTCCATCGCGCTCATGAAGATCGTCCACAGACGACGATTGAAGAGCAGCGCCTTGTACATGCTGCGATCGGGGCCATTCCAATTGGCTTGGACTTCCTGCAGCTGCCGCGCTGCTTTCAACAATGCTTGAGCTTCGATCTCCCGTGGCGATGCCGTCGTGTGCGACGTGCGTGCATAGGCTTGGGCGGCATATGACATCAAGTACTCCGGACTGACGCTGGGACACCAACAAAACTGCTCAGGTTTTGTACGTTGCGTGCCTTTAAAATATGGTTAGCAGCTGTTAGCGCATTTCGCCTCGCGATATCCCCAGACACCGATAACAACCGTGCTTCCTGAACGTCTTAATTTCGTACGAACGCGACGATTCAAATTGCCGGCAAAAAACTTCGAGGCGCAATCGCCGGAAACCGCAACGGAGAACCAGCAGCCCGCTCCCTGCGCCCTGTGCGCAAGACGCCAACAGGCCACGGCTCCATCGCCAGCGAAGAAGGTCGGAGCCGGGACGCAGACGCCGGACGCAAAAGCAGAAGCGGCGGGCCATGCCCGCCGCTTCGCCAAAGTCGGATTCGGAGCCGTCGTGCTCAGCGCAGCAGCTGCAGCACGCTCGCCTGCGACTGGTTTGCCAGCGCCAGCGCGGACACCGCGATGGACTGGCGGGTCGACAGCGCCTGGCTGTTGGCCGCTTCCTCGTTGGTGTCGGCCAGCGTCAGGTTCGACGAGCCGGTCTGCAGCACGTTGATCAGGTTCTTGTTGAAGTCCTGACGGATCTGCACGATCGACAGGTTCGAACCGAGAGACGACGCCTCGGAGCGGAGCGAGGTCGATGCGCTGTTCAAGGTCGTGAGCACCTTGTTCGCCGAGTTGCTGTCGAGGAAGTCGGTTCCGACGACCAGGGAGGACAGGCCAAGACCGGTGCTGTTGAACGTCACGCCCGTGATGTTCAGGGTCGACCGGCCGGTCTCATTGAAGGTCAGCTTCAGCGTGTCGCCGTTCAGCAGGTTGATGCCGTTGAACGACGCGTCCTGCGCCGTGGTGTTGATCTGAGCCAGCACGTTGTTGTACTGCGCGATCAATCCGGCCCGCGTGGTCTGCGAATTGGTGTCGGCCACCGGCGTAGATGCAGTCACACCGTTGAAGGCCTGGCTTGCCGCCGTCGAGGAGCCTGCGACCGCGCCGATGGTGGACGAGGCGGATTCGTTGGTGGTGAGGATCGTCAGCTGGCCTGTCGTGCTCAGGCTGGCCTGCAGGTTGTTCGCAGCGAGCGCAGTGTTGAGCTGCGTCAGCGTCGATATCTGCGAGGCGCCCGTGCCGAAGGTGATGTTGGTTGCGACGCCGCCTCCTGTCGAGGCTATTGTCAATGTCTCACCGCTCAATGCAGGCGGGTTGCGTGTCGTCGTGGCGGGCGTCAATCCTAGTTTCGCCAGGGCCGAACCCGATACGGTCAGATCCTGCGCCGTGCCTGTCGCGAGGGCGATCTTGCCGCCGCTCACCGTCGACGGCGTGGCGGTTGCGCCGGTCACCGAATCGATGGCAGCCAAAAGATTGCTGACGGTGTCGCCGACGCCGATATTGGTGCCTGCCGAGACCGAGCCGGCCACGAAGGTGAACACCACGCCGTTGACCGTAAGCGTGTCGCCGGTCGTGATGCTGCTCGCGAGGTCGTTCGACGTGGAGGTCGGGGTGCCCGACAGCCTGGTAGAGCCGGTGATCGCGACCGCCGAGCTGAGATTGTCGTTGTTGACGGCGCTGCCGGTCACGAAATTGTTCGATGAGCTGCCGAGCAGGTTATTCGCCGTGGCGCCGGGAATGACCGCCGATGTGATGCTCGACTTGGTGGTGTAGCCCGTGGGGGCCTGAAGGACCTGGCTGGCGATCGACTTTGCGCTGTCGACCAGCTTCTGCAGCGAGGTCAGACCGGTATTCGCCGCCTGCAGCACCTGGACACCATTGCCGATGCTGTCGAGCAGGTTCGAGATGTCGCTCGCCCGGCTGTTGAGCGCTTGCGCGGTGAAGAATTCGGTGGGGTTATCGAGCGCCGTGTTGACCTTGTTGCCGGTGGCCAGGTTGTTTTGAGTCGTGGCCAGCAGCGATGCCGTATTTTGCAACGCCAGCAGGTTTTGGCGAACCGAAGCCGAGAGAACGATACCGGACATGTGTGTGAAACCTTCCTAGTTATTCACCAGGAGGTTCTAGTCCACGCAGCTTTAAAACATGGTTAATGGCGCTTTAAATTTCTTGCTTAACGACCGGTTACGGCCGCCCTGCTCTCCCGCCCCGCTTGCTCGAACCCGGTATTGATACGGGCTGCGGCGGCAAACCAGGCGCAAAAAAAGCGGCGGGATTTCCCCCGCCGCTTTCGATGTTTGAGGAGTGCGGCTGCGCCTTAGCGCAGCAGCTGCAGCACGCTCGCCTGCGACTGGTTGGCGAGCGACAGCGCGGACACGGCGATCGACTGGCGGGTCGACAGCGCCTGGCTGTTGGCCGCTTCCTCGTTGGTGTCGGCCAAGGTCAGGTTCGACGAACCGGTCTGCAGCACGTTGATCAGGTTCTTGTTGAAGTCCTGGCGGATCTGCACCACCGACAGGTTCGAACCGAGCGTCGAGGCCTCCGACCGCAACGTGGAGCTCGCACTGTTCAGCACGCTGATCACCTTGTTCGCCGAGTTGTTGTCGAGGAAGTCGGTGCCCGAGGTCAGGGTCGAAAGACCCAGGCCGCTGGTGTTGAAGGTCACGCCGGTGATCGACAGCGACGACTTGCCGGTCTCGTTGAAGGTCAGCTTCAGAGTGTCGCCGTTGAGCAGGTTGACGCCGTTGAACGACGCATCCGCCGCCGTCGTGTTGATCTGCGCCAGCACGTTGTTGTACTGCGCGACCAGGCTGGCCCGCTGCGACTGCGCCGTCGAATCGGTGACCGGAGCCGCTGCCGTCAGGCCGTTGAAGGACTGGCTCGCTGCCGCCGCCGAACCACCGATCGTGCCGATCGTGGCCGACGCCGCATCGTTCGTGGTGGTGAGCGTGATCTTGCCGGTCGTGTCGATCGAGGCCTGCAGGTTGTTCGCCGCGAGCTTGGCGTTGAGGTCGTTCAGCGAGTTGACCTGCCCTGTCCCTAGACCGAACGTGATGCTGGTCGCCGTGCCACCTCCTGTGGCGCCGATCGTCAGCGTTTCGCCGGACAGCGAGTTGCCGATGCTCGTGGCAAAGCCGAGCTTGGCAGCCGCGGCGCCGGACAACGTCAGGCCTGCAGCGGGAGGCGTGAACGTGATCGCACCCGCCGTGATCGACGCGGTCACGCCGGTCGCGGTCTGGATCGCCGACAGCAGGTTGCTGACGGTATCACCGATGCCGATGCTGGTGCCGGTCGAGGACGTGCCGGTGACGAAGCTGAACGTGGTCCCGTTCACGACCAGCGTGTCGCCGGAGGTGATGGCGGAGGCCAGGTCGTTCGACGCGGTGCCGGGCGTGCCCGACAGCTTGGTCGAACCGGTGATCGCGACCGCGCTCGAGGTGTTGTCGTTCACCAGGGCCGTGCCGGTGGCCGCCGACGAGCTCGCACCGATCAGGCTGGTGGCCGTCGCGCCGGTGAGAGCGGCAGAGGTCACGTTCGACTTGGTGGAGTAGCCCACAGAGCTCTGCAGGACCTGGTTGGCGATCGACTTGGCGCTGTCGACGAGCTTCTGCAGCGAAGTGATGCCGGTGTTGGCGGCCTGCAGAACCTGCACGCCGTTGCCGATGCCATCGAGCAGATTGGAGATGTCGGAAGCGCGGTTGTCGAGACCCTGGGCGGTGAAGAAGTTGGTCGGATTGTCGAGCGCCGAGTTGACCTTCTTGCCCGTGGAGAGGTTGTTCTGGGTGGTGGCGAGGAGCTGAGCCGTCGACTGGAGCGAGAGCAGATTCTGGCGCACCGACGCCGAGAGAACAATACCTGACATATTCATACCCTTCTGGTGTGAAACAAACAGCCCGATCCCTTCAAGATCAAGGCGAGGCCCGAGGTCGACTGCTCGACTGGGCGACGTCGGTCAAGGTAAACAGGAGTGCCTAACGAAGGGTGAAACGGCGTCCCTGACGGTCCGGGCAGCGGACGGCCGCGCGCCCGGCTGCGAACGGATCTCCACGGTCGATTTCTCCAAAAACCACGCGAATTTCGGCACCTACGGGCCCGTTTACCGATCGTTAACCATGTTCAGAAAGGATTGCTGCGCGCCGGCTGATCGCGCCGCACGCTCCACGCACATCTTGCACTGGTCGCCAGATTGGTCGCCGGCCTCGACGGAGCAGGTTCGGCGCCGCATCGATCGCGGCAACGGAGAACGAGAATGGCCCTCAAAGTCGAACTGAAGCCGCATGAGCGCATCATCATCGGCTCGTGCGTGATCACCAATACCGACCAGCGCGCGCGGCTGCTGATCGACGGCGACAACATCCCGATCCTGCGCGAGAAGGACATTCTGACGCCCGAGACGGCCGACACGCCGGCCAAGCTCGTCTATCTGGCCGTCCAGCTGATGTACATCTCGCCCGGCGCCGACGCCGATCACGGCACCTATTTCAACCTGCTGCGCGACATCATCACCACCGTGCCGAGCGCCTGGCCGATCATCGAAGCCATCAACGGCCACATCCTCAACGGCGATCTCTATCAGGCGCTGAAGGAAGCCAAGAAGCTCGTCGCCTTCGAGAAGAAGCTGCTCGAACAGGCCGAAGCCGAGCAGCAGGACAAGCCGGTCAGTTCGGCCGCCTGAACTTCCGCCTTCAATTCCGGCAACAAAGGCCCGGCTCGCCACTGGCGGTGCCGGGCCTTCGTCATCTGTCGCCTGACGGCCACGAAAAAGCGGCGGGGTTTCCCCCGCCGCTTTCGATGTTTGAGGAGTGCGGCTGCGCCTTAGCGCAGCAGCTGCAGCACGCTCGCCTGTGACTGGTTGGCAAGCGACAGCGCGGACACGGCGATCGACTGGCGGGTCGACAGCGCCTGGCTGTTGGCCGCTTCCTCGTTGGTGTCGGCCAAGGTCAGGTTCGACGAACCGGTCTGCAGCACGTTGATCAGGTTCTTGTTGAAGTCCTGGCGGATCTGCACCACCGACAGGTTCGAACCAAGGGTCGACGCTTCGTTCCGCAGCGTGGAGCTCGCACTGTTCAGCACGCTGATCACCTTGTTCGCCGAGTTGTTGTCGAGGAAGTCGGTGCCCGAGGTCAGGGTCGAAAGACCCAGGCCGCCGGTATTGAAGGTCACGCCGGTGATCGACAGCGTCGACTTGCCGTTCTCGTTGAAGGTCAGCTTCAGCGTGTCGCCGTTGAGCAGGTTGACGCCGTTGAACGACGCATCCGCCGCCGTCGTGTTGATCTGCGCCAGCACGTTGTTGTACTGCGCCACCAGGCTCGAGCGCTGCGACTGCGCCGTCACGTCGGCCGTCGGAGCCGCCGCGGTCAGGCCGTTGAACGACTGGCTCGCTGCCGCCGCCGTGCCACCGATCGTGCCGATCGTGGCCGACGCCGCGTCGTTCGTGGTGGTGAGCGTGATCTTGCCGGTGGAGTCGACCGAGGCCTGCAGGTTGTTCGCCGAGAGCTTGGCGTTGAGGTCGTTCAGCGAGTTGACCTGCCCTGTCCCTAGGCCAAACGTGATGCTGGTCGCCGTGCCACCTCCTGTGGCGGCGATCGTCAGCGTTTCGCCGGACAACGAGTTGCCGATGTTCGAGGCAAAGCCGAGCTTGGCCGCCGCAGCGCCGGACAACGTCAGGCCTGCAGCCGGAGGCGTGAAGGTGATCGCACCCGCCGTGATCGACGAGGTCACGCCGGTCGCGGTCTGGATCGCCGACAGCAGGTTGCTGACGGTATCACCGATGCCGATGCTGGTGCCGGTCGAGGACGTGCCGGTGACGAAGCTGAACGTGGTCCCGTTCACGACCAGCGTGTCGCCGGAGGTGATGGCGGAGGCCAGGTCGTTCGACGCGGTGCCGGGCGTGCCCGACAGCTTGGTCGAACCGGTGATCGCGACCGCGCTCGAGGTGTTGTCGTTCACCAGGGCCGTACCGGTGGCCGCCGACGAGCTCGCACCGATCAGGCTGGTGGCGGTCGCGCCGGTGAGAGCGGTCGAGGTCACGCTCGACTTGGTGGAGTAGCCCACCGCGCTCTGCAGGACCTGGTTGGCGATCGACTTGGCGCTGTCGACGAGCTTCTGCAGCGAGGTGATGCCGGTGTTGGCGGCCTGCAGCACCTGCACGCCGTTGCCGATGCCGTCGAGCAGATTGGAGATGTCGGAAGCGCGGTTGTCGAGACCCTGGGCGGTGAAGAAGTTGGTCGGATTGTCGAGCGCCGAGTTGACCTTCTTGCCCGTGGAGAGGTTGTTCTGGGTGGTGGCGAGAAGCTGAGCCGTCGACTGGAGCGACAGCAGGTTCTGGCGCACCGACGCCGAGAGAACGATACCTGACATTTTCATACCTTTCTGGTGTGAAACAAACAGCCTGATCCCTTCGAGATCGGCTGGCCGCCAGGTGGAATTTTTCTCACCTGACGACGGGCGTCACGGTGAACAAGAGTGGCTAACAAACGCTGAAGTGGTTGCGGCCCGCGCCCGTTTCAATTGATCAGACAGGTGCTTGGCGAGGCCATGGATCAGCCCGCGGGCCAAAACCGCGCGTTGAAAACGTTCACGGATTTACCAAACCCGGGCGTTGTTCACCGCCTGTAAACCACCTTCGAAGAGGGGTTGGAGCGACAGCCGCCGTTTGCGTGCCGAGCGATGCTTTGGGCCGCAAGAGCTCGTCGCGCTCACAGCGCGAGTGGCGGCGCCTCGATCTCGATCAGCGGCGTGAGGCCGGCCGCGCGCTGCCGTCCGAAGCTCAGCACGGCGGCGATCAACCTCGCAATATCGGTGTCCTGCGTACGGTGGTTCACGATCGCGGCGCGGATCGCGAGCCGCCCGTCCAGCACCGTGGTCGACGGCGCGGCGATGCCTGATTCGTGGATGTCGGCGACGATCTCGGCATTGATCGCGTCGGCATCGTCGGCGCGATAGCGGAAGCAGACGATGTTGAGATTGACCGGCGCGAGCAGCTCCAGCTCGGGTTCGGCCAACACGCGGGCTTCGAGATCGCGCGCGAGCTCGCAGGTATGCGCAATGACCGCCCCGAGCGCGTCACCGCCGAACGTCCGCAGCGTGAACCAGGTCTTCAGCGCGCGGAAGCCGCGCGACAGATCCGGCCCGAGATCGCACGGCCACTGCGTGCCTGCCGCCAAGCCGCGCGTCTCGCGGCGCAGATAGGCGGCCGGCGACGCAAAGGCGTCGCGATGCCGCTCGCCGTCGCGCACCAGCAGAAATCCCGCGTCGTAGGGCACCTGCCCCCATTTGTGAAAATCGAGCGCGATCGAGTCCGCCCGCTCGATCCCGGCAAGCTTCGGTGCCAGCTCCGGCGATAGCATCGCCAGCGCGCCGAAAGCGCCGTCGACGTGAAACCACAGACCCTCTCTGCGGCAGAGGTCGGCGACAGCAGCGAGATCGTCGATGGCGCCGATATCGACCGTCCCTGCGGAGGCGACGACGAGGAAGGGATGCAGCCCCGCTTCGCGATCGCGCGCGATCGCGGCGCGGAGCTCGGTCACGTCGATGCGGTGCGCGGCATCGACGGCGACGCAGCGAAGCGCGTCACTGCCCAGCCCGCAGACATCCATCGCCTTGGCGATACAGCCATGTGCGGCCTTGGAGGTGTAGGCACGCAATCGTCGGCCGGATTCGCCAATGCCTTCACTACGCACGGAATGGCCGAGCGCCGCACGGCGCGCCACAATCACGGCCATCAGATTGGCCATCGACGTTCCCGTGACGAAGATGCCGCTGGCGCCCTGCGGAAAGCCGAACAGCTGCCGCGTCCAGTCGACCACCTGCCGCTCGATCTCGATCGGCGCATGGTCGCGGCCACCGAGATTGGCGTTCAATCCGGCCGCCAGCATCTCCGCAAGCATGCCGACCACGGTGCCGCCACCATGCACCCAGCCCATGAAGCCCGGATGCACGTTGCCGGTGGCATGGGGGACGACGAGCTCGTTGAAATCGCGGTACACCTCGGCGAGATCGGTCGGCGCGCGCGGCAGCTCGCTGCGAAAGCGCCGCCGCGTCGCCTGCGACATCGGCTGCCATACCGGCCGGTCGCGGATGTCGGCGACATAGTCGATCATGTCATCGAGCATGCGATGACCGAGCGCGCGGACCTCGTCCCAATCCTGCGGATCGAGCGTCTCGCCCGCGAGCTGAGTACCGTCGGTCCGCGTCGTCACGGTCACGCCGCACGCTCCGCCGCCAATGCCGCATGCTTGGCGATCATGGCCGCGAACGCCGCGAAGATCTTCTGCATCTGCGGCGGCTTGTAGGGGAAGACGTCCGGCGGATCCATGTTGTGCACCACCGCCGTGTTGTCGGCTTCGAAGACCAGCAGCGCTCCGTCCTTGGTCTCCGCGCAATCGATGATGAAGTAATCGAGGCCGATGCGCGCGGCGATCGCATCGAGCACGCTGCGATGACGGCGCCCGAAGCCGATATCGAACGTCTGCATGAAAGTCGCCTCTTCGAGACGCTTGCTCTCACTACCCGCCATGCCGGCGTTGAGGTACCAGATGTCCCAACGCCGCGCGATCGCCATGTGGCACGCATAGGCGACGCCATCGACGAACACGATGCGGTATTTGCGGAACTGGCCATCCTCGCTGGCGTAATCGACGAAGCGCGCGACGAAGTACTCCTGCTCGTCGCGTTCATCGAGATAGAGCGAGAGCTCGATCGGCTCCTCGATCTTCTCGAGTCCGACGCCGGCATGCGAGCCGCGCGGCCGGACGATGACGGGAAAGCCGAGCTCGGCGTGGACGTCGGTGATCAGTTCGCGCTCGTCCGCCACCTCGATCAGGCGGTCGCGATCGACAGGGACCGTCGCCGGAATGCACAGCCCCTCGATGCCGGCCAGCAGCGCGTGCAGCTTGTCGCGATCGAGATGCCAGATCCGCTCCGGCGGGTTGAGCAGCGGACGCGGCCAGCGGGCGGCGACGGCGTCGATCTCACGCAGCGCGTGCTGACAATCCTCGGAGTCGGAGGCGATGACGATGGCGACGTCGTGTGCCGGCAGCGGCGACGGCAGCTCCGCGCCCGGGACGACATAGAGCAGCATCAGCGCGATGTCGGTCTCTTCGAGCAGGAACTCGATCGGGGTATTGCTGCCCATGTCGGTGGAGGCCGCGAGCGCGAGCACGCGCAGCCGCGGCGCCGGACTGTTGCCGGCGACGCGGTAGAGCTGCTGCGCCTGCAGCACGTCGTGCTGGATCGCGAGCGCGGACGACTTTTCGCCGATCAGCTGGCCGACCAGCGCGAGATCGAGCCCCTCGCCCGGCGCGGCGGTGCCGTCGAGCAGCTTGCCGAGCAAGGCGGCCCATATCGGTTTCAGATCCTGGCCGTCGAAGGCGGCTTTCGCGATCTTGGCCATGCCGATCCGGTCGGCACATCCAGCGCAGGCGGCTTCGGCCAGCGCGAGCAGATCAGTTGGCATTGCAGATGTCCCTGAGATCCTGGCTGCTCAGATCCGACACGAGCAGCTCTGTTTTGGCGACCACGTCGGCAATGCGGTCGATTTCGGATTCGAGATTGACGCGCGCGGTGGTGATGTCGTCGGACCATGCCTCCGTCACCTGGCGCGCGCCGATGCACAGCCGCAGTGCGCCGGCGGGCGCCGCGTCGCCGCGCTCGATCCGCACCGGCTGGCCGATCAGGCATTGGCGAGCCGCAACGGCGGCCGTGCGCCCGCTGAAGCGGCTGCCGAGATCGTGCTGAAGCGCGCGATTGACGGCCTGCGTCTCGCCGAGATCGAGCAGGCGCCCGTCACGCCGGAGCACGAACGGGAAGATCGTGGCAAAGCCGAACTTGCCATCATCGGCGTCTGCGGCTGCATGGGTCGCGATCGGACGCAGCACCGGCGACAGCGCCAGCAGGCTTTCGATCGCCTCCCCGAGCTGTCGGATGGCCATCCGGCGGAACGCCTCGGGCACCGCGTGATAGGCCGCAATCTCCTCCAGCGCGGCTTCCCAGCGCAGCCATTGTCCGATGTTCGCGCGGGGCAGCGCGCGCGCCCGCAGATCCGTCCAGGCCATCGGCCAGTCGCTGCGATTGACGTAGTCGAACAGTCCGGCTGCCATCGGGCCGCCCTTGCGCAAGGCCGGCGACGCCGTAGCGGGAACGAGCACCGCGCCGCTGAAGGCGGGTCCGCCGTAGAACTTCGAGCCGGTGATGACGACCAGATGGCCGCGATCGAGATGGCCGCGCAGCCGCTCTGGGCCGAGCCGCATCTGGCAGGCATCGACGACGACCTGGACGCGGCCCGGCCAGCGCCGCGCCACCTCGTCCAGGCAGGCCATGTCCGGCGCGCGCCAGCCGAGCTTGGACGCGTCCATGATCTGCAGCAGCACGTTGCGGCCGTCGCGGACGAGTGCCCCGACGGCCTCGAGCACCGCCGCATCCATATCGCCGCGCCCCCCCATCGATGCGCCGTCGAACAACGGCAGCAGGACGGCGTCGCCCGAAAGACCTTCGATCGGCGCATCCCGGTTGACGGCGCGGCCGCCTGCTGTCCGCGCGCTGAAATGACGGCCGCGCGCGGTCGCGGGGGTGCCGCTGCCGGTCTGATCGCTGCCGACCACGACGCTCGTGACGCTCTCGCCGAGCAGCGCGCGCACCAGCGCCAGGGCGTGGAGCTGCGAGTCGGTGCCCGATGGCGAAAAGACGATGTCGACCGCCTCGGTGAGGCCGAGATGCTGCCGCAGCTCGCAGCGCATCTCCTCGGTGCGCCGGTCGAGCGCCTCGTCGAGGCCGAGCGAGATCGCGGCGTGCATCAACTGCTCGCGTGCCAGCTCGGCGCGCGCATAGGCACGCTCGGAAATCGGCGAGGCCGTGCTCGATGCGAAGCACAGCAGGTCGGGCGCAGGCGACGGACCGCAGCCATAGGCGTTGCGGCCCCAGGGCCGGTCGAGCGCCAGCCGGGAATCGCCGCCGTCGATCAGGAGATCGCCGAGCAAGGCAAACAGATCGCGCAGTCCGGTCGCAGCGCCGTGCGCGCGCCGAACGCTGCCTGACGAGGTCGATATCTCAGGCCGGGTCGCAGGCGAGGTCATGGGACGATCGTCAGGCGGCGTCTGCTGCGGCGGTTGGAACCGCCACGGCCGACGCAAATTGCGAGGCGACATTGCCATGGAACACGGAAGGGCCGACGTGATCGAGCCGGCTGTCGAGATCGGCCCAGATCTCGCCGCCGAGATCGGTCCAGCGCCTGCAGAACGCAAAATCCTCGCTGAGATAGGTGCCGGTCTCGGGATCGATCATGCATTCGAACAGCGCGAAGCGGTTCGGACTGCCGGCCAGCGCATCCTGCGAATGCTCGCGGAAGAACTGCAGCGGCGCGTAAGCCGGATGCGCGATCATCGCCTCGATGACGCGGCGGCGGATCATCAGGAAGCCGGTGCCGGCATAGCGCACCCGCGTGAAGCCGTTGACCACCACGACCTGATCGGGATTGTCGATCTCGAGCACGTAGTCCAGCGACGCCGCAGGCACGTCCATGCGGTTGGCGGCAACGGCCCGACGCGCCTTGTTCCAGTTGACCTTCTTGACCGGATAGACGCCGGCGACCATGTCGCCGCCCGTCTCGATCAGCCGGAAGACCTGCCTGGGGGTGAAGCCGATATCGGCATCGACGAACAGCAGATGGGTTGCCGTGGGATCGTTGAGGAACAACGTCACCAGGTTGGCCCTGGCCCGGGTGATCAGCGCGTCGCCGTCGCGCATGTGCACCGTCAGATCGACGTTGGACGTGATCCGCAGCTCGCGCTGCAGGGCGAAGATCGAGCTCGCATAGATGCTCGACACCTGACCGCCGAAACATGGTGTCGCGATCACCAGGTGAATCCGCTCGTCGGTTCCGTCACTCACGTCCGCCTCCAGGAAAAGAGGCTCTCGCCCCACATCTGAACAAAAGCTAAAGAGACGTGGTTAACGAAAACCTAACCGCCGCCCCCGGGGCGCTACAGATATTTTACCAGCGTCAGCTGGGCCAGCATCGCCGTCGTCTGGTAGGACGCCTGGAGGTTGGTCTGCAGCTGCAGGATCTGGCTCGCCACATCCTGCTGCGAGATGCCCTCGGTCTGGTCGACCATGCTTTGCATCGCGGCCTTGGCCTGGGTCTGGCGCGCCGTGGCGTCCTTCATCGTGGTCTGGGCGTTGGCGAAATCGGTCTGGATGTCCGAGATTGACTGCTGGCCGAGCTGCGGCGTCAGGTTGGCGGCGATGCGCTGGCTGAGCGCGCCGATCTGCTGCGGCGCGTTCGCTCCCGCCGGCGGCGTGTTGACGGCGGCATAGACCGCGGTCTGCTGCACGAGGTTGCGGATCGCAGCCTCGTTGCCTTGGGCGCCGAACTGAATGCTCTGCGCGGTGTCGATGCGGATGGTCGCGCTCGACCGCGCCGACCCCGGACCGCTGTTGCCGGTGTACCAGTCGACGGTGTTGGCCGAGCCGTTGACGAGGCTGGTCGCCGATCCCAACGGCGTGCCGGACACCCGCAACGGCGGCGTCGGAGCGGTGACCGTCCCGGAGAAGCCGAGCGCAGACAACGCGCCGGCGTTCGAGCTGGTGACGGAGAAGCTCGCGGCGTCGTCGGTGCGCAAGGTGATCGCGCCGCCGCTGACCGTGGAGGCCTTCGACGTGCCGCTGAGCGCATCGATCTTCGAGAGCAATGTCTGCACGCTGTCGCCGACATTGATCTGGGTGTTGCCGTTGGCGCCCGAGGCGACGAAGGTGAGCGTCTGGCCGTTGACGGTGATGGTGTCGCCGGTTGCAAAGCTGGTCGCGATCGAGTCGGAGCCCGCCCCGCCCGACAGCAGCGTCGCTCCCGTGATCGGCGCCGGCGTCGCGAGCTTGTTGTTGACCACGGTTCCCGACACGGAGCTCGCCGTGTTGAAGAAGTTGTCACCGGCGACGACCGCCGAGGCGGCGGTCAGCGAGGTATTCGCCAGCGTCGACAGCGCCGTGTTGAGCGCCGCGTTGAGATTGGCGGAGGTGGCCGCGGGCGTCGCGCCGATCGCGAACGTGCTGGTCGGCGCCGGCGTCGTGGTCGACGCCGTCAGCTTGATCGATTCCGAGGTGCCGTCGGGCAGCTTGAAGGTGAAGCTGATCTGGTCGCCGGCATTCGGATTGCCGGCGGTGAGATCGACCGAGATGCCCGCGGGCGAGCCGGACGGTCCCGTCACCGTCGCGTTGGTCAGCGACGAGGTGACCCCGCTCAGCTTGAAGCCGAACGGCGAGCCGGCGACGTCCTCCGCCAGCGTGATCGGCACCGTCGCCGACGCCGAAAGGTTGAGACGCCCGAGGCCATTGAGCCCGAGATCGGCCTGCTGCCGCTCGGCGATGACCTGCTTCAGCCCGGCCTGCGTCGTGGTGCCGTTCAGGATGTCGTCGGCCGACGCGATCGCCGGCCGGTCGGTGGCGCTGCCGGAGAAGATGTAGCGGTCGCCGACCTGGGTGTTGAGGATGCCGGTGATCGCCGAAAGGTTGGACAGCGCCGTCAGCTGACCCGTGGTCTGGCCGGTGCTGGTCAGGTTCTGCGGCGTCGCCGAGGCACCGCTCTGGACCTGATCGTGAATCTTGGACAGCGACTGCAACGACGTGTTGACCGCCCCGATGACGGTGTTGACGTGGGTCATCGTCGTCGTGAAGGCCGAGATGGTCGACAGCTGCGCGCGCGCCGCGATCGCGAAGCCCTCGTCGGGCCCCATGCCGGCGTAGTTGTTCGCCTTGACGCCGCTCGACAGCTGCGTGGAAAGGTCCGCGAGCTGGCTCGTGATGTTTCGCACGGACAGGCCGAGCAGAGAACTTCCGTAATTGACACTGCTGATCGTCATCTTACACGCGCCTCACTAAAACGCCTGGAGCAGGCTCTGCATCATGCTTTGCACGACCGACATGATATGGGCGTTGGCCGCATAGGTGTTCTGGACCTGGATCAGGTTGGACATCTCGCTGTCCATGTTGACCCCCGCCGTGCCCTGGAACTTTTCCTTCAGCGTGCTGACCACGACGGCCTGCCCCTGGCTGAGCTGGGTCGCGAGCGTCGACGCACTGCCCTGCTGGCTGACGAACTGCTGCAGATAGCCGGACACGGTACCCTGGAACGGCTGCGCCGCCGAGCCGAGGCCGGTGGTCGGCGAGTAGCTGAAGGTCGCCGAAGTCAGCTGCGCGAACAGGAAGTCCGGCCGTGTGGAGTCGCCGGCCGCGGTCTGCGGCGAGGTCGAATAGGTCGACAGCTTGGTCGCGTCGTTCAGCAGCGCCGGATTGACGTTGAGCCGCCCGGCGAGCCCGGTCATCTGCGAGCCGGTCGAGGTGATCGCGCCGGTGTAGATCGCGCCGCCGTCGGTGAACACGGGCAGTTGCGCATTGCCGCTGGCGAGCGTCTGCACCGTGGTGGTGGCCGAGGCGGCCTTGACGGTCGCCTGGCTGGTGCCGTCATCGGTGATGCGCAGCGTCGTGCCGGACGGATTGGCAAACTGCAGATGCGCTGACCCGAGCGCGCTGTTGAGCTGCGACACCACCGAGGCCATGCCGAGCGAGAAGTCGACACCGACATAGGACGGGTTGGCACCGGTCGCGTTCTGCAGCGGCAGCGCCGCGGGATCGTTGACGTTGACGATCTTGACCTGGCGCTGGACGTTGCTCGAATCCGTGTAGGTCAGATTGATGGTGTTGCCCGCCAGAAGCCCTGATGTCGAGACGTCGAAGCCCGCCGGCGGACCCGTCACCGCGGTGCCCGCCGTGGTCTTGTCGGACAGCGCCGAGGCCATCGTCGCCGCGAGCTGGTCGACCTGGGTCTGCGCCTGCACCAGCGTCTGGTCGCGCAGCTTGAGGTCGGCCGCGATCTGGCCCGAGTTCAGCAGATTGTTGGCGACGACGTCGAGCGACACGCCGTTGGACAGCTTGATGTTGAGCTGCCCGACGCCGTTCTTAGTGGGATTGCTGTTGTATTGCGAGGTGGCGTCGAGCGTCCCGGGCGACGAGAAGGTGAACTCGGAGCTGAGCCCCGCGCCGACCAGCTGGACGCCCGAATTGGTGAACACGCTCGTGCCGTTGGTCGGGTCCGACACGACGCGGATGTCGACATATTTGGCGAGCGTGTTGATCGCGTTGTCGCGCTGGTCCTGCAGGGTCGCCGCCAGCGGGTCCGAGCTGTTGAGGCCCTGCAGCTGCGTATTGAGGGTGGCGATCTGCTGGATCGCCGCGTTGGCCTGCGTGACCGAGTTGCCGATGTCCTGCTCGACATTGCTGCGCAGGGTCTGGATGCCCTTGGTGGTCGCATTGAGCTGCAGCGCCACGCCCTGCGCCGCCGACAATGCCACCGACTGCGCCGACTGGTTGCTCGGATTGTTCGACAGCGACTGCAGCGCAGTCGTGAAATTGTTGAGCGCCGTCTCGAGCGTGCCGCTGCCGCCGGGCGTGCCGTACACGGTCTGCAGCTGGCTCAGGATGTTGGCCATCTGATTGGCGTAGGTCCCGCCCGAGGTCTCGGTGCGGAGCTGGTTCTGGACGAACAAATCGAGCTGACGGTTGACGCCGGTCGTCGTCACCGTCGCGCCGAAGCCGCCGCTGGCGATCTCGATCTGGTTCGGGTTCTGTGCGACGTAGCCGGGCGTGTTCGCGTTGGCGACGTTCGACGAGATGATCGAGAGCGCGGCCTGCGTCGAACGCAGGCCGGACATCGCGGTGGCGAGGGCTGAACTCAAACCCATGTTCGGTAGCCTTATGTCAATTCAACTGCCACGTATCCGCGCGATCAGCGCAGCACGTTCAGAAGATCCTGCACCATCGAATTGGCCGTCGTGATCACCTTGGTGTTGGCCGAATAGGCCTGCTGGGTCACGATCAGCTTGGTGAACTCGTCGGCGATGTCCGTGTTCGAGCCTTCCAGCGAGCCGCCCGAGATCTTGCCGGTCGCACCGATGATGGCCTGGCCGGACTGGTCGGTCGCCTCATAGGCGCCGCCGTCCAGCGCCTTCAGGTAGTTGGTGCCGTTGAAGTGCGACAGCGTGACCTGGGCCAGATTGATGGTCTGGCCGTTCGAGAAGGTGCCGGTGACGATGCCGCTGTTGTTGACGGCGACCGACTGCAGCTGACCGGCGGCGAAGCCGTTCTGCGAGATCTGGTTGATCGTGGCCGACCCGATCGTGCTCGCAAATTGCGTCAGCGCGCCCGAGGAGATGTTGAGGCTGACCGTTCCCAGCGAGGTGCCGTCGACGACCACGCTGGGAATGGAGATGTTGGAGGAGGTCGGCGAGACCAGCGAGCCGTCCGAGGCGAACACGAAATTGGTGCCGACGTTCTGCCACGCCACCGTCGAGCCGGTGGCGGTCGAGTTGGTCTGGTAGAACAGGTTCCAGGTGTCCTTGTGGCCGGTGCCGAGCGTCGCGCTGTCGGTCTTGCCCCAGCGCAGCTGCACGTTCACGGGCGTGCCCGCCGCGTTGTAGGTGGTGACCGCGCCGCCGGAGATGGTCTCGTTGTTGAAATTGGTCAGGTCGTTGCCGATCACGATCCCCGTGCCCGCCGCGGAGTTGCGGGTCAGCGCCACCGGCGAGGTGAGGCCGAGCGCGGTGAAGCCCGAGGACGCACTGCTCAGGGTCCAGTCCTCGCCGCTGCCGGAATGCAGCGTGATCTGGCCGGCCGTGATGGTCGGCTGCACGCCGGTCACGGCGCCGATCTTGGCGAGCAGCGTGCCGACGGAGTCGCCGACGTTGATCTGGGTGCCCGACGCACCGGAGGCGACGAAGCTGAAGGTGACGACGTCGCCGGCGCTGCCGGTCAGAGTGATGGTGTCGCCGGCCGTGAAATTGCTCGAGATCGAGTCGCCGCTGGCTCCGCTCAACAATGTCGAGGTCGTGATCTGCGCCGGGACCTTGTTCTGAGCCGTGGTGCCGGTCACGGTTTTGTCGGAGTAGAAATTGGTGCCCACCGGCAGCGGCACGTTGGAGAGGTCGGCCGAGTTGAGGCCGCCGGCCGCGACCAGCGAGCCGGTCGCCGCGTTGCCGCTCGCGGCGGTCTTCGGCTGCGTCGGCAGGTTGGCGGCGTACTGGATCGCGGTGGTCGCCTGCGCCGGCACGAAGTTGTTGGCGAACTGCAGCACCGTCGGCACGTTGCCGGTGGCGTTGCCGGTCTTGGCGTCGACGGCGACGCCCATCAGGTAATAGCCGGCACCGTTGATCAGGTTGCCGTTGGCATTGAGCTGGAAGTCGCCGCGGCGGGTGTAGTCGGTGACGCCGGTGAACACCGGCACGTTGTCGACCACCGAGGAGGCCTTCTGCACGTTGAAGAAGCCGTCGCCGTTGATCGCCATGTTGGTGGCGACCGATGACGTCGAGACGGTGCCCTGGGTGGTGATGGTGGCCTTGGCGAAGGCGGTGACGCCGCCGGCATTCTGGCGGGTCGGGTTGGTCGCGTTGGGGATCAGGTCTTCGAAGCTGGTGCCGATGCCCTTGTAGCCGGTGGTCGATGCATTCGCGATGTTACCCGAAATGTTCTGCAGCGCGAACGACTGAGCCGAGAGCCCGCTCACGGACGTGTTCATCGCGTCGAAGATACCCATACCATTCTCTCCACATTGACACTGGCGGCCGGTTCGCGCCGGACCGCGTCTTCGTGGAGAGTGTCGCAATCGCCGTGCCAGATACGAAAATGCCGTGAAATCAGAGAGTTGGGAAATAACAACATAAAAAAAGCCGCGTCAAAACTGGTGAACAATTGCCGAGCCGGCAGTTCTTGCCGGGCGGGACGCGCCAAACCGCGCCCCGGCTCGGCTGCGTTTCACAGCTGCCGGCGCGTCGTCAGACCCACATCTGAGGCTTCAACGGACGCGCCGGACAATCCGGGCGCAGTTTCTTCACGTCGACGACGGATTGGCCGGATGGAACGCCAGCGACAGGCCGTCCATGCAGTAGCGCAGGCCGGTCGGCTTCGGGCCGTCGTCGAAGACGTGGCCGAGATGGCCGCCGCAGCGGCGGCAATGCGCCTCGGTGCGGACCATGCCGTAGGTCTTGTCCTGGCGGGTGGCGACCGCGTTGTCGAGCGGCTTGAAGAAGCTCGGCCAGCCGGTGCCGCTGTCGAACTTGGTGTCGGAAGAAAACAGCGGCAGGTCGCAGCCGGCGCAGGCGAAGGTGCCCTTGCGGTGCTCCTTGAGCAGCGGGCTGGTCCAGGGCCGCTCGGTGCCCTCCTGGCGCAGGATCTCGTACTGCTCAGGCGTCAACTGGGCGCGCCACTCGGCCTCGGTCTTCTCGATCTCGAACTTCTCCGCGGCACGGGCCGGTTCCGAACCGCCGAGCCAGCGCAAAGCAGCGAAGCCGAACAGTCCGGCGGCGGTCGTGAACATCAGGCGGCGGTCGATCATGGCTGTCTCCGTACGGCGATGGGTTACCGGATCTACGGATGGGATTGCGCGAAGTTACGTCAGGCGTGGGTTCAACGCCTCACTTTCTTGCGAGGTTTCAGCCCTCCCCGGCATCGGGATGGCGGGTCAGGTCGGACGGCTGCGGCCGCAGCGGCAGGCGCGAGCCGGGACGCTGCGCCGCCTGGCGGCGGGCCTCGGCGATCCTGATCTCGCGGACGCGTTCCTGCGCCCGCACGCGCTCGCGATGCCGTGCCAGTGTACCGGCGGCCGCAGCGCGGCCCCGGACCCAGAGATTGACGACGTGGCCGGCGACCCGGCCGCTGACGCCGCCGGCCCAGACCAGTTCGAACGGCGAGAACAGCTTCCAGCGATCGTCTCCGGCGAACATCGCCTGCGCGATCAACTGTCCGGCCATGGCCGAAGTGTTGAGCCCCTGCCGGCCGAAACCGCTCGCGACCCACAGGCCTTTGCGCAGCTGCCCGATCTGCGGCATGCCGTGCACGGTCTGCCCAGTGGCGCCGCCGAAGGTCTCGGCGATCTCGACATGGCCGAGTTGCGGAAACACGGTGCGGATGCGGCGCTGCAGCGCCGAGGCAAATCCGCTCGCGCGCGCATCCCAGGTGGTCTCGGGGCTCGCCCACATCAGGCGGTCACCGTCGACGACGCGGAAGTGGTCGATGCCGTCGGTGTCGCCGACCGATCCCTTGAAGGCGATCGCCTCGCCCAGGCGCTCGCCGAGCGGCGCGGTCACGCCGCCATAGCGCCACACCGGCAGCAGCGTGTCCGACAACTTCTGCAGCGGCGCGCCGAGATGGATGTTGCCGGCCAGCACGATGTGCGACGCCCGCATCCGCGCCGACGGCGTCACGATCCGCTTGCGCACGCCCGACGCGTCGATGCTGACCACCGGCGTGTCCTCGAAAATCCGTGCGCCCGCCTTGCGCGCCAGCCGGGCCAGCGCGTGGACATATTTGCGGCCGTCGAGCTGGAACGCCTTGGGGTAATAGACGCCGTGAAAATAGCGGCTGGTCTTGAGCTCGGTCCGTACGCGCTCGACCTGCCAGCCCTCGACCTCGGTGTCGAAATCCTCGTGCAGCATCTGCAGGCGGCGGATCAGCGCATCGCCGGCATCGACGTTGGAGACTTCGAGCGCGCCTTCGCTGAGCCCGATGCCCGGCATCGCCGCCTCGGTGGCCTGGGCGCGGATGAACTCGGCGCCGCTCCACGACAGCGCCCACAGCGCCCGGGCATGTTCCAGCCCGATGCGCTCGATCAGATCAGGCAGCGGCAGATCGAAACCCGGCATGACGGTGCCGATCATGTGGCCGGATGCGTTCCATCCGACATGGCGGCCTTCCAGCACCGCCACGCTCGCCCCCTCCCGGGCCGCGCACAGCGCCACGGTGAGCCCCGCCAATCCCGCCCCGACGATGCAGACATCGACGTCGAGATCGAAATTCAGCCGGATCCGGTCCGCCGCAGCTGCGGCATCGGCGTCGTCGTTCAAGCTTGTGGAAGTCTCGCTCATGGCGTTTTCTTAGCGAACCCTGCGCCGGACGTCATGACGCTTTTAATGGCGATAAAGAGACGTGGTACAGCCTGAGACAGTCTGAACGATTCGAGACCGATATCCATGCGCCGATTGATGCTGCTGCGCCACGCCAAGACCGAGACGGACGCACCGACCGGCCGTGACCAGGACCGCCGTCTCGACGAGCGTGGGCATCAGGATGCCGCCATGATCGGAGACTTCCTCGCCAGCCATCCGCCGGCCCCGCAGCTCGTGCTGGTCTCCACCGCGGTGCGGGCGCAGCAAACCTGGGAGTTCGCTCGTGCGGCCATGCAGGACCGCGTCGCCGCGCCGCAGGTCGAGTTGGTGCCGGAACTGTACGGCGCCGAGCCGATGCAGATCCTGCATCAGATCCGGCTCGCCGCGGTGCTCGATCCCCAGCAACTCCTGGTCGTCGGCCACAATCCCGGCCTGCATGAGCTGGCGCTGGCCCTGACCGGCCAGGGCGATTCCGACGCCCGCCAGGAGCTGTCGCGCAACATGCCGACGTCGGGGCTCGCCGTGTTCGATTTCGAGACCGACGATTGGGGCGATGTCAGCTTCACGCGCGGCAATCTCGTGATGTTCATCACCCCGAAGCTCCTGAAGCAGGGCTCTGATTGACAGCTCCGATTGACAGGCCGGCATCACCGCGCGCGTAATATCGGCGGACAGTGAGGAGGCCTTGCGATGTTCAAGTCGATTCTGGTTCCGATCGATCTGGCCGACACCGACCTCGCCAAGCCCGCGATCGCGACCGCGGCCACGCTGGCGGAGACGTGGCAGGGCACGGTGCATCTCCTGAACGTGATGCCGATGACGCCAGTGATGCTGGCCGAATACGTCCCGGCCGATTTCGACGCGCAGCAGCGTGAGACCGCCGAGGAAGCGCTGTCGATCGTCGCCCGCGAATCCGGCATTCCGGCCGAGCGCATCAGCTTCACGGTGCGCCAGGGCGGCATCTATCACGAGATCCTCGAGGAAGCGGCCAAGACGAAGGCCGACCTGATCGTCATGACCTCGCACCGCCCGGCCATGCGCACCTACTTCTTAGGCTCCAACGCCGGACACGTCGTGCGCTACGCGAAATGCTCGGTGCTGGTGGTGAGGCCGTAAGCCGCGGATCTCGCATCCGTGCATGTTAGACCGCCTTGACCAAGCCTTGAGTCAGACCATCGGATCAGCCCGACCTGCGCGGGCAAGCCAGAAGCTGCGCTCGCCGTTTGCCGGCTCGCCAGCGGAATGTGCGATCAGTTCGAAGCCATTGTGGCGCAGCACCGCCGCGTATTCGGACGGATCGAGACTCGCATGATAGAGCGGATCGCCTCGATACGAGCCGATCGCTTCGCCATGTGCGGGGCCCGCATTGAACATCAGAATGCCGCCCGAAGCCGTGCAGGCCGCAAAGATTGGAAACATTCGCCGCTGGTCATCGTGTCCGAGATGGAAGAAGCTATCCCAGGCCAGCACTCCGTCAAATCGCCGCCCGGAGGTCCACGACCGCATGTCGGCCACGACCCATTGTTGATCCGGCATTCGGGTTCGACACAGCGTGATCATCGTCGGCGAGCTGTCCACCCCGGTGACGGAAAATCCCTGCGCTGAGATGTGCGTTGCGACCGGCACACCACCCCCGCAGCCGAGATCGAGCACGGTCGCGCCCGGTCGGAGGAGCGCAAGGAAGCGTTCGATGGGAGGCTTGTCAGTCCAGGCGGCCGCGCGGCGGTCGGCATCCCACGACAGCGCGTGGTGCTCGTAATGGGCGACAATTCGGCTTGCATGTTGGCTCATGAAAACTCCGTCATAATGGACCGATGCCGCCGTTGCGAATTATCGCAAGTATCTGTCGTAAGGCCCCAGAGGGCGGCGTTATCGTCGAAGCCCGAGCCTCTCCCCGCGCGGCCCAGATCACGGCCACTCCGCGATAAAGCCCTTCGCCTTGTACGGCTCGATCTTGTCCCATTCGCTGAGCACGCGGCGGCGAAAGTCGGGATGGGTGTGCCAGAGATGGCGCGGCACGCCGAAGCCGTCGACGGTCAGCAGCATCTTCTCCACCTCGGGCCAGTGCCGCTGCAGGGTCATCGCGTAGCGCCGCGCGGTCCAGCTGTTGCCGAGACAGATCACGCTCCCGACATTGGCGAGGCCGAGCGCGGCGTCGATCACCGGCAGCGCGTAGATCACGTTGTCCCCGGTGTTCATCGCCCGATGCTCTTCGAGGATACGGCCGGCCGGAACGCCCTGCTGCACCATGGCGGCCTTGATCAGCGTGCATTCGGAGACATCAGCCCCGGGCGTGATCCCGCCGCTGACGATCGCGTGGCGAAAATAGCCCTGCTGCCACAGCCTGGCTGCGGTCTCGGCCCGCAGCTCCTCGTCGACGCGGGTGCCGAACACGAACAAGAGATCTGCGGGCCGCAGCGGCGTATCGGCGAAATGCTGCGCGTCGATCGCGGCGATCTCGGCAGCATCGGGCATGCGCAGTGCGCGATCTTGCATCGTCCTGCTCCGGTGGACCCGTCTCAGTCTGGCATGAGGCGCGAGATCTCCACGATCACATTCGGTGACCGGCGAGGAGATCGCGTGATCACGGCAGCAGGACGGCCGGAATATCCGTGAACGTATAGCTGCGCGGCTTGTTGCGGGTGATGAAGCCGCCGACATACCACGCGAACAGCGCGGCGAAGCCGATCAGAAACAGCGCCCCCGACCACTCGGCGATGACCAGCGCACGCACCAGCAGGCCGGCCATCGCGAGGGCAAACAGCGCGATCGCGGCAAGCGCAGCGCCATAGGTGAAGCGGCCGAGGCCGGCGGTCAGCCGCGCCGTGCTGCCGTCGGCGGCGAGCCGCTCATGCAGGGCGATGATGAAGGCGCGATAGGCTTCGCTCTGCGGCGCCATCAGCGTGGCTGTCTGCCAGGACGTCGAGATGATCCTGAGGCCGCGGCCATCGCGGTTGACGATATCGGCGCGGAAGCGCTTCGCCTGCATCGACACCGGGCGGTAGGACAGCCGGATCGCGGCGATCTCGGAATAGGGCCACAGGCCGGTGCGGCCGGCAAACCGCCACGCCAGGCCCGGCCCGGTGAGCTCGAACTGCTGCGCGGCGCCGATCAGCGACGCCTTGTAGGCGTAGCGGGTCACGTCGTCGCCGGCTGTGGTCGTACCGTCCTGAATGACACGGTCCTGTTGCGAAGGTCACGCGCCTTATCCTACAAACGGAGCATGAGCGAAACGATCCATTTTCCGCGGCACCTGATCCTCGCCGGCGCGATGGCGGCCGGCGTGCTGCTGGCGCTGGCCGTGCACATGCTCGGCGCCCGCTACGGGCTCGATCTCGGCGGCCTGTGGCAGGCCGACAGCGGCGCCTTCATGCCGGCGGGCTCGGCGATCGCCTGGTGGCTGATCGCCACCGTCGGCTTCTCCTCGGGCTATTTCATCGCCAACATCATGCACAGCGCGGTGTCGGGCGAGATCCCGCAGCGCATGCGCAACTTCCTGGTGGTGGTCGGCGTGCTGATGCTGGCCGGCATCGGCCAGGCGATCTCGGGGCCGAGCCCGGTGCCGTCGGCATCCGGCGTGCTGGCCGGCCTCGCCGCGCTCTGCCTCGGCGCCCTGATGGCGTTCTGCGGCGCCAACTTCGCGTTGCGCAAGACCTGACATCTCATCGCCCGCTCGCGGCGGATGCGCCCCAGCGGATCACGCCCGCGGCCGCGAGCATCAGCGCGGCGGAGATGGCGAGCGACAGCCGCAGGCCGTGAATGAAGGCCCCGGATTGCGCGATCAGCGATCCGAACAGCGCCACACCGAGAACGCTGCCGGTCTGCCGCGTCGCGTTCAGCACGCCCGCCGCGACGCCCGAGCGCGATTTCTCGACACTGCCGAGCAAGGTCGCGGTCAACGGCGGCACCACGAGCCCGAGCCCGCAGCTCAGGCCGATCAGCTGCAGCGCGATCATCCCATACGACGTGCCCGGCGCGATCGGCAGCAAAGCGAGGCAAGCAGCCGCCGACAGGGACGCACCGAGCGCGATGGTCGCGCGCGGGCCGATCCGCTCGGCCATGCGCGGCGCCAGCAGATTGACCGGAAACACGACGCCGAACATCGGCAGGAACGCCAGCCCGGTCGTGAAGGCCGACAGGTGGTTGATCTCCTGGAAGTACAGGCTGAACACGAAGATCAGGCCGTAGGTCGCGATGTTGGCGAGCAGGCCGACCAGCGCGCACAACGCAAACAGCCGGTTGCCGAACAGCACCAGCGGCAGCATCGGCTGACGCGCCCTCGCCTCCCGCCACACGAACACAGCTCCGGCCAAGGCCGCGATCACCAGGCCGAGGATCACGGCACCCTCGGTCCAGCCGCGGACGCCGGCTTCGATCACCGCCGCCGAGAGCGCTCCGAGGGAGAGCACGGCGGCGGCCTGCCCCGGCAGGTCGAGCGCGCGCGCGGCATGAACGGGCGTCTCCCGCGCGTAGATCTTGGCGAGCCGGAGCCCGGCCAACCCGATCGGGAGATTGACGAAGAAGATCGCGCGCCACCCGACCAGCGCAATCAGCGTACCGCCGACGAACGGACCTGCCGTCAGCGCCAGGCTGGCGCCGGCCGCCCAGACCCCCACCGCGCGGCCGCGCGCCTTGGCATCCGGATAGGCGTGGTTGAGCAGCGCGAGCGAATTCGGCACCAGCATGGCGGCCGCCAATCCCTGGAGGCCACGAAGCGCAATCAGGCTGACGGCATCAGGCGCCAGCCCGCAACCGACCGACGCGGCCGTGAACAGCGCGAATCCCGCCATGAAGATGCGCTTCGCGCCGAACCGGTCGCCGAGCGCGCCCGCGGTCAGGATGAAGGCGGCAAACGTGATCGTGTAGGCATTCACCACCCATTGCAGCGCCGCGACGTGGCCGCCCAACGCCGTGCGGATGCTCTCCAGCGCCGTGTTGACGATCGTGATGTCGAGCTGGACGACGCCGAATCCCAGGCTCATCGCCGCGAGCGTGAGCGCGCCGACCAGCCTCGAGGGTGATCCCGAACGCGCTTCCGGGACCGCTGCGCGGATTGCCGCCGATGACGATCGCTGCATGCCGGACTTCCACTCGTGAAGACGGCCGGACTCTAACCTGTCGCGCTGCACAGATGCTTCGATATCGATCGAAGGATGAATGATAGGCGACGGCCGAGCATCCCCCCGCGCAAAAACGCCGCGCGAGGCGCGGCGTTTTGTCTCATCAAGTCTCGTGACGCGATCAGCTCGCGGCGCGGAGATTGACGGTGGTCTCGGCGAGCTTGGTCAGCTTCTGGTCGGTCGCCTTCTCCTCGTCGAGCGTCTTCTGCAGCATGGCGGCGCAGTCGGTGCGGCCGAGTTGCTTGGACCAGGCGACCAGGCTGCCATAGCGCGTGATCTCGTAGTGCTCGGCGGCCTGGGCGGCATTGATCAGCGCCGCATCCAGCACGGCCTTGTCATCGACCTCGCCAGCAACTTCCTCGGCTTCCTCGATGATGCCGTCGATGGCCGGACAGTCGACCGCCTTGGGCGCGATGCCGAGCATCTTGAACACCTGCTCGAGACGCGTCGCATGCGTCTTGGTCTCGTCGAGATGGGTCAGAAAGCCCTTCTTGAGCTGCTGGTTGGTGGCCTTCTCGGCCATCTGCGGCAGCGCCTTGATGAGCTGGTGCTCGGCGTAATAGATGTCCTGCAGCTGATGCACGAACAGGTCGTTCATCGTCTTGATGTCTTTGGTGAAGAGTCCCATTTGCCTAACGTCCTCCTGGTTCGGAACATGGAGGTCCCTCCCCGACCGATCGTGCCATGTTCACTGTGGTGATCTGGGCTAACAGGAGGGGGGGCCGGTTGTTCCTGATGAAGGAGGAGGTCCCCCCCGGGGTCGGCCCCGGAACAACGGTCGGGCAGCGGAGCGTTGTTTGGCCGGCCCTGAATGCGTCCGAACTGAGGCGGACGCCCTCAGAGCTATGTGACCGGAGTGTGACAGCCACGCGCGACGAAGTCGGAGCTGCGCTGTGTCAAGGACTGCACAAAGCGCGCATTTTAGCATAAGGAACAGGCTGTCACGGATTGCCCGCCTCATCGATCAATGGTTTCGCCTCTTTTCCAAGATCTAGTGCCGCCCCGCCGGGAGGATGAATGCAGCGCCTGCTGACCACGCTCTCGCGTGGCTTCAAGAAATGGATCGGCTGGAAGCGGCTGGGGATTGCAGCGAGCCTTGCGATCATCGCCTTCGCGATCACGACGCTCGTGCGCACCCTCAAGGGCGTCGACGGCGGCGTCATCCTGACCGCGCTGACCGAGATCCCGCCCGGTCACATCGCGCTCGCGGCCTTGTGTGTGGTCGGCGCGTTCTGCACGTTGACCTTCTATGACTATTTTGCGCTGCGAACGATTGGCAAGAAACACGTGCCCTATCGCATCGCCGCGATGAGCGCCTTCACCAGCTATTCGATCGGCCACAACATCGGGGCCACCGTGTTCACCGGCGGCGCCATCCGCTTCCGGATCTATTCCGATTACGGCCTGTCCGCGATCGACGTCGCCAAGATCTGCTTCCTGTCGGGGCTGACCTTCTGGCTCGGCAACCTGTTCGTGCTCGGCATCGGCATGACCCTGCATCCGGCCGCCGCCTCGTCGATGGATCAGTTGCCCGCCGCCGTGAACCAGCTGATCGCCATCGGCATCCTGGCTGCGATCTTCGCCTATCTGGGCTGGCTCGCCGGCGGCAAGAACCGCCGCCAGCTCGGCCAGAACGGCTGGAAGGTCGTGCTGCCGTCGGCACAGCTGACGCTGGTGCAGATCCTGATCGGCGTCGTCGATCTCGGCTTCTGCGCGCTGGCGATGTATCTCCTCGTCCCCGCCACCCCGCAGATCGACTTCCTGTCGCTGTCGGTGGTGTTCATCCTCGCCACCCTGCTCGGCTTCGCGAGCCACGCCCCGGGCAGTCTCGGCGTGTTCGATGCCGCGATGCTGGTGGCGCTGCCGCAGTTCGGCCGCGAGCAGCTGCTCGCCACCCTGCTGGTCTTCCGCGTGCTCTATTTCGTGATCCCGTTCGCGACCGCGATCTCCATCATGGGCATCCGGGAACTCTGGCTCAACGTCGTCAAGCCGTGGCAGGAGCGTCGCCGGCTGAATGCCGGCTACGAGGACGAGGTCGCCGCCAAGCGGGCTGCGGCGACGGCACCCGCCTCCGTTCCCCAGCGCATCAAGCGCCACTCCCAGCGCTGAGCAGCAATTCTCTCGGGACGTGACGCGTGAGTTCGACCTCGGCCGGTTGAACTCGCGCGCCGTCCTCTTATTTCCGCCCCATGGCTGACGTGAATCCTTGCGTATGACCCAGATGCCCCTTCGTCCGATGCTCGCCGCCTGCGTCCTGGCCGGCCTGCTCGCTCCTCTCGCCGTCACCGAGGCCGCCGCGCAGTTCGGAGCAGCGCCGCTGCAGATCAACTGGGAGGTGCGCAACCGCTTCCGCCTGTTCCGCGAAGAGCGCGATTTCCTGCTCCACACCGAGAGCACGCGCGACCGCTCCATCCTCTCCGCCGAGCAGGGCATGGGGGTACAGAGCGACGGCCGCGGCTGGGCACGCAACGTCGTCAACCGCCTCTGCATCGACCTCGCCGGCCGCGTCAACGAGCCGTGCACGCGCGACAACGTCAAGGAGAGCTATCTCACGCCGATCGACCATCCGGTCACGGTGCGCCTGAACGGTCCGGTCCCGGTCGGCGCCACCTGCGCCTGGTCGTTCGACGATGGCGACGGGCCGCAGACCTCGACCTTCGACTGCGCCGAGCCTGTGAACCTGCGGGTCCGCTATGGCCGCCAGACGGTCGCCACCGTCGACGTCACCAGCGCCGAAGGCACCCAGCGGGCGTCGACCGGCATCCAGGTCCGCGACGTCCTGATCGCCGGCCTCGGCGACAGCATCGCGTCCGGCGAAGGCAATCCCGATCGCCCGATCGCGCTCGCCGACGACGGCTTCTGCTTCCGCTCCTATCTCGGCGGCCCGGCCGCGCAATATTATCGGCCGAGCCGCGCCGGCTTCAAAGGCGGCCGTGCCTGCGAGGCCCCGGACACGCTGCAGAACTGGCAGAAGCACAGCGCCGTCTGGTTCAATGCCGCCTGCCATCGCTCGCTGTACAGCTACCAGACCCGCACTGCGCTGGCGCTCGCGGTGCGCTATCCGCACGTCGCGGTGACCTATCTGCCGCTCGCCTGCACCGGCGCCACCATCGCCGACGGCCTGTTCGGCAGCCAGCGCGCCCGTGAATGCACGCCAGGCCGCTCGGTCGCGACCTGCGCCGGCGGCGTCAACGGCCAGCTCGGCGAGTTGCGCGAGGCGCTGACCGCGGCCAAGCGCCGCCAGCCGGACCGCCGGCTCGACCTGGTGCTGCTGTCGATCGGCGCCAACGACATCAACTTCTCCGGCCTCGTCGCCGACGTCATCGTCGACACGCCGACCGAGCGCACCCTGTTCAAGCGCTCGGGCGTGATCGGCTCGGTCGAGGAATCCCGTAGCGAGCTCGCACGCGACCTGCCGCAGGGCTTCGCCAAGCTGCGCGAGGCGCTCAGGCCGCTGGTCGGCGACCTCTCGCGCGTCATCTACACCTCCTATGGCAATCCGGCGCTGAGCCGTGCTGGCACGCCCTGCCCCGGCGGCCCCGCCGGGTTCGAGGTTCACCCCTCCTTCAATGCCAATCCGCAGCGGCTCGCCAATGTCGCGGGATTCGTCGAGAACGAGTTCCTCCCCGCGCTGCGCGGACTTGCGCAATGCACCGCGGGAATCCTGTGCCGCGATCCGCAAGGCGATCGCATGACCTTCGTCGATGCCCATCAGGCGGCGTTTGCCGATCACGGCTTCTGCGCCCGCTCGACGCAGGATCCGCCGTTCGACCGCGAATGCTTCTCGGCCGCGGGCGACAGCTTCGATCCGAACATCGTCAACGCCGCCAACGAGCCGCTGCTGTGCGGCCGTGGCGCCAGCGAGTATCGGCCCTATCTGCCGCGCGCGCGCTGGATCCGCGACGCCAATGACAGCTACTTCTCGGCGATGACCTATCCGCAAGGGCTTCCGGCGGCGATGCAGCCTTCCGACATTCACGATGCGAGCTGGGGCGTGCTGTCGGCGGTCTATGGCGGCGCAGTGCATCCGACCGCGGAAGGACATGCCGCGATGGCCGACGCAGCGTTTCCGGCCGCAGCGCAAGTGCTCAACCTCGATGCGGCCGAGCCCAGCATCAATAGCGAGCCGCTGCCGCCCACGGGCGTCGTGCGACAGTAGCGCGCGGTCGAACGATCGTCTCACCGCGCTTGGCACCGAGTCGCCCGTCGGGCGGGATTTGTGACATGGGATTGGGCTGACAGGCCGCCGCGCGCTCCGATCACGCCAAAACAGCCTGCGCCAAAAAACTAAATTCACCTGCCGCCACAGGGCGATCACCCCTGTCCAGTCCCTCCGGACAAAAGTTTTCTATTTCGCTTTTACAGAAACCGTGCTCTGTTGGCGCATCCCGTGCTCATGAGAGGGACGCTTCGCGGTCGTCATGAACGTAGAGTGCGGGATGCGGTGGGCTCGCCCGGTCGCAGCGTGATCATGTCATGCGGACGAACGATCGGCGGGCACGGCGAAGTCGTATGGTCCTGGCATCCCGACGCTGGTGCGAAGCGGGCGGTGACGATGATCCGCCCGTGACGGGGGCAAGACAGCCCGGTCCCCGGGGAGAGTACGTATAAGCCGTAAGGCCATCGCGCAGGGAATGCCGGTTGATCGGCACCACCTGTGGTTCCTGCCGCCTGCATTTTTTTCGCAGGCGGGCCATGGGTGAGGCCCTCACCCGGCATTCCCTGCGCCCTCTCGCTTCAGAGGGTATCAGATCCTGCCAGAGCTCGGACGCCATGCGCCGCGAGATCGCGACAACATGTCTATCCCGAATGACGATGCATCGCCAGCGCGTAGAAGAACTACTTCGTCGGCGCCGGCTTCTTCATCATCGGCGGCGCCTGCTTCGGCGCCGGAGCTGGCGCGGTCGCAGTGGTCGCCTGTGCCGGCAGATATTTGGCGATGATCGCAGGGTCGATCTGCGCCATGTTGGTGTCCGGCAGACGCGTCCAGGTCTCGTCCTTGCCGAACAGCGAGATGCCGAGATAGCCGTGCAGGATCAGCGACTGCCCGTCCGGAGTGACACGCATGTTGGCCTTCCAGATGTTGCCGTCGCGCGGATTGAGCACGTTGCCGCCTTCGTATTTCAGGCCCTCGCGCTTCATGTCGCGAACGAAGGAGATGCCGAGCACCGGCGCATTCTTGCGGTCGTCGGTGCACTTGGCGCAGACCTCGTTCGGATTGTCGCCGGGACGCGGAAACGTCTTGGCGATCACGCCTTCGAACACGCCGTCATGGTCGATGAAGAGAAACCAGCCGACCGGCCTGCCGTCCTCGATCTTCTGCCACAGGCCGGCCGCGGTCGGCTCCGCCGCGAGCGCAGGCCGCGTCAGCAGCGCACCGGTAACGACAAGCGCGCCGATCGCGAGCTTGGTGACACCAGGCGCCAGCCGAAGTCGGGGAAACGCATTGCGCATCATCATCTCACCTTGACCAATTCACAAACCGAATGGCCGCACAGTACGGCCGTTTCGGTGACCGATCCAGCCCATAACAGGTCTGGCGCGCCGGTCAAACCGGCGCGCGCAGGAAACATTTCTTCACATTTGAGTTGGCTGGACGGTGTTTGGTTCCACGCCGCCGCGCAATTAGTTGACGCCGAGCTTCTTCTGCAGGCTCGACGACGATGTCGTGTACTGGAACACCAGCCGCTTCTCTGGATAGACGTAGCGGTGCGCCTTCTGCGCCATCAGCGCGCCCTCGTGGAATCCGCACAGGATCAGCTTGATCTTGCCGGGATAGGTGTTGATGTCGCCGATCGCGAAGATGCCGGGAACACTGGTTTCGAACGCCGAGGTTTCGACCGGAACGAGATTGTGCTCGAGCGCGATCCCCCACTCCGCCACGGGACCGAGCTTCATCGTCAACCCGAAGAACGGCAGCATCATCTCGCAGGGCACGGTCTCGACCGCATTGTCGTTGCCCTTGATGGTCGCTGCCGACAGCTGGCCGTTGCTGCCTTCGAGCGCCGTCACCTGGCCGATGCGCAGATCCATCTTGCCGGAAGCTACCAGCGCGCGCATCTGCTCGACGCTGTGAGGCGCCGCGCGGAAGTCATCGCGGCGATGCACGAGCGTGATGCGCTTGGCCAGGGGATGCAGATTGAGCGTCCAGTCCAGCGCGGAATCGCCGCCGCCGACGATGACGACATGCTTGTCGCGGAACTGCTCCATCTTGCGCACCGCGTAGAACACCGAGGTGCCTTCATAGGCCTCGATGCCCGGCACCGGCGGACGCTTCGGCTGGAAGGAGCCGCCGCCGGCCGCGATCACCACGACCTTGCACTCGAACACCTTGCCGGCATCGGTGGTGACGCGGAAACCGGGATCGCCGATCTTCTCGACCTTCTCGACCATCTCGCCGAGATGGAAGGTCGGGCTGAACGGCTTGATCTGCTCCATCAGCTGTTCGGTGAGGCCATGCCCCGTCACCATCGGCACGCCGGGAATGTCGTAGATCGGCTTCTCCGGATAGAGCTCGGCGCACTGGCCGCCGACCTTGTCGAGGATGTCGATCAGATGCGCCTTGATGTCGAGGAGCCCCAATTCGAATACGGCAAACAGTCCGCAAGGGCCCGCGCCAATGATCAGCACATCGGTCTTGATCGCTTCGCTCATGTCGCTCTTCTCGTTGGAGTCGCCGCTCGACGGATGGCGGCAGATGGCGGTTCCGAATTTGTAGCCAACGGGGCGGTCTCAGGGAAGGCACAAAAGCCGCCCCCTCGCTCGCGCGCTTGCAGCCGCGGGCTTAGCGGGGTTTGAAGGGGGCATGAATGATGGAGATCAATCGGTGACAGAGACGGCCCGCCGCGATCACGTGCCACGCCTGGAGGACTTCCCCTACCGCCTCGCGGACAATGTCCGCTTCGGCGATCTCGATCCCAACCAGCACGTCAACAACGCGGTCTATGCGACCTATTTCGAGACCGGCCGGGTGACCTTGATGAAGGATCCGCGCCATGGCCTCACCCAGGACGGGCTGGCCTGGATCATGGTGCGGCTCGACATGCATTTCCGCGCCGAATTGCGCTGGCCGGGCACGATCGAGCTCGGTTTGGGGGTGGTCAGGCTGGGGCGCACGTCGGTGACATCAGAGCAGGTCGTGTTCTCGGATGGGCGCTGCGTGGCCTCGGCCACCGCGGTCATGGTGCTGATCGACGAGGTGACACGCAGGCCGGCGCCGCTGACGGCTCGGCTCATTGCCGGGCTGCAGCGCTGGGCGCGCCGCGGCGTGACGCTCACGCCGCCGGCATAGGCCGGGCGGCGATCAATTGGAGGAGCAGCGGGATGTGTGCGAAAGGCGAACGATCAGGCCTGACGCTCAGGGGTGGAGACGACGAGCCCGTTGAGTTCGTCGGAGACCTTGATCTGGCACGACAGCCGGGAATTCGGCCTGACGTCGTAGCCGAAATCGAGCATGTCCTCTTCCATCGGGGTCGGCGGGCCGACCTTCTCGCGCCAGGCTTCGTCGACATAGACATGGCAGGTTGCGCAGGCGCAGGCACCGCCACATTCGGCTTCGATGCCCGGAATGGCGTTGCGGATCGCCGCTTCCATCACGGTCGCGCCGTTCTCGACGTCAACGGTTCGGGATTCGCCGGTATGGTCGACAAAGGTGATCTTGGCCATGTGTGCTCGTGCTGCGCAGGGAATGAGGTCGGGCTGTCCTATAACGGACCGCTCCGCTCTGCGCTAGTGGCGCCGGCAGGGGCCGATCAGGCCGCGCCGAGCATGTCCGAAATTGCCGCGCGGGCCTGCGCCACCGCGGTGCCGAGCCAGGCGAGAGCGTCCGACGGGTCGCCCGCGCGCAGCGCCATTTCGAGGCCTTCCGCCGCGTCGGCGACGTCGAGCGCGCCGACCGCGCGGGCAGAACCCTTCAGGGTATGGGCGACGGAGGCGGCGTCCTCGGGGAGCACCTGCAGCCGTTCCAGCAGACGGACGGCCTGGCTGGAGAACATCGCGAGCACCTCGCGCTCGAGCTCGCTGTCGCCCAGCGTCATCCGCCGCAGGAGGTCGAGGCTGATCGGCCCGTCATCGGGAACCAGCGGGGGCGAGGGCATCCATTCGATCCGTGAAAGGTCGGGAATCATGGCGGCAATCCGGTCCGGCGGGCGCCTTCGAAGCGCCCCTGTGGTCAGCCAAGCACGACAATGGTTAATGCATTGTTACCGCCCCAATTGCCGCGGGTTTGCCGCGATTTCGGCCCGGCTCCGCCCCAATCGCGGCAGAAACGGGAATTCGCAGAACTTGTAGAGTGTTAACGGCGGCGGCTGTTAACGATGATTAAGAATCTCTTAACCACGGCCATTTCTTTCAACAGGCGCAGCCAATAGGATGAGCCCCGGATGGAGTGGGCCACCTGGCGGAATTTGCCACCCCTGGTGCCTGCGGAGGATGACGTCTGGTTCGAGCGCTTCGAGGGGGTACTCGTACGCGGCTCGCCGGATCGAAAATAAGACGAGGGCTCGGACTCAACATGGCGAACACCCCCAAAAAGGTCAAAGACCCGACTGAAGTTGCGCTGTCTGCCATTCAGGAGGCTTTGAACATCAGCGACACGTCCGCGCCCCAGGACTCGCAGGGCCCGGTCCACGCTGACGGGGCTCCGCCGGTCATGCCGACCGGCACGTCGAGCTTCGATTCGTTCGACAACCGTCCGGGCGTCGATCGCCGCAGCCTGGACGAGATCGAACCGCCGCCGCTCGCCGTCCGCCGTCCCGCCAATGACGACCGCGAGACCATCGGCCAGCTGCTACAGGCGATCCAGAAGGGACGCCCGTCGCGCGGCGTCTACACGATGGCAACTGCGTTTGCAGGAATCTGGATTGCCGGCTGCGTTCTGCTGACCATCGGTTTTCTTCCCGCGCTGCAGGCGCTGATCGGCCAGAGCGGCGGCGTGCTGGTGCTCTCCGGCCTCGCCGCGGTGTTCTTTGCGCCGGTGCTGCTGTTCTATTTCCTCGCGAGTCTCGCCTGGCGCGGCCAGGAGCTGCGCATGATCGCGCAGTCGATGGCGCAGGTCGCCATCCGCTTCTCCGAGCCGGAAGGTGCCGTCAGCGATTCGATCGTGACCGTCGGCCAGGCCATCCGCCGCGAGGTTGCGGCCATGGGCGACGGCGTCGAGCGCGCGATCGCGCGCGCGGGCGAGCTCGAGATGCTGGTCGCCAACGAGGTCGCGGCGCTCGAGCGCGCCTATAGCGACAACGAGGTCCGCATCCGTGCCCTGCTCCAGGACATCGCGCATCAGCGCGACAACCTGGTCGGCCAGGCCGAGCAGGTCCGCAGCGCCATCTCCGGCGTCCAGATCGACCTGCGCCACGACATCGCACTGATCTCGGACGCGATCGCCTCGCGTGTCGACGAGGTCGCCAAGAGCATCACCGGCGCGCTCGAGGAGCGCGGCGCCCACATCACGGCCGCGCTCGGCAATGCCGGCGACAACATGATCCTCGCGCTCGGCGAGCGTGGCGGCGACCTCCTGGACCGCCTCGAAGAGGCGAGCGCCGAGACCACCCGCGCGGTGCTCGATGCCTCCGAACGCCTGACGACCAGCCTGAATTTCAAGACCGGCCACGTCCACGACGAGTTCGCCGACCTGTCCGATCGCGTCCACGAGATGCTCAACGAGCGCATCGACCGCATCACCAGCGAGTTCGAACAGCGCACGGCCGCGATCGTCGACGGCATTTCGGTGCGCACCGAGCAGGTCCACGACCAGCTCAAGGCCTCCGGCGAGTCGTTGCTGCTGGAGCTCGAGCTGCGCAGCGGCGATCTCGTCACCAAGATCGACGAGGCGAGCCAGCGCATGTCCGGCCACATCGTCACGTCAGGCGAGAAGGCGAGCGAGTCGCTCGATGCGACCGTCAGCTCGCTCGTCGCCAAGGTGGTCAGCCAGACCGAGAGCACGCACGACACGCTGTCGATTCAGATCAGCGCCTTCGACGAGCTGGTCAAGAACCAGGGCACCGAGCTCGCCGAGCGCTTCGCGCGCGACAGCTCGACGCTGGGCGCGCTGATCACCCGGCACATCACCGAATTCGACCGCACCGTGAAGACCTATGGCGGCGACATCGTCGAGCGCATGGGCCAGCGGACCCAGGAGATCTCCGACAACCTCAAGACCTATGTCGACACCTTCGATACCCGCCTGTCGTCCAACAGCGGCGAGATCACCGCGACGCTGGACCAGCGGCTGAACCAGTTCGAGACCAATCTGCAGGCGCGCATCACCACGCTGGATTCCTCGCTCGATTCGAAGATCAAGGTGTTCGACGACAGCGTCGAGGGCCGCCTGAAGTCGCTCGAGGAGAACTTCGACAGCCGTGCGACCTCGGTGACCTCGACCATCGAGGGCCGGCTCGGCACGCTCTCCAACTCGCTGACCGACGGTGCCGCCCAGGTGCTGCAGGCCATCGACTCGCGACTGACGGTCCTGACCTCCTCGCTGACCGACGGCTCGGCCCAGGCGATCCAGTCGATCGATTCCCGCCTCAACATCCTGACCTCGTCGCTGACCGACGGCACCGAAAAGGCGCTCGAAGCGATCGATCAGCGCATCCACAGCCTGTCCAACATCATCGACGGCCGCAGCTTCGAGCTGACCGAGGCCGTCACCGCCCGCTTCCAGGACATCCACCAGGGCATCGAAACCCGGGTCGGCTCGATCGCCAGCGACATCGACCATCGCGTCTCGCAGTTCGAGGACCTGCTCGGCTCGCGCGTCGAGGCCGTGGCCGGCCGCATCGAGAGCAGCGGCCGCCAGGCCAGCGACGAGCTGATGACCCGCGCCGAATTGCTGTCGGCCAGCATCAGGTCGCATGTCGAGGACGCAGAGCGCGCGCTGACCAACCTCGTGGTCAACACCAGCGAGACGATCCAGACCGGTGCGCGCACGGCACAGCAGGCGCTGCTCAACGTCTCCACCGACGTCGGCTCGCAGCTGAAGACCACGTCCGCCGAGGTCGAGCGCGCCCTCACCGAGGCCGGCAGCGGCGCGGCCAACGCCGTCCTGACGAGCGCACGCGAGGCCCAGGCCACGCTGGTCGCGGCGTCCGGCGAAACGGCCGACCAGATCAAGGCGCTGTCTGCCGATGTCGAGCGCACGCTCACGGCGGCGGGCTCGACCACCGCAGCCTCGGTCCTCGCCGGTGCGCGCGAAGCCCAGAACACGCTGGTGACGGCCTCCTCCGACGCCGCCACCCATGTGAAGACGCTCGCGGTCGACGTCGAGCAGGCGCTGACGGCCGCAGGCTCGGCGACCGCGGCCTCGATCCTCGCCGGCGCGCGCGAGGTCCAGAACACGCTGGTGTCGGCCTCCTCCAATGCAGCCGAGCACGTCAAGTCGCTCGCAGCCGACGTGCAGCATTCGCTGACCAATGCGGGGACGGAAACCGCCGAAGCCATCACCGGGGGCGCCCGCGATGCCCAGCGCGCCCTGCTCGCGGCATCGAGCGAAGCGGCCGAGCAGGTCAAGGCGCTCACCGTCGACGTCCAGCGCTCGCTCTCGATCGCAGGGACGACCACCGCGGAAACCATCACCGGCGGCGCCCGCGAAGCGCAGACGACCCTGATCAGCGCCTCGTCGGAAGCGGCCAATCACGTCAAGTCGTTGGCGTCCGACGTGGAGCGCACGCTCGCCGCCGTCGGAACCAGCACGGCCGCCGCGATCGTCGACAGCGCCCGCGACGTCCAGTCGAAGCTCGTCACGGCCTCGACCGAGGCTGCCGAGCACGTCAAGTCGCTGGCCGTCGACGTCGAGCGGACGCTGTCATCCGTGGGCGCCGATACCGCGACGTCGATCCTCAACAGCGCACGCCAGGCGCAGATGTCGCTGACGGCGACCTCGGCGGATGCCGCGGCCACCCTGCTCGGCAGCGCGCGCGAAGCCCAGGCGGTGCTGACCACGACCACGACCGAAACGGTTGCCGTGATCGTCGGCGGCGCACGCGAGGCGCAGAGCGTGCTGACAGCGACCTCCACCGATACGGCCGGCCAGCTCAAGACAATCTCGTCCGAGATCGAACGCGCGATCAATGCAGTCGCGGCGAACACGACCGATGCGATCCAGAGCAGCGCGCTCAATGCGCAGAGCGCGCTCGTCGCGGCGTCCAACGAGGTCTCGACGCGGGTCAAATCCACCTCGACCGAGATCGAGCGCTCGGTGCTCGCCGCCGGCAATTCGTTCGGCTCGGCCATGACCGGCAAGACCGACGAGATCGTCACCTACGTGCAGCAGCAGAGCGAGCGGCTGTCGCAGATCCTCGACGGCAAGCGCGGCACGCTGGTCGAGACGCTGAACTCGAAGACCAACCAGCTCACGATCGAGATCGATCGCGTCACCACCGACGCGCTGAAGGCGATCGAGGTCCGCGGCCAGGCCTTCGCCCAGACCGTCAACGGCAACGGCTCCGACGTCGCCCGCACCATCACCTCGGCCGGCGAGCTCGCGACCACTGCGATCACCAAGTCGCTGAAGGAGCTGGAGCAAGCCTCGCGGGCGGCGATCGAGCAGTCGCGCCAGGTCTCGGTGGCGGCGGTCACGGAAATGCAGGAAACCAGCAAGATCCTGCGCACCGATACCGTGGCGCTGTTCGAGCGTCTGCGCGAGGGCAACATCCTGCTGCAGGAGGTGCTCACCGGCGCCCACGACAACCTCAACTCGCTGGAGCGGGCGCTGGTGACGCGCGTCGCCGACTTCGTCACGGCCATGAACGACGTCACCTCGCGCAACGGCACCGCGACGCAGAACCTCGAGGAGCAGCTCAGCGTCTTCAACGTCAAGACCTCGCGGGCGCTGGAGGATCTCAATTCGCTGTCCGGCCAGTTCGACGCCCATGGCAAGGCCCTGATCGAGGCTGCAGCCGTGGTCGAGCAGAGCAACCGCGATGCGACCGTCTCGATCTCCGAGCGCAAGACGACGCTGGAGTCGCTGGTCACGACCATCGACCTGCGCACCGCAGATCTCGACCAGCGGCTGACCCGCTTCACCACCCTGCTCGACGAGTCGCTGGCGGCCGCCGAGGAGCGGGCCCGTGACATCGCACGGGTCGTGGCGGAAACGGCCGGTGCCGGCTCCACGGCGCTCAGCCGTCAGTTCGAAGCCATCCGTGCCAATGCGGAAGAGGAGCGCCGCCTCACCACGTCGCAGATGCAGGACATCTACCAGCAGAGCACGCAGGAAGCCGATGCGATGTTCAAGCAGTCGGCCGAGAAGTTCGCCACGCTGGTGTCGAGCATGAAGCAGATGACGGCCGAGATGCATCGCGAGCTCGAAGCGACCCGCAACGAGCTGCGCCGCGGCGTGCTGGAAATGCCGCAGGAGGCCGCCGAGAGCACGGCGCAGATGCGCAAGGTCATCGTCGACCAGATCGAGGCGCTGGCGGAGCTCAACCGCATCGTCGCCCATCACGGCCGCGGCCTCGACGTGGTCAGCACGTCGCGTCCGGCCGTCGTCGCCGCCCCCGCAGCCGTGATCCGCCAGGAAGAGCCGGCCGTGGCAGCCGCCGTCGGCGGCCGGCCCGACATGCGCCTGCGCGAGCCCGTGGCGACCAGCGTCACCAACCTGCCGCCGCCGGATCTCGGCATGCAGCCGCCGGCCCCGCCGCCGCAGCCGCGCCGGGTCGAAGCGCCGCCGATGGGCCCGGTCGCCGATCAACGCAGCGACAACTGGCTGTCCGACCTGCTCAACCGCGCCGACAACAGCACCGCCGGACAGCCGCAGGCTCAGGCCCCGCGTGGCCGCGGAGCGGCGGCGCAGCCGGGCAATCCGCTGGAGTCGCTGTCGCTCGACATCGCCCGCCTGATGGACCGCACGCTCGCGGCCGAGATGTGGGACCGTTATCAGCGTGGCGAGACCAAGGCGTTCTCCAAGCGCCTCTACACCCCCGCCGGCCAGAAGGCGTTCGACGAGGTCGCCCGCAAATATCGCGCCGACCGCACCTTCAAGCAGACGGTCGACCGCTACATCACCGAGTTCGAGCGGCTGCTCGACGAGGTCGCCCGCGACGACCGCAACCCGCAGGCGCTGCGCGCCCAGCTGACCTCGGAAACGGGCCTGGTCTACACCCTGCTCGCCCACGCCGCCGGAAGGCTGGCGTGATGGGAGAGAAGGCGAATAGCGATGGGGAGCCGATGGTGTGACGAGCCCGCCACCTACTACGAAGTCAGAGCAACTCAGACGAACGGAGGCCGCGAGGCCTCCGTTTTGCTTTTGTGGGCTATGTCTTTTCGGCTTTGCTCGTTTCGGCCTTGCATCCGCGCGCCCGGCCACCACCAGCTGGAAATCGTCACCGCATCCTGCGTTCGACGTCGCCGGCGGCGCGTGCGGCCCTCGACAGCAGAAAGGACTTGACGGTGTCGCGGCAGGATATGAGCAGCCATCGGCGCGCTGCGGCGGCCAAGTTCAAGCGCCCCTCTTCGCTACTCCCAACTCGCTATTCGCCAGAGCCTCACCGCCGTCCGGTGGCGGCTGGCGGGGGTGCCGGCTGCGAGGCCTGCGCGTTGCTCGGGCTGGCGTTGCTGGCGCCGAACAGGACGCGGGTCGGATTGCGGTCGAAATTGTTCACGGCGCGGCTGATGTCCGAGAGGGTTCGCCGCCCGTCGGCCATCAGCGCCCCCGAGCGCTTGTCGAAATCCTCGGCGAGCTCGCGGATCGACTTCACGGTCAGAAACAGCTCGCCCCCGTCCTTGCCGCCGGCCAGCGAGTTGAGGCCGAGCATCAAGGTGTCGGCCTTGCCCATGATGCCGTCGACGCGGGACATCACGCCATCGATCCGCTCGGAGTTGCGCGCCAGCGACTGGGTGAAGACCTCGAGGTTCTTGATCGAGTTCTTCACCGCGTCCTGATTGTCGGCCACCACCTTGTTGATGTTCTGCAGGGTGGCGCGGATCGCCTCGGTGACGTCCTGCAGGCGGGTCGGATCGGCGCGCAGCAGCGGGACACCGTCCTCGTCGAGCGGCGGCGGCGGCGCGGCCTCCTCGCCGCCCTTCAGCGAGATCGCGGCGACGCCGGTGAGGCCCTGGAATTCGAGCCCGACCAGGGTGTCCTTGCGGATCGGCGCATTGTTCTCGACCATCGCCAGTGCCACGACGCGGCGCGGATTGTCGAGCTTGACCGAGATGACCTCGCCGACCCGGATACCATTGAAATTGACGCTGCCGCCGTTGCGCAGACCCGCGGCCGGCCCCTCGAACACGACCCGCAACGGGCTGCGCTGCTTGGTCGTGTGCAGGCTCTGGAACCAGAGGACGAATCCCACCGCCGCGGCGAGCACCGCCAGCGTGAACGATCCGATCAGGACGTAATTCGCCCGCGTTTCCATTACCAACTCCGGTACCGGCACGTCGCGGCGGAGATCCCAGCCCCCGCTTCCGTGCGCTCTCGGTTGGCGCCGGACCGCGGCACCCACCCCATCAGCTTTGTCGCAGGAGTCCCCACTCCCGCTCACAAAAATAGTCGCCCCGGAGGGCGCTTCATTCTACCCCATCACGGCGCGGGCACGTTTGCCGTGGAAATACTGCCGGAGCCACGGATGCTCCGAAGCCTGCATGTCGGCCATCGATCCCGCGGCAATAATCTTGCCGTTGCCAAGCACGGCGATGCGGTCGCACGCCGTGTACAGGCTGTCGAGATCATGGGTTACCATGAAAACCGTCAGTCCCAAAGTGCGCTGCAGGGTGCGGACCAACTCGTCGAAATCGCCGGCGCCGATCGGGTCGAGGCCGGAGGTCGGCTCGTCGAGGAACACCAGTTCCGGGTCGAGCGCGAGCGCGCGCGCCAGCGCGACGCGCTTGATCATGCCGCCGGACAGCTCGCTCGGGAAACGATCCGCAACATCGGGCCGCAATCCGACCATCACCAGCTTGGCGACCATGATCTCGTCGAGCAGCCGCTGCGAGACCTTGAGATACTCCCGCACCGGAAACTGGATGTTCTGCCGCACCGTGAGCGAGGAGAACAACGCGCCCTGCTGGAACAGCACGCCCCAGCGCCGCTCGACAGCGCGGCGGCCCGTACGATCGGCGGCATCGAGATCGACGCCGAACACTTCGATATTGCCCGACAGCTTCGGCACGAGACCGATGATGGTGCGCGTCAGCACCGACTTGCCGGCACCGGACGGTCCGACGAAGCCGAGGATCTCGCCGCGCTTGACGTCGAGGTCCAGCCCGTCGAGCACGCGCGTCTTGCCGAACTGCACGGTGACGTCGCGGACGCGGATGATCGGATCGGACACCGCCTGCGTCATCTCATCTCACATCCCGACCGCTGCGAAGAAGATCGCAAACACGCCGTCCATGACGATGACGAAGAAGATCCCCTTCACGACCGACGAGGTGGTGTGGCGCCCGAGCGATTCCGCACTGCCCAGCACGGCCAGGCCCTCGACGCAGGCGACGATCCCGATCACGGCCGCCATCACCGGCGCCTTGAGCAGGCCGACCGTGAAATGATCGATCGAGATCGCATCGCGCAAGCGCAGCAGGAACGCTTCGGGATCGACACCGCCGTAGAACCACGCCACCAGGCCGCCGCCGTAGAGTGCGGCGATGTCGCCGAGAAAGGCCAGGATCGGCAGCGCAATGACCAGCGCCAGCATCCGCGGCAGGATCAGAACCTCGATCGGATCGAAGCCCATGGTGCGCAGCGCATCGATCTCCTCGCGCATCTTCATCGAGCCGAGCTCGGCCGTGTAGGCGCTGCCCGATCGGCCGGCGATCATGATCGCGACCAGCAGTACGCCGATCTCGCGCAGCACCAGCACGCCCAGCATGTCGACGACGAAGATGTCGGCGCCGAACCTTCGGAAATGAAAGATGCCCTGCTGGGCGATGATGCAGCCGATCAGGAAGGTGATCAGCACGATGATCGGTACCGCGCGCCAGCACACCTGCTCGAGATGATGGATGGTCGAGGTCAGGCGGAAGCTGCGGGGATGGATGAGCACGCGGCCACTGGCGACGATGACCGCGCCAAGCATGTCGATCAACGCGGCGACCGTTCCGAAGATGCCGGCGACGCTGCGGCCGATCTGGCTCAGCATGCCGGTGATGGTCACGCTCGTCGCATCGCCATCGGCCGCGACACTGACCCGGCGAACTTCGTCGACCAGGCTGGCGTAGTTCGCCGACAGGCCGTCGATCCTCGCCTCCGCGGTTCCCGTCGTGAAGCTGCGGCGCAGCCGCTCGATCAGCCAGGCGCCGAACGTATCGAGTTTGGACACCTGCGACACGTCGATGGAGACATCGACCTTCTTGCCGGCGAGCTTCTCGGCGTCGGCGACCAGCCGCTCGAGCGACGGCGCAAACGGCGCGGTCCAGGCACCGGTCGCACGCAGCGACAGCACGTTGCCCTCACCGCTGCGCTGCAGATCGGGGCCGCCCTTCACGACGACCATCCGCGGAGCTGCGGATATCCGCTCCTTGACGAGAAAAATCCCACCGCGTCGCCACCACCTTGCCGGAGACCCCCATCAACAGCCATAGTCGGTCACCTCGCGCAAGTCCCCAGCGTCTCATTCCAGTTCACAAATCGCCAGACTTTCAAATGACTTCCAACGGTTTTCCAATACTGGACGCCCATATCGGCCACTGGCCGATCGCCGGCAGCTTCACGATCAGCCGCGGCGCCAAGACCGAAGCCGTCACGGTGATCGCGGAGCTGCGATACGGGACGATCGTCGGCCGCGGCGAATGCGTGCCGTATCCGCGCTATGGCGAAACGCCCGAGGCAGCGTTGAACGCCCTGCTCGCCATGCGCGATGCCATCGCCACCGGCCTCGATCGCGACGCCCTGCAGACGGCGATGCCGCCCGGCGCGGCGCGCAATGCGCTGGATTGCGCCCTGCTCGACCTGGAGGCCAAGCGCAGCGGCCGCCGTATCTGGGACCTGCTCGGGCGCCGCGCACCGGAGCCGTGCGTGACGGCCTACACGATCTCGCTCAGTTCGCCGGACATCATGGCCAAGGCGGCCGCCAAGGCCGCGCACCGGCCCCTGCTCAAGATCAAGCTCGGCGGCGACGGCGATCCGGCGCGGCTCGCAGCCGTGCGTGCGGCAGCGCCCCAGTCGCAATTCATCGTCGATGCCAATGAATCCTGGACCGAGGCCAATCTCGAGGCCAATCTCGCGGCATGCGCCGCCGCCGGTGTCACCCTGGTCGAGCAGCCGCTTCCGGCCGGAAAGGACGAGGTGCTTGCAAGCATCGCGCGCCCGCTCGCGGTGTGTGCCGACGAGAGCGTGCACGACCGCAATTCGCTCGATGCGCTGCGCGGACGCTATGACGCCGTCAACATCAAACTCGACAAGACCGGCGGCCTGACGGAGGCGCTCGCCATTGCCGATGCCGCGCTCGCGATGGGCTTCGACATCATGGTTGGCTGCATGGTGGGGACGTCGCTCTCGATGGCGCCAGCCATGCTGCTGACGTCACTTGCCCGCTATGTCGACCTGGACGGTCCGCTGCTGCTGGCCGAGGATTGCGCGCACGGCCTGCACTACGAGGACAGCCTGGTCTATCCGCCCGATCAGGCGTTGTGGGGCTGACGCGCCAGGCTCTGACGCGCGAGCCACATCAGCACGCCGCCAGCGCCGGCCATGCCGGCCATCACGTAGTAGACCCCCGGCCCATAGGCCGCATAGACCGGACCCGACAGGACCGATGCCGCCGAGCCGACGACACCGCTGGCGGCGGCGTAATAGCCCTGCCCCCGTGCCGTGAGGTTGGGCGGCACCTGCCGGACCAGAAGCCCCATCGTGCCGACCAGTGTGAGCCCAAAGGTGAAGCCGTGGCTGATCTGGACCGCGGCGAGGCCGAGCGCGTGCGGCTCCTGGGCCGTGAGGATCCAGCGCAGCACGGCGGCCACCGCGCCGATCGCGACCAGGCTGGCCGGCGCCATCGTGAACCGCGGCGAGAGTGCAAACACCAGGATTTCCGCCAGCACGCCCATGGTCCAGAGCCAGGCGATGGTCAGCCCGCTGAGCCCCTGCGTCGTCCATTCGATCGCAGAGAACGTGTAGTAGGCGGCATGGCTGCCCTGGATCAGCGCCGAGGATGCGATGATGCAGAGGAAGCGCCCGCTGCCGAGCAGGCTCCGCCCGTTCGGAACTGGACCCGTGCTGCGCGGCAACGGCGGCAGCGGCTGGAGCAGAAGGCTGCTTGCCGCACCGCATAGCGCCACCGAGACGATGATCCAGATCAGCTCAGTTGCCGGGACGACGTCGGCCAATCCGCCGCACAGCAGCGTGCCGACGATGAATGCCGCAGATCCCCAGAGCCGCAGGCGGCCGTAGTTCAAGCCGTAGCTCAGGACACCGCGCAGCGCGTAGGCATCGGTCAGCGGCACGACCGGCGTCCACAGGCTGCAGATCGCGACATACACTGAAAATACCAGCCAGGGTTGGTGCTGAAAGCCGAGCACCGCAAAGCCCGTGGCTGTCGCGAAGGTAGTCAGCCGCATCACGGACCGGAGCGCCTGCCGGTGCTCGGCCAGCGCAGTGATCATCGGCAGGACGGTGAAGCGTGTCACGGCGGGAACCGCGATGATGACGCCGATCCAGGACGCGTCCAACCCGATCGCCCGTAGCCACACGGGAAAAAACGGCAGATGCGTACCCGACAGCGCGAACACCGCGCCATAAAACAGCCCCAGCCGACCCGCGAATCGGCGCGACAATACCGGCGATGTGGTGGAGATTTGTCGGGACAGTGGCATCAATTCAATTGCGATTCGGCCGAGATCATGGTGATCGTTATGCCAACGCGCAGCAATGTGCGCGATAGGTTTGCCATGGTCGATGAAGTCTTCGCCCTCTCGCCGATATCCGCCCGTGCGGCTCAGCCGAACGAGACCGATTACGAGGCGATCCGCGACGCCTTCATGGAGACGTCGCGGGGCCGCTGGTTCCTCGGCGAATACGCCAAGCGCAACCGCAATGCCGACACCAGCATGGTGCTCGACGCCGTGGCGCGCATCGAGCATGCGCTGGCCTCGCAGCGTCAGCAGCAGCAGGAGTTCGAGCAGGCCGACAGCAAGGCGCTGCCGGAAGCATTGGCCGCGATCCGCGCCACCGTCGAAGACGCCGCATTGGCCGCGGCCTCTGCGGTCGACAGCATGGCCCTCGAGCAGAACCTGGCGCCGGTGCGCAAAGGCATCCGGATCATCAAGGAGATTTCCTGGCGCTGGCGCGAGATCGGCGCCGATTCCCGGATCTGCGACCTGATCGATTCGCAGGTGACGTCGATCGAGGCCGCCTGCGACCAGCTTGCGAGCGCCGACCCCAAGGTCGCGCTGCTTGCGGCGTTCGAGATCATCAAGACACGACTGAAGGAGCTCGACGACGGGCAAGCGACGGTCCTGCCGACGGCCGATGAGAGGGTGGCCGCAGCCGAGGCCGCCGCACCGCCATCGCAAGATCAAGATATCGCGTCGTCCCCGGCTACGGAGGCGCCAGCATCGGCGCAGCGCGAGATTGTCCGGGAGCCGCAGCACGCACCCGAGCCGGCGGCGGCGGCCCAGCCGGCGCCTGCCGCGAACACGCCGCTCATGGCCGCCGTAGCCGCGATCGAGACGATTGCAACGCCTTCCGCTGCAACCACCGTGCTGGTGGCAACCGCAACCGTCGAGGTCCAGGTCGCCACTCAGGCCGCGACCGTGGCACAGCCCGCCGATGCGATCGCGTTGCCCGCGATTGCGGCCGAGCCCTCGATCGCCGAAGCCCTGGTTGCGATCGAGCAGCACGCCGCGAACGTCGAGGACGCGGCAGCCGCAGAGGCGCAGGACGAGGCCATCCTGGAGTTGGTCGCAGCCGAAATGGGCGCCCCCGATCCGATCGAGGACGAGGAGTTCAGCCGGGCCCGCACGCTCGGCTTCGACATCGAGGAGCCGACCTCGGTCGATGACGACATCATTGCCAGCTTCAGCGAGCCGGCGCCTGCGGAGCCCGAGTCGGCACCCTCGGAGCCCGAGCCCGTGCTGACCAAGACAGAAGCGCTGGTTGCCAAGCCAGCGGCTCCGCCGGCGTTGGCTCCGCCGGCAGCCCCGGCTGCCGTCGCCAGTGTGCCCATGCCGGCGCCACTTCCTGAGTCCATCGCGATCGAAACTCTGGCGGCCGTGGCCGCAGCCATGGCTCCTCAAGCGCCCGCTGCACCTCCCCAAGCGGAGATCGCGCCGAGCCGGCCGGTCCAGACGACAGCTGCAACGCCTCCGAGCACGACGGCATATGCGATGCCGAAGCCGGCCTACGAGCCGTCGCTGGGATCGACCCTGCTGTCGAACGGTCTCCTGCAGCGCCCGCAGGTGCCGGCCAACGATCCGCTGTCACCGATCCGGCGCATGAGCCAGCCCGAGAAGATCGCGTTCTTCTCCTGAGAGCGAATGCTCGGGACTGAGCGGAGTTCGTCGCCTCCGTCGTTGAAGCCAGATCAGCATCCTGCGGAGGTGACGCGGGTCACTTACGTCTGTCGACGATCCGCCTAGCCTGATCCTCAAGCCATCCGCTTTGCGTATGCTCGAGGAGAACGCCGTGTCCGTTCCGCTATTCCGCGCTCACAGATCCGTCTGGACATCCCTGCTGACGTCCGCGCTGCTGGGCTTGATGGCCTGTGTCGGCCCAAGCTCGGCCTTTGCGGCCGGAAGCGAGCTCGACAGCCTGCAGACGCCGCCGCGCGCGCTCGCTGCGCCGCCTTCGGTCGCAGCAGACAGCAGCCTAGCCGCACCTGCTCCAGCGCAGGGGCCGGAGCCGCGCGTTGCGCTCGTGATCGGCAATGCGAGCTATCAGAATGCGCCGCCGCTGGAGAATCCCGACAACGATGCCCATGCCGTTGCCAAGCTGCTGAACTCGGCCGGCTTCGAGGTGATCACGGCGACCGATCTGACACAGAACGAGATGCTCAAGGTGGTGCAGGATTTTTCCAGCCGGGTCGCGGCACACGGGCCGAACGCCGTGGCGATGGTGTACTACGCCGGCCACGGTGTGCAGCTCGCGGGCGAGAACTACCTGATTCCGATCGATGCCCGCATCTCCGCGCCTTCCGATCTCATGACCAGCACGGTCCGGCTGGTCGACCTGATGGCCACGCTCGATGCCATTCCGAGCCGGATGCGGATCGTCGTGCTCGACGCCTGCCGCAACAATCCGTTCCCTTCGATCAACGATGCCGGACGCGGGCTGGCGATTGTCGACGCGCCGAACGGCTCGATCGTCGGCTATTCGACCTCGCCCGGCGAGGAGGCGCTCGACGGCCGTGGCGAGCACAGTCCCTATACGCAGGCGTTCCTGAATCTCGCGCGGCAGCCGAACATGCCGATCGAGCAGTTGTTCAAGCGCGTTCGCCTGCAGGTGAACCAGACGACGGATGGACGGCAGACGCCGTGGGAGAGCTCATCGCTGACCAGCGATTTCACCTTCTTCGGCGATACGCTGGTGGCCGCAGCACGGCCGGCCGACAATGCGCCGGTGATCCAGATGGCGGCCAACCTGCCGAGCCGCTCGGTGCGGCAGGCCTATGACTACGTGCTGTCCGAGAACCGTCCGCAATATTATCGCGAGTTCATCGAGATGTACCCGCGCGATCCGCTCGCCGACCGCATCCGTGCGCTGCTCGCGGGCCTGGTGCAGGCGGCCGCGTGGCACCAGACGGTTCTGGCGAACTCGCCAGCCGCCTATAAGAGCTTCAGCGAATCCTATGCCGACAGTCCCTATGCTCCGGTTGCGCTCCGGCTGCAGAGTCAGCCGCGACCGATCCCGGTGCTGCAGCCGAGCCGGCTGATGATTCCGCCGCAGATGAGGCCGATCGTGCGTCCGCTCAATCTCGGTGATCAGATGCAGGGCCGTCCTGGCCCGCTGTCGAAGCCGCCGACCGGCAACCAGCCGCTCCCGCCGGCGGTCCTCACCAAAGGCAATCCCGCCAACACCACCGCCCCGAACAAGATCCTCGACGCACGGCCGCTGGGTCAGACCAAAATCGGCGACAAGATCGTGCCGCGCCTGGATCCGCCTGCGGCCGCCAAGATCCAGCGCGATCCGTTGAAGCGCACGCCTGGCAGACCGTTCGACAGCCGCGAAGTGCGTCGTCCTTTGCCTGGCAATTCCGGAGCGTTCAAGCCGAACTTCAACGCGTCCCGCCCGTCACTCGCACGAGGGCCGATGCGCGGTCCCGGCACGCCGCATCTCGCGCAGTCCGGACCTCGGTTCGGTGGCGGCGGATCCGGGCGGGGCGGCCTCGGCTTCCGCTGAGGCTTTCACCTCAGGCGATCAGCTGGGCGTATAGATCGGCATCGACATTGCCGCCGGAGAGCACGATCACCACCGTCTTGCCGGCCACATCCAGCCGGCCTGCCAGCAATGCCGCAAGCCCGACCGAACCGCCGGGCTCGACCACGAGCTTCAGCTCCCGGAAGGCAAAGCCGACCGCGCGGCCCACCTCCTCGTCCGAGGCCTCGATCGCAGCCGACAGCAGCTGGCTGTTGATGGCGAAGGTGATCTCGCCGGGGATCGCGGCCATCAGCGCGTCGCAGATCGTGCGTCCCTTGGCATCATGGGCCTCGCGGTGGCCGGCACGGAGCGAGCGCGCATGGTCATCGAAACCCTTCGGCTCGGCCACCACCATTTGCGTGCCCGGAAAACGCGCCTTCACCGCGGTGGAGACGCCAGCGAGCAGCCCGCCGCCGGAGGCAGGCACGATCACGAGGTCGGGCGAGAGACCGAGCGTTGACAGGTCCTCGGCGATCTCACGGCCGACCGTCCCCTGCCCCGCGATGACGTAGGGATCGTCGTAGGGCGGCACCACGGTCGAACCCCGCTTGCCTGCAATGTCGCGCGCGATCGCCTCACGGTCCTCGCGGTCGCGATCGTAGAGCACGACATCCGCGCCGAACGCCTTGGTGCGCTCGCGCTTGGCAACCGGCGCATCCGACGGCATCACGATCGTGGCGTGCATGCCGAACAGCTGCGCGGCATGGGCCACGCCTTGCGCGTGATTGCCGGACGAGAACGCAACGACACCGGCGGCGCGCGCGCTCTCCGGGATCGACGCCAGCTTGTTGTAGGCGCCGCGGAACTTGAATGAGCCGGTCCGCTGCAGCACTTCAGGCTTCACGAATACGTTGGCGCCAAGGCGCTCGCTGAGCACGGGAGCCGGCAGCAGCGGTGTCCGCACCGCGACGGGCGCGAGAACACGGGCCGCCGCATCGATGTCGGCGACGGTGACGGGCAGGATCGGAGCATGAGCTGTCATGCCCCTATTTTACCGCGCGGGATCGCCGCGAGGCAAGGGAGCCGCTCTGAACGGCCTCAGGCGGCGCGGGCCGCCAGCTGCGGAACCGGCGCGGGCTCGCGCTGCGGATCGGTCCAGGTGAGGATCTCGAAACGGCCGTCCTCGTGCTCGACCAGGGCCGTGCAGCTCTCGACCCAGTCGCCGCAATTCATGTAGCGGATGCCGTCCTGGTCGCGGATGACGGCGCAATGGATGTGGCCGCAGATCACACCGTCAGCGCCATGCCGGCGCGCCTCGGAGGCCAGCGCGGTCTCGAACGCACCGATGTAGTTCACGGCATTCTTGACCTTCTGTTTGGCCCATTGCGACAGCGACCAATAGGGTACGCCGAACATGCGGCGGAAGAAGTTGACCAGACGGTTCATCTGGATCGCGAAATCATAGGCCTTGTCGCCGAGATGGGCGAGCCAGCGCGCGTTCTGCACGACCAGGTCGAAGATGTCGCCGTGGATGACCAGATAGCGTTTGCCGTCGGCGCCGGTGTGCACGATGTTCTCGACGACGTCGATGCCGCCGAAATGCGTGCCGTAATAGCCGCGCAGGAACTCGTCGTGATTGCCGGGGACATAGACGATCTTGGCGCCCTTGCGCGCCTTGCGCAGCATCTTCTGCACCAGGTCGTTATGCGACTGCGGCCAGTGCCAGCTCGATTTGAGCGCCCAGCCGTCGATGATGTCGCCGACCAGATAGATCGTATCGGCATCATGGTGGCGCAGGAAATCGACGAGGAGATTGGCCTGCGAGCCGCGGGCTCCGAGATGAACGTCGGAGATGAACAACGTCCGAAAGCGCCGAGCCGGGCTTTCTTCACCAGCAGTCTCAAGTCCCATGCGCGCCCACCTAACAGTCCCTGATGACACTGCGATGACGAACGGCCGCACCGGCAGAACCCATCCTGCCGGACCGCTACCGGACACCGTTCGTTCGACGACTCGCGATGTCCCTCGTCACTGCTCCGCGATACCAGCGGGGTACGACAATCAGGCGACAGGCCGGCGGCGCCAACAGGGAAACTCGGCCTCCTACCTGGGCACGGTCACGACGCGCAGATTGTTGGTGGTGCCGGCCTGCGCGAACGGGATGCCGGCGACGACGACGAGCAGGTCGCCACTCTGCGCAAACTCCTCCTGGACTGCGAAGAACGTCGCACGCTCGACCATCTCCTCGTAGCTCTTGATGTCCTGGGTCAGAACGCTGTGCGCGCCCCACAGCAGGCACATCCGCCGCGAGGTGTCCTCGTTTGGCGTGATCGCCAGGATCGGCAGGCTCGGCCGCTTGCGCGCAACGCGCGAGGCCGAGGTGCCGCTCGACGTATAGGCCACGATCGCCCTGGCGTGGATCGCCGAGGCGAGATCGGCCGCGGCGGTCGCCACCGCATGCGGCGCCGTCTGCTCCTCGCCCGGCTGCGTCGCCTCGACGATCGAGCGATACATCTTGTGGCTCTCGGTGCTCTTGATGATGCTGTCCATCATCGCCACCGCCTCGCGCGGAAATTGGCCGCTGGCCGATTCCGCAGACAGCATCACCGCGTCAGCGCCATCATAGATCGCAGTCGCCACGTCAGAGACCTCGGCGCGCGTCGGCGTCGGCGTCGCCACCATCGAATCCAGCATCTGCGTCGCGACGATCACCGGCTTCACCGCGAGCCGGCAGGCGCGCACCAGCTCCTTCTGCTTGCCCGGCACGTCCTCATTCGGAATCTCGACGCCGAGATCGCCGCGGGCGACCATGATCGCGTCCGACAGCTGGATGATGTCGTCGATCCGCTCCAGCGCCGCCGGCTTCTCAATCTTGGACATGATGCCGGCACGGCCGTTGATCAGTCCCCTCGCCTCCAGCACGTCGGACGGCTTCTGCACGAAGGACAGCGCCACCCAGTCGACGCCGAGGTTGAGCCCAAAGGCAAGATCAGAGCGGTCCTTGGCCGTCAGCGGCGACAGCTCCAGAATCGTGCCGGGCAGATTGACGCCCTTGTGATTGGAGATCGCGCCGGCGACGATGACCTTGGCCTCCATCCAGTCGTCGCCTAGGCCGGTGACGCGGACACGGACGCGGCCGTCATCGATCAGAAGATCGTGACCGGGCGCGACCGCCGCAAAGATCTCGGGATGCGGCAACGGGATCGCCGACTTGTCGCCCTCTGTCCCATTCAGCACGAAACGGATGGTATCGCCGGCATCGACCTGGATCTTCTTCTCACGCAAGGTGCCGACGCGAATCTTGGGCCCCTGCAGATCCATCAGGATGCCGATCGGCCGCTGCACTTCCTTCTCGAGCGCGCGGATCGCGGCGTGCACCTTGGCGTGATCGGCCTGCGTGCCATGGCTGAAATTGAGACGAAAGGTGTCGACACCGGCGAGGAACAGCGCCTTCAGCATCTCGGGAGAATTGCTCGCGGGACCGACAGTCGCGACGATCTTGGCTCGACGGTGACGACGCATGATGTGTCCTTTCTCCTTAAGCCCGTGTCTCGCGTCTTGATGACACGCATGTGATTGGCATGCGCGGACGCAGCGGAAGCGCTGTATACGCCCCGCAGCGTTCATTGCAAGCGCGATACGGAGCACGCCAAGATTGTAGGGGAGAAAGGCACCCCTCAAACGTTGGAGCCGTGGATCGCGTCGATGACCGCGTCGGTCACCTCCTTGGTCGTCGCCTTGCCGCCCACATCGGGGGTTAGGATGCCGGCCGCGCAGACCTTCTCGACCGCCGCCATGAGCCTGACGGCAGCGTCCTTTTCGCCGAGATGCTCCAGCATCTGCGCGCCGGTCCAGAACGTCGCCACCGGATTGGCGATGCCCTTGCCGGTGATGTCGAACGCCGAGCCGTGGATCGGCTCGAACATCGAGGGAAAGCGCCGCTCCGGATCGATGTTGCCGGTCGGCGCGACACCGAGGCTGCCGGCGAGCGCACCGGCGAGATCGGACAGGATGTCGGCGTGCAGGTTGGTCGCGACGATGGTGTCGAGGCTCTTCGGCTGCAACGTCATGCGCACCGTCATCGCATCAACCAGCATCTTGTCCCAGGTCACATCGGGGAATTCGCGCGCGACTTCCGCGGCGATCTCGTCCCACATCACCATGCCATGGCGCTGCGCGTTCGACTTGGTGACGACGGTGAGGAACTTGCGCGGCCGCGATTGCGCGAGCTTGAACGCGTAGCGCATGATGCGGGTGACGCCGACGCGGGTGAAGACCGCAACCTCCGTTCCGACCTCTTCCGGCAGGCCCCGATGCGCGCGGCCACCCATGCCGGCATATTCGCCTTCGGAGTTCTCGCGCACGATCACCCAGTCGAGATCGCCGACGCCGACATTGCGCAACGGCGAGGCCACGCCGGGCAGGATCTTGGTCGGGCGCACATTGGCGTACTGATCAAACCCCTGGCAGATCGGCAGGCGCAGGCCCCACAGCGTGATGTGATCAGGCACGTCGGGTGCGCCAACCGCGCCGAAATAGATGGCGTCGAATGTCTTCAGCTCGGCGAGGCCGTCGGCCGGCATCATCACGCCGTGCTTCTTGTAGTAGTCCGAGCCCCAGTCGAAGGTCTTGACGTTGAAGCTGATGTCGCCCGAGCGCTTGGCCAGCGCCTCGAGCACACGGACGCCAGCGGAGATGACCTCGGGGCCGATGCCGTCGGCGGGAATGGCGGCGATGGAATGGGTACGCATGAAAGGAGCTCCGTGTCAGAGGTCAGGATTGCGTGGCCGGCTGTTTGGCCTTGGCAGTTTGTGATCGAGAGAGCAACAGGGTCAGCACCGCCGAGATTACAAGCAGGCCGGCGACGAAATAGAGACCGCCGTTGAAGCTGCCGGTCTGGTCCTTGATCCAGCCGATCATGGCGGGACCGACGAAGCCGCCGAGATTGCCGATCGAGTTGATGGTCGCAATGCCCGCTGCGGCAGCCGAGCCGGACAGGAACGTGGTCGGCATGCTCCACAGCGGCGGCTTCGACGAGGAGATGCCGACATTGACCAAGGTGAGCGCCGCGAGCACGGCGGCGACGCTGGTCGACAGCCCCGCGAGCCAGAGGCCGACCGCTGCGACCACGCAGGCCAGCACGACGTGCCAGGTGCGCTCGGCCGTGCGGTCCGAATGCCGCGCCCACATGATCATGACGACGACGGCAATCGTGGGCGGCACCGCGTTGAGGAAGCCCACGGCGAGCGACGACAGGCCGAACTGCTTGATGATCTGCGGCGCCCAGACGCCGAGCGTATAGAGGCCGGCCGAGGTGCCGAAATAGACCAGCGCCAGCGCAAGGACGCGGATGTCGGCAAGGCCCTTCCAGACGCTGTGGCTTGCGGTGGCGGCCTTGCCCGCGAGCTCTTCCTTCATCGTGCGCACCAACCAGTCGCGCTCCTCATCCGCAAGCCACCGCGCCTGCTCGGGGCGGTCCGTCATGTAGCTGAGCACGACGAAGCCGAGCAGCACCGCCGGCAGCGCCTCGATCAGGAACAGCCATTGCCAGCCCTTGAAGCCGAGCAGGCCGTCCATCTCCAGCAGCGCGCCGGATACGGGAGAACCGAGCACGGTCGACAGCGGCGCGGCGGCCATGAATAGCGCGGTGACGGCGGCGCGCTGCCGCGCCGGGAACCAATAGGACAGATAGAGGATGATGCCGGGAAAGAAGCCGGCCTCCGCCGCGCCGAGCAGAAAGCGCAGCACGTAGAAGCTCGTCGGGCCCTGTACGAACGCCATCGCCCCCGATACCAGGCCCCAGGTGATCATCACCCGGGCGATCCAGATCCGGGCGCCGAATCTGTCGAGGGCTAGGTTGGACGGCACCTCGAACAGGAAATAGCCCCAGAAGAAGATGCCGGCGCCGAAGCCGTAGGCCGAGGCGGACAGGCCGATGTCCTTGTTCATGGTGAGCGCGGCAAAACCGACATTGACGCGGTCGATGAAGGCCACGAAGTAGAGCAGCATGATGAAGGGGACGATGCGCCACGTGATCTTGCGCAGCACGCGGGTCTCCAGCTCTCCGGCCATCGCCACCTCCCTGTTCCGTCTTGTCGTTGATCCGACAAGCGTAGGCGGCAGACCGGGCCGGCTTCAATGCTCGCATCATTATACAAAAAAATGATATAATCTCGGCCATCGCTCCATCAGGACCTCGCCATGGAATTGCACCAGCTCCGCTGCTTCGTGGCCGCCGCCGAGGAGCTGCATTTCGGCAAGGCGGCGCAGCGGCTGCAGATGCTGCCTTCGGCGCTCGGGCGCCAGATCAAGCTGTTGGAAGAAGATTTGGCGACGCCGCTGTTCGCCCGCACCACGCGCGCGGTATCGCTGACCGAGCACGGCACGACCCTGCTGCGCGATGCCCGGGCCATCCTGGCGCGGGTCGAGGCGGTCGAAACCGGCTTCCGACGCCGTGCCCGGGGCACAAGGGCACAACGGCTGCGCGTCGGCGCCATCGACAGTGCCGCCGCAGGATTGCTGCCGCAACTGCTGCACGATTTTCGCGGGGCCCATCCCGACATCGCGGTGCATCTGCTTGAGGAGAAGACGATCCGGCTGCTGCCGAAGATCCTGTCCGGCGCGCTCGACCTCGCCTTCGTCAGGCCGCCCGAACGCACCGACCCACGGCTGGAGTTTCGCGCTTTGCTCAGCGAGAGCGCCGTGGTGGCGCTGCCGCAGCGACACAAGCTCGCCTCGCGCGCGTCCGTCTCGCTCGCCGACATCGCCGACCAGCCGCTGATCGTGCCGGACCGCCGGTCGCGGCCGCACAGCCACGACCTCACGATGAAGCTGTTCGCGCAGGCCGGGCTGTCGCCCGAGGTGGCGCAGTTTGCCGACGAGAAGCAGACCATCGTCCATCTCGTCGCGGCGCGGCTCGGCATTGCCATCGTGCCGCGCTGGACATCGCGCCTCGCGGTCTCCGGCGTCCGCTTCGTGCCGCTGCGCCTGGCGCGCGGCAGCACCGCCGGTCGCCTGCCGCTGGCGGCATCCTGGCTGCGCGGCTCGCGCGATCCGGCGCGCGAGGCCATGCTCGGCGTCCTCGACGCGAGGCTTGCGAAATACGCGCGCGGCGCTTGACACCAAAATCCCCGAGCATCCTACCCCAGCGGCGCCTCCGCGATGTCGAGCAGCGCGCCCAGTCCGTGGCGCAGGCTGCGCATCGGCTGCTGCTCCGAGGACAGGCCGAGCGCCAGCAGCGAGCGGCCCGTGACTTCATAGACATGGCCGAACGGCAGCGACTGGAGCTGGGCGTCCGGCTGGTTGGTGTCGAGCAGCGCGAGCCAATTGTGCCCCTCCGGAACCGAGGGCAGCGTGAAGTTCACGACGTCGAAATGCGCATTGTAGATCAGCAGCAGCGTCGCGTCGGAGCCGCGGCGCTTGACGCCTGTCTCCTGGGCGCGGCCGTCGAGCAGCATGCCGAAGCAGCGCGCGTTGTCGTCGGTCCACTGCTCGGTCGCCATCTCCTCGCCCGATGGATCGAGCCACGTCACATCCTTGACGCCGAGGTCCTCATTGTGCGAGCCGATCAGGAAGCGGCTGCGATACAGGATCGGAAACGCCTTGCGCATCGCGATCAGCTTGCGCGTGAACTCGCGCAATGCCCTGCCCTGCGGCGAGATCCCCATCCAGTCGAGCCAGGTGGTCTCGTTATCCTGGGCGTAGGCGTTGTTGCTGCCGCCCTGCGAGTGTCCGAACTCGTCACCGGCCAGCACCATCGGCGTGCCATGCGACAGCAGCATCGTTGCCAGCAGATTGCGCTTCTGCCGTTCGCGCAATGCGATGATCTCCGGGTCGTCCGTCGGTCCCTCGACGCCGCAATTCCAGGAATGATTGTTGCTGTGGCCGTCGCGATTGTCCTCGCCATTCGCCTCGTTGTGCTTGTCGTTGTAGGAGACGAGATCGTTGAGGTTGAAGCCGTCATGTGCGGTGATGAAGTTCACGCTCGCCCACGGCCGACGGCCGCGCTTGTTGAACAGGTCGCCCGAGCCCGAGATGCGCTTGGCAAAATCGGCCAGCGTGCCGCCATCGCCTTTCCAGAATGCGCGCACGGTGTCGCGGAACTTGTCGTTCCATTCCGCCCAGCCGGGCGGAAACTGACCGACCTGGTAGCCGCCCGGGCCGATGTCCCAGGGCTCGGCGATCAGCTTGACGCTCGACAGCACCGGATCCTGCCGGCAGGCGTCGAGGAAGCTGCCGCCTTCGTCGAAGCCATGGGGCTCGCGCGCCAGGATGGTGGCGAGGTCGAAGCGGAAGCCGTCGACCCGCATCTCGGTCGCCCAGTAGCGCAGCGAGTCCGCTACCAGCTGCAGCACGCGCTGATGCGACAGGTTCACCGTGTTGCCGGTGCCGGTATCGTTGATGTAATAGCGCTTCTGGTCCGGCATCAGCCGGTAGTAGCTGGAATTGTCGATGCCCTTGAACGACAAGGTCGGCCCGAGCTCGTTGCCTTCGGCGGTGTGGTTGTAGACCACGTCGAGGATGACCTCGATGCCGTTCGCATGGAACTGGTTGACCATGGTCTTGAATTCGGTCGCTAACGGCGTCTTGAGATAGCGCGGCTCCGGCGCAAAGAAGCCGATCGAATTGTAACCCCAGTAGTTGCGCAGGCCCTTCTCGACCAGGTAGCTGTCGTCGATGAAGGCATGGATCGGCAACAGCTCCGCGGAGGTGATGCCGAGGGAGCGCAGATAGGCCGGAATGTCCTGATGCGCCAGACCGGCGAAGGTGCCGCGGTCGGCCTCGGGCACCAGCGGATGCAGCTTGGTGAATCCCTTGACGTGCATCTCGTAAAAGATCGTCCGCTCCCACGGAATTTCCGGCTTGCGCGAGGTGCCCCATGTGAAGGCGGGATCGATGACCCGGCACTTCAGCATCAAGGGCGCACTGTCGCGGTCGTCGAATGACAGGTCCTTGTCGGCGTGATCGAGCTGATAGCCGAACAGCTCCGGACCCCAGCGCAAATTGCCGACGAGCTGCTTGGCATAGGGATCGATGACGAGCTTGTTCGGATTGAACCGGTGACCGACGTCGGGCTCGTAGGGCCCGTGCACGCGATAGCCATAGACGGTGCCGGGACGAGCGGTCGGCAGATAGCCGTGCCAGACCTCGTCGGTGTATTCCGGAAGCTCGATGCGCTCGAGCTCGGTCTCGCCCGTTTCGTCGAACAGGCATAGCTCGACCTTGGTCGCGTGCGCAGAAAAGATCGCAAAGTTGACGCCGAGACCGTCCCAGGTCGCGCCGAGCGGAAACGGACGACCTTCGCTGATCTTGGCCTTGCGCAGATTGAACGCCGCCTGCGTCAGGGCATCCGCCCTGTCGGTGATTTGATCCATAACTGCCCCCGTTTATCCAAAAGCCCCAAAGCGTCGGGTAGTACCGTCAGATGTTCGATCGTCAGCCGGCCGGCGGTGTGTCGTCAGGCATGATCACTTCGGCCTTCGTCTCGGTCACGGTCACCGACGCGATCACGGCGCCGGCCGGCGCCGCCAGCTTCGCGGCGCGCTGCTGTGCGACTTCCTTGTTGATCGCCGTGATGGAATTGCCGATGCGTCCGACCATTTCGGCCAATTCGGCGGGTGACATCTTCAACCGCTTGGTCACGACGCGGACCTGGGCCTGGTCGGTCATGTCGAGCTTGTTGCGGGTCGGCTGGATTTTGGCACGGCGCATTGGGATCCCTCCTGCATGCCAGCTAACCTTGGCTACGGAATTTGGTTCCCTTATGCGATCGGACGCGGTCCGCGCGCGGGGCCATTACGACATGGGTAACTGATCTCGCGGCGTCATCCGCCCGAGTGATGTCAGTCGTGTCGCCCTCGCCTCAAACAGAGGGCACGGGGAATGCCGGGAGCTGGCCGCCCCCATGGCCCGCCTGCAGAAAAAAAGCAGGCGGCAGTCACCACAGGTTCAGCCGAGACATCCCGGCATTCCCCGCGCGATGGTTTTCACGCTTACTTCGCGATCTCCTCGGTGTACCGGCTTGTTAGCCACCGTCGCCCTCGGGATCATCGCCCGACGACTTGGCGCCAGCATCGGGGCGCCAGGACCACGCGACTTCACGTCCGCAACATGCCGTTCGTCCGCGCGGATCTCCCCACGCTGCGGCATCCTGCGGCCACCGCATCCCGCGCCCAACGTTCCGCGACGATCGCGAAGCGCCCCTCTCGAGGAGCACGGGGTGAAGACAATCAAGCACGGTTTCCGAAAACTAGCAAACGATTTATTTTTCTCAGAAATAGCGACCCGACCCCATCAGGCCGAGCAGGCATCGGGCGCCGTGCCCGATCCGTTGAAGATTTGGGGTCTTGTCAGACCGCAATCGACGCCTATCGACGAGGCCGACGGCGGCTCGGCTCAGCCGGGCGTTGTGCATAGGGATTCGGCGAGCACATGGCCGAAAGGCCCGCCGCCCCCGCTCGACACGCGTCCCACGACCTGTACTGGCACGAGATCGTGCTGGAACCGCCCCACTCCCATGTCTGGAGGCACACCGGATCATTGCCATCGAACCGTTGAGCTGCGGCTGGAGCGGTTGCAAGCACCGTGATCGAAGCCATGAGGAGAAGCGCGCGCATCATGACGCATCATGGCATGAGGCTGACCAATCCGAAAGGGCCTGCCGGCGCGGCCATGTCCAGGCGAGATCGGTCAAAGAGGCACCTGATGCAGTCGTTGCCGAGGCCTCAGATGTCCCAATGCTTCATCCAGAAGGTCAGGAAGCCCGCCGTCATCATCACGGCTGCGATCAGAACCAAGAGGATCAAGCCGACCTTCCAGAATCGTCCGACGACGAGAAGAACGCAAAGCGCTCCAACCGGATCAAATGCGGCCACCGCCGCCACATCGGCCAGAGGCCTTCTCGTTTCAGGAACGTCTCTCATGTCCAGCCGCCGACGACCCATGGCATTCACCAGCCAATGTTGACCGCCGTTTGCTCGTGAATGCAGCAGGCCTTCGACTCGCGAACGGCCGACGCATCGCGAGGTCCCTTCCAAGTTGGACGCGCGGAGGCTTTGGCGGTTCGCTGCTTCGGTGCAGGTCACGCGGGCTTGATCTGCAGTCGCGGCGGGTTTCGGTATCCGTGTCGTCAGATGACCATCCTCCTGCTCCGGTGCATAAGTCCGGCGATGGCCCGAAGCTGATCGGGGCCTCCGCCGACGTCTGCGTCCCGGGTGAAGCCGACCGGCCTTCCTCGGCCGCTAGAGCGCAGCTTTGACCCAAAGCCGACGTAACGGTCAGTCTTTCACGCCATCCAGACCGGGATGATCTTTATAGACGTTGTCCTGAAGCACAGTGTCTATCCGAGCGATGATATCGCCCACCGATGTCCTCAATCTCAGAAACTCATCTGCTGGAGAGGCTTCTTTGGCGAGCGTGAGCGCCAGGGATAACTCCTCAATGACCCGCTCTACGTGCAGTTTAAATCGTGCGGCTGATTTTGCGTCCATAGAACAATCTCGCGGGAACAGGGCTTGCCTTGCAATAGCAGCAAACCTGCCTTTTGGACCAGGAAGCCTTCCAGAAGGTCAGGAATCCCGCCGTCATCATCACGACCGCGACCAGGGCCAACAGGATCAGCCGACCTTCCAGAATCGTCCGAAGACGAGAAGAACGCAAAGCGCTCCAAACGGATCGCCCGCGGCCACCGCCGCCACATCGGCCAGCATCCTTGTCCTTTCAGGAACGTCTTTCATGTCCAGCCGCCGACGGCCCATGGCATTCACCAGCCGACCATTGACCGCCGTTTGCTCGTGAATGCAGCAGGTCTTCGACTTGCGTGCATTATCGCTGAGATTTCCGTATGAGCTAAGTGATCTGTCCGCGGCGGCATTACGAGCGTCCTTAAATTTTCTCGATAGGCTCCTTGATCTCGATCAATACGAATCCCTCTGGGTAGCTAGTTATGACTTCTTCGACGCTATCTGCCATAGCGAGCACGGTTATCATGATCACCGCCTCGACAACAAAGGCTTGCCTCGCCGGGTTAGGCACGGCTGCGGCAATGACGTGTCTCACGGGATCTGCGTCGAATGCAGAAATTTCATTGTCAGAAGGCGATCTTCAGTCCCTTCGTTCCGCTGTAATAGAGATGTGTCGTGGGGGGACGCTAACCGGCTCTTCGGTCGGTGTCGAAGTGACAGGTCGTACGAATGATGTGATCATTAAAGGGCTTTCACGGGATAGCAGTGATCAGGTTGTCATTCACTTGAACTCGACCGAATGGAACGGGATACGAGCACTGACTACTCAGCCGAGCGAATATTCTGAATGCGTTCAGTACACCCTGAACCTACTAATTCCTGCACTTAAAATTAAGCGGGACTTCGATAGAGATGTCAATGCAAGACTAGCCTATATAGATTCGGCCGAATTTTGCGAACGATTGGGACATGTGATTTCTCAAGCCCCGCGCTATTTCAATGAGTGGCGGCACTCGCAAAGAATTGGCCCGTATTTGATGGCAAATCCTGAGGTACTGAATATGACTCAAAGTGGAAGGTCGAAGACTGCCCGGATAATCACCATCAATAGTCATGATGAAGAGCGTTTAGTTTTTATTGAACAGATCGTATCTACGGCGAACTTTTCTGTAGACGCCGACACTGGCCTAATCGTCGATCGAATCGCGAAATCGTTAGACGAGTGTTTCAAGAGTAAGCTCATAGGCGACAAAGTGGGATATCCAAGAACCTGGCACCATGTGCTTCCCTCAGGGATTCTATGGTGGCGATTTGAGCATCAGGAGAGCTTTTGGGGGGAAACGAAAAATATTGAGGTGCAACTTGACGCAACATCCTATCGTGTCGGAGACCACAGCATTGATATTAGAGTGTACTCGCCAGGAGTGAAGCCATGAAGGGATGGATCAGTCTTTTTGCGATCGTGGGGTTTGTGAATTCCGCGGAAGCGTCTACTTTGACTTCGACTGAGTTGTTCAAATTGCGGAGCGCGATAATTGAAATGTGCCGTGGCGGAACGATTGAAGGTAGGTCTTCAAAGATAGCTGTTGAGGCGACCGCCAAAGGAACAATTGTAGTTATAAAGGGTCTGCTTGAAGGGGGCGGTGATGCAAAGGCCGAACTGAAAAAAGAACAATGGAGTGGGATCGCGGCATTAGCCAATCCAGAAGGGTACTCGCAATGCGTGCAGAAGAGTTTGGACATTCTGGTGCCGTCCCTGAGTCGTGATTAGACTTCGGCAACGTGCGCCGCTGAAGGGGCCTCGAGCAGTGAATCGCGATCTGAGCGAAATTGTAGCTAGAAGCGACGCTGCGCTGCGTCTCGCCAGCTCTGAGGAGCTGCGGGACTCTTTGTTGCTTGTGCAGGGTTGGCACGTCTGATGTTGGGAAAGGGATTGTTTGTGCCCAGAGTTGGAACAGACGCGCACCCCGACACGATTTGCCGTCCGACCTGATCTGGTCGAGCTGCCTGTCGAGGGTCTCTGCCCGTTTTATCGCGCGAGTCACTTTAAACAGAGCGTTTTCACACAGCCTGGCCCAAAGCCGCCGCATCCCTACCATAACGATCGGCTGTCTGGCCTAAAGCTGAGCTACGCCAGTTCAAGGCTGACAAATGGTGTCAACCCAACGCCATCGGCAGGATGTCTCCAGATCCGCAGAGCACCAACGGTTTCGAACTCGGCGAGCTTGGAGCCTTCGCCGCAGACGACGCTGCCGGAGGGTGGGCAAAGCGACGCCAAAGGCGGCGCGTGCCCACCATCCCCACCGCCCGAAACGCGGTGGGCACGATGTGACGCGGCGTTGCCGCGTGCGCCTCTTTGCCCACCCTACGGCACCTAACGACGTTCGGGACTCGGCTTTCGCCGCAGATATCAGTGCACCACGGCTCTCACCCGTCGTCATTCCGGGGCATCGCGAAGCGATGAGCCCGGAATCCATACCCATGACGCCAGCGTGAGTCCGAGGTACACGCCACTAGCGTCTCGCGTCTGATTGCGGCCTGTGGCTATGGATTCCGGGCTCATTTGCGCGCAAAATGACTTTCGCCATTTTGCGCGCAAATGCCCCGGAATGACGGGGAGATATCGCGACGGAACGACGCATCGTGCGCATCTCTGCCGCGCTCGTCCCGCCTCACCCGAACAGATGCGCCAGCCAGAAGGCGGCGCCGGCGGCGAGGCCGCCGACGAGGGCGGTCTGCAGCGCCGACTTGATCTTGTTGACGCCGGTGAAGTGGCCCTTGATGGCGCCGAAGATCAAGAGCGCGATGCCGGTTGCGACCACCGAGATGCGGAGCGCCGATGAGATATCCGCCGCTAGCATGTAGGGGATCAGCGGGATCAGGCCGCCGATCACGTAGGAGCCGCCGATGGTCACGGCGCTGACCGGCGCGCGCTTGGGATCCGGACGTTCGAGGCCGAGCTCGAAACGCATCATGAAGTCGACCCAGCGCTTGCGATCCGACGCGATGGCGTCGACCACGGTCGTCAGCGCCTGGCCTTCGAGGCCGTAGCCGCGGAAGATCGCCGCGACCTCCTCGACCTCGCGGCCGCGCAGCTGCTCGATCTCGTCGTGCTCCCGCTTCTCCTCGGCGGCATAGTGCTCGGCGTCGGAGCGGGCGGCGAGATAGCCGCCGAGCCCCATCGCGATCGCGCCGGCGACGACCTCGGCGAGACCGGCCGTCACGATCACGTCGGTCTTGGCGACCGCCGCCGAAAGACCGGCGGCGAGCGCAAATGGAACGGTGAGGCCGTCGGCCATGCCGATGACGACGTCGCGGACGACCTCCGACGCGGTGAAGTGCTTTTCGATGTGCGGCGTTGCCGGCATGGCGGCCTCCGTTGGCGTGATCGACGGAGGCCTTTTAGCAGGCCGGGATGACAGCCGCGATCACCGCAGTCCCGGCACCATCCGCCGCAAGGTGCGATCGTGCAGCCAATAATGATGCAGCAGCGCGGCGCCCGCATGCAGGCCGATCAGGATCATCAGGCCGTTGGCCAGCGCCTCGTGCATCTCCTTCATGTCGTGGGCGAAGCCGCGGTCGCCGACCCACGGGGAGGCGATCTCGAACAGGCCGAACACCGGCAAGCCGTAGCCGCGGGCGAACTGGGTGAGGATGCCGAGGATCGGGATGGCGAACATGATGCCGTAGATCAGCAGATGCGCGATCTCGCCGGCATGAACGGTCCACGTACCGAATTTGGTCGCTTCAGGGGCCGGCGGCGGATCGGCCAGACGCCAGGCGAGGCGCGCGAGCGCGAAGCCGAGCATCGACAGCCCGAGCGAGACGTGCATAAACAGGCCGACGTCATGAGAGGGGCGCGGCAGCATGTCGCCGAGGTGACCTGAAATCCACGCCGCCGGCACCAGCACGGCGACGATCCAGTGCAGTGCGATCGCGACGGAGCCATACGTCTTGGCGGAGTTTCGAATACGCATGATCAGCTTCCTTAGGCCATTGGGCACCTCGCTGCGGGCAAGCCGGAACGCGGGGTGACATGGCCGGAGGCAATACGCGATCGGGGGCGTCGCGCCGCTGACGGGCGATGTCAGCCTGCTGTCAGAATGGACGGGAGCGGGCTCGCCGCCTTGGAGGTCACGTTGGAGGCCACGGGCTGCGGCCCGCGAAGCGCCGGGACGATGGCCGGCGCGATCGTGATCCGGGCGCCGCCGAGCTCGGAGCGACCGATCTGCAGGCGCCAGCCATAGGCCTCGAGCACGTCCTGCACGATCGCGAGCCCCAGACCGCTGCCGGGCCCCTGCTCGTCGAGGCGGCCGCCGCGCTCGAGCACGCGGCCGATCTTCGCCTCCGGGATGCCGGGGCCGTCATCCTCCACAGAGACGATCAGCGGGGCCGCGCTGGCGACGATGCGAACGGTGCTCGCCGCGTGACGCGCGGCATTCTCCAGGAGATTGCCGAGCACCTCGGCGAGATCCGTGCGATCCATGGCGACGCGCAGGCCTGACGGCACCTCGCCATCGAAACTGACATGGGCGGCCGCCGGCGTGCGGCCGAGCGTTCCAAGCAGCGCATCCACCAGCGGCGCCAGCTCGGTCGCGGCCTCCGGCCCGCCGCGCGCCTTGCCGCGCAGCCGCGCCAGCGCCAGCTCGCGATCGACCTGCCGGCTCATCGCCTCGGCGACGTCCTCGACATTGCGCGCCAGCTCGAGCTGGCCGAGCTCCTTCAGCCGCGCGGCGTCGGCGGTGAGCGCAGCCAGCGGCGTCTTGAAGCCGTGCGCGAGATCGGCGGCACGGCTGCGCGAGCGCATGATCTCGCGGCTCTGCGCATCGAGCAGCGCGTTGACCTCCTCGACCAGCGGCGCCACCTCGGTCGGCACGTCCACCGGAAGATGCTGGCGCCGGCCGCTGCGGATCTCGGCGACGCCACGGCGCAGCACGGCCAGCGGACGCAGGCCGAGACTGACCTGAACGGAGGTGCCGACCGCGAGGATGAAGGCGAGCACAGCGAGCGCGATCGACAGATCCTTGGCGAAGTTGCGCACCGCGATGGCGGCGCCGTCGAGATCGTAGGCCACGGCCGCGCGCACCTTGATCTGGCTTTCCGGATTCATCACGATGCCGCGCTCCGCGACCAGCACGTGCGCGCCGTCCGGCCCGGCCAGCTCATGCTGATGCACGTCGCTCGGCCCGGGCTCGTCGATCGGCAGCGGCAGGATCGTGTCCCACAGCGAGCGTGATCGCAGCAGCAGGCCGTGATCGTCCGAGATCTGCCAGTACAGCCCCGACAGCGGCACCACGAAGCGCGGATCGGCCGGCGGCCGCGACACGACGATGCGTCCCTCGGCGTCGACCTCCAGGCCATTCAGCAATTGCCGCAGATGCACGTCGAGATCGGCCGCGAGCGTCCGCGCGACATGACGCTTGAACAGCACGACCATGCCGAAGCCGGCGACGCCGAGCGCGACGAGAAGAGCGATGGTGCCCGCCGCCACCAGACGCAGCCGCAGCGAGCCCAGCCTCATTCTGCCGTCTCCGGAATGAGATAGCCGAAGCCGCGGCGGGTCTCGATGATGTCGGCACCGAGCTTCTTGCGCACCCGCCGGACCAGCACTTCGAGCGCGTTGGAGTCGTGCTCGTGGCCGAGGCCGTAGACGTTCTCCTCCAGCTCGTGCTGCGGCACGACCCGGCCGCTCTGCCGCAACAGATAGGCGATCAGCCGGTATTCGAGCTGCGACAGCGCCACCGGCACGCCCGACAGGCTGACCTTCATCTGCCGCTCGTCGAGCGTGAGATCGCCGGACGAGAGCACCGGGGCGGCATGGCCGGCGGAGCGCCTGACGATCGCGCGCAGCCGCGCCAGCAGCTCTTCGTTGCGAAACGGCTTCGGCAGGTAATCGTCAGCGCCGGCATCGATGCCGTCGACCCGCTCGGCCCAGCTCGCGCGCGCCGTGAGAATCAGCACCGGCATGTGCCGGCCGGCGCCGCGCCAGCGTTTCAGCACCGACAGGCCGTCCATGCCGGGCAGACCGAGATCGAGGATCACGGCGCCATAGTCTTCGGTATCGCCGAGAAACCAGGCCTGCTCGCCGTCGCCCGAGGTCTCCACCAGATAGCCGGCAGCCTGGAGCGTCCGCGACAGGTCGGACGCCAGCCGCGGATCGTCCTCGACCAGCAGCACACGCATCTATTTTTCCTCGATCCGTTCGATCTCGCCGCTGCGCGCATCGACATAGACCTCGCGCACCCGGCCATCGCGACCGATCACCCGAAACTCATAGCGCCAGCGGCCACGCTGGCGCTCGACATCGATCCCCGTCACGTCGCCCGCGACCCGGCCGCGCAATCTCGGCAGGATCTGCGACAGCGGCAGGACGTCGCCCGCTTCCACGGCGCGGCGCACCGCATCACGGCGCTCACGATCGTCCTCGCGGGCCACCGTCGCCGCGGACGCCGCCGTCGATATCAGCATCGCCACGGCCGTGACGCGCATAAACCGTCCTGTTTGAGGCAAATGCATGATCTTCCCGGGACCAGACGCTCTGATCTTCAAAGCTCGTCGTCATTCGTTGCGCTCACGCCTACCGGTTTCGGATTGCGGAGCATTCGCAAATGCTAGGGAGCTGGTGCGGATTTTTGTTTGAACTTCCGATGTCGGAATTGCGCTCGGATCGATGCGGGGGTGGAAACTCGCACATTACGGCATCCTGCCCGAGCCAAGCTGACAGTTCGCTGACGCAACCTGACAGCAAGCTGTCAGCGCACCTGGGACACGATCCGTCCGGACGGAGCGAGCCGGGGGCGCGGTGAGTTCGGAGAGTAAGCATGCGTAGGACGATGACACTGGCAGCCCTGCTGGCGGGACTGGGCGGCATTTGGGCGGTGTCACAGGCCAGCCAGGAGACGGCGCCGGCGCTGGTGCCGGTGGCCCGTGCCATTGACGGCGGTCCCGGAGCCTACGCGCATCTCGCGGCGCTGCATGAGCGGGCCGAAAGCCAGTCGCTGAGCTACGAGCCCGCCCGCAGGGAGCGCGAAGGCGACGACGACGACCAGGACGAACCGCGGCGGTGAGGCGGATCGGCTGCTGACGACGCGGGCGACGCGTTATGCCGGCAGGCCCGCTTCGTACCAGCTTCGCGTCGCCTTGACGATGCGTACGACCGACAGCATCACGGGGACTTCGACCAGAACCCCGACGACGGTCGCAAGCGCGGCCCCGGAGTCGAGCCCGAACAGGCTGATCGCGGCGGCGACCGCCAGCTCGAAGAAATTGCTGGCGCCGATCAACGCGGCCGGAGCCGCGACGCACCAGGCCACGCCGAGCCGGCGGCTCAGCCAATAGGCAATGCCCGCGTTGAGATAGACCTGGATCAGGATCGGCACGGCAAGGATCGCGATCACGACCGGCTGTTTCAGGATCTGCTCGCCCTGGAAGCCGAACAGCAGCACGAGCGTCGCCAGCAGCGCGACCAGAGAGACCGGCTGTAGCACGCGCATGGTGCGCTCGAAGGCGCCTCCCTTCGCGCGCAGCAACGCCCGGCGCCAGAGCTGCGACACGATCACCGGCACCACGATGTAGAGCAGCACCGACAGCAGCAGCGTGGTCCAGGGCACCGAGATCGAGGCGACGCCGAGCAGAAGACCGACGAGCGGTGCAAACAAGAACACCATGATGACGTCGTTGAGCGCGACCTGGCTCAGCGTATAGTGCGGCTCACCCTCGCAGAGGTTGGACCACACGAACACCATGGCCGTGCACGGCGCGGCCGCCAGCAGGATGAGTCCGGCCACGTACGACGACAGCTGCCCCGCGGGCAGCATCGGGGCGAAGACATGGCCAATGAAGACACTGCCGAGCAGTGCCATCGAAAACGGCTTGATGGCCCAGTTCACGAACAAGGTGACGCCGATGCCGCGCCAATGCTCCTTCACATTGCCGAGCGCGGCGAAATCGATCTTCAGCAGCATCGGAATGATCATCAGCCAGATCAGGGCCGCGACCGGCAGGTTGACGCGGGCGAGTTCAGCAGATGCCACGACGGCGAACAGACCCGGCATCAGATGGCCGAGACCGATTCCCGTGATGATGCAGAGCAGGACCCAGACCGTCAGATAGCGCTCGAACGTCGTCATCGGATCACGCCACGTCGGAGCGGAACGAGGTTGTCCCATCGCCCGTCCCGATCTCGCGCAGCCGCGTGCCGAGCGACAACGCGTCGATGCGGCCAAGCGGCAGATTGATGAAGGCGTCGATCCGGTTCTTCAGATAACGGAAGGCGGTCGTGAACGCCGTGAGCTTCTCCAGCTCCGTGCCTGCGGCCGCCGCCGGATCCTCGATGCCCCAATGCGCGGTCATCGGCTGCCCCGGCCAGATCGGGCAGGCTTCGCCGGCGGCATTGTCGCAGACGGTGAACACGAAATCCATCACCGGCGCGCCAGCGACGGCGAACTCGCTCCAGCTCTTGGAGCGCAGATCGTCGGTCGGATAGTCCATGCGCACGAGTGTCTCGAGCGCCAGGGGATGTACCGCGCCCTTCGGCGTGCTGCCGGCGGAGAAGGCGCGGAAGCGGCCGGCACCATCCTTGCGAAGGATCGACTCGGCCAGCACCGAGCGCGCCGAATTTCCGGTGCAGAGAAACAGCACATTGTAGCTGCGATCAGGCACGGCTCTTCTCCTTGCGCTTCGGCGCACAACAAGGCGTGAGACTTTCGATGACGGGCGCGCAGACCTCCGGGCGTCCGCCGCAGCAGTCCTGCAGCAGAAACAGCGCGACCTCCCGGAACTGCGAGAGATCGGCCCGGTAGACGATCGAGCGGCTGTGCCGCTGCGAGGTGACGAGGCCGGCCCGCGCGAGCACGGAGAGATGCGCCGACAGCGTGTTCTGCGGCACTTCGAGCAGACTTGCGAGCTCACCCGCCGCCAGCCCCCCAGGCTCATGCTGCACCAACATGCGAAAGGCCTGCAGGCGCGTCGACTGCGCCAGCGCGGCCAAGGCCAGAACAGCTTGCTCGCTTTCCATATATCCAGAATTATGGATATATATTGCCAAAGTCAAGCAGGACGAGAGGTGGAGCGGGCAACTGGCGCATCCGCTGAGGTCGCGATCCCTCACCCCAATATTTCCAATATTCTAGAAATATCGTTTGACTTCGGCCCGCCGCGTGCCGCATCCTTCTTGTCATGAAGCTCGACGACGCCGCTGCCCGCCTGGAAGCCCTCGGCAACACCACGCGCCTGAAGATCTACCGCGCGCTGGTGCGCGCCGGGCATGCCGGAATGCCGGTCGGCCGGCTGCAGGAGCGGCTGAAGATTCCGGCGTCCACGCTGTCGCATCACGTCAAGGCGCTGGTCGCGGTCGGGCTGATCTCGCAGCAGCGCGAGGGTACGACGCTGGTCTGCCATGCCGAATATGACGTGATGCGCTCCCTGCTCGGCTTCCTGGTCTCCGAATGCTGCGCCGAGGAGCAAGGCTGCGGCACCGAGAGGCCGGCCGCCTGATCATTTGGCAAATAATTCGATGATTCTAGAAATATGGGAGGAACACGTGATGGATGCCAAGACGGTTGCAATCATCGGCGCCGGCCCGGTCGGACTCGCGGCAGCGGCGCATGCGCTGGAGCGCGGCCTGCAACCGGTCGTGCTGGAGGCCGGACCCGAAGCGGCCCATGCGGTGCGGCAGTGGCAGCACGTCCAGCTGTTCTCGCCGTGGAAATACAACATCGATACCGCAGCGGCGCGGCTGCTCGCTGCGACGGGATGGAATTCGCCCGAACCCGAGGTCTACCCGACCGGGCGCGAGTTGATCGATGCCTATCTCGCGCCGCTCGCGACGCGCACTGCGCTACGCGACGTCATCAGGACATCGCATCGCGTCACCGCGATCAGCCGCGTCGGCTTCGACAAGGCCAAGTCGAAGGGACGCGCCGATGCGCCGTTCGAGATCCGCACCCGCAACGGCAACGGCGAGGCGGCACTGCAGGCCGACGCCGTGATCGACGTCTCCGGCACCTGGTTCTCGCCCAATCACGCCGGCGGCAACGGCCTGCCGGCGCTCGGCGAGTCCGAGCATCGCACGCGCATCGCCTATGGGATGCCCGACGTCTGCGGCGCGCAGTGCAGCCGCTACGCCGGCAAGACGGTTGCGGTGCTGGGCGCCGGCCATTCGGCGATCGGTACGCTGATGGAGCTGGCGACCCTTGCCGAGGATGCGCCGGAAACGCGGGCGATCTGGCTGCTGCGCAGCGACGATCCGGCGAAGGCGTTCGGCGGCGGCAGCGCCGATCAGCTCGCGGCCCGCGGCGAGCTCGGCATGGCCTTCGCCGCGCTGGTGCGATCGGGGCGCATCCGGGTCGAGACCGGTTTTCGCGTGGCGCGGATTGCGGACGATGACGGCCGGCTCTCGATCATTGCCACCGGTGACCGCCACATCACGGCGGACGAGCTGATCGTCGCCACCGGCTTCCGCCCCGACCTCTCGCTGCTGTCGGAGCTGCGCCTGCGGCTCGATCCCGCGATCGAAGCCCCTGTTGCGCTGGCCCCGTTGATCGATCCCAACGAACATTCCTGCGGCACGGTGCGGCCGCATGGCGCACGCGAACTGGCGCAGGCCGACGAGCCCGGGCTCTATCTCGCCGGCATGAAGAGCTATGGCCGCGCGCCAAACTTCCTGATGATGACGGGCTATGAGCAGGTCCGTTCGATCACCGCCGACATTGCCGGCGACAAGACTGCCGCGCATCGCGTTGAATTGCAGCTACCTGAGACGGGCGTCTGCACCCGCGGCGGGGTGGAGAGCATTGCAGCCTTGTCCGGCTGCTGTGGCGGACCGGCGCCATCGGGCGTAGACAGTTGCTGTGCCGATGATGCCAAAGCCAAGCTGGCTGGTCGCAGCGGCTGCGGCTGCTCGTGACGCAGAGACTTCGTGACGCGGAGCCAAGGAGAGGTCGAACGGAATGCAGGCACGACGGCTGGGCGTGGTCATCGCTCTCGGCACCGCCCAGACGCTGGCCTGGGGATCGAGCTATTATCTGCCCGCCATCCTCGCCGACCCGATCGCCAGGGATCTCGGCCTGTCCAACAACTGGTTCTTCGCCGCGTTCTCGGCCTCGCTGATCATCTCCGGCCTGTTGGGCCCGCGCATCGGCCGCCAGATCGACCGCGTCGGCGGCCGTCAGGTGCTGTGCGCCTCCAACCTCGTGCTGGCGGGCGGGCTCGCTTTGCTCGGCCTGTCGCATTCGCTGTGGGTGATGGCGGTGGCGTGGCTCCTGCTCGGCGTCGGCATGGGGCTCGGCCTCTACGATGCTGCATTCGGCGCGCTCGGGCGCATCTATGGCAAGGATGCCCGCGGCGCGATCACCGGCATCACCCTGATCGCAGGCTTCGCCTCCACCGTCGGCTGGCCGCTGAGCACCTGGGGGCTCGCGACGATCGGCTGGCGCGAGACCTGTTTTGCCTGGGCGATCGCGCATCTCGTGATCGGCCTGCCGCTCAATTTGTCGCTGCCGCGTGCGACCCAGATGGCGCCCGGCGAGATGCCGACGGGCAAGCCGAGCATCCCGCTCGACCGTCCGATGGTGCTGATCGCGTTTGCGATGGCGGCGGCGTGGACCGTGACCGCGGCGATGGCGGTGCATCTGCCGCGGCTGATGCAGGCGTTCGGCGCGACGCCGGCACAGGCGCTGTTCGCGGGCATGATGATCGGGCCGGCGCAGGTCGCCGCGCGCGTGTTCGAGGCCGGCTTCCTCAGCCGCTTCCATCCGCTCGCCTCGGCGCGGCTCGCCTGCATCACCCATCCGATCGGCGCCTTGACGATCGGGCTGTTCGGCGGCGGTGCGGCGGCGGCGTTCGCGCTGCTGCACGGCTCCGGCAACGGCATCCTGACGATTGCCCGCGGCACCCTGCCGCTCGCGATCTTCGGCCCCGCCAACTACGCCTACCGGCTCGGCCTGATCGGCGCGCCATCGCGGATCTGCCAGGCCTTCGCGCCGCTGCTGTTCGGCCTGCTGATCGATGGGCTCGGCCGCGGCGTGCTGATCGTGTCGGCGAGCCTGAGCCTGTCGGCGCTCGCCGCCTTGATGCTGCTCCCGGCCGAGCGCGCCGAGGCGGCGGTTCCGAGCGGTACGCCAGACGAGGCGGCCTGAGCCGCCCCTGGTAAGACGTCCTTAACCAGCTTTCAGGCCCCGCCCGCCCTCCTGGCGCTGCCGCAAGGCATATCGGCCGCCAATATACGGAAAGTTGAAGGTTGGATTGAACGATGCCCCGTGGTCATACGGGGGAGCGTTCACGACACGATGGCATTGCAACGCAAACACATGCTTCGTGTCGGGGCGGTGGTCGCCTGCGTCGGGGTCTTCCTGGCCGGCGCCGATCTCGCCGTCACCGCACTGATCGGCGGCCAGACCGCGCGGCAGCTCAGCGAGCTCAGCAAGGTGGCGCTGCGCCGCTCCGAGGCCGCGATCGACTCGGCCGGATCGATCCTGAACCGCCTCATCGCAAAGGGTCCCATGGACTGCAGCGCCATCGCACTGCAGGCGCTGCGCCTTCACGTCTATCAAGGCACCATCATCAAGGACATCCGCACCGTCGATCGCGACGGAGCGGTTCAATGCGCAGCCTATTCGGAGACGCTCGAATTCGACAATGGCTGGGCGCGGCGCGACGAGATGTTCAAGTCCGCCGACGGCGAGTTGCGGCTGTTCCGCGTCGAGCAGTTCACCGGCGCCGCATTCGGCGTGATGCGCGACATCGACGCGCAACGGTCGCTGGCGGCGATCCTGCGCATCGACGGCAATTTGCTGGACGTGATGCCGGTCGGCCTGCGCGCCGAGAGCAACGTCACCCTGACCCTGCCCGATGGCGAGCAGGTAGCGGGCTATCATCCCGACGCATCCGCCAAGTCGCCGGCGCAGTCCGTCGCTTTCACCACCGTGTCCGACCGCTATCCGCTGCAGGCCACGATCCATGTGCGGCCACAGAGCCTGAGCGCGCGCCGCGACCTCGCTTATCTCCTGACGATGCTCGCCGCCGGCACGCTGGGCGGCGTATTCGGCCTGCTGCTCGCGAGCTACCTCAGCCGGCCGGTGGATCCGGTCGCCGAGCTCGACCGCGCGCTCGCGGCCAACGAGTTCAAGCCCTATGTGCAGCCGACCTTCCGGCTGAAGACCGGCGACATCATCGGCTGCGAGATCCTGGCGCGCTGGGAAAAGCCGGATGGCCGGCTGATTCCGCCGATGAGCTTCATCCCGCTGGCCGAGAGCTCCGGCCGCATCGAGAAGCTGACCTGGCAGCTTCTCAAGACCGCCTTGCGCGAGCTGCAGCCGGAGATGAAGCAGGACAAGCTGTTCAAGCTGTCCGTCAACATCACCCCGCGTCATCTGCTCGGCGACCGCTTCATCGACGATCTGCGCAAGACGGTCGCGTCGTCATCGGTCTCCACCCGCCAGGTCGTGCTCGAGGTCACCGAGCGCGAGGAGCTTGCCGATCTCGACAAGGCGACTGACGTCGTAAAGGAGCTCGGCGAGCTCGGCTTCCGCGTCGCGCTCGACGACGTCGGCATCGGCCATAGCGGCCTGTCCTATATCCAGCGGCTCGGCGCGCGCATCCTCAAGATCGACAAGTTCTTCGTCGACGCGATCACCCGCGACCAGTCCGCCATCGTGGTGGTGCAGATGCTGGTGGCGCTGGCGCGCGAGCTCGACATGTCCGTGGTCGCCGAGGGCATCGAGCATCAGGAGCAGGTCGATGCGCTGATCGCCTGCGGGGTCGAGGAAGGCCAGGGTTATCTAGTCGCGCCGCCGCTGTCGCTCGGCCGCTTCAAGCAGTTCCTCGACGTGCGCCGGGTGTCAGCCGTCCCGGGCCGCGCCGCCAAGCCGGAACTGGCGGCATGACGGCGAGCCCGCAGGACCTCGCGCCTCACTGCCTCGTCATCTGGCCGCGAATTTCGCCGCCCGGGTTCGCCTGAGTGTGGACGTTGGCGTACCATTTGCCGGCCAGCAGATCGGCGGCCTGGGCGTCCGTGATCACGGCCGAGCCGCTAATCGGGCTTTCAGGGCTCTTGAACGGCAGCACGATGCCGGCATTCTTGCCGGGCTCGCTGGGGCCGTGGAAATGGGCCCCCATCGCCGGCCCGGTGAGGCCCGAATAGGTGACCTTCCAGGTCAGCGTCCTGGTCGCGGTATCGAGGCTTGCTTCAGCCGCGCCCGACGCGGCGGAGGCATTCGGCGGCACCTCGTTGGCGGCCTTGAGCTCGGACTTCAGGATGACGGTTTCGGCATGAGCGAGCGGCGCGGCCGCGACGCAGGCGGCGACGGCGAGCAACGCCAGATGAACGAATTTCCCAGCCATGGTTTTCCTCCCAAATCGTTTTGTGCAGTCTGAGTGTTCGAGACCCCGCGGGCAAGCCGATATTCCGTCAAACGCGTTGGTACCCAGGCATGAGCAGCGGCCTCGGCCGCGTTGATTGAACAATCCCGACCCCTGTGCCAAACAAGGACGGGAACAAAAAGGCCTCGAAAGAAAGCCTCGAAAGAAAGAAAGCCATGGCGGATCGAATGGTTGCTTCCAAGACGGCGCGCGGCAAGGTGGGGCGGCCTTCGCTCGAACGTGCCGGCGAGGTCGAGGAACGCATTCTCGACGCGGCAAAGACGGTGTTCCTCGCAAATGGCTTCGAGGGCGCGAGCGTCGACGAGATCGCGCAGACCGCGCGCGCCGGCAAGCCGACCATCTATGCGCGCTTTCCCAGCAAGGCGGCGCTGTTCGCGGCGGTGATCGCCCGCCATGCCGCGCGCAACACCCAATATGAGAACCTCGTACCGCAGGGCCGCACCTTTCGCGCCCGGCTGATCAGCCTCGGGCTGACCTTGATCGAGCGCGCCTTCGTCGAGGACACGATCGGCCTGATGCGCACCGCGATTGCTGAAAATCCGCGTTTTCCCGAGCTGACGCTCGAAATCCAGGATACGGCCCGCAAGCGCGCCACCTGCAATGTGAGCCACGCGATCGGCGAGCTGGCCCGCGCCGAAGGCCTCGCCGGCAAGGGCGCATTCTCGGCCGACCGTATCGAGGACAGCGCACGGATCTTCCTCGATCTCGTCGTGTTCGCCGTGCTGATCCGCAGCCTGCTCGGCGAGGACATGCGGGCCCTGAAGAAGGAAGCCCAGGCGCATGTCGAGAAGCGCGTCGACTTCTTCCTCGCCGCGACGACGTGACCTTACGTCTGCTTGTTCTTGCGCAGCTCCGGAAAGATCGTCTCGTCCTGCAGGATCACGTCGGCGGTGCGCTGATAGTGCGCGGTGAGCAGCGCGACCGCGCCTTCCGTGTCGGCGTTCAGCACGGCGTTGACGATGTCGGCGTGCTCGTCGCCGACGGCGCGTGATGGAAACGCCTTGCGGATCGACAGCCGGCGATAGCGATAGAGCTGGTCGGCGAGTTGACCGCAGAACGCGATCAGCGATTGCGAGCCGCAGTTGGAGATCAGGATCCGGTGATAGATCCGGTGCAGCCTCTCCCACTCCGGATTGTCCTCGAACGTCGTCGCGCTGAGCGAGCGCGGCGCGCGGCTGAGGCGATGCTGCGCCAGCACCAGCTGCTCCTCCCAATCAGGCGTCGCCGCCGCCATCGACTCGCGCAGCGCCAGCGCCTCGACCCAGCAGCGCGTCTTGGTCAGCTCGGCGAGCTCGGCGCGGCTGATGTCCTTGACGTAGAAGCCGCGCTGCTCACGCACCTCGACCAACCCGTCGGCGGTGAGACGGTTGAGCGCCTCGCGCAGCGGCGTCTGCCCGGTCTGATAGGTCTCGGTCAAAAACCGCATCTGCAGCTTGCGCGACGGCGCGAGCCGGCCGGACAGCAGGTCCTCGCGCAGCCGGTCATACACATGGCTCGCCTGGGTCGACGGGCCCTGCCCCTCGGCCTCGATCACCGCATCCACGCTCGATCTCCTCTGAATCAGGCAACTTGTATAGAGCCTACCCCCGAAACATAAAATTTATAAATTCTGTTTGATTTCGATTTTTTATGTAATAAACAGATCGAGCCGGCTCGCCGGCCACGCATAGAAATGTCGCGCGTCCCCGCCGGGGATCGCGCTGGAGGACACGCTCATGACCCGGTTTCCGGTCACGGCTCTGCGCAGCGTCGATCTGGGCACGCCCGATCTCGCGCGTTCGGAGGCGTTCTATCGCCAGACCTGGGGATTGGAGCGCGTCGCCGACGCCGACGGCGTGGTCTATCTGCGGGCGACCGGCAGCGATCATCACGTCGTGGCGCTGCATCCGAGCAAGCGCACCGAGCTGAAGGCCGTGACCTTCCGCCTCGCCGACATCAGCGATTTCGATGCGATCGGGCGTAACGCCATCCATGAAGGTGCAACGCTGCTGTCGGCGCCTGCGCCGAACACTGCCCCCGACGGCGGCGTGATGATGAGCCTGCGCGGCCCCGAAGGCGGTGTGCTGCGCTTCGTCCATGACGACATCAGGCACGATGCCAAGCCGCGGCAGTCCGAGCTTCCGGAGCGGCTCGCCCACGTCAATCTCAACAGCACCGATGTCGACCGCTCCGCGGCATTCTACGAGAAGGCGCTCGGCTTCAAGCTGACCGACCGCTCCGCGGCGATGGCCTTCGTTCGCTGCAACTCCGATCACCATGCGGTCGTGATCGCCGCGGCCAAGGTCGATGGCCTCAACCACGTCGCCTTCCTGATGCCGACCTGGGAAGGCGTGATGCGCGGCGCCGGCCGCATGATCGACGCTGGTTATCCGATCGCCTGGGGCGTCGGCCGCCACGGCCCCGGCGACAACGTGTTCGCCTACTTCATCGATCCCCAGGGCACCGTCATCGAATACACCGCCGAGGTGCTGCAGGTCGACGACGACTATGTCGTGCGCGGACCGGAGCATTGGGTCTGGCCGCCGGGCCGCACCGACCAATGGGGCATCGCGCCGCCAAAGGCAGATCATGTCAAGGCCGCGCAGCTCGCGGTCGGCTACGCCGCCTGATTCATTTTCCAACTCCGAGTTTCGATCCATGTCCGCCACGTCAGAGCAAAAGCATTTCGAGGTCGTGGTCATCGGCTTCGGGCCGACCGGCGCCATCGCGGCGAGCCTGCTCGGCACGCAGGGCATCACTACGCTCGCGATCGATCGCGCCGTCGACATCTACGACAAGCCGCGCGCGATCGCGCTCGATCACGAGATCATGCGGCTGTTCGACAATCTCGGCATTGCCGAACAGGTCAGCCGCCACGTCGCGCCGTTTCCTCCTTCCGAGCACTTTGGCGCGCAAGGGCAGTTGATCCGGCGCATCGACATGGTCGGCGAGCCCTACCCGCTCGGCTACACACCGAGCATGGTGTTCACGCAGCCGCCGGTCGAGCAGGTGATGCGCGACCGCGTCGACAGCTTCCCCTCCGTGACGGTCGAACTCGGCACGACGCTGGTCGGCATCCGTCAGGATGCGAAAGTCGCAACCGTTATCCTGCAGGCGGCAGACGGCGCGACGCACGAGGTGACGGCGAACTACGTGATCGCGTGTGACGGCGCCTCCAGCACGGTACGCCAGAAGCTCGGCATCAGCTTCGACGATCTCGACTTCGACGAGCCATGGCTCGTCGTCGACCTCCTCATCAACGACGCTGGTGTCGGCAAGCTGCCGGCGACCGCAGCCCAGTTCTGCAATCCGGCGCGACCGACCACCTACATCATCGGGCCCGGCAATCATCGTCGCTTCGAGATCATGCTGCGCCCCGGCGAAGATCGTCACGCGATGGAGCAGCCGGAGCAGGTCTGGCAGCTGCTCTCGCCGTGGCTCACGCCTGACGATGGAAAGCTATGGCGCGCGGCGAGCTATCGCTTCCATGCGCTGGTCGCGAGCCGGTGGCGCCAGGGCCGCGTGCTGCTCGCCGGCGACGCCGCCCACCAACAGCCGCCGTTCGTCGGCCAGGGCATGTGCCAGGGCCTGCGCGACGCTGCCAATCTGTGCTGGAAGCTCGGCCGCGTGCTGCGTGGACAATCGAGCGCGGCGCTGCTCGACAGCTACGAGATCGAGCGCAGCACTCATGTGCGCGAGCTGACCGCGCGCATCAAGGCGATCGGCCGCGTGATCTGCGAACAGGATCCGGAGGCCGCCGCGGCGCGCGATGCCCGGATTCTCGCCGAAGGCGGCGGTGCGCCGCGCACCATCACCCGGCAGGAAATCGTGCCGCCGCTGACGCAGGGCCTGCTGGCGACAAGACCAAACGCGGCCAACGGCACGCTGTTTCCGCAGCCCTGGATTCTGCGCGACGGCGACCGGGTGCTGCTCGACAGCGTCGCCGGCACCGGGTGGCGGCTGATCCTCGATGGACGGAGCACGCTGAACACGAGCGCGATCGATGCGGCGACGCGCGATGCCGGCATCAACACCATCACCATCGATGGCAACGGCTTGCAGGAGGAAAGCGCCGTCGTCGCACGCTGGTTCGAGCGCCACGGCTGCAGCGCCGCGCTGGTGCGTCCCGACCACTACGTCTACGGCGTCGCCAGGGACGCGCCGGAGCTCGCCGCGCTGCTGAGAGAACTGAACGAACGACTGCACTAATCAAAACAAGACTATCAAACGGGGAAACGCCATGACGCCATCATCGGACACAGCCAGAAGCACCGTGGGAGGGCGCGCGATCGCTGTCCTGATCATGCTGTTCCTGTTCCAGACGCTGAACTTCTTCGACAAGCTGGTGTTCGGCCTGTCGGCCGTGCCGATGATGAAGGAGCTGGGCTTGAGCCCGAAGGAATTCGGCCTGGTCGGCAGCAGCTTCTTTCTCTTGTTCTCGCTCTCCGGCATGGCGGTCGGCATGTTCGTGGTCGGCCGCTTCCCGGTGAAATGGCTGCTCTTGATCATGGCCGGCGTCTGGTCGGCGACGCAGATCCCGATCTTCTTCTCCGGCTCGATCGCGGTGCTGGTGATCTGCCGTATCATCCTCGGCGCGGGCGAAGGCCCGGGACTGCCGACCGCCCTGCACGCCTGCTACAACTGGTTTCCCGCCGACCGGCGCAGCGTGCCGAGCGCCGTGGTGCTGCAGGGCATCAGCGTCGGTCTCCTCGCCGGCGGCCCGATCCTGACCTATGTCATCGTCAATTATGGCTGGCGCACCGGCTTCCTGTTCTGCGGCCTGCTCGGCCTTGCCTGGATGCTCGGCTGGTTCTTCGTCGGCGGCGAAGGCCCTTACTCCGCGGCGCATGCGCCGGAAGCTGCGGTGGCGAAAGACAAGGCGCTGCCCGCGCGCGTGCTGTGGGGCGATCCGACCGTGATCGGCGTCATCATCATGTCGACCGCGTCGTACTGGATCGTCGGCATGTCCGCGACCTGGCTGCCGCCATATCTGCAGCTCGGGCTCGGCTACAAGCAGGTCGATGTCGGCTGGATCATCTCAGGGATCTATCTGTTCCAGTCGCCGCTGCTGCTCGGCGGCTCCTGGCTGACGCAAGCTCTGCAGCGCAAGGGTTACAGCCTGCGTGCCTGCCTCGGCCACGCCTCGGGCTACGCGCTGCTCGCCGCCGGCTGCGCGCTGCTCTTGAGCATCGTCACATCAGGCCCCCTGCAGCTCGCCTGTATCGCCATCGCCTTCGCCGCACCGAGCCTCACCACGATCTTCGGCCCGGTCGCGCTCGGCGCGATCGCGCCGGCCGTGCAGCGCGGCCGGCTGATCGTCGTGATCTATTCCGGCAACGCCGCGTCGGCGCTGGTCTCGAACGCGCTCACCGGCTGGATCGTCGGTGAGGCCGGCAGCAACGTGCCGCTCGGCTACGCCCACGCCATGACCTTCACCGCCGGCGTGCTGATCGTCGGCGCCATCTCCGCGTTTGCGCTGATCTACCCGGAGCGCACCATCGCGCGCTTCGCGAGGGCAGCGCAAGAACCGGCTTCCCCCTCCGCCGTAGCGGCGGTCTCGACCTGAGGACACCAGATGAAATTTGCAAGCTTCGCCATCAACGACACGCCGTCCTGGGGACTGGTCGAGGGCACTGAGATCGCCGATCTCGGCGCCATCCTGCGCGACCGCTTCCCGGACCTGAAGTCGGCGATCGCAGCCGATGCGCTGAAGGAGGCGGCTGCCGCGGCAGCCGGCGCCAAGCGGCACCCGCTGTCCGCAATCACCTTCCTCCCGGTCATTCCGAATCCGGACAAGATCCTCTGCATCGGTCTGAACTACGAGACCCACCGCAAGGAGACCGGCCGCTCCGAGGTCGAGAACCCCACCGTGTTCGGCCGCTTCGCCAACAGCCAGACCGGGCATCTCACCAACATCATACGCCCGCGCGTTTCGACCGATCTCGACTTCGAGGGCGAGCTCGCCATCGTCATCGGCAAGCCCGGCCGCTACATCCCGCGCAGCGACGCATGGCAGCACATCGCCGGCTACGCCTGTTACAACGAAGGCAGCGTGCGCGACTTCCAGCGCCACACCCATCAGTTCACGCCCGGCAAGAATTTTCCGGCAACGGGCGCGTTCGGCCCGTGGCTGGTCACGCCGGACGAGATCGACGATCTCGGATCGTTGCGACTGCAGACGCGGCTCAATGGCGAGGTGGTGCAGGACGCGACGATCAATCAGATGATCTTCGATATCCCGCGCCAGATCGAATACTGCTCCTCGTTCACCCGGCTCGAGCCCGGCGACGTCATCGCCACGGGCACGCCCGGCGGCGTCGGCTCGCGCCGCACGCCCCCGCTGTGGATGAAAGCCGGCGACGTCGTCGAGGTCGAGATCGACAGGATCGGACTGCTGCGCAACGGCATCGCGGACGAGGCGGTTTGAGGCGGCTTGCCTGGGACATCGTAGCCCGCATGAGCGAAGCGACATGCGGGACGGTCCCCCCGGGTGTCGCTGCGCTCACCCGGGCTACGCGCTCTCTCCGCCGTCATTCCGGGGCGCGCGACCGCGCGAGCCCGGAATCCATGACCACGACCGTTGGTGATGTTCGTGATGCTCGCCCACTGCGGCTTTCATCAAACATTGTCGGCCTGTGGGTATGGATTCCGGGCTCATTCGCGCTGCTCCAAAATGGCTGCGCCATTTTGCGCGCGAATGCCGCGGAATGACAGCGCGCTCGTGGAAGCGGCGCGCCAGGACTCAGCGTGCCGGTACCGGCCCGGCGAGTCGCACGGCCAGCGCCAGCGCGGCGACGATCGGAGGGACGACGAAGCACCAGCTCCCCAGCCGCGTGAACAGCAGGGCGGCGGCGCCGCAGCCGAGCGCGAAGGCCAGCACATTGACCGCCATCTGCGCCAGACGCGCCGGCGGCGGCGCCTGGTTCTTGTCGGCGACGTAGATCCGATCGGCGACATCGATCATCACCTGCGTCGTGGTCCCGGTCATCAGGGTCGACGGCGGCGCGGTCGGCAGATGGATCCGATGCACGGCATTCTGGATCGCCATCGCCGCAACCAGTACCATGCCGGTGACGATCGCCTCGTGGCTGTCGCCATTGTGGAACGGGCCGAAATGGATCGCGAGCACGGCGCCGAGGATGAGCAGCACGAGCTTGACGCCGATCAGGATCTCGAACGCCCGCGACCACCGCCGCGACAGCAGGGAGCCGGTCAGCCGCGTCGCGATCACCACCACGCAGAACACCGGCAACGCCAGCAGCTTCGCCACGGCGCCCGAGGTGCCGAGCGCCAGCGCCGCACCCAGCGTGACGAAGTTGCCGGTGACATGCGCGGTGAACAGGCCCTGCAAGGCCAGGAAGCCGGCGGTGTCGACATAGCCGGCGTTGACGCTGAGCAGCAGCGGCACGACGTTGCGGGATTCGAACTGTGACATAGGCCTGCCTTCGTTGTTCAGAGCGCGTATTTCAGCTCGATGCCGATGTAGTCGCTGTCATGCCCGCCGGCACGGCGCAGCGTATCACCGATCTTGTAGTGCACGGCCTCCAGCGCGCCGGTGAGATTGGCGTCGAAGCGGTAGTCGGCGCGTAGCTGCGCATAGGCGCCCGACCATGGGCTGCCCTGCCCGGCCGTACCGGCCACCGCGACGTTGGGCTGAACGTAGATCGCGTCGGCCGTGGTCGCACGCCACTGCAGGCCTATCGCAGCCATCAACGAGAGATCGGCGGCCGGCTTTATCGTCAGCGACGGCTTGAGATGGATCAGGTTGGTGTAGCCGGTGAAGCCGGCGAGCGTGAAGTAATAGCCGTTCGGGAACAGTGGATTGAAGGTCTCGATCCGGCCGTCGCCGGGATTGCGGTCACCGGAGGCGCCGTCGAGCTGAAGGCCGATCCGTGGCTGCCCGGCGACATCGGCAAACGTGTAGCCGGTGCGCGCGCCTGCGCCCCAGGCGCGGATCTGCTTCGCGCCCACCGAGCCCGCCTGCCCCATCGCCTCGAGGTCCCAGTCGAAGCCGGCGAGCTTGCCGGCGAAGCGGATATCGAGCACGTGGCGCTGCTCGGTGCCGGCGGCATCGAGGAAGCGCGCATTGTCGCGCTGATAATAGGAATAATACGACGACAGCTCATTGGTGCCGAGCACCTGGTGTTCGACGCGGAAGGTGTGAAACAGGAGATGCCCGTTCGAGGTGTCGTCGAACGGACGCAGCAGATTGTACTGGACCGGCTGGCTGACGAAACCGATGAAGCGCCATGGCCCGCTCTCCCAATCGCCCCACAGCGCGTCGAAGGACTGGCGCACGTTCGGACCATCGCGCGACGAGACGAAGCGCTGCAGGTCGAAGTCGAAATCCTGCCGCCCGACACGCGCCTTGAACGTGCCCTTCTCCGTCGTATCGACATAGGCGAGGAAGGCGAGCCGGAGATCGAGCGGGTCCTGGTCGACCGGCGTGACATTGGCCTTGCCGAATGCACGGTCATCCTCGAGCTGGACGAACAGCTGCCAGTGCTCGTTGAGATGCGCGTCGGCGTGGATCTGCAGCCGTTGCAGCAGGTGCTGATCGGGCTTTGTCCCGCCGATGCCGAAACTCGCCGCGTCCAGGCTCTCGAACCGCTCGCGCAGGGTCATGCCGAACGAGATATAGCTCTGCGGCGAACCCGGCTGCAGCGGGACGTATTTGATCGGGTCGAACGGCGCCGTGCGCAGCGCGGGATTGGCCAGCACGGACCAGTCCTCCTGCCAGCGATTGGTGCGGATCGCCGGGCGTCCGGCATTATCCTCGGCAACAGCCGAATTGGCGGCGCCTGGCGCAGCGAGCAACACGCCCGCGACCGCCATCGTCGTCAGAGTCCGCACCGTCTGCAACTTCGCCGGCATCTCGCCAATGCCTCCTACTTCACGACAGCATGAATCTCCGCGACATAGCCGCCGGGAAACTGCACCAAAGCCTGCTCGCGCTTGTCCGAGGTGAACGGCTCGACCAGCACAGTAGCGCCGGTCCCTTTCGCCTTGTCCAGCGTCGCCTTGAGATCGGTGACCTCGTAGCCGGCCATCTCACGGCCGAACGGATAAGGCAGATGGCCGTCGGTGACGAGCACCGTCATGCGGCCGAACACGGACTCGATGCGGATGCGCCGATAGCGATCGTTGGGACGGCCGATCTCGACGCCCGGCGCCTTGGTGTCATCAGAGATGACCTTGCCCCTGGAGAAGCGCAGGAAGGCGCGCGTGAAAGCCTCGGCGCGATCGGGCGAGACATAGACGCGATTGTCCGGGACGGCCTCGTACGCAGCATAGGACGGCTTGGTCGTGTGCCAATACAGCTGCATGTTGACGCCGCCGGGCCATTGGATGACGGCATCGCGGCCGATCGGATCGGGAAACGGCGCCACCACAACATCTGCGCCGGCGGCCTTGGCCGCCTTGATCGCCTGGTCCAAGTCAGTGACGAGATAACCGGTGCGCTCGGCGCCGAACGGATAAGGGATTCCCGTCTTGAATCCGAACAGCGACACCGTGCCGACCGGCGTTTGCAACAGCTGCGAGGTCGTGCTGCTCGGTGTCGGCGTGACGGTCGCAACGACCTGCTTGGTGCTCTGGCCGCCGAAGGTGGCGAGGAAGCTGGCCGCGAATTTTTCGACGTCATCGGGCGCGACATAGACATGGGTGGTGTCGTATTGCGCGCCGACGCCGATCAGCTTCACGGTGTCTTTGGCGAGCGCGGGAGCGGCGAGCAGCGTGGTTGCAACCAACGCGCCGAGCAGATGACGGGAACGAATCATGACGACCTCGAGTGAGTAGACGCAGATCAGGCGCGGCGCGCGCGCCAGGACAGGATGGAGACGAGCACCAGGCCTGCGATCAGGCCGAGATGCTCGAAGAAGGCGTTGAGCGCCATGAAGCGGTCATGGCCTGTCATGTGCCAGAAGTCGTTGGCGGTGAGCATCGCCACCAATGTGAGCACGCCAAGCGCGCCGGCGCCGAGCCAGACGAGACGATTGACCATGATGAGCACCGAGCCGATCAGCTCGACCGCAATCGCGGCCACCGCCCACAGCGCCGCCGGCTGCAGGCCGAAATGGGCCTGCTCGGCGATCGCGCCCTGGAAGTCCGTGAGCTTCTGGACGCCGCCGATCAGATAGGCCGACACCAGCGCGAGGCGCGCCAACGGCCATAGCCAGGGCCAATCGAGAATCGCAGCGATCGGCCTCGGCGTCTCCGACAGAACCGCCATCTCAGACCGCCCAGCAGGCGCAGCCGAGCGCGCCCCAGAAGCTCTTGAGGTCGGAGACCGGCAGGCTGGAGGACCATGACCGCGCGTGATCGTGGCCGTGCATGCCGCATGCATTGGCGCAGCCGCACATCTGCATCGCCTGCGTGCGCACCGCGCCATTATCGTCCTTCTTCAGCCAGGCGCCGTAGCCGCCGAAGCGGCGCACCGGAGACCACTCTGGCATCGCAGGCGGCGGCGCGGCGTCATCCAGCGGCTTGAAGTCGGAGGCGGCATAGACGATGCGGCCGCCGACCATGGTGAGGTCGCTGCTGATGTCGGCGATCTCGGCCTCCGCACATGAGAAGAAATCACGATCCGGCACGATCAGGTCGGCGAACTGACCGACCTCGATGCGGCCCTTCTTGCCTTCTTCGTTGGAGAACCAGGTGACGTTCTCGGTCCACATCCGCAGCGCCGTCTCGCGGTCGAGGCAGTTGCGCTGGGGCGTGAGCCTGAGGCCGCCGACGGTGCGGCCGGTGACGAGCCACGACAGCGAAACCCAGGGATTGTAGGAGGCGACGCGGGTCGCGTCGGTGCCGGCGGAGACCTTGACGCCCTTGTCGAGGATCTTCTTCACCGGCGGCGTCGCTTCCGCCGCGCCAAAACCGTAGCGCTCGACGAAATATTCGCCCTGATAGGCCATGCGGTGCTGCACGGCGATACCGCCACCCAACGCTGCGATCCGGTCGATCGACTGGTCCGAGATGGTCTCGGCATGGTCGAAGAACCAGTTGATACCGTCGAGCGGCATGTCCTGGTTGACCTTCTCGAACACGTCGAGCGCGCGCGAGATGGTCTCGTCGTAGGTGGCGTGCAGCCGCCACGGCCATTTGTTCTGCACGAGGATGCGCACGACCTCTTCGAGCTCGCCCTCCATCTCCTGGGGCATGTCCGGCCGCGGCACGCGAAAATCCTCGAAATCGGCGGCCGAGAACACCAGCATCTCGCCGGCGCCGTTGTGGCGGAAATAGTCGTTGCCCTGCTTGTAGGTCGATGTCTGGGTCCAGCGCAGGAAGTCGTCCTTCTCGCCCTTCGGCTTCTGCGTGAACAGGTTGTAGGCCAGCCGGATCGTGAGCTGGCCGTCATCGGCGAGCTGCTGGATCACGGCATAGTCGTCGGGATAGTTCTGGAAGCCGCCGCCGGCATCGATGGCGCCGGTGACGCCGAGCCGGTTCAGCTCGCGCATGAAATGCCGGGTCGAGTTGAGCTGATAGTCGAACGGCAGCTTCGGGCCCTTGGCGAGCGTCGCATAGAGGATGGCGGCGTTCGGCTTGGCGAGCAGCAGGCCAGTCGGATTGCCCTGGGCATCGCGCGCGATCTCGCCGCCCGGCGGCTGCGGCGTGTCCCTGGTGTAGCCGACGGCGCGCAGCGCGGCGCCGTTCAGGATGGCGCGATCGTACAGATGCAGCAGGAACACCGGCGTGTCCGGCGCGACGGCGTTGAGCTCGTCGATGGTCGGCAGCCGCTTCTCGGCGAACTGATGCTCGGTGAAGCCGCCGACCACGCGCACCCATTGCGGCGGCGGCGTGACCGCGACCTGGGCTTTCAGCATCGCCATCGCGTCGGCGAGCGAACGCACGCCGTCCCAGCGCAGCTCCATGTTGAAGTTGAGGCCGCCGCGGATGATGTGCAGATGATTATCGATCAGGCCCGGCAGCACGCGCCGGCCCTTCATGTCGATCACCTTCGTCGCCGGACCGGCGAGCTTCATCACGTCCTGCTCATGCCCCACCGCGACGAACGCGCCGTCCTTGATCGCGACCGCGCTCGCCGTGGGATTGGACCTGTCCAGCGTCGTGAACAGGCCGCGATGCAGGATGAGGTCGGGATGGTCGCTCATGAAGCCGTCTCGTTTTGCGCCGGAGGCGTGGTCGTCTCTGCCCGGCCGTGATGGCCGGGCAGCATGCCGAAGATGTGGGTGGCGCAAGCCGCCTTCTGCCACGCGGCAGCGAGGCTGGTGCCGGTGAGAAGCTGCTTGCCCACGGGAATGACCTGCTCACCGACGAGAATGCCGAGCAGGCCTATCAGCGCCACCAGCGGCGGCGCCGGCGAGCGCACCTGAAGCAGGCTGTAGACCACGCCGACCAACAGCCCCGCCCCGAGCGAGAACAGATAGATCTTCATCACGCGCCTCACGCGACCGTGGCGCCGCCTTCGGAGGCATGCTCGCCCAGCGCCCATTTCGAGAAGCGGATCTGGATGCCATAGGGCGAATGGGCCTTGAGGATCTCCATCATGCCGTCATAGGTCTCGGCGCGCGCCCAATCCTGCTGCAGCTCGAATGCGAACTGGCACGAGGTGATCGGCACCGCGCCGGCCTGCACCGCGCGATCCATCGCGCGGTTGTGCGCCTCGAGCGACAGATCGCCACAGGCGTCCGCCGGGATGTAGATCTCATAGCCCTCGCGCAGCATGTCGAGCGTCGGAAACAGCACGCAGGCTTCGGTCCAGAGTCCCGCGATCAGGAACTTCTTGCGGCCGGTGGCGGCGACCTGCTTGCGGAAGCCGGCATCGAGCCAGGAATTCATCGCCGTGCGGTCGACGATGTCATGATCGGGAAACAGCTCGGTCACCTCGGGCATGAAGGGACCGGAGAACGAGTCTTTGGCGACCGTGGTGAGCACGGTCGGGATCTTGAACAGTTTTGCCGCCTTGGCGACGATCTGGATGTTGTTGAACACGCCGAGGCGGTCGTGCGACTGCACGCCCTGGTACATCGCCGGCTGATAGTCGATCAGCGCGACGGCGCAGTTCTGCGGAGTGAGCATTTCGAGCTTGGACACGGGGTTCTCCTTGGAAAGCAAAATGGGTCAGGCGAGCGAAGCTCGCGCAGTGGCCGCGGCGGGCGCGAAACGCCGCCACGCGAAAATGCCGAGAGCGATGAACAGGACGAGCGTGGCGAGCTGGGCCACCGCGAACGGCGGCTCGCTCTGGGTCGGCGCCAGCGCGTTCAGCACGCCGATCTTCTGGAACGACTGCACGATCGCAACGAAGACGTTGAGATAGAGCGAGAGCAGCGCAGAGACGACGTAGACCGATCGCCACCGCCCCGACAGCGCGAACGCATAGAGCGCCGCGCCGGCCGCAACGAGCAGCGCGAGCAGGATGATGCCGATGATGCGCGGCGGGTCGAGACCGAACGGCGGCAGCGGGAAGCCGGTCACGCCGGTGAGGAAGGTCGTGGCCAGGAATAGCGCCGCCCACAGCGCCAGATGGCGGCCTGCCAGCATGCCCGCGAGCATGACGAGCCCGGTCGCAATTCCGATCAGGCTCAGCACCACGTGGATCTGAAGAAACACGGCAGTCGGAATTCCCCAGGTCATGCAAGCCTCCTCTGATCAGCTCTTGATGAAAGACAGGAGATCGGCGTTGATGGTCTCGGCCTCGGTGGTCGGCATGCCGTGCGGAAAACCCTTGTAGGTCTTCAGCGTGCCGTTCTTCAGGAGCTTGGCCGACAGCGGCGCCGAGTCCGCATAGGGCACGATCTGGTCGTCCTCGCTGTGCATGACCAGCACCGGCAAGGTGATCTTCTTCAGATCCTCGGTGAAGTCGGTCTGCGAGAAGGCGACGACGCCGTCGTAATGCGCCTTGGCGCTGCCCATCATACCCTGGCGCCACCAGTTCTGGATCACCGCTTCCGACGGCTTGGCGCCAGGCTTGTTGTAGCCGTAGAACGGCCCGGCCGCGACGTCGCGATAGAACTCGGCGCGGCGGGTCGCGACCTGGGTCTGGAAGTCGTCGAACACCGCCTTGGGCAGGCCGCCCGGATTGGAAGCCGTCCGCACCATCAAAGGCGGCACCGCCGCGATGATCGCAGCCTTCGCCGCCCTGCTCTCGCCGTGCCGCGCAAGGTAGTGCACGACCTCACCGCCGCCGGTGGAATGGCCGACATGGATGGCGTTGTTCAGGTCGAGATGCGCCGTCAGCGCCGCGAGATCGTCGGCATAGTGGTCCATGTCGTGGCCGTCGGCGACCTGGCTGGAGCGGCCGTGGCCGCGGCGATCATGGGCGACGACGCGGAAGCCGCGATTGAGGAAGAACATCATCTGCGCATCCCAATCATCCGACGACAGCGGCCAGCCATGGCTGAACACGATCGGCTGGCCGGAGCCCCAATCCTTGTAGTAAATCTCTGTGCCGTCGTTGGTTTTCAGAACGGGCATGTTCTTCTCCTGCGCATCAGCCGCGCGGTCGCTCCGACAAAATTTCGTATCGCGATCGCCTATCCCAGATGCTATGCAATCTCATGTGCACCTGCACAATGATCCGAGGAGGCCAAAGCACTGGCTCCAGAAGGCCAAGGGGATGGCTCAGCAAACTCGAACCACATCGTCGTCCTGGATGCGCGGAGTCGCGACCACGCTGAAAGAGCAAGGCCTCGATGCAGCCGCGCTGTTCGCCGAGGTCGGGCTATCGATCGACGATCTCGACGATTGCGATCGCCGCTGGCCGACCGAGGAATTGAGCAGGCTTTGGGTGCTGGCGGCCGAACGCTCGGGCAATCCGGACATCGGGCTTGCGAAGTTTGACGCGCCGCGACCTCACAACTATGGCGTCGCCGGCTACGCCATGATGTCCAGCCCCAATCTGCTGACCGGGCTGACACGTCTGATCCGCTACATGTGCCTGGTGAGCGACGCCGTCGCCATCACCCTCGAGCAAGGCGATGGCGGACGCTGGGTGCGCACGGACGTATTCGGCGGCGAGTGCCCCATTCCGCGGCAGCGCTATGATTACGGCGTCGTCAATCTGCTCAATCTTTGCCGCTGGATGCTGGATCGTCCGTTGACGCCGCTCTCGACGCGCTTCTCGCATGCGGTGCCGATGTCGATCGCGGCCTACAACAGGGCGTTTCAGTCGCCGCTCGAATTCGACGCGCCGTTCAACGGCTTTCTGGTGTCGGAACAGGACCTCGCCTGCAAGCTGACGACATCGGCGCCGGAGCTCGCCGCGATCCACGATCGCATCGCCGACGAAGCGCTGGAGCGCCTGGTCAGGACCGACATTGCGCACCGCGCGCGCGCCGCGATCGCCAAGCTGCTGCCGGACGGCAGCCCGCTGCGCTCGGCCATCGCCGCCGAGCTCGGCCTCAGCGACCGCACGTTCCAGCGCCGGCTGGCGGACGAAGGGCTCTCGTTCAGCGATCTCGTCGAGGATACGCGCCGCGAGCTCGCCCAGCGCCATCTCGCCGATGCCCGCATGACGCTCACCGACATCGGCTATCTGCTCGGCTATTCCGATCAGAGCACGTTCTTCCGCGCCTCGAACCGTTGGTTCGGTGAATCACCGGGCGAGTATCGCTCCCGCGTGATGGAAGGACATCGCCGGGACATCGCGCTCGCGCGCGGGACGTGACCTCTGCAGGCGGCGCATCGGGCGGCGCGCCTAGAACATCCCGTTGGTATTGGCCGACTGCTCGGGAATGGGCTGCACCGAATCCCAATGCTCTTCGATCTTGCCGTCCTTGAGACGGAAGATGTCGACGATGGCGTTGCCGCGGGTGCCGGGCTCGCGGATGGCGTGAACCCGCAGCACGACGACATCGCCGTCGACATGCACCTGCGTGATCTCGCTGTGCGACTGCGGAAACTTGGTCTTCAGGAATTCGATGAACTTGCGAAAGCCTTCCGGGCCGTCCTCGGCGTTCGGATTGTGCTGCTTGTAGGTGCCGAGATATTTCGACGCCGCCTCGAAATCCTTGCGGTTGAGTCCCTGCTCATAGAAGTCGAGCACGATCGCCTTGTTGCGCTCCTCCTGCGCCGAATAAGCCCGCTGTGCCAGCGCCGGTGTCGCGACCGTGGCGAACAGCACCGCAGCCGTCGCGGCGAAACGCGTCATCATTCCGTCATCTCCTCTGGACCGGGGATATGCAGCCGTTGTCCGCCCCATCCGCTCTCTCGGCCGTCACCAGCTGCAATCAAGCGAACTTCCCGCATGATGTGACCTCAAAGCTATGTGAGCTCAATAATAGCGGTGGAAATGATGCACCGGGCCATGGCCGTGTCCGACCGTGAAACGATCGGCCGCTGCGATCGCGCCGGAGATGAACGCCTTGGCATTGCGGACGGCAGCCTCGAGGCTCTCGCCCTTCGCGAGCCCGGCCGCTACCGCCGCCGACAGCGAACAACCGGTGCCGTGCGTATTCGCCGTGGCCACACGCGGCGCTGCCAACGCGATGCTGGTCTCTGAGCTGATCAGGTAATCGGTGCTGTGGCTGCCCTGCCCGTGGCCGCCCTTGATCAGCACGGCCGGACAGCCGAGCGCGAGCAGGCGGCGGCCCTGCGCCGCGATCGCCTCATCCGTATCAGCAATCGGCTCGTCCAGCAGCGCGGCCGCCTCCGGCAGATTCGGCGTGATCAGCGTGGCCTGCGGAATGAGTCGGCTGCGCAGCACAGCGATCGCCGCCTCCGGCAGCAGCCGGGCGCCGGAGGTCGCGACCATCACCGGATCGAGCACGACATGGGCCGGCTTCCAGCGCGCAAGGCTTGCGCCGATGGCGTCTGCGATCGGCGCCTGCGCCACCATGCCGATCTTGACCGCGCCGACGGCGAGGTCGTCGAAGACGGCATCGATCTGTGCGGTGACGAAATCCGGCGGTACCAGATGCACCCCGGTGACGCCCTTGGTGTTCTGGGCGGTCAGCGCCGTCAGCACCGAGGCGCCGTAGACGGACAGCGCCGCAAAGGTCTTCAGATCGGCCTGGATGCCGGCTCCCCCTGAGGAATCCGAGCCGGCAATGGTGAGTGCGACGGGGGTGCTCATGCCCCCTTCCTAGCGCGGGGCGGCCGTGCCCGGCAAGCAAGCCGCCCGCTCAGAAAGCGTATCGACTTCGTCCGAAAACGCTATATTGAGGCCTGAAAATTCGTCCGGAGACAGCCCGCAATGGTTCCCTTCTTCGTCCAGATCAAGTGCAAGCTCGGCCAGTCCTACGTGGTGGCGAATGCGCTGGCAGAGGCCGAGATCGCCTCGGAGATCTACTCAACGGCGGGCAATTACGACCTGCTGGTGAAGTTCTATGTCGACAAGGATACCGATATCGGCCACTTCGTGAACGAGAAGGTGCAGGTGCTGCCCGGTATCCAGGACACGCACACCATCATCACGTTCAAGGCGTTTGGCGCCACCTAGCAGCAAGCGCCCTGCCCTGCGCTCCCGAGAGAAAGGCGCCCGCCGTTGCCGACGGGCGCCGAGCTTCTCAAAATCGTTCAAGCATGGTTTCGTCATGAAAGACGGTGGCTGACGGGAGCCCGCCTGCAGCCGCCACGAACGATCTGCGGCCGCAGGACACGTTCGCGCCGGCCCCAATCGTGCGGGGCGGAAAGCCGGACCCTCCGTTCGCGAGGGGCATTAGGGACCGTCGAAGAGCCCGGCTTTCCTTTTTCGCAACTTGGCGATAGGGCTCTATAGGCGGTGCATGGCACACCGGGTCAAGTCGAACGCCCCGATCGATACGATCGATCAAGAAGTTGAGACGAAAGCTCAAGAACAAGGTCTGCAGCGCGTCGCGTGAAGAGTGACATCGAATCCGTTTCGTCCCTGCTGCCGAGCTACGGCTTCTCAGCCGCGGAGATGGACACCGAGGCCAACATCGCAGCGTGGCGCGAAGCCACCTCGACATTCTTCGACGTCGACGAGCTCGCCGCCGGCGAGGCCACGCCGTTCCGCGCCGATGTCCTGTCCTATGCGCTCGGATCGGTGCTGCTGGGATCGGCGCGCGCGAGCGGCCAGCGCTTCCGCCGATCGGCCGAAATGATCGCGCGCAGCGGCGTCGACCACATCATCCTGCAGCTCTACGTGAAGGGCGGCTACGACGGCGTCGCAGGCGCTCACCCGATCCGGGTGGAAGCCGGCGACCTCTGCGTGCTCGATCTGGCCCAGACACTCGAGACGCGTGCGACCGCATTCGAGAACGTCACGATGGTCGTCCCGCGTCCGATGTTCGACGCCCGCCTGCTGCAGGTCGATGATCTGCACGGGCTCGTGCTGCCGCGCGACGGCGCACTCGCCCCGCTGCTGGCGCGGCATTTCGGCGCACTGTTCGACTGCGCACCGCGCATGCGCTTCGACGAGTGCCAAGCCGTCGTCGAAGGCACGATCGCGCTGATCTCCGCCTGCCTGCGCGGCGAGCTCGAACGTCGCGACGCCGACCGCAGTGTCGCCGCCGACGCCTCGCTGTTTCGGATCCGTCAGTATATCGAGGCGCAGCTGTCGAGCCCCGAGCTCAGCGCCGACGCCGTCGCGCTGCATTTCGGGCTGTCGCGGGCATCGCTCTATCGCCTGTTCGCCCCGATCGGCGGCATCGCCGACTACATCCGCAGCCGCCGCCTGCACCGCGCCTTCTTCGATCTCGCAGGAACCGGATCGCGGAGCAGCCGCGTCGGTGAGGTGGCGCGGCGCTGGCAGCTCGGCACCGACGCGCATTTCACGCGGCTGTTCAAGACCGCCTACGGTATCACGCCGAGCGCCGCGCGTGATGCGGCGATGCTGGACCTGCGGCAATCGCCGCCCGACGCAGGCGGCGAAGCGGCCTCGCCGCTCAGCCGTTGGATGCGAGGGATAGCAGCGCCCCGGACCGGGGAATGAGTGCGACGACATCGGCCGAGGGCTGGTCGTCATCCTCGGAGGCTTCGGCGGCCGGCTGCTGCTCATCCGTCTCGGACGGGGCTCGCGCGATCTCGAGATGCTGCTCGAGCTGCTCGACCGGCATCGGCCGGCCCAGCAGATAGCCTTGCGCGAAGTTGACGCCGAGCGAGCGCAACTGCGCGAGCTGCTCCTCCGTCTCGACGCCCTCTGCGGTGATCTGGATGCCGAGCCCGCGCGCCAGCGTCACCACCGAGGAGATGACGGCGGCGCTTTCGTCGCGCACGCTCAGATTGGCGATGAAGGACTTGTCGATCTTGATCTTGTTGAACGGGAAGGCCGTCAACGAGCGCAGCGACGAATAGCCGGTGCCGAAATCGTCGAGCGCCAGCGAGATGCCGAGGCCCTTGAGCCGGTCGATGAAGCTCTCGTTCTCCGCTGCGCGCTCCAGCAGCACCGACTCCGTGATCTCGATCTCGAGACGTTTCGGATCGAGGCCGGACCGTGCGAGCGCCGACTGGATGACGTCGAACAGTTCCGCCTGCTTGAACTGGACCGGCGACAGATTGACTGCGAGCCTGACGTCGTCGGGCCACAACGTCGCGTCGTCGCAGGCGCGGCCGATGATCCACTCCCCGAGCGGGACGATCAGGCCGGTCGATTCCGCGAGCGGAATGAACTTGTCCGGCGGCACCAGGCCCTTGACCGGGTGACGCCAGCGCACCAGCGCCTCGACGCCGCGGCGTTCGCGCGTCTCGGCGTCGTAGAACGGCTGGTAGTGAACCTCGAACTGGCACTGCGCGATGGCGTCGCGCAGATCGCCCTCCAGCGTGTTGCGCGCCTCGAGCTCCGCCGACATCGCGTCGTCATAGAGCGTGTAGCAGCTGCGGCCGGCGGATTTCGAACGATACAGCGCGAGGTCGGCCTTCTTGAGCAGATGCTCCTGGTCGCGGCCATGCTGGGGCGCGAGCGAGATGCCGATGCTGGTGCCGATCTCGACCCGCTGCCCGCCGAGCTGGAACGGCTCGGCGATCAGCTTGGTGATCCGCTGCGCAAGTTCGATCGCGGCGGCGCGCTGGTCGGTGAAGCCGGCCTGGATCAGGGCGAACTCGTCGCCGCCGAGCCGGGCCAGCACGTCCTCGTCGCGCAGCTGCGATCGCAGGCGCTGCGCGACCTGCACCAGCAGTTCGTCGCCCGCGCCATGACCGAGCGAGTCGTTGACGTTCTTGAAGCGGTCGAGGTCGAGCAGGAAGACGGTGAAGCGGCCGCTCTTGTCGTCGTTGATGCGCTCCATCTCCTCCAGGAAGAAGGCGCGGTTCGCAAGCCCGGTCAGCGCGTCGGTCTGCGCCAGTTCGAGCACGCGACGGTTGGCGAGCGCCAGCTGCTGGGCGTTGCGGCTCGACAGCGCGAGATAGACGGCGAGGAAGATCGTCGTGGCGATGCCGGCCGCGTACAGCGCCAGCGCGCGGTTGTGCGTGGCCATCAGCCCGCCGCCGGCGGGCGCGGCCTGAAACACCCAGTCGGCGTCGCCGATCCGCAAGGTGGTCGACCAGATGTTGGGATCGGCCGGCCAACGCTGTGGATCCACGCCGGAGGCATTGATGACGCGCTCGGGCGGAAGCAGGTTGATCTGGAGCGCCGGACTGTTGGGATTGTTGGCACGCACCGACTGCAACAACATCGGCAGGTCGAACACGCCGACGATGAAGCCGGCGAGATTGCGCCTGCGGTCGGCGACCGTCGTGCGCGACGTCCCCTTTGCATAGACCGGGATTCCGATCATCACGGCGTTGTTGCGCTCGTTCTGATTGATCAGATTCTGTCGGGTGCGTAGCGCGCCGATCATGTCGTAGTCGCGCGACTGCTCCAGCACGGCGCGATGGTCGGGGATGCTCCAATAGTCGAGGCCGTAGACCGGCGAGGTCTTCGCCTCCGTGGAGAAATAGACGGGATAGTACTCGTCGTTTTCCGGCGCGACCGTGCCGTCCGGATAGGACTTGATGCGGAAGGCCGGGACGCCGTCGGTGATCGCCGCCGCCTCGTATTCACCGCGCTCCTTGCGCTTGATCCGCGGCAGCCAGGCGAGACGCAGCATGCCGCGATGCGCCTCGAACAGGCGCGCACTGAAGGTCTGGTACTCGCTGCGCGTGATGTCGTCGTTGGCCGATTCGAAACGCGTCCGCAGCGCGGTCAGCCGGCTGACATATTCGTTGACGCCGTTCTGGACCAGGATCGCCTGCGCCTCGGCCACACCTTCGAAATCACTCCGCGCCAGCCGGTTTTCCCAGCGTCCGACTGCAACCGTTCCCGCGATCGACAGAACGACGCCGACGCAGGCAGCGATGATCGCAGGGCGATACAGGCGGTATCGCGATAGCGACGCGCGCAGCTTCTCGCGCCCGCTACCATTGCGAGCATCATCCTGTTCCTGCAGCGTCGGTGCGCTGTACTCTTCAACCTGCAATATGGCCCCCGCCAAACGGCTGCCCCTGGACTAACGATCCGGCTGATGCTCGCCGGGCTAAGTTAAGGACGGTCAAAGATGATCAGTTGTGGAGTACCGTAAACCGGGGCTTGGTTAACGGCTGACTTTTTACGGCCGCCCAAAACGCGATCAAGCACGGGGTACGTCTTTAGCGAGGTCTTCATTCAACGCGCGTATGCTGAGTTCTCATGACGCGTACGGTGCATCGAAGATCGCAATGAAGTGGCTTTCAGGTTTCCGAAACTCCATCGTCCTCATCCTGCTCGCCGGCGTGCTCCCGCTCGCCTCCGCGCATGCCGACGAGCTCGGCGTCACCAACGACTCCATCCTGTTCGGCCAGGTGGCGGCGCTCGAAGGCCCGTCGGCGGCGCTCGGCCAGGCGGCACGCCAGGGACTGCTGGCCGCCTTCAGCGAGCTCAACGCCAAGGGCGGGGTCTACGGACGCCGGCTCAAGCTGGTGAGCCGCAATGACGGCTACGACCCCGATCGCTCGGTGGTCGAGACCATCAAGCTGATCTACGAGGACAAGGTCTTTGCGCTGATCGGCGCCGTCGGCACGCCGACCGCGATGGCCACGGCGCCGATCGCAGCCTCGAACGACGTGCCCTTCATCGGGCCGGTGTCCGGCGCCGAATTCCTGCGCGCGCCGGAATTCCAGAACATCGTGAACATCCGCGCCAGCTACGCGGCCGAGGCGGAAGCCACGATCAAGCATCTCACCGAAGAGCTTCGCCTCACCCGCATCGCCATCTTCTATCAGGACGACGCGTTCGGCCGCGACGTGCTGGCCGGCGTGAAGACCTATCTCGATCGCCGCGGCCTCGAGCTCGCCGCCGAGGGCACGTTCGAGCGCAACACGCGCGCCGTCGGCGCGGCCTTGAAGGTGATCCGGCGCGCCGAGCCGGAAGCCGTCATCCTGGTCGGCACCTACGGCCCGTGCGCCGAGTTCATCAAGATGTCGCACCGCAGCGGCTTCAACCCCACCTTCTCGGCGGTGTCCTTCGTCGGCGGCAATGCGCTTGCCAAGGAGCTCGGCCCGGAGGGCCGCGGCGTCATCGTTTCCGAAGTGGTGCCGTTCCCGTGGGACACAGATCGCCGCATCGTCGCCGACTACCAGGCCGCGATGAAGACGCTGGATCCGAGCCAGACGCCCGACTTCATCGGGCTGGAGGGCTACATCACCGGCCGCCTGGTGGCGCGCGCCCTGGCGATGACCGGGCCGAACCCGACCCGCGCCGAGCTGCTTCGCATCATCAACGAGGTCGGCCAGTTCGACATCGGCGGGCTGGTCGTCAACTTCGGCAGCGCGCGCAAGGAGAACCCGCCGCAGGTGTCGCTGACGGTGATCCAGAGCGACGGCAGCTTCAAGCCGATCTGATCCCGCATGAGCGGACGACGGCCGAACTGATCAGCTCGCCGGCTTCTTCGGCTTCGGCGGGCCTTCGACCGGCGGCAGCGATTTCAGATAGACCGCCATCGCCTTGCGATCGTCGGCCGTAAGCTGCGAGGTGTTGCGGATCACGCGCGCCATCGAGCCGCCGGCATTGTCGCCGTCCGGCAGCTGGCCGGTCTCCAGGAAGTAGCTGATGTCGCCCTCGCTCCAGTCGGACAGTCCCTTCTGGGTGATGTTCGGCACGAAGCCCTGGCCTTCCGGCTCGGGCCCGCCGGCGAAGCGCTGCGCGGTCTTGATGCCGCCGAGCGGATTGCGGGGGCTGTGGCATTCGGCGCAATGGCCGAAGATGTTGACGAGATAGGCGCCGCGATTCCATTCGGCCGAGCGCGAGCCGTCCGCCACGAACGGCCTGTCGTCGAAGAACAGCAGCTTCCAGACGCCGAGCGTGCGGCGGATGTTGAACGGGAATGGCAGCTCGTGCGCGCGCGAGGCGCCGGTCACGGCGGGCAGCGTCTTGATGTAGGCAAAGAGATCTCGGATGTCGTCGACCTTCGCGGCCGCGTAGGAGGTATAGGGAAACGCCGGATAATAGTGGCTACCGCCCGGCGAGACGCCCCTCGCGACCGCGTTGACGAAGTCGGCCTCGCTCCAGCGGCCGATGCCGTCATTCGGGTCCGGCGAGATGTTGGGAGCGTAGAACGTGCCGAACGGGGATGTCAGCGGAAGCCCGCCGCCGAGCTTCAGCCGGTCCGGCTGGTTCGGGACCGCATGGCATGACGAGCAGCCGCCAATGTTGAACATCTCCTGGCCATTGGCGAGATCCGGCGCCCGGGTCGCCGCCGCGAGCGCCACGGTCGTGGGGCTGGTCAGCCACCAGAATACCGCAAGGCCGGCGGCGCCGAGCACACAGACAGCAAGCAGAAGGCGTCGCAACATGGTCGCTCCGTCACAGCGGGGAGGATGTCGTCGTTCTTGCCGCAGGCCTCAGGACGTCGGCGGTGATCGATACGACGGGACGCTCGGGCGCACAAACCAAGGCGCACAAACAAACAGGGCGAACGCGCAGCACGCGTTCGCCCCCCGCATCAGATCACGTCAGATCAGCTGGCCTTGAGCCGGAAGGTCTCATGGCAGCCGCCGCACTCCTTGCCGATCGCCGGCGCAGTCGCCTTGAGGCTGTCGAGATCCTTGATCTTGGCCTTGGCCTCGGCGACCACCTTGCCGAAGCTGTCGATCTTGGCCTTGAAGCCGGCCTGGTCTTCCCAGATCTTCGGCGACGGGCTGTAATCGCCCTCGAACTTCGCGCCCTTGACGCTCGCCGGGTACATCGTCGGCAGCTTCTTGGCCGTCTCGTCGAGCTGCGCCAGAGCGGCATTGACCGCGGCCTGGTCGTACGGCTTCTCGCCCTTCACCATGGCGATCAGAACACCGCCGAGGTTCTTGGCGTTGGCCTTCATCGTGTCCTGGCTATGCTTGACCAGATCCTGCTGCGCCATCACGGCTCCGGCCCCTAGCAGCAACGCTGCGACAGCCACGACAGTCCGCTTCATCAATTCGCTCCTTTGTTGTCACAATCCCGCCCAGCCCACCTGGACGAGGTTCCCATCAGTCAACCCCAACTCCGGGGGGTTATTCCGGAATTGAGGCGGATATCGGAGGTGTCCGAAGACTAGTCAGAGACTATGACGGCGATGCTGCTCCCGGATCGCAATCCAGACCCGCTCGGGGGTCGCCGGCATGTCGATGTGATCAATTTTGTACTCGCGCCAAAGTGCTTCGACGATCGCATTGACCACGGCCGGGCACGAGCCGATCGCGCCTGCTTCGCCCGCGCCCTTGACGCCCATCGGGTTGGTCTTGCAGGGCACGTTGTGGGTCTCGAAGGTGAAGGTGGGCGCATCCGCGGCGCGCGGCAGCGCGTAGTCCATGTAGCTGCCGGTCACCAGCTGCGCATCGGAATTGCTGTAGACCACCTGCTCCATCAGCGCCTGGCCGATGCCCTGCACCGCGCCGCCATGCACCTGGCCGGCCAGCAGCAGCGGATTGAGCGTGACGCCGAAATCGTCGACGATCACGTAGTTCACGATCCTGATGATGCCGGTGGCCGGATCGATCTCGACCTCCGCGACATGCGTGCCGTTCGGATAGGTGCCGTCGGCACTGGCGAACGTCGCGCTGCCGTTGAGCTTGGCGGGATCGACGCCCGGGCGCTTGGCGAGATCGGCGAAGGAGATCGCGCGGTCGGTGCCGGCGACGCGGATCACGCCGTTGGCGATCTCGAGATCGCCGAGCCCGGCTTCGAGTGCTTCGGCTGCGATCTGCTTGAGCTTGTCGCCGAGATCATGCGTGGCGCGCTGAACGCTGACGCCGCCCGACGGGATCGACGCCGAGCCGCCGGTGCCGAGGCCCGTTGCGATCTCGGCGGTGTCGCCCTGATGGACGTGCACGCGCTCCGGCGCCAGGCCGAACTGCTCGGCGACGATCTGGGCATAGGCGGTCTGGTGGCCCTGCCCGCTCGACTGCGTGCCGATCAGGACGGTGACGTCGCCATTGGGATCGAGCCGCACATTGGCAGTCTCCTCGCCCATGACGCCGCAGACCTCGACGTAGCTCGCAAGTCCGATGCCGCGCACGAGCCCGTTCTTCTTCGCCGCCTTGGCGCGCTTCGAGAAATCCTTCCACTCGGCGATCTCCATCGCGCGCTTGAGATGCGCGTTGAAATCGCCGGAGTCGTAGATCTTGCCGGTCGCAGTCTTGTAGGGCAACGCGCGCGGCGCGATGAAGTTCTTGCGCCTGACGGCATCGACTGACATGTCGAGCTTGCGTGCGCAGGCATCGACCAGACGCTCGATCACGTAAGCCGCCTCGGGACGGCCAGCGCCGCGATAGGCGTCGACCGGAACGGTGTGGGTGAAGATCGTGCGCACGCGGCAGTGGAACGCCTGGATGTCGTAGAGGCCCGGCAGCATGCCGGCGCCGCCATGCGGGATGTAGGGCGCGAAGGTCGACAGATAGGCGCCCATGTCGCCCATCAGGTCGACATCCATGCCGAGGAACTTGCCGTCCTCGGCAAGCGCCATCTTCGCGGTGGTGACGTTGTCGCGGCCCTGCGCATCGCCCATGAAATGCTCGGAGCGGTCGGCGGCCCAGCGCACCGACTTGCGCAGCCGCTGCGCGGCGACCGCGACCAGCGCATACTCCCGGTAGGGAAACAGTTTTGTGCCGAAGCCGCCGCCGACGTCCGGGCAGATCACCCGCATCTTCTCGGTCGGGATCTTCAGCACGTTCTGGCAGAGAATGTCGCGCAGGCGATGGCTGCCCTGGCTGCCGGCCGTCAAGGTCAGATGGTCGCGCTTGGTGTCGTATTCGCAGACCGCGGCGCGGGTCTCCATGAAGCTCGCCACCACGCGCGGATTGATGATGCGGATCTCGGCGACGGCATGCGCCTTCGCGAAGGCCGCATCGACCGCGGCTTTGTCACCAATCCCGACGTCGAACAGCACGTTGCCCTTGTGCTCGGCCCACACCTGCGGCGCATCCGGCTTGATCGCATTGACGACGCCGGTGACGGCCGGCAGGGTCGTCCACTCGACCTTGATCGCCTCCAGCGCATCGCGCGCGTGATCGAGCGTATCGGCGACGACGAAGGCGATGGCATCGCCGACGTGACGCACCTCGTCCTTGGCGAGGATCGGATAAGGCGGCGCGGTGAACGGATCGGTCTCGAGGTTGAACAGGCACGGCAATCCGCCGAGTTCCGCGGTATCCTCCGCGGTCAGGATCAGCGCCACGCCCGGCGACAGCCGCGCCTGCGCGGCATCGATCGTGAACCTCGCGTGGGCATGCGGCGAGCGCAGCACCAGTGCATGCAAGGCGGCAGCCGGCGCCAGATCATCGGTATAGCGGCCCTTGCCGCGAATCAGCGCGTCATCCTCTTTCCGCAGAACGCTCTGTCCGACGCCGAACTTGATTGGAGCTGCCATCTGGTTTCACTTCCCACTGCATTGTCGCGAATGTTGAACGACATATTGCAGCGGATCGCAGGCTCGCGCAAACGCCATATGGCCGCGCGCCGGAACACGCGTGGTCAACTCTCGTCAGGCATGCCAGCAGCGAATGCTGCAATGCAAACGATCAGCGCCGCACCAGCGCCTTGAGCCAGCGCGGGCCGAACAGCGCGAGGATCGCTCCGGCATAGACGATGGCACCGGCCACGATCAGCGCGCCGAGCGCAGCCTCGTCCTGCAGGCGGCCGAGCAATGCGAGATGGACCGCGGCAAAGCGCGCGGTGAACCACAACGCGGCCGCGAGCACCACCCCGGTGCCGGCGAACTTCAGCAGCGATGACGTCAGGCGCCGATCGAAACGCAGATAGCCCTTGTGGACGGCAAAGCCGAGCACCAGCAGCAGGTTGATCCACGCGCCGACGGCCGTCGCCAAAGCGAGGCCGACCTGGGCCAGCGATCCCATCAGCAGCAGCTTGAGCAGCACGTTGACGCTGAGCCCGGTCAGCGAGGCCTTCACCGGCGTTGCCGTGTCCTTGCGCGCATAGAAGGTCGAGACCGCGCTGCGGATCATCACGAACGGAATGAGCCCCACGGCATAGGCCGCGAGGGTCGCACCGGCCGCCGCGGCGTCCCCCCTGGTGAAGGCGCCGCGGGCGAACATCGCGCGCGTGATGACATCAGGCACGGCCAAGAAGGCGGCGACGAACGGCACCGAGAACAGCAGCGTGAACTCGAAGGCGCGGCGCTGCTGCTCCATGGCGCCGTCGTGGTCGTTCGCCGTCAGCCGCCGCGACATCTCCGGCAGCAGCACGGTGCCGATGGCGATGCCGATCACGCCGATCGGCAGCTGGTTGAGACGATCGGCGTAATACAGCGCCGAGATCGCGCCTGCGGGGAGGAACGTCGCGATGATCGTGTCCGCGAACATCGCGACCTGCGTGCCCATCGAGCCCAGCGTGGCGGGCCCGAGCGCGCGGAAGAAGGCGCGGATGTCGTCGTCGAGCCTGAGCGGCGCAAACCGCGGCAGGCCGCCGTGGCGCGCCAGATCACCCGCGAGCAGGAAGTATTGCAGGAACCCCGAGATCAGCACGCCCCATGCCGCGGCGTGGCCGACGCCGGGGAAGAACGCCGCCAGCGCGAGCGTCGCCATCATCGCGAGATTAAGGAAGATCGACGCCACCGCCGCGCTCGCGAAACGCTGCATCACGTTGAGCATGCCGCCATACAGCGTCACCAGCGTGATCAGCAGCAGATAGGGAAACGTGATTCGCGTCAGCGTGATCGCAAGCTCGCGCTGCGCCGGATCGTCGGTGAAGCCCGGCGCCAGGATCGTCATCGCCTGCGGCATGAAGGCCCAGGCCAGGATCAGCAGCACGATCTGCGACGCCAGCAGCAAGGTGAAGATGCGGTCGGCAAACAGGCTGGCGGAGGCCGGTCCCTTCTCGCCATGCACATGCGCATACGCAGGCACGAACGCCGCGTTGAACGCCCCCTCGGCGAAGATCGCCCGGAAATGGTTGGGCAGCCGAAACGCAATGAAGAACGCGTCGGCGACCGGCCCAGCGCCAAGTATAGCCGCCAGCATGATGTCGCGGGCAAAGCCGGTGAGCCGAGACAGCAGCGTATAGCCGCCAACCGTGAAGATACGTCCGAGCATGGGGGGCTTCTAGAGCATTGAGCGCGGAGTTTGAAGCGGGGAACGTGCGCGATTCGCGCTTGCGGCCAAAGTATGGCGACCTGTTCGCAGCCCAGCCCGGCCAGGACCGGCACACATCATCTCGGGGCTTTGCGGCCCGCCGCTCGGAAAACTTCTCCTCGCATGCGGCAGGGCTATCGCATGTGGCTGAAATCCTGACTTCGGCGGGCTCTCGGAACGAGGCCTGATGTTGTAGCGACGTCTGACCAACGCGCCCTTGATCCTGGCGTTCGACGCGGGTCCTAGGCGAGTGCGTTTGAACGCTGTTGCAGTATGTGCGACAACAGCGGTCGCCGTGCAATTGCCGTCGAGCTCGACAAAGATGAAAACAGTTTTTGTTGCTATACTTGCGCTGTCTTGGTCGTGTTTGGCATCGGCGACCGAACAGCCGTTCCTGCCTGGGCCTGATATTCCCGACTACGTTGCAAGTGTCCGCATCAAGCTTTCCCATGGGCCGGTCGTCAACGAGGTCCGCACCTATCACGGTGGTTGGACCCGGGTCGATGGTGGTGTCGACCGAAACGCCTATCGCTCGACCAGCTATTTTGGCCCCGAAGGGCTCATCATCACCTTTGCTCGTGATCCCTCAGAGCGGGAAGGCCATGACTGGCTGCATGTCATGCGCGGTTCAGGCTCCGCGCATCTCATTCGCTGGGGACAGAACCCATTCAAGACAAGTGACAGCGAGGTGGTCGCTGGCGAAAGCTGCGAGGTGTGGAACCTGTCGCAGGCCTTTCTTTCGTCGCGCGCGCGGCGACTGAGCTGCATTACGCCCGACGGCATCGAGCTTTGGTCCCGCGTCGAGAACGATTTCACTCCTGGCAACTCGTTTGAAATCACGTCGCTTGAGCGGACACGGGTCGAGCGTGACGCTGTGCGGTTGCCGGATGGCAAGCTCGATCTGAACTCCTGGTTGACCACTCCCCCGCCCGAGAATCCGCCCGATCCCCCCGGCGACGTGACAGTGATCCTGCAAAGTACAACGGTAGACATTCCTTTTGGCGTACGGACCCGCACGATACGGCGACACTTTCCCTGGACCTCCACCGAAGATGTGAAAGCAAATTCGGAGCGAACCATTTCGTTCAAGAACGAGCTGCAGCGGCTTAACATCGTGTTCGAGAGCGACGCAGCCGGCCAGCCGATCCGACTCAGCATCCAGAAGGCGCTGCGTACGTTTTCTTATTCGAGCCCACCCGACAGCGGCCATAGCGAGATTCTCGGCGAAGCGTGCACGATCCACCAGGAGACGGGGCGTGAATCATATTCATACGATTGCGTCACGGCAGATGGCTTGCCGCTCAAAGCGATCGAAACCGACCTCCACGAGCGCAACAATTTGGTCGCCGTCAAATTGGATCGTAGTCCCCTGGCGCTCGATGTAGTGATGCCGCCGCCCGAATTATTTCGACGGCGCACCTGGGGGATACCGGATTAGAGCGTGCAAGGCCGGCTTGAGCCGCGGCCGGATCGTGGGGCAGCTCAGTTGATAGCGCGACGCGGTCTATTTAGGCCGCCCGCTGGTCTCCAGCCCGCCTTGCGCTGTCCGTACCGCCCGCGCCAAAAAACTCATTTCACGAGCCGCTTCAAGCGCATCCTCTCTCCAGCCCGCTTCTGAAAAATATTCCTCTTTCTTTTTAACAGAAATCATGATTGTATGTCGCCGTCCCGTCTCGATCAGAGGGGCGCTTCGCGGTCGTCACGGACGTTGAGGCGGGATGCGGTGGGCGTGTCGATGTTGCAGCGTGGTTTTGCCGCGCCGACGAACGGCATTGATGCGCACGGTCAAGTCGCGTGGTCCTGGCATCCCGACGCTGATGCCAAGTTGGTGCTGATGCGCAAAGCGCAGTGCCGATGACGGTGGCCAAAAAGCCCGGAGCACCGGGGAGAACGCGAAGCAGCCGTTCCATCCATCGCGCGGGGAATGCCGGGATGCCTCGGCTGAACCTGTGGTTCCTGCCGCCAGCATTTTTTTCAGCTGGCGGGCCATGGGTGCGGCCAGCGCCCGGCATTCCCCGTGCCCTCTTCGATGAGGGGGCAGGTCTAAGGGCAAAGCTCGGACGCAAGATGCGCCGCGAGAGAGTGGAGTCATGTCTCATCGCCGTCATTGCGAGGAGCGTAAGCGACGAAGCAATCCAGAGTCGCGTGCGGGACTCTGGATTGCTTCGCTTCGCTCGCAATGACGGTGAGTATGCAGGTCCCGCGTCAGCACTTGCGACGCCGGTGGGAAGGCGAGACGCGTATCACGCATTCCGCTGTCGTCCCGGACAAGCCTGCCGGCGCGAAGCGGCGGCGGGCGCCGATCCGGGATCCATACTCCGTACCGTCGATGGGGCGCGCGGGACGGGCCGCCTGCCCGTTTCATACATCACGCGGTATGGGTCCCGGCGTTCGCCGGGACGACAGTGTTAGTTGGCGCTATCAGCCGGGCAGATCAGCGGCCTGGCTGTTGACACGACGCCGTAAGCGAAACGGCGGTGTCGCGATGCGTGAGACTTTAAGCCGCCACGGCGCCGCGGACGACGTCGATGATGCGCCCTTGCGTCGGCTCGTCCAGATAGGCGTGCATCGGCAGGCTGATGACGTCAGCGGAGAGCTGCTCGCTGACCGGCAGGCCGCCATCGGCGGACGGGAAGATCCGGTAGGCGGTCTGCTGGTGCATCGACTTCGGATAATAGATCGCGGTCGGAACACCCTGCGCCTTCAACGCCGCAGCGAAGGTGTCGCGATCGACGCCCTTGGGCAGGCGGATGGTGTATTGCGCCCAGACCGAGGTGCAGCCTTCGGCGAGGCGCGGCACCTTGACCACATCGGCGAGTGCCGCCGTGTAGCGCTCGGCCACCGCGTTGCGGACGGCGATCTCGTCGTCGAAAATCTTGAGCTTCTCGATCAGGACCGCGGCCTGGATGGTGTCGAGCCGCGCGGTGAGGCCGAGGCGGACATTGTCGTATTTGTCGCTGCCGCCGCCATGGGCGCGCACGCTGCGCAGGCGCTCCAGCAGGCCGGCATCATCGGTGAGGATGGCGCCGCCGTCGCCGAAGCAGCCGAGCGGCTTGGCCGGATAGAAGCTGGTGGCGGTCGCGAGCCCGAAGGTGCCGATGCGGCGGCCCTTGTAGCTGGCGCCAAAGCCTTGCGCGGCGTCGTCGAGCACGAACAGGCCCTCATCCCCAGCGATCGCGGCCACCGCATCATGGTCGGCGCTCTGGCCGAACAGATCGACGGGGATCACCGCCTTGGGCTTGAGGCCAAGGCGCTTGGCGGTCGCAATGCCGCGGCGAAGCGAGGCCGGATCGATGTTGAAGGTCTCCTCCAGCACGTCGACGAACACCGGCGTGGCGCCGGTCAGCGCCACGGCTTCGCCGGTCGCGCAGAAGGTGAAGGACGGGCACAGCACGGCGTCGCCCGGGCCGATGCCCTGGGCCATCAGCACCATCAGCAGCGCGTCGGTGCCGCTGGAGCAGCTCACCGCATATTTGGCGCCGCAGTAGGCTGCGAGCTCCGCTTCGAGCTGGATGATTTCGGGGCCGCCGAGGAACTGGCAATGCGCGAGCACGCGGGCGACGGCGTCGTCGAGCGACTTGCCGAGCCGCTGGCGCTGCGCGGCGGTGTCGATGAACGGAATGGGCTGATGACGCAGGTGCTGGTTCATGAGCTCTGACAAAGGTTCGGAAACGGAAATGAGGGTGAAGCGAAGGCCGGGCCGGCTAGCCGACGGCGCGCCGCTTGGCTGCGGCGGCCTCGGCCGGGCGATGGCTCGAAGTTTCCAGGCACTGCGTGGCGATCGCGAGACTCGCGACGCCCTCGTCGCCGGTCACGGCGGGCGCCGTGCCCGAGCGCACCGCGTGCAGGAAGGCGATCAGTTCGGCGCGCAGCGGCTCGTCATGGCCGACGGGCAGATGCCGCATCGAGTAGCTGCCATCCGGCTTGAAGCCGAAGCACTCGGTGACCTGGCGGGTGAGCAGATCGCCCATGATGTACTTGCCGCGGGTCGCCACGGTGACGTTGCGCGCCTTGAACGGCGTCAGCCAGTTGGTATTGATGTGGGCGAGCACGCCCGACGCAGTGCGGAACTGCAGCAGCGCGATGTCCTCGCGCTCGGCCACCGCGCTCGACAGCTGCGGCTGCACCTCGATGATGTCGGATTCGGTGAACCAGCGGATCAGATCGATGTCGTGCACGGCGAGATCGATGACGACGCCGACATTCGACATGCGCGGCGGGAACGGGCCGACGCGGGTGATGGCGATCGACAAGATGTCCTCGCCGGCGATCGCCTTCTTGATCGCGGCCACCGCCGGATTGAAGCGCTCGACATGGCCGATCATCAGGGTGACGCCGGCGCGATGCGCGGCCGAGACGATCTCCCTGCCCTCGTCCACCGTCGAGGCGATCGGCTTCTCGACCATCAGATGCACCTTGCGCGCGATGCAGGCGAGCGCGAGCTCATGATGCAGGTGCGTCGGAGCGGCAATGGTGACGGCGTCGACGCCTTCGGCGGCGAGCTGATCGAGGGTCTCGAAGGTCGGGCAGTTCGCAAGCTCGGTGACGCGGGTGCGATGGGCCGGAAGCGGATCGACGACGCCGACGAGGTGTACGTCAGGCAGTCCGGCGAGCACACGGGCATGATTGCTGCCCATCACGCCGGCCCCGATGACGCCTACTCGCAGCGCCTGCCTCAGCTCGGCCTTGTGGCCCGCCCCCTTGGAACTCATGTCATCGACCCCATCAATGTCCCCGGGTTGCGACGTCACGGATTGGCCGTAACGGTTAACGAACTGCAAATCACCGGTCGAAGCTCTCCTAGCACGCCGCCCCAAGCGAGGCGAATGCGGAAAGTCTTTTCAGGACACGATTTGATTCAGAAAGTTACATTCATAGCCGACGAAAAACGGTGTGTTTTGAAGGACCTGCGTCGTGGCCTTCGCGTGTGGACAAGGCCCCGCTCACGCGTCACGACAGGCTTCGAAGGTAACGGTTGATGCGTCTTCACGCCTGCGTGTGGGCTGCAGCTGGAGGTAACGCTGTGGATCCCAGCAGCGAAGGAGATCACGTCACCTCGCGGGAGAACACCCATGACCCTCAGCCTCGCCTCGCTCCGCCGTGCCTCCACCTTCGCCGTGCTGCTCGCATCATTTGCCCCGTGGTCGCCATCGGCTGCCGCAACGGATCGGCCCGTCGTCATCGAGCTTTTCACCTCGCAGGGCTGCTCCTCCTGCCCGCCTGCAAATGCCTATCTGAACGAGATGGTGCGGCAGCGCCGCGACGTGCTGCCCCTCGCCTTTCACGTCACCTATTGGGACCGGCTGGGCTGGAAGGATCCGTTCTCATTACCGGCCGCCACCGACCGCCAGGCCCGCTACGGCAGCCGCTTCGGCGACGGCTCCTACACGCCGGAGATCGTCGTCGACGGCGTCACCAGCCATGTCGGATCAAACAGGGCCGAGGTCGGCCCCGCGATCGATCGCGCCAGAGCCGCGCGCGCCACCGCGACGCCGCTCAAGCTTGCACGCCATGGCGACAAGCTCACGGTCGAAGTCGGCGGCGGTGAAGGACGCGGCCGCGTCCTCCTGGTCGGCTTCGATCATCGGCATGAAACGGCGATCGGCCGCGGCGAGAATGGCGGTCGCACGCTGGAGGAGCTGAACGTGGTGCGCTCGGTCCGCGCGCTGGCGGATTGGAGCGGCACCGCGCTGCGCCTGTCCGAGCCGATGCCCGAAGGCGAGGACGCCGCGGTGATTCTCGAAGCGGCGGACGGGCGCATCGTCGGTGCCGCGCGGCTATAGTTGCCGAGGTCAGGAGGAGGCGCAGTAGTGGTGCCAGAACAGACGATAGCCCTCCTCGACCTTGCGCGTGTAGGTCTCGACGTCGCCCGCCGCAGAGCCGGCAACCATCGCCGGCAGCTCCGCGCGCAGCTTCGCCAGCTCCGCGGGCTGCGCTGCATATCTGAGGGCGATGGCGATGTAGCCGTCATCGTCCTCCGCCACGAACTCGCCGAGCCCGACCGCGGTGTTGATGGCCGCGGCCGCGCGCGCCGCGGCGCCGTGGCCGAGCTTGGCGATCACGGGCACGCCGGCCTGCAGCGATTCCCAGGTGCTGACGCCGCCGTTCTGCGGGAACGGATCGAGCGACATGTCGATCGCGGCGAACTGCGCGATGTGCTGATCGCGCGTCGAGAGACCGAGGCAGGTGATGCGCTCCTGCGCGATGCCATGCGCCACGAACCGCGCGACGAGGCCATCGCGCAGCAAGGGCTCATCGAGCGCGCCGTTCTTGATGACGATGCGCGAGTCCGGCAGCGCGCCCATCAGACGCGACCAGAGCGCAAGCGCGGGGTCGGAGATCTTGTCGATGCGGTTGAACACGCCGAAGGTGACGTAGCCGTTGCGCAGCATCGGCAGCGGCGTCGGTTGCCACCCCTGCAGCGGATCGGTGGTGATCACGGCCGGCAGGTCATAGACCTGTTCGGCAAACAGAGGGCGCGCCTCCTCCGGCACCGTCACCGGATCGGCGAAGAAATAGTCGATGGTCGGAAGCCCCGTGCCGGTGCCGCTGCCCCAGGCGGTGACCTGGACCGGCGCCGGCTTGCGGGCAAACACCGGCAGCCGGTTGCCGGCGGAATGGCCGGAGAGATCGACCAGGATGTCGACCTCGTCGGCCGCGATGCGATCGGTCAGCTCCTCGTCGGACATCTGCCAGGCGTCGACCCAGAGGTCCGCGGCCGCGCGGCAGCGCTCGGTCATGCCGTCCTGCAGCGGCGAGCAGGAGTAGCAGACGACCTTGAAGGCCTTGTGATCGTGGTGGCGCAGCACCGGCAGGAACACCAGCGCAGCCGAGTGATTCCTGAAATCGGACGAGACGTAGCCGATGGTGAGCCGCCGCTCCGGATCGCGGTCGCGAAGCGGCGGCGGCCTGCGGGTGATCTTGCTGCCGATCCTGGTCCACCATTCCCGGCGCACCGCCTGGTGCTGAGCGAAGTCGGTGTCCGGCATGAAGTCGAGCAGGAATATCTTCGCGGTGATCGCATCACCAAAGTCCGGCTTGATCTCGAGCGCGCGCTCGAAGTGCTGCAAGGCGGTGGCGAGATCGCCCTGCTTGCAGAAGCATTCGCCGAGCCAGGTCCAGGCCACCTCCGATTCCGGATTCTGCTCCAGCACCTTGCGGCAGGCGTCCATCGCCGGCGCGATGTTGTCCTTGATCACGCTCAGCTGGGCGAAGCCCAGCAGCGCCATGTCCTGCCGCGGATCGATCGCCAGTGCCGCTGTGAAGTCGGCCATGGCGGGATCGAACCGCCCGGCCTGCTGGTGCAGACGGCCGCGCTGCGCCAACACCTGCGCCGCGTGCGGCCTGATCGCGAGCGCGGCATCGAACGCAGCGAGCGCGTCATTGGAATGGCGCAGGTTGATGCTGGCCAATCCCTTGCCGAACATCGCCTCCATGTGGCGCGGATTGAGAGAGAGCGCGCGGTCGAAGCTCTGATTGGCCTCCACATTGCGCGCAAGCGGCAGCAGCGCCATGCCGCGATTGCAGTAGGCGTCGGCGTAATCCGGCTTCAGCGCGATCGCCCGGTCATGCGCAGCGATCGCCTCCTCCGGACGGCCCAGCCGCATCAGCGTGTTGCCGAGGCCGGTGAGCGCGACGACCATGTTAGGCTTCAACGCGATCGCCCGCTCCTGGCATTTGCGCGCATCCTCGAAGCGCTTGCGGTTGAACAGCGCGAGACCGAGATTGGAGAGCGCCTCGGCGTGACGCGGATCGATCTCGACGGCCTTCGTCAAAGCCTGCTCCGCGAGATCGAGCTGACCGCCATCGAGCGCCACCACGCCGAGCAGATGCAGGGCGTCGAAATGATCGGGCAACAGCGCCAGCACCTGCCCACAGATTGCCTGCGCTTCGGCCGGACGGCCGGCGCGATAGGCCGCGACGGCACGCGGCAGCAGCTCATCAGCCTGCTTGCGGTGCTTCTTCTGCAGCCGCGCATTCTGAAATGCGCGGGACCCGACATCGCTTGCCAAAGATGGCCTCCAGAAGGTGACTTACAGATCCTGCAACGCGGACCAACTCAACTCCAGCACACTGCCGTATCAGCCGACGCTCGCACAATGACGCCGCCAGAACAGGCGATAGCCTTCCTCGACCTTGCGCGCGTAGGTCTCGACATTGCCGGCCGCGGAGTTGCCAACGCGCGCCGGGAGCTCCGTCCGCAGCTTGGCCAACTCCGCCGGCTGCGCCGCCCATTTCACGGCGATCGCGATGTAGCTGTCATCGTCCTCAGCCACCCAGTCGCCGAGCCCGACGGCCGTGACGATGGCGCCGGCTGCGCGCGACGCCGCGCTCCGTCCGAGCCTGGCGATCACGGGCACGCCGGCCTGCAACGATTCCCAGGTGCTGACGCCGCCATTCTGCGGGAACGGATCGAGCGAGATGTCGACCTGGGCGAACTGGGCGATCTGCTGCTCGCGCGTCGACCAGCCGAGACAGGTGATGCGCTCCTGCGTCACGCCATGGGCGGCAAAACGCGCCAGCAGACGATCACGCAGCAAGGGATCGTCGAGCGAGCTGCTCTTGATCACGATGCGGGAGTCCGGCACCCGCTGCATGAGAGCTGTCCAGACCGCGAGCGCCGGGTCGGAGATCTTGTCCAGCCGATTGAACACGCCGAAGGTCACATGGCCATTGTGCAACATCGGCAGCGGCGTGGGCTCGATGCCCGGCAGCGCGTCCGTGGTGATGACCGCCGGCAGGTCGTAGACCTGCTCGGCGAACAGATGACGCGCCGCCTCGGGGATCGTGACCGGATCGGCCAAGAAGTAGTCGATCGTCGGCAGGCCCGTGCCGGTGCCGCTGCCCCACGCGGTCACCTGAACCGGTGCAGGCTTGCGGGCAAACAACGGCAGACGATTGCCGGCGGAATGGCCGGAGAGATCGACCAGGATGTCGACGCCGTCGGCCGTGATGCAATCCGCCAGTTCGTCGTCGGACATCTGCGAGGCATCGACCCAGACATCGGCGCAGCCGCGGAACTGCGCCGTCACCGCATCCTGCACCGGCGAGCAGGCATAGCAGCAGACCTGGAAATCCTGTCGGTTGGCATGCTTCAGCACGGGCAGGTAGGTCAGTGCGGCCGAGTGATTCCTGAAATCGGACGAGACGTAGCCGATGATGAGGCGCCGCTCCGGATCGAGATTGCGCGGCAGCAACCGTCGCTGGGGAATCCGGCTGCCGATCCGTTGCCACCACTCGCGCCTGGCCGCCTGATGCAGCTCGAAATCGGCATCCGGCATGAACTCGAGGGTGAAGATCTTTGCCGTCATCGCCTCGGCAAAATCCGGCCTGATCTCCAGGGCGCGATCGAAATGCGCGACGGCGGCGGCGACCTCGCCCTGCTTGCCGTAGCAGACGCCGAGCCACAGCCAGGCATCCTCGGACAGCGGATTCTGCTCCAGCACCTTGCGGCAGGCATCCACGGATTGCGCGACGTCCTTGAAATGGCCGAGCTGGGCCTTGCCGAGCAGCGCCATTTCCAGCCAGGGATCACCGACCAGCGCGGCGTCGAAATCAGCCTTGGCCTGCTCGAAGCGCCCGGCGATCTGATGCAGCCGGCCACGCTGCGCCAGCACCTGCGCGGCGCCGGGCTTGAGAGCGAGCGCGGCATCGAACGCGGCGAGCGCGTCGTCGAAATGATGCAGGTTGATAATGGCCAGCCCCTTGCCGAACATCGCCTCCATGTGCCGCGGATTGAGCGACAGCGCACGGTCGAAGCTCCGATTGGCGTCGGCGTTGCGACCGAGCGGCAGCAGCGCCATGCCGCGGTTGCAATAGGCGTCGGCATAGTCCGGCTTCAGTGCGATCGCCCGGTCATGAGCGGCGATCGCCTCCTCCGGATGGCCCAGCCGCATCAGCGTATTGCCGAGGCCGGTCTGCGCAACCACGAGCGTAGGCTTCAGCGCGATCGCCCGCTCCTGGCATTTGCGCGCGTCCTCGAAGCGCTTGCGGTTGAACAGCGCGAGCCCGAGGTTGGAGAGCGCCTCGGCGTGACGCGGCTCGATCTCCACCGCCTTCGTCAAAGCCTGCTCCGCGAGATCGAGCCGGCCGCCATCGAGCGCCGACACGCCGAGCAGATGCAGCGCATCGAAATGATCGGGCAGCAGCGCCAGGATCTGCCCGCAGATCGCCTGGGCTTCAGCGCGGCGGCCGCCGCGATAGGCAGCGACGGCCTGTTGCATCAGCGCATCGGCCTGCTTGCGATGCTTCTTCTGAAGCCTCGCATTCTGGAACGCGCGGGAACCGACATCGCTCGCCAAAGACGACCTCCAATAGATCTACAGAGAAGTATCTGCAGAGAGGTGATTAATAACCGGCATCGATCGAGACCGCCGCGGACGCATTCAGGCGCAGTAGCGGCGCCAGAATTGCCGGTAGCCCTCCTCGACCTTGCGGGTGTAGGTCTCGACATTGCCCGCCGCGGAGGTCGCGACACGCGCTGGCAATTCCGCTCTGAGACGTGCCAGCTCGGCAGTATCAGCGGCGTGTTTCAGGGCAATGGCGAGATAGCCGTCATCGTCCCCGGCCACCCAGTCGTCAAGCCCGAGCGCCGTGTTGATGGCGGCGGCCGCCCGCGAGGCCGTGCTGCAGCCGAGCCTGGCGACCACGGGCACGCCCGCCTGGAGCGACTCCCAGGTGCTCACGCCGCCATTCTGGGGAAACGGATCGAGCGAGATGTCGACATGGGCGAACTGCGCGACGTGCTGCTCCCGCGTCGTCGATCCCAGGCAGATGACGCGCTCCGCTGCCACGCCATGCGCCACGAAACGCGCAATGAGCCCTTCGCGAAGAAAATTGTCGTCGATCGCGGAATTCTTGATCACGATGCGGGAGTCCGGCAGCAGCGCCATCAGCCGCGCCCAGACCGCCAGAGCCGCATCGGAGATCTTGTCGATCCGGTTGAAGACGCCGAACGTGACGTGGCCAGTCCGCAGCATCGGCAACGTCGTGGATGGCGCTCCCGGGAGCGGATCGGTGGTGATCACCGCGGGCAGGTCGTAGACCTGCTCGGCGAACAAATGACGCACGCCGGACGGCACCGTCACCGGGTCGGCGAAGAAGTAGTCGATCGTCGGCAGGCCGGTCCCGGTGCCATGGCCCCAGGCCGTCACCTGGATCGGCGCCGGCTTGCTGGCGAACAGCGTGAGCCGATTGCCGGCCGAGTGGCCGGACAGATCCACCAGGATATCGACTCCGTCGGCCTGGATGCGATCGGCCAGATCGCCGTCCGACATCTGCCAGGCCTCGACCCAGACGTCAGCGGCCGCCCGGCAGCGCGCCGTGATCTCATCCTGCCGCGCCGAGCACGTGTAGCAGATCACCTGGAACCGGGCGCGATCGTGATGGCTCAACACCGGAAGGACGGTGAAGGCCGCCGAATGATTGCGGAAATCCGCGGAGACATAGCCGATGACGAGCCGCCGCTCCGGGTCCATGTTGCGCGGGCTGAGCGCAGCGCGCGGAAGCCTCGCCCCGATCCGCTCCCACCATTCGCGGCGGACCGCCTGCTGCCTGGCAAAATCGGCGTCGGGCAGGAAGTCGAGGGTGAAGATCTTGGCCGCAATCGCATCCCGACAGTCGGGCTTGAGCGCGAGCGCATGATCGAAGTGCTGCAGGGCCGCGTCAATCTCGCCCTGCTTGGCATAGCAGCCGCCGAGCCAGGTCCAGGCGGCCTCCGAGTTCGGGTTCTGCTCCAGCACCTTGCGGCAGGCCGCGACGGCGGGTGCGACATCGTTCTTGTCTACGCCGAGATGGGCCCGGCCGAGCAGCGCGGCTTCGAGATCGGGCGCGTGCGCGAGCGCCGCGTCGAAATCCGCCTTGGCCTGATCGAACCGGCCGGCCTGCAGGTAGGCCCGGCCGCGCTCGGCAAGGACGCTCGCCGCGTCCGGACTGATCGCGAGCGCCGCATCGAAGGCGGCGAGCGCCGCATCGACACGGCGCAAGCCGAGGTTCACCATGCCCTTTCCATGGAGGGCCTGCACGTAGCGCGGATTGAACGCCAAGGCGCGATCGAAGCTCTGCAGCGCCTCGGCACTGCGGTCGACGAGGAGCAGCGCCATGCCACGGTTGCAATGGGCCTCGGCGTAGTCGGGCTTCAACGCAAGCGCGCGGTCATAAGCCGCGATCGCCTGCTCCGCCTGCTCCAGCCGCAGCAGGGTGCTGCCGAGACTGTTCCAGCCCGCAAAAAAATTCGGGACCAGCGCAACCGCACGCTCCTGGTGCCCGCGGGCCTCGGCGTGACGCCCCATATTGGACAGCACGATGCCGAGATTGGCGTGAGCGTCGACGTCGCGCGGATCGACCTCCACGGCGCGGGTCAGTGCCGCCGCGGCGTCGGACAATGCGCCGGCATCGAGCGCAGCCATGCCCAACAGCCGCAACGCGCCGGCGTGGTCCGGCAGCAGCGCCAGGACCTGGCTGCACAGCGCCCTCACCTCGGCCGGCCGACGGGCGCGGTGCGCGGCGGCAGCCGCCGCCAGCAACGGCTCGGCCTGCTTGCGGTTCTTCTTTTCGAGCCGAGCGTTCTGAAACGCGCGCGAGCCGACATTGCCAGCCAAGGATCGTCTCCAGATCAGATGAGCCGGATGGGACAAACGCAACTCACGCGGCTGGTGTGGCCGCTCCGAGATTCAGGCCGGCTTGCTGACCGCCCGCTCGCAAATACTACCCGCAACGCTAGCACGCGGCGCCTGATTCGCGCGAAACGTAGCGATCCTGGCTAGGCCGACACAGGCCTCCAACTGCCTTGCTTACGGCATTCAGCCGCCCGCGGCGCAGTAGCGCCGCCAGAACGTGCGATAGCCTTCCTCGACCTTTCTCGTATAGGTGACGACATTGCCGGCAGGCGAGCTCGCGACGCGCGCCGGCAGCTCGGCTCTCAGTCGTGCCAATGCGGAGGGATCTGCAGCGTACTTCAGGGCGATCGCGACATAAGCTTCATCGTCCTCAGCCACCCAGTCGTCGAGGCCGACAGCCTTGACGATCGCACCGCCGGCGCGCGACGCCGAGCTGTTGCCCAGCTTGGCCACGACCGGCACGCCGGCCTGCAGCGACTCCCACGTGCTCACGCCGCCGTTCTGCGGGAACGGATCGAGCGAGATGTCGACGAGGGCGAAGGCGGCGATATGCTCCTGCCGCATCGACGAGCCGAGGCACGTCAGCCGGCTCTCCGCGATGCCATGGGCCACGAAGCGTGCGATCAGCCCGTCACGCAGGAAGCTGTCGTCCAGCGCGCCGTTCTTGACCACGACGCGTGCATCGGGCAGCGCGCGGAACAGCGCCGACCAGACGTCGAGGACCTGATCGGAGATCTTGTCGACACGGTTGAAGACGCCGAAGGTAACGTAGCCATTCTGCAGCATCGGCAGCGGCGTCGGTTGCGCGCCCGGCAGCGGATCCGTGGTGATCAGGGCCGGCAGATCGTAGACCTCTTCCGCGAACAGCGGCCGGACGGCTTCGGGCACCGTGACCGGATCGGCAAAGAAGTAGTCCATGGTCGGCAGGCCGGTGCCGGTGGCATTGCCCCATGCCGTCACCTGGATCGGTGCGGGCTTGCGCGCGAACAAAGTGAGGCGGTTGCCGGCCGAATGCCCGGAGAGATCGACGAGGATGTCGACCTGATCCGAGCGGATGCGCACGGCCAGCTCCTCATCCGACATCTGCCAGGCGTCGACCCAGCCATCGGAAGCGGCCTTGCAATGCTCCGTCACCGAATCCACCAGCGGCGAGCACGAGTAGCAGATGATCTTGAACGGCTGGTGATCGTGATGGCGCAGCACCGGCAGGAACGTCAGCGCAGCCGAATGGCTGCGGAAGTCGGACGACACATAGCCGACCGTGATCCGGCGCTCCGCATCACGGTCGATCGCGCCGAGTGCGAGCCGCGGAATGTGCGCGCCGATCCGGTCCCACCATTCGCGCCGGACGGCCTGATGCACGGCGATATCGGCCCCGGGATAGAAATCGAGTGCGAAGATCTTCTTCAGGATCGCGTCCTCGAAATCCGGCTTGATCTCGAGCGCGCGGTCGAAGTGCTGGATCGCGGCGGCCGTGTCGCCCTGCTTGGCGAAACAGGCACCGAGCCAGGCCAGCGCGACCTCCGACGCCGGATTGCGCTCCAGCACCCGTTTGCACGCGGCCATGGCCGGCGCGATCCGCTCGGTGAGCACGCAGACATGTGCCCTGCCGAGCAGCGCCGTCTCCAGCATCGGATCGGTGGCGAGTGCCGCGTTGAAATCGGCTTCGGCTTCCTCGAACCGGGCCATCTGGATGTAGAGGCGCCCACGCTGCGCGATCACGGCCGCTGCATCCGGCTTGATCGCAAGCGCCGCATTGAAGGCAACCAGCGCCTGCTCGAAATGCCGCAGATTGATGTTGACGAGACCCTTGCCGAACGTCGCCTGCATGTGCCGGGGCGCCAGCGCCAGCGCACGATCGAAGCTCTGCCTTGCTTCTTCGTTCCGCAGCAGGAGCAGCTGCGCCATGCCGCGGTTACAATAGGCGTCGGCATAGTCGGGCTTGGCGGCGATGGCACGGTCATGCGCCTCGATCGCCTGCGCGAACAGCTGCATGTTCATCAGGGTATTGCCGAGGCCGGTCAGCGCCGTCGCGAAATTCGGCTTCAGCGCGATCGCACGCTCCTGGACGGCACGCGCCTCCTCGTAGCGCTTCATGCTGGAGAGCACGAGGCCGAGATTGGCCTGAGCCTCGGCATTGCGCGGTTCGACCGCGACGGCGCGGGCCAGTGCCTGCTCCGCCAGATCGAGCCGGCCGCTGTCGAGCGCGGAAGCACCCAGGAGGTGCAGGGCCTCGAAATGATCGGGCACGAGCGCCAGGATTTGTCCGCAGATCGTCTGGGCATCCGCATGCCGGCCGCTGCGGTAGGCCGCTACGGCCTGCGGCAGCAGGCCATCGGCCTGCTTGCGGTTCTTTTTCTGCAGGCGCGCGTTCTGGAACGCGCGCGATCCGATCGTGCTTTGCAAGGAAGCTCTCCGGCGGAGGACGTCCGGGGCTATCTAGCACGGCTCGCGTGATTCGAGGGGAGCCCGCGCCCTACTCGCGACGGTAATCGTCCTCGATGCGGATGATGTCGTCCTCGCCGAGATAGGACCCGGTCTGGACCTCGATCAGCTCCAGCAGGATCTTGCCCGGATTCTCCAGGCGGTGCACCGCGCCCATCGGGATATAGATCGATTCGTTCTCATGGACGGTCTTGACCGTCTCGTTCACCGTGACCCGGGCAGCCCCGCGCACCACGATCCAGTGCTCGGAGCGATGATAGTGCTTCTGCAGCGACAGCCGCTGGCCGGGCTTGACGATGATGCGCTTGACCTGATGGCGCTCGCCATTGTCGACCGACTGATAGCTGCCCCAGGGGCGGTGCACCTTGATGTGGGCCTCGGTCACCTCCGGCGCCACGGTCTTGAGCTTGGCGACCAGCCGCTTCAGCCCGTTGGCATCGCGCTGGCGCGACACCAGCACGGCATCCTGAGCCGCCACCACGACCAGATCGTCGACGCCTTCGAGCGCGACCAGCGCCTTGTCGGTGACGACGTTGCAATTACGGGAATCCTCGAACACGGCGGGGCCGCGCGCGGCATTGCCCTGCCCGTCCTTGTCGGACAGTTCCCAGACCGCATGCCAAGAGCCGACATCCGACCAGCCGCACGACACCGGCGCCACCGCGGCGCGTTCGGTCTTCTCCATCACGGCATAGTCGATCGAGATCGGCTTGGCCGCGGCGAAGGCATCGGACTCCAGGATGATGAAGCTGAGGTCGCGGCCGGCCTTGGCGACCGCATCAGTCACCGTCTGTACGCTGGCTGCATCGTATTTGCGGTATTCGTCGAGCAGCACGGACGCGCGGAACATGAAGTTGCCGCTGTTCCAGAGATAGCCCTCGCGAATATAGCGTTCGGCGGTCGGCTGGTCCGGCTTCTCGACGAATTTGGCGACCGCCCGCACCTCTCCGGATACCGCCGCACCCGGGCTGATATAGCCGTATTCGGTGGCGGCACGCTCCGGATTGACGCCGAAGGTCACGATGCGGCCGGTCTCGGCCGCCGCCAGACCCTGGCGGCAAGCCGCTACGAAAGCGGCGGTGTCACGCACCACATGGTCGGCGGCGAGCGCCAGCACGACGGCGTCCTGATCGCGGGATTGCGCGAAGGCCGCACCGGCGGCGATCGCGGGTCCGGAGTCGCGCCGCATCGGCTCCAGCAGCACGTCGGCCTCGATGCCGATCTCGGCCAGTTGCTCCAGCACCATGAAGCGGTAGGCCGTGTTGGTGATGATGATCGGCCGCGCGAACAGGTCGGCATCGGAGACGCGCAGCAGCGTGTCCTGGAATGTCGAGCGCGCGCCGAACAGCGGCAGGAACTGCTTCGGCCGAACCTCCCGCGATGCCGGCCACAGCCGGGTCCCGGCGCCGCCGCACATGATGAGGGGAATGATACGTCCGGTCATGAAATCAGTCCGTCAAATCCGATGATAGTCGCGATACCATTTTGCGAAACGTCCGATGCCGTCGGCGATCGAGGTCGCCGGCCGGAAGCCGATGTCCCGCTCGAGATCGCTGACATCAGCATAGGTCGCCTCGACGTCCCCGGGCTGCATCGGCAGCATCTCTTTGATCGCCGGCCGCCCGAATTCCTTCTCCAGCAGCGTTATCACGTCCAGCAACTGCTCGGGATGATTGTTGCCGATATTGTAAATCCGCCAGGGCGCCCGGCTGCTCGACGGGTCGGGCTTGTTTCCGTCCCAATCCGGGTTTCCCTGTGGCGGACGCCCGATCAGGCGAAAGATCGCCTGCACGATGTCGTCGACATAGGTAAAATCACGCCGCATCTGGCCGTGATTGAACAGCCTGACCGGCTGTCCTGCCAGGATCGCCTTGGCAAAGATGAACATCGCCATGTCCGGCCGGCCCCAGGGGCCATAGACGGTAAAGAAACGCAGGCCGGTGGCGGGCAGCTGGTACAAATGGCTGTAGGAATGCGCCATCAGCTCGTTCGCCTTCTTGCTCGCCGCATACAGGCTGATCGGATGGTCGACATTGTCCCTGACCGAGAACGGCAGCTTCGTATTGGCGCCATAGACCGACGATGACGAGGCGAACAGCAGATGCTCGCAGCCGTGATGCCGGCAGCCCTCGAGCACGTTGATGAAGCCCTCGAGATTGGCGTCGACATAGGCGTGCGGATTTTCCAGCGAGTAGCGCACGCCGGCCTGGGCGGCGAGGTGCACGACTGCGGGAAAGCGATGCTGGGCGAACAACGCCTTGATGCCGGCGCGATCGACGAGATCGAGCTTGTGGAAAACGAAACCCGGCTGCGCCTTCAGGATCTCGAGGCGCGCCTCCTTCAGCTTCGGATCATAGTAGGCATTGATGTTGTCGATCCCGATCACCTGGCGTCCCTCGGCGAGCAGCCGCTGCGTCAGGTGGAAGCCGATGAAGCCGGCCGCGCCGGTGACGAGGATGGGATGGTCTGCCATGGTCGCTCCGTCAGGGTCGCCACAGTTCGATGGCGGTGGGTTTGCTCGCGCGGTCGAGCTTCATCTTCACGTCGAGCACGAGGCCGCTCTCCTCGCGCAGCAGACCCTGCACAAGAGGCCAGCCTCCGGCGAGATACTGATCGTGCGACACGGCCAATACGACGGCGTCGGCCGGACGCAGCGCCTCGATCGCCGTCAGGCCGATGCCGTACTCCTCGTGCACCGCCGCTGCATCGGCCAGCGGATCGGCGATCTGCACCTCGACGCCGAAGGACTGCAATTCACCGATGATGTCGATCACGCGCGAATTGCGGATGTCCGGCACGTTCTCCTTGAACGTCATGCCCAGGATGGTGACGAGGCCACCCCGGCCCTTTCGTCGCAGCAATCCGCGGATGCATTCGCGCGCGATGCGCCGGCCCATCTCGTCGTTGATGCGACGGCCTGCAAGGATCACCTCGGGATGGTAGCCCGCCTTCTCCGCGCGATAGGTGAGGTAATAAGGATCGACGCCGATGCAGTGGCCGCCGACGAGGCCGGGGGTGAACGGCAGGAAGTTCCACTTGGTCGCGGCGGCTGCGAGCACGTCTCCGGTGTCGATCTCGAGCGCCTGGAAGATCAGCGACAGCTCGTTCATGAAGGCGATGTTGAGATCGCGCTGGGTGTTCTCGATCACCTTGGCGGCCTCGGCCACCTTGATCGAAGGCGCGCGATGGATCCCGGCGGTGACCACCGAGCCGTAGACGGCGGCGACGATCGCGAGCGTCTGCGGATTCTGTGCCGAGACCACCTTGGTGATGGTCTCGAAGCGATGGGTCTTGTCGCCGGGATTGATGCGCTCCGGCGAATAGCCGACGTTGAAATCGGCCCCCGCCTTCAAGCCCGAGCTGCTCTCCAGCAACGGGACGCAGTCTTCCTCGACGGCGCCCGGATAGACGGTCGACTCATAGACGACGATGTCGCCGCGCTTCAGAACGGCTCCCACCGTGCGCGTGGCGGCCAGCATGGCGCCGAGATCGGGCCGCCGTGCGCTGTCGATCGGGGTCGGAACGGTGACGATGAAAAAATCGGCAGTCGCGATGTCGTCCGGCTCGCTGGTGAAGCGCAGGCCCGGCCGGCGCAGATCGGCTGCATCGACCTCGCAGGTCCGGTCCCTTGCGTCCTTCAGCTCCGCGACCCGGGCCGCATCGATGTCGAACCCGATCGCCGGGCAGCCTGTCCGCGCGAACGCAGCCGCGACCGGCAGGCCGACATAGCCAAGGCCTATCACCGCAATCTTCCGGCCATGAGACATAAATTGATATTCCGGTCGTTTCGGAGGCCATTGACGCCACCCCTGCGACTGTTTAGCCACCGGGGCATCAGGACCGCAAGGGGCGGCTACGGCCCGCCCTCGACCCGGGGTCCGGCCTTGCCAGGACGGGAGTTGCGCGTATCGCACTCGGCTTGGCCCCGTTTCAACCAAGAGCGAAGCCAGCTTGGCATGCGTGCGTTTTTGATTCTTCTCCTCCGGATCGTGGTGTCGCTCGCTCTGCTGTATCTCGCGCTGCGCGGGATCAACTTTGCGGCGATCCGCGAGCGGCTCAGCCAGATCAACATCGGCTGGATCGGGCTGGCGGTGGCCATCACTCTGGTGCAGATTTTCATCGGCGCCCTGCGGTGGCGAGAGATCTCCGCGCTGTGCGGCGCGCCGCTGACGGACATGCAGGCGTTCCGCTACAACATGATCGGCGCCTTCTTCAACCAGACCCTGCCGTCCTCGATCGGCGGCGATGCCGTGCGTCTATGGCTGATCGGCCGCACCGGCGCCGGCTGGCGGGCGGCCAGCTACTCGATCCTGACGGACCGCGCCGTCGGCTTCATCGCGCTGGCGCTGATCATCGTCGCGAGCCTGCCCTGGAGCTACGGCATGATCGCCGACGAGCACGGGCGGCTCGCCCTGGTGCTGGTCGATGCCGCAGCGCTTGCGGCCGGCGTCGGCTTCCTCACCATCGGCTATCTGCCGGCGGCATGGATGAAGGCGTGGTGGCCGACGCGCCACGTCTATGCCTGCTCGGTGATCGCGAACAAGGTGATCTTCGGCCCCGGCACGGCTGCAAAGATCGCCGTGCTGTCGCTGTCGATCCATGTGCTCGCCGTCGTCATCGCCTGGTGCGCCGTGCGCTCCATCGCGGCGCCAGCCGCATTCGAACAACTGTTCCTGCTGACCCCGCCGATCATGCTGATCACGATGCTGCCGATCTCGATCGCCGGCTGGGGCGTGCGCGAGGCGACGATGATGGTCGCATTCGGCTATGCCGGCCTGGTGCCGGCCGACGGCACCGTGGTCTCGATCCTGTTCGGCGCGGTCTACTTCATCGTCGGCGGCATGGGCGGGCTGGTGTGGATTCTCAGCGCCGAAAAAGGCGCCGGCCGCCTCGCCGTTCCCGCGACGGTCGAAGACTGACCTACGCGGCGCGCGCCCATTCGTCGTGCCAGGCCTGCGCCATCAGCACGTTCCACAGCCAATAGGAATGATTGTGGCGGCGGCTGACATGCTCGTCGAACATCCGCGTCACCCGTACCGGATCGAACAGACCCTGCCGCTTCAGCCGCTCCGGCGACAGCAGATCCGATGCCCATGATTTCAACGGCCCGCGCAGCCACGCATCGAGCGGAATGCTGAAGCCCGTCTTCGGCCGATCGATCATCTCCGCCGGGACGTGGCGATAGAGCACCTGCCGCACCAGCCATTTGCCGCGGCCATCACGCACCTTCATGCCGGCGGGCACCTTGGCCGAGAACTCGACGACGTCCTTGTCGAGGAACGGCACGCGCGTCTCCAGCGCGACCGCCATCGCCGCGCGATCGACCTTCTGCAGGATGTCGTCGCTCAGATAGCTGAGGGAATCCGCCAGGGTCATGCGGTCGAGCGGATCGAGCTTCGCCGCAAGCTGCCGCATCTCGCCCCCTGCCCAACTCTCCTGCTCCGTGCCGCCCACCACCGTCCCGGCCGGATCCTGATCGATCGAGCACAGCGTCCGATAAAGACCATCGAAGCCGTCGGCCGCGATGATGCGGCCGAGCTTGGCGACCTGATCACCGGCATGCCGCACCTTCAATCGGGCCGGCAACACCGGCTGCAGCGCTTTGAGAATCGTATCGGCCGGCTCCGGCGCGATCGCGCCGAGCGCGGCACCGATGGCGCGCCGCAGCGGCATCGGCAGCCGGCCAAGACGCGCCTGCAACGCCCCGCCCCAGACATGCCTGTTGTAGCCGCCGAACAGCTCATCGCCGGCGTCGCCGGACAATGCGACGGTGACGTGCCGGCGCGCGAGTTGCGCCACCAGATGTGTGGGGATCTGCGAGGAGTCGGCGAACGGCTCGTCATAGATGCGCGGCAGCTTCGGGACCACCTCCATCGCGGTCCGCGCATCGACGTAGAGCTCGGTATGATCGGTGCCGAGATGCTGTGCGACCCTGCGCGCATCCTCGGCCTCGTTGTAGCCGCCTTCGGTGAAGCCGATGCTGAAGGTGCGTACCGGCCGGTTCGCCTGGGCCTGCATCAACGCCACGATCGTCGAGGAATCGACGCCGCCGGACAGGAACGCACCGAGCGGCACGTCCGACAGGCACTGCCGTTTCACGGCGATCGACAGCAGCTGCTCCAGCCGTGCGATCGCCTCCGCCTCATTGCCGATGCGGTCCCCCTGCGCGGCAACGACACGGCCACGCAGCGACCAATAGGGTTGCGGCACGGGCCAGCTCCCCGGCGCCGCATCAGCGGAAAAGCGCACGAATGAGGCCGCAGGCAGCTTGCGTACGCCGGTCCAGATCGTGGCGGGAGCCGGCACATAGGAGTAGCGCATGAACGCCGTCAGCGCCGCGCGATCGAGCGACGGCGCCCATTCAGGGTGAGCCGCGAGCGCCTTCAGCTCGGAGCCGAACACCAGATCTGCGCCGCTCCAGCCGTAGAACAGCGGCTTCTCGCCGAAGCGATCGCGGGCCAGGATCAACTGCCGCGTTTCGGAGTCCCACAGCGCGAAGGCGAACATGCCGATCAGGCGCTGCAGCGCCGGCTCCACGCCCCACTGCCGGACGGCGGCGAGCAGCGTCTCGGTGTCGGAATGGCCGCGCCAGTTCGGCGCACCGCCACAGGATTCGAGTTCGGCGCGGACATCGAGGTGATTGTAGATTTCGCCGTTGAAGGTGATCGTGTAGCGCCCGCAGGCGCTGTGCATCGGCTGCGCACCCGCCTCGGAAAGATCGAGAATCGCCAGGCGCCGCTGCCCCAACGCAACGCCGGCATCGGCCTTCGCCCAAATCCCCGACGCATCAGGCCCGCGATGCGCCAGCGCGGCCGTCATCCGTTCGACGATGCCCGTCAGCCGCCCCTCATCGACGCCCCCGGGTCGCAACAGGCCGGTTATGCCGCACATGATGCCCTCACGGATGCCAGGAGCCGCCGTCGCATGGCTCAGCCTTGCTCGGTGGCATCGAGAAGGAACTCCTTCTCATGCCGCGCGAGAAAACCAAGGCTCGGCCGGCTCGCGCCGTAGTAATAAGGCAATTCCAGCGTCCGTCTCCAGCGCGCCAGCAGCCTTTCGGCGTCATGGCCAGCATCGAACTCTGCGATCCGACCGTCGGCAATCGCCAGGACTTCATCGACCGTGCGCAGGATATCCTCGGCCGAATTGTTCTCCGGATGCGCACCGTTGCGGCCGAGCACCGCGGCATCGAACACACGCCAGCGCCAAGGCGTGCTGGTGAGCTGGCGCTGCGTCAGCATGGCCCCATCCGCCAGCCGGACGGGCTTGAGAGCAAAGCGGACGTTGCTGTTCCACAACTGGGCGTCGGTCGTGATCGCGTTGACGACTGCGCACGGAATTCCGAAGCTGACCGCGACATTCGTCAGCCCGGACGTCGTTCCAATGAACGCCTTGGCATGGCGGATCAGATGGACGTCCATCAGATCGGATCTGAACTCGCTGGTCGCATAGTCGATCGTGCGCTCCATCGGCGGGAGTTTCGGCGAGTTCGGGCCACCGAGCTTGACGACCCACCCACCACGAGACGTGATGAGACGAATGGCGTCGAGCAACGTCTCGATCGGAGCATTACGATGCGTCTGGCCAGTCCCCATGAACTCGAGATAGTGCGCAGCATCCCGCGTGTGCAGGCAAACATACCAGTCATCGGATTTCATGCCATGCCGGGCGCGGAGTTCGCCATAGAGCTCAGCTACGACGTTCGCGCTGCCTGCGGTCTGATCATATTTGTCGCGCAGCGGATGCCCTCGTCCCTCACGCTCCCATTGTTGGATGGCGATCGCCCCCGCATCCTGCCATGGAACAGCCCGCCCATCGGGCAGCCGAAACGCATTGAAGTTCAGGCCGTACCAGCGCTGCAACGACAGCAATTCCTCGCCAACCCGTTCCGAAACGGTCTGCCCCAGCGCCAGCACCTTGCCCTGCCCTTCGAAGAGCTTGAAGAAGATGGCGTTGGCGATCAGCGCCGGCCGGACGACTATCACAGCCTTGCCTGACCACCAGCCGAGCTCACGCATGCGAAACAGAATGTCGAGCATGCCGAGATGACCAATCTGGGTGGTCCACTCCTCCGGAATGAGTCGGAGCTCCTCCAGAGACACGTCAAGCGAGCCGAGCAGCCGTCTCAACTCTTCAGAGAGGGGCGGCGGCGAGTCCCGGAGTTCCTGTTGCGCATTCAATGCACGCTCGAATAGCCGGACTCCAATCTCGCCGCGGCCAACATGGGTGACGCGCTGTCCGGCGAAGTTGCACAAGTCGAACAGGCGCCCCGGAGATCCGCAGATAATATCAAGGCTGTTGGGAGAATAGTGCGCGGGATGTCGTGCCGCGATGTTCTGGTGAGGGCGGAAGAGGTGCACACTGCCGCGGCAGGCCCAGAACATCGCATCGAGCGCGCCAGCTTCATCTCCCCCGATCACGTCGACCATCGCCTTGTAGAACGCCAGATCGCCTATCGCATCGAGTTCTTCGGGGCGCGCGCCTGCCGCGGCCTCTCGCGCATCGGAAAACTCGCCCAATTCGAACAGCGACCGAACGAGCGCACTTCTGAGCTCCGCGTCATCGCATGCCAAGGTCTCGCGTCGGACAGCACCGATCAACTCACGGTAAGCACCGATCCTGCAAAGGACGCGAACTGAGGAACTATAAAAGCAGCGGCTGAGCACCGTCGAGAAACGAAACCCGGGCTGACGAGCAAGGTGGGACGTGACATACGGGAAATAGGCCTGACAGAGCCGCCGCCTGAGCGGAACTCTAGCGGCTTCGGCGAGCACCAGAAGAAGGAACATGGTACGTCGGTGCAGCAGATTGAGGACCGCCCCAACGACGACAAAGACCAGATAAACCAGCCGCCTGCGGGCAAAGCGCTTCGACCTGTGCTCTTGCAGTTTCATGCGACCAAGTTCCACGCAACCTGTAGCCCCAACTGAACGCGTCCGGATCAAAGCGGAGCTCGGACCGTCTGCCCTGCATGTCGCGTCCGGCGCGCGCCCAAGATCATTTCTCAGGAGGAGGACGTACGTCCGTCGCGTTCGATGCGGCGCCCCCCAACGAGGAAACGCCAGCCCGCAGAGTTCAATCAGGAATTGAACTGATTGGATCGCGGTCAGCTATAACAGAGGTGCCGCGAACAAGCCAAGCCGAACATGATGATGACAATGAGCAAACCGACAGATCGACGTGAACAACGAGAGCCGAAGATAGCCTGCAGCTCTACCTATTCGGATCACTATGCATAGCGCAAACAGATCAGAGTGCAACAGATCAGACTGCAAACGGCTCGGATGGCAAACGGCGCGATCGCTCCAGCTGGAGCTGCCGATCTGGCGCTGCCTGGCATGCCCCCACTCGCCTCCGCAGTCACGTTATCATCTGGCCTCAGTGAGGCCAACGGGAAATGCCTGCTTGTATGCCGAGGTCTTGACGATCTCGCGAGCAAGATAGCTCGTAAATTTCTGCGCGCCATACCGATCCAGATGACCGCCGCCGTCGATCGTCGTCAGTCCATCGAAGGGCGGCGCGATCAGTTCGACGTTCAGCGCCTTTGCCAATTCGGCCGCCTGCTGCATGCAAGACTGGCTGTGCGGGACCAGCGTGAGCACGACCTGACCGCCGATCTCGGCAAGGAAGCTTCTCGCATAGTCCACGACGGCGGGATTCGTATGGCAGTCGGGATCCCGCGCCGACAGCATCGGCTTGTTGCCTTGAGCGACAAAACCAGGGTTGGCATCCAGCCCCATGTCTCCGTCGGAGATGCTCCGATAGAGGCCCGTCGGTGTGAAATATCCATTCTGATACGCGGCGATCAAATCCTCGATTCGCCAGTGGAGATTGCGGCCGATGACCGTGAGATATCCACGCAGTCGATTGCGCTGAACGGCGGCGATGGGCTGCTTCTGCGGACCGAGAGTGACATTCAAGTCATTGCTGAAAAAATGAACAAACTGGTCATCGGCATTGATGACCCACAGGCGCGGACGGATCCTCCATCGTTCGATGACCCGGCGCGAAAACTCGCCGCCCCGAATCCCGACGAAGGCCATGTTGTAGATCTTCAACCGGTTGAGCGCCTGCGATTCCTCGAGCGTCTGCCGATCGAGGGCATAGCTGACGAAGGACGGGCCGAGGAACACGATGTCAGCATTCCTGGCGGCGTCGACCGAGCCTCCCAGATTGCTGTAAAAGACGTCCTGATCCTGGATTTGCGGAATGCTGCGGCCCCCGAAATCACGATACCAGCCGGGGCTCTCCTTGCGCGGAATCTGCAACAGGCCATCTTGGAGGGTCCAGCCCTCGTGAGAGAACAGCGAGACACCCAGCAAGAGCACCAAGACGACCACGAGGCCTACGACGCCGACCATGCCAAGATAGCGCCTGGAAGCCGCCGATCCCAGCGTATCGCCCATTTCAGCCGCGTCTGCTGTCGACATCACGAAAATCTCGCTTGATGGTCTGTTTGGGCGTCGGATGACCGAAATCTGGGCAGGACAAGTGGCCGAGGACCAGCAAGCCCAAACAATACCGAACTTCGAATTCGGCGCATCCGCGCGAACCTGTCATGATGCCACTCGGACGCTTCCGCAGGAAGCCTGCTTGTCGCTGCAATCATTTCCGCGGGAGAAAGCCACGACACCGGCGGCGCCCCTCCTGCGTTTGCAGCGTCGGAAAGGGAATAGGGGTTACCAAGCACGATCGAATCGCAGCCGTCGCATCTGAGCAACCGCATGGCGCGCGCCCTGCATCGAGTCACGACCGTCCGATTCAATAAATGCGCAAGAACCCATTGTGGCACCGTTCGTCGACTTTCGAGCAGCCATAGCAGAAGACCTGCTGATGGAAAAGCGGCCGCACCCCGCTTCCCACGCTCGAAGGGAGCCCATTGACGTGGAGGATCGAGGAGAGACATCCCCCGAAAATCACGCAATATCAGACCTCACCAACTTGGCAGCGCTTGCAATCGTTGGTAAAGCACCCCGAGCATCCGGCGCCCACCAAGAAACTTGTTATGCTCTTCACGCAATTTGAGTTTCTGTTCCTCTTCCTGCCGGTGACGTTCGCCGGGTACTTCCTGTTGGCGCGTTTTTTCGCGCCGGCGGTGGCTCGCCTGAGCTGGCTTGCTGCGGCATCACTGGTCTTCTACGGCTATTGGGACATTCATTTCGTTCCCGTCATCCTGGTCTCCATCGTCTTCAATTACACGATGGGCCTTCTGATTGCCGGACAGAGCGGCAGGACGCGCACCGGGTTATTCGCATTGGCCATCACGCTGAATCTGGGAGCGCTGGCGTTCTACAAATATACGAATTTCGGCATCCAGATCCTCAATGCACTGACAGCGTCGAAGTACCCGTCGCTCGCGATCGTGCTTCCATTGGGCATCTCATTCTTCACCTTCACGCAAATCGCGTATCTCGCAGACGTTTACGGCGGCTATGCACGTGAACGGAGCTTCGTCAAATACGGGCTGTTCGTCACCTATTTTCCGCACCTCATCGCAGGACCGATCCTCCATCATCGCGAGATGATGCCACAGTTCGGCTCGGAGGAGAGCAGAAGGATCTCGATCGAGAACATCGCGGTCGGCCTCACGATTCTGACGATCGGCCTGTTCAAGAAATCGTTCATCGCCGACGGCTTTGGGCTGGTCGCGAATCCCGTATTTCAGGCTGCCAACTCCAGTCACCTTCATCTGATCGACGCCTGGGGCGGCGCGCTTGCCTACTCGCTTCAGATCTATTTCGACTTCTCGGGCTACTCGGACATGGCGATCGGCATATCGATCATGTTCGGGATCAAGCTGCCCTTCAATTTCGACTCGCCATACAAGTCGCAGAGCATCGTCGAATTCTGGCGACGCTGGCATATCTCGCTGTCACGCTTCCTGCGCGATTATCTCTACATCCCGCTTGGCGGCAACCGCCACGGCGAGCACCGGCGAAACGCCAACCTGTTCACTACAATGCTGCTCGGCGGCCTGTGGCATGGAGCCGGCTTCACGTTCGTGATCTGGGGCGCCCTGCACGGGCTGTTCCTGATCATCAACCATCGCTGGGGCAAGTTCGTCCAGGCGCGGCCGGCGCTTGCGCGTCATGCCGGCACGGCCTGGTACGCTGCGGCAGCGCTGTTGTTGACCCAGTTCGCCGTGGTTCTCGCCTGGGTGTTCTTTCGCGCCGACAATCCGAATGCAGCCATCCGGCTGATCAAGGGTATGGTCGGCCTGTCCTCTCCGGACAGGATCACGATGACCAATCTGGTCGACCCACGGCTGATGATCGCGATTCTGGTTGGGTATGCCGCATGTCTCGCATTACCCAACGTCAACGCGATGTTCGAACGATGGAATGTCGGGCTTGAGACCTATCACAATCCGCGGCCGTGGAGCGTTCTCGGTTTGAAGTGGCGCCCATCCCTGACCTGGGCGATCGGCACGTCGGTGGCGCTGGTCGCCGCCGTACTCATGAACATCATCGCTGGGGATACCTCCCAGTTCCTGTATTTCCAGTTCTGATCACCGACGTTCTTCTTCGGTGCGGCGCTCTGGCGCTCATCCCGACGGGCCAACGGTGCGAATGGCAGCCGAATGAAGGATCCGCCTCAACCGCACCACTCGCCACCACCAAATCCGACGCGGCGCTATGTCACCACAGTTCTGGCGGCCTCCGCACTCGCCGGCTACCTGCCTCCGGTCGGCCTCCTTCATGCCGCACGCCCCTTCGGCGCGGCGATGCGACTGCAGGATCTCGCCGAATCCCAACGCGATCATCCGGAGCAGATCGTGCTCCCGTTCGATCTGCGCTATAATGCAGCGTTCAAACTGGCGAGGCTCGAGCAGGAACGGCCTGAGGTCATCTGGATCAGTACATCACGTGCAGGGACGTTTCATGCGGCACTGTTCGCGCCGTACCGCTTCTACAATCTCTCGTTCACGGCCTGGACCACCAGTCAGACGGTCGATCTGTTCGACCGCGCCACGCGACGGCTCCGCCCCCGCGTCGCCATTCTCTCGCTCGACCATTTCCTGTTCGCCGACCGCTGGGAGGAATGGTTCGGAACTGCACGGAGGATGCACTACGATCACTCTCTCACCTATATCAGGTCGAGCCTGCTGGATTTTGCGCGGACGGCAACGCGACATCCGGCGACATTCCGGAACTACTTGAACGCGCCGAGCGCGTTCATCGGCACCCAATCCATCTTTCGTGAGGAGGGCTTCCGCAGTGATGGATCCTACCTCTACTCGCCCGGTCACATTGCCGACGCGCGTTTACATTACATGAACGCCGAGACGCTTGCTGAGACTCTCCCTCGCGCAGCAGGCGTCTCACCATGGCTGAAGCAGCCGATCGCGCGACTCGCCGAGATCGCAAGATCCCGCGGCGTGAAGCTCGTCGGTGTTCAGTTGCCATTCATCCGCGCTGGTATCGACCTGCTGGATCGCGACCAGAACGGTCCCCACGGATTCGGAGCTTGGCGGGAGTTTGCCGCCGACGAAACCCGAGAATGGTTGCGAAAGCTCGGGATTTCCTTCTTTGATCTGGCGCGCCTGCCCATGGCGGACGAGACCACCAGCTTTGTGGATGCATATCACTTGGCCGACACCGGCGCCGCAAGGGTCATGCTCCATCTGCTCAACGATCCGGAGTTTCGGAACTACCTTCCGAGCATGGATCCCACAAAGATCCAAAACTCTCTCTCCACCTACTAAGCGCCGAGCGCAAGACGGCGTTCTTGCAGCAGTCCGTTTTCACCACTAGCCTGAATGCCCGCGTCATCGACTTCAGGATGTTGCCGCCGCGAGCTTGCAGCATAAAAAATCATCGAATGGGTGCGACCGTTGACTCGGTACCTCGCGATAGCCATGACGCTGTTTGCTGTCGTATTCGTGCCGCTGCTGGCAGCCTTGGAGTGGGCTGCCTGGCGATTGGGCGCGACGGTCCCCCTTTCGGAAATTGCCATGGAGCAGTCGCGCAGCGACCGGCTCGTCTGGCTCGGTGCGTTCAAGGACTATGCGCCCTACAAGCTCGAGCGAATCAGGCAGATTCGCCCCGAGGTCCTGCTGGTGGGAAGTTCACGTTGCGGCCAAGCCCGCGAGCAGATGTTCCGCCCTTATGTCACCTACAACGCCTGTCTGACGGCGTGGCCGCTCGCGCACGTCGTGGATTTCATAGATCGTGCCACGACGATCGCGAAGCCGCGGGTCGTTATTGTCGCGCTGGATTACTTCCTGTTCGACGATATCCTTGCCGAAGCATGGCGGAAGGAACGCACGATGGGCTTCGACCGGGGCCCCGATTCGCACCGACGGGAGTTGCACAGCGTGGTAGATTTCTTGATCCGGACCAGCGGAAACGTTGAAACGATCCGGTCGGCGCTCCTGGTTCCGCAAGTCGAGCCAGTCGACAACAACCTATTGGTGGGTCCGGAGGCGATCCGCGGAAAGTTCGGATTCCGCAAGGACGGTTCGGTCATCGTCGCCCCGCCCTACCGAAGCACGTCGGCCGAGACATTGTCCCGAGGCGCTCAATACATCCTATCTTTCTGGGGCACATCTCACCTTAACGAAAGGCAGTTTCGCGAGGTCGAGCGCTTGTCCCGACTGTCTCGCGATCGGGGCTTCTCGGTGGTTGCGATCCAATATCCATTCCTGGAGAGCGCGGCTGCCTTCCTCGATACGGACAAAGCCTACTGGCCCTATTCCGGCCACTGGCGCGAGCTCAAAAGTCCACAGACCGCCGAGAGATTTGCCCGGCTCGGGATCCCGTTTTTCGACATGAGCCGCACCGAGATATCGCAGGATTCGAACAACTTCTTCGATCCCGCGCATCCCTCCGAGCGGGGTATGCTCAAAACCTATCTTACCCTGCTGACCCGACCCGAGTTCAGCAAGCTGTTCCCGCTCATCGACCGGGGCGCTCTGACGGCTGACCTCGATCGGGGCAAGGGCGAACAGTTCGACCTCTATCACTGAACCAGCTGGCCTTGATTCGCAGGTTTTGCTGGCCTTGGACAAGAATTTCAGCCTCGCTTCCTGTCCTTCGCCAACCATGGCGAGGACCGTGCTTAATAGACGAAACGTCAATTGGCCTGGGAACGCCAGGCATATGACCATTCAGTGCACCGCCGGGAGCGCGGGCGACGGCGTGCGCGGGCGCTCTGCCGAGGGAGCAACAGAGCATCCAAATTCAGAAACCGAATGTCATGCTCACAGGATTGTTTGTGCTGCTCCGCACACCTGATAAAGAGACACGAGAAACGACGGGTGGGCACCATGTTCATCGGGCCAATCAAGTGACGATCTTGATTTTCGACAGTGGAATCAATGTTGAGCGATGATCAAGGCAAATCCGGAACTGAGTGCCGGAACGGTTGTGCCAAGCCAGAAGTACACAAGCACTACAGATGTGAGTCGGGGCGAATAGCAGGATGACTGGCTATATGACCTCACCCCGCTCGAGCCGGAGGCGAAATCCTTGGATCAGGTGACCGATACTGCGCAGATGGATCTCGCCTGCCAGACCATTCGCGAATCCTGCGAATCTGGGCAGACGATTGCGTTCGTGTCAGGCAATTTCAACGTCGTGCACCCCGGACATTTGCGGCTTTTGAAGTTCGCGGCCGAGCAGGCCGACGTGCTCGTCGTGGGCGTCAACCCGGATTCCACGCCCGGCGTGACCTTGACGCAGGACATGCGCCTCGAGAACGTGCGGTCGATCGCGTTTGTGCACCATGTCGTGCGTTTGGAGACATCGGCGTCCGACTTCATTGCGCATCTGAAGCCGACCGTCGTCGTCAAGGGCAAGGAGTTCGAGGACCGCGCCAATCCCGAGCAGGAGGCCGTCGACGCCTATGGCGGACGTCTGATCTTCTCGTCCGGTGAACTGCGCTTTGCGTCTCTCGCGCTTCTGGAACGCGACGCGAACATCGACATCTCCACCGTCCGCAAGCCGCAGGAATTCCCCAAGCGGCACGGCTTCGAGATCTCGAATTTGAAGGATCTGCTCCGCAAGCTCTCCGGCATGCGGGTGGCCGTCATCGGCGATCTGATCGTGGACGAATACGTCACCTGCGATGCGGTCGGCATGTCCCAGGAAGACCCGACCATCGTCGTGACGCCGCTGATGACCCGCACCTTCGTCGGCGGCGCCGGCGCGGTCGCGGCGCATGCGCATGGCCTCGGGGCCGACGTGAAATTCTTCACCCTGGTCGGAGACGACGAAGCGGCGCGGTTCGCCCGCAACACGCTGGAACAGCATGGCGTCAACTTCAACGCCTTCACCGACCAGAGCCGGCCGACCACGCGCAAGCAGCGTTTTCGCGCGCTCAACAAGACGCTTCTCCGCGTCAATCACCTGCGCCAGCACGCCTCCGATGCCGACCTGCAGCGCCAGATGCTGACCTCGGTCGAGCGCGCTCTGAAGACCTGTGATCTTTTGCTGTTCTCCTGCTTCAACTATGGCTGCCTGCCGCAGGATCTGGTCGACGCGATCGCGGATCGCGCCCGCGCCCAGGGCGTGATGATGGCAGCCGACAGCCAGGTGTCCTCGCAGACCGGCGACGTCTCGCGTTTCAAGGGCATGACCCTGCTGACGCCGACCGAGCGCGAAGCCCGCGTGGCGCTGAACGACTTCATTTCCGGCCTCGCCGTGATCAGCGAGCGGCTGGTCGAACGGGCCCGAACCAAGAATCTCGTGATCACGCTCGGCGCTGAGGGCGCGCTGATCAACACCATGGCCGAGGGCGTCTTCACCTCGGATCGCCTGCCTGCGTTCAATCCGTCGCCAAAGGATGTTTCCGGTGCCGGCGACAGCTTCTTCATGGCCTGCTCGATGGGCCTGCGCGCGGGCGCCGACATCTGGCAAGCCTCCTATCTCGGCTCGCTGGCCGCAGCGCTCCAGGTCTCCCGGGTCGGCAATTTGCCGCTGACGACAGCGGAGCTGGTGCGAGAAATCGACGAGACCGGCTTCAGCCAAGAGTAAGATCAAGAATAGGATGTCGTCATGCGTGCCCTTCTGCTCGCGGCCGGGATCGGAAGCCGGCTGCGTCCGCTGACCAATACGACGCCGAAATGCCTGGTGCGTGTGCACGACCGGCCCTTGCTGGACTACTGGCTCGACCTCGTATTCGAAGGCGGCATCGAGCGCGCATTGCTGAACACGCACTGGCTCGCCGAGCAGGTCCACGCCCACGTCGCGCAGTCGCGCTGGCGCGACCGGATCGATCTCGTTCACGAAGATGAACTGCTCGGGACCGGCGGCACCGTGCTCGCCAACCGTGCCTGGTTTGGCGACCAGCCGTTCCTCGTGGCCCACGCCGACAATCTGACCGATTTCGACGTCGCGGGGCTGCTCGCCGCCCATCGCGACCGCCCCGAAGGCTGCATCATGACGATGCTCGCATTCCGGACCGACGATCCGAGCTCGTGCGGGATTCTCGAGCTGGATGCTCAGCACAGGGTGATCGCCTTCCACGAGAAGGTCAAAAACCCGCCTGGGAACCTCGCCAATGGCGCGGTCTATGTGTTCGATCCCGCCGTGATCGCCGACATCGCGGCGCTGGGAAAACCGATCGTCGACCTCTCCACCGAAATCATCCCCAACTATTTGGGACGCATTTTGTGCGTGGAAACCAGCGGTTATCATCGGGATATCGGCAACCCGGAAAGCTTGCGCCGGGCCCATTTGGAGTTTAATCACGAACCGCGCCGTGGCGGGGACGCTTGACGGGCGATTTTCGCCGCTGGGCTGGTCGCCTTCCCCCGCCAATTTGTATAAATGTGCGCGCGACACGCCAGCCGGCGAGACGACAGGCGAGCCACGGGGATTGCTCAGATGAAAGTATTCGTGACCGGAGCGTGCGGCTACAAGGGCAGCGTGCTCGTGCCGAAGCTCCTGAAGGCCGGCCACAAGGTCGTCGCGTTCGACATCATGTGGTTCGGCAACTTCCTCGAGCCGCACCCCGACCTTACGGTGGTTCAGGGCGATGTGCGCAATCCCGACGCCATCGACCTCACCGGCGTCGATGCCATCGTTCATCTCTCCAGCGTCGCCAATGACCCTTGCGGCGATCTCGACCCGAAGCTGACCTGGGAGATCTCCTGCCTCGCCACGATGCAACTCGCCGACCGCGCCTATCGCCACGGCATCAAGCGCTTCATCTATGCCTCCTCCGGCAGCGTCTACGGCGTCAAGGAAGAGGAGCAGGTCACCGAGGACCTCGAGCTGCTGCCGATCTCCGAGTACAACAAGACCAAGATGTGCGGTGAGCGCATCGTGCTGTCCTACAAGGACGACATGGTGGTCCAGATCGTCCGCCCCGCCACGGTTTGCGGCTACTCGCCGCGCCAGCGGCTCGACGTCTCCGTCAACATGCTGACGATGCAGGCGCTGATGAACGGTCGCATCACGGTGTTCGGCGGCGACCAGACTCGCCCCAACATTCACATCGACGACATCACCGACCTCTATCTGTTCCTGCTCGATCATCCCGAGCACACCGGCGTCTTCAATGCGGGCTTCGAGAACATCTCCATCCTCGACATTGCCAATCTGGTCACCAAGCACGTGCCGGCCGAGGTCATCGTGACGCCCTCGAACGATCCGCGCAGCTATCGTGTCAATTCCGATCGCCTGCTCGCGACCGGCTTCCGTCCGAAGAAGACGGTGGAGGATGCGATCAAGGAAATCATCGGCATGTACTCGCAAGGCCAGCTCAAGAACGAAGACCGCTGGTACAATCTGAAATGGATGGAGAAGGAGGTCGTGAAATGAACGTCTTGGCCTTCAAGACCCCCGGCAGCCTGTTCGCCGACTACACCAGCCGCTTCAGCACCGTGCTGAAGGATTTCGACTGGAGCCCGGTCGAGAAGCTCGCCTATGATCTGCGCGACTGCTGGCAGACCGGCCGGCAGGTGTTCTTCTGCGGCAATGGCGGCAGCGGCGGCAACGCCAACCACCTCGCCAACGACTTCCTCTACGCGCTGTCGAAGACGCCGGGCTCCGGCCTGCGCGTACATTCGCTGTCGTCGAACCCGTCGGTGATCACCTGCCTCGCCAACGACGAAGGCTACGACCAGGTGTTCTCGCTGCAGCTCGCCGTGCTCGCGCGCAAGGGCGACGTGCTGATCACCTTCTCCGGCTCCGGCAACTCGCCGAACATCCTGAAGGCGCTCGAAGAGGGCAAAAAGATCGGCATGACCAGCTATGCCGTGCTCGGCTTCACCGGCGGCAAGGCCAAGGCGCTCGCCGACGTGCCGATCCATTTCGCTGTCGACGACATGCAGATCGCCGAGGACGCGCAGATGGTCATCGGCCACATGATCATGCAGTGGCTGTACGCCCAGCGTGGCGACATCATCACGACGCGCGAGGTCTGACGGGCAAGGACGATGGCTGCGAACGAAAAGTACCTGATCCTCGGCTCGAACTCCTTCTCGGGCGCAACCTTCGTCGACTTTCTGGCCGCGGCCGGTCACGACGTCATCGCGACCAGCCGCTCCGACGAGCCGCATGACGCCTTCCTGCCCTACAAGTGGCAGAAGCGCCCCGGCAACGTGCGGTTCAAGCGCATCGATCTCAATCACGATCTCGACGCGCTCAAGGCGCTGCTCGCAGCGGAGCGGCCGACGCATGTCGTCAACTTCGCGGCGCAGAGCATGGTCGGCGAGAGCTGGCTGTATCCCGACCATTGGATGATGACCAACGTCGTCTCCGCAGTCCGGCTGCACGACATCCTGCGCAACTATGACGGCCTCGACCGTTACGTCCACGTCACGACGCCCGAGGTCTACGGCTCGACCGAGGGCTGGGTACGCGAGGACGCAGCCTTCAACCCGTCGACGCCCTATGCGGTGTCGCGCGCCGCCGGCGACATGAGCCTGCGCACCTATTTTGCCAACTACCAGTTTCCGGTGGTCTTCACCCGCGCGGCCAACGTCTACGGCCCCGGCCAGCAGCTCTATCGCATCGTGCCGCGCACCATCGTGGCCGCGATGACCGGGCAGAAGCTCCGGCTCGACGGCGGCGGCAAGTCGATCCGCGTCTTCATCCACATGACCGACGTGTCGGATGCGACGATGAAGATCGGACGCAAGGGCACGCTCGGCGAAACCTACCACATCTCCGGCTATGAGCTGGTCTCGATCCGCACGCTGGTCGAGATGATCCTGGCCCGGCTCGGCAAGAACTTCGAGGACTGCGTCGAGATCGGCCCGGAGCGCCCCGGCAAGGACACCGCCTACACGCTCGACAGCTTCAAGCTGCGGACGGAACTGGGCTGGCGCGACACCTTCTCGCTGGAACAGGGCATCGACGACGTCATCGCCTGGGCGCGACGCTTCGAGGGTGCCATGGCCAAGCTGCCGACCAAGTACGAACATAAACCCTGATCGAGACCCCTGCGCTTCCCCGAGGAGGCGCGACTGGAGAGCACGATGAACGTTGCAGTCCGGAGCCCGGCGGCCAAGCCTGACGCCGCCGCCCTGAAGGCGCAGGCCGCAAAGCTGCGCGGCAAGATCATCGAGATGTCGCACAAGGCGCAGGCCGCGCATCTCGCCTCGTCGCTGTCCTGCGCCGATGCGATGACCGCGGCCTATTGGCACGTGCTGAACATCGACCCGAAGAACCCGACGGATCCTCTGCGCGACCGCTTCATCCTGTCGAAGGGCCACGCCGCCGCGGCCCTGTTCGCGACCTTGGCGATGAAGGGCTACTTCCCGATCGAAGAGCTCGACACCTACTGCCAGGACGGCGGCCGGCTCGCCGAGCATCCGCCGGCCAATCTGCTGCCCGGCGTCGAGGCCGCCACCGGCTCGCTCGGCCACGGCCTGCCGCTCGGCTGCGGCATGGCGCTGGCCGGCCGCATCAAGGGCGAGAATTACCGCGTGTTCGCGCTGCTGTCGGACGGCGAGAACAATGAGGGCTCGGTGTGGGAGGCGGCGATGTTCGCCGCCGCCCAGAAGCTCGAGAACGTCTGCGTCGTCGTCGACTACAACAAGTGGCAGGCCACCGCGCGCTCCAACGAGACCCTGATGCTGGCGCCGCTGCGCGACAAATGGGCCGCCTTCGGCTGGGACGCGCATGAGATCGACGGCCATGACGTCAGTGCGCTGGCGGAAGCCATGCAGAACATCCCGAACGGCTCTGGCAAGCCGGTGGCGCTGATCGCCCACACCGTGAAGGGCAAGGGCGTGTCGTTCATGGAGGACGACAACAACTGGCATTACCGCGCCCCCACCGCTGAGGAAGTCGTCAAGTCGTTCAAGGAGCTCGGCCTGTCATGAGAAACGCTTTCGCCGACGAACTGACCAAGCTCGGCAACGAGGACAGCCGCGTCGTGATGCTCTCGGGCGACATCGGCAATCGCCTGTTCGACAAGTTCAAGGACAAGCATCCCAGCCGCTTCTTCAACTGCGGCGTCGCCGAAGCCAACATGATGGGCGTCGCCGCCGGCATGGCGATGAACGGCCTGCGCCCGGTCGCCTACACCATCACGCCCTTCGTCACGACGCGCTGCCTGGAGCAGATCCGCACCGACGTCTGCTATCACGAGGCCCCGGTGACGATCGTCGCCGTCGGCGCTGGGCTCGCCTATTCCGGCCTCGGCCCGACCCATCACGCCTGCGAGGACATCTCGTTCCTGCGTTCGATTCCGAACATGGTCGTGATCTGCCCGGGTGACGCCTTCGAGGTGCGCGGTGCGCTGCGTGCGGCCATGCAGCAGGATCGGCCGGTCTACATCCGCATGGGCAAAAAAGGTGAGCCTGTGGTTCACAAGGGCCCCATCGCGGATTTCAAGATCGGCAAGGCGATCACGATCGAGGAAGGCAGCGACGTCTGCCTGCTCTCGACCGGCAACATGCTGCCGGAAGTCATTGAAGCCGCACACAAGTTGAAGGAGAAGGGCATCTCCGCCGAGGTCGTGAGCTTCCACACCGTGAAGCCGCTGGATGAGGACAAGCTCAAGCAGGCCTTCAGCCGCTTCAAGCTGGTCGCGACCATCGAGGAACATTCGCTGATCGGCGGCTTCGGCGCCGCCGTGTCCGAATGGCTGGTCGACAGCGAGACGCAGCATAAGAAGTTCCTGCGCTTCGGCACGCCGGATGCCTTCTTCAAGAAATCCGGTGAACAGGAATATGCCCGCGAGGTGCTGGGACTGACCGGCCACCAGATCGCGGACAAGATCATCCACGCGTTGAGCTGAGACATCACATGAAGACCCAAGCTGCCCTCCTGGTCCAGACCGGCCAGCCGCTCGTCCTGGCCGAGATCGAGACGCCGGCCCTGAAGCCGGGGCAGGTCCTGGTCGAGATCGCCTATTCCGGCGCCTGCGGCACGCAGGTGATGGAGTGGCGCGGCGACAAGGGCGAGGACAAATGGGTCCCGCATTGCCTCGGCCACGAGGGCACCGGCACCGTGATCGAGGCCGGCAGCGCCGTCACCAAGGTCAAGGTGGGCGACAAGGTCGTGCTGTCCTGGATCAAGGGCAGCGGCATCGAGGCCGGCGGCGCCGTCTATGACTGGGACGGCAAGAAGGTCAACGCTGGCGGCGTCACCACCTTCCAGCGCCACGCCGTCGTCAGCGAGAACCGCCTGACCCTGCTGCCGCCGGACCTGCCGATGGACGTCGCGGTGCTGCTCGGCTGCGCGGCGCCCACCGGGATGGGCGCGGTCTACAATGTGCTGAAGGTGCAGCCGGGCGACGCGGTCGCCGTGTTCGGCACCGGCGGCATCGGCCTGAACGCGCTGATGGCCGCGGCGCTCGCCGGCGCGATGCCGGTGATCGGCATCGATCCGAACCCGACGCGGCGCGCGCTCGCCCAGATCTACGGCGCGACGCATGTGATCGACGCCAGCGGCGACGTGCTGGCCGAGATCAAGAAGATCGTGCCGCAGGGCGTTGATCTCGCGGTCGAATCCTCCGGCATTCCCGGCGTCATGGATCAGGCAATCAATTCCACCCGCCAGCAGGGCGGCCGCGCGGTCGTGATCGGCAACGCCAAGCATGGCGCGGCGCTGACGCTGAACCCCGGCGTCTTCAACCAGGGCAAGAGCCTGCTCGGCACCTGGGGCGGCGACAGCGTTCCGGATCGCGATTACGGGCGCTACGGCCGGCTTCTGAGCTCGGGCCGGTTCCCGGTGCGGGATCTCCTGTCGAAGCCCTACAGCCTCGCCCAGGCCGACCAGGCGCTGCAGGACCTCGCGGCCGGCAAGGTCGGCCGGCCGCTGATCGACATGTCCTTGCGTTAAGTCCACGCCATGCGGATCGGGATCGATTTCGACAACACGATCGCCTGCTATGACGGCGTGTTTCATGCGGCTGCGCTCGAGCGCGGCCTGATCCCGGCCGACCTCGGCCGCGACAAGAACAGCGTGCGCGACCACCTCAACGGCTCCGGGCGCAAGGACGACTTCACCGAGCTGCAGGGCTATGTCTACGGCGCTCGCATGGACCTGGTGTCGCCCTATCCTGGGTTCGCCGAGTTCGTCACGGCCGCCCGGGCGGCCGGCCATGACCTGTTCATCGTCAGCCATAAGACCAAGCACCCCATTCTCGGACCCAGGCACGACATGCATGCCGCCGCGCGCGGCTTCCTGACCGACCGCGGCCTGATGGGATCGGCCGCCAGCCAGATCGCGCCGGACCGGGTGTTCTTCGAGCTGACCAAGGACGAGAAGGTCGCCCGGGCGCATGCGCTTGAGTGCGAGCTGTTCGTCGACGACCTGCCGGAGATCCTGGGGATGACCGGCTTCCCTGAGGGCATGCGCAAGGTGCTGTTCGATCCGGAGAACCAGTTCGCGACCAAGGCCACGCCGTATGAGCGTCGCGCCTCCTGGGCCGAGATCGCGGCGGATGTCGTCCGTGACCGCGGCTGAGGCCGGCGCGGATGCCGATGCCGCCCTGCTGGCGCTGGCGCAGCGCCTCACCGCGCAGGCCGGCAAGGCAGCGCCACAAGCGCTGACGCGGCTGGCCGGTGGCCGCAACAACCAGGTGTTTCGCGTCGACACCGAAGCCGGCCCGCTGGTCCTCAAGCGCTACTTCACCGACGCCCGCGACACCCGCGACCGGCTCGGCGCCGAATGGAGCTTCATCAGCCATGCCTGGTCGCTCGGCGTCCGCGTCGTGCCCGAGCCGTTGGCCTGCGACCGCGCCGAGCAGGCTGGCCTTTACAGCTTCGTCGAGGGGCGCAAGCTGACCGCGATCGAGCTCGCGCCCGCTCATGTCGATGCCGCGATCGACTTCGTGCTCGCGGTGAACACCCCGCCCCGCCCCACCCTCGCGCCGGGGTCGGAAGCCTGCTTCTCGCTCGCCGAGCACCTCGCGACCGTCGAGCGCCGCGTCGCCCGGCTGGCGACACTCGATGCCGACGTGCCGCATGTAGCGGAGGCCCGGGACTTCGTAGCGGCGCGGCTGCAGCCGGCCTGGGCCGACGTGAAGGCGACCATCCTGCGCGGCGCCGCGGCCGAAGGGCTCGCCTTCGAGGCCGCCATCCCCGCCGATCAGGTCTGCCTGTCGCCGTCCGATTTCGGTTTCCACAACGCGCTGATCGACGATGCGGGCAAGCTGACCTTCCTGGATTTCGAATATGCCGGCCGCGACGATCCGGCCAAGCTGGTGTCGGACTTCTTCTGCCAGCCGGAGGTGCCGGTGCCGCTGCCCGTGCACGAGCACTTCATCGACCGACTGACGGACGGCCTTGGGCTCGACGCGGGCAGCGTGGCACGCTGCCGGTTGCTGATCGACGCCTATCAGGTCAAATGGACCTGCATCATCCTGAACGACTTCCTGCCGCTCGGCGCCACGAGGCGCGCCTTCGCCGACACCGGCGCCTGGACGCAGCGCTGCGCCGCGCAGCTCGCCAAGGCCGAGACGCAGCTCGGCCTGATCGGCGCCACATCCGATTAATCGACACTCACACGCCCGGAGATCTTCATGGCCTATCGCGAGTTCGTCAGTCTCGTCCACAAATCGACCAAGCGCGACTATCTCGCGCGCGTCACCCAGCGCGACAAGGCCGATGTCGCCGAGATGGCGGTCAAGTTCGACTACGATTATTGGGACGGCAGCCGCGAGACCGGCTATGGCGGCTACAAATATGACGGCCGCTGGCGCAAGGTCGCCGACGCCATGATCGCGGCCTATGGCATCAAGCCGGGCATGCGCGTGCTCGACGTCGGTTCCGGCAAGGGTTTCATCCTGCACGATTTCCGCGAGGCCATCCCGGATCTCGAGGTCGCCGGCATCGACGTCTCGTCCTACGGCGTCGAGCACACGATGGAGAGCGTGAAGCCGTTCTGCCAGGTCGGCAATGCGGCCAAGCTGCCCTACCCCGACAAGCACTTCGATCTCGTCATCTCGATCAACACGCTGCACAACCTCTACAACTACGATCTCGATGCCGCCTTGCGCGAGATGGAGCGCGTCAGCCGCGGCGCCAAGTACCTCTGCGTCGAGGGCTACCGCAACGAGCGCGAGAAGGTGAACCTGATGTACTGGCAGCTCACCTGCCGCATCTTCCACACCCCCGAGGAATGGGCGTTCGAGTTCAAGCGCTCCGGCTACACCGGCGACCACGAGTTCATCTTCTTCGAATGAGCGCGACAAGAGAGCGTCGACAGGCGCTCTCGCGACGCCCACGCGTCCGAGTGATGCTGAGATCATCGCCCTCTCGGAACGAGAGGGCGCGAGGAAGGCCGGACCTCGGCTGAGGCCCGTGGCCCGCCTGCTCAAAAGAATGCAGGCGGCAGGTACCACAGGTACAGCCGGACAGATCCGGCCCTCCCCGCGCGATCGGTTTTAACGGTGTCCTTCGTGCTCTCCCTGGGGATCGGGCTTTCTTGCCCCCATCGCCCGCGCGTGCCCATAAGCAACGACCACGGACTTGACCTCAGCGTCGAGAGGCCAGGACCACACGACTTCGCCGTCCGCAACGCCTACGCTCGTCTGGCGCAGCCGTCACGTCCATCGCAGCCCACCTCACGTTCGTGACGACGCGTACGTCCCTCTGCTCGAGGCGGGATGACGAGAGAGAACCATATTTTTCGGAAAAACGAAAGAGGAATATTTTTCGTCGGGGGACTGGACAAGGGTGATGCACCTGAAGACGCGAGCCAATTCGTCGTCGCCGCGCACGTCCGACCAGCTCGAACACCAGCAGCACTTCGCCGGCCGAAACCCACGCAAAACGAGTGCAGAGCGCGAATGCCGCTTTTGCGATCTTCGCAAAATGTATCTATAAAATGGCAGCCGACAACGTAAGCGGCAGGGAACGGGGCTATCATGACGAAGTCATTGAAAGTGGCGATTGCCGAAGGTCTGCCACCCCAGACCCTGTTCAAGTTGCGCTCGATCAAGCGCGCGCTGATGGGACAACCGCCCCCGGAACGGCCGCACGCCGCTCCGGCGTCAGAAGCCGAGCCTGAACCGGCCCCTGCGCCGGCTGCAGAACTGGCTCCAGACGTGCGCGAGCCGCGGACACGGCAGACCGAAGCCCTGGAGCGGCTCGACGCCCACAAGATCAGCGCGCCGTATTTGTTCTTCGACGTCGACGACGTCCTGATCCTGCCCGCCAAGGAGATCGCGCGAACGCTGACCTTGAGCGCGATGTACATCAACAGCGCCGATGTCAAAGGCGACATCGCCGAATTCGGCACCATGGGCGGCTTCACCGCGCGCACCCTGGCGAATGCGATGGTGTTCGATCCCCGCTACCAGCCGAACCAGCCGCTGCGCAAGCTGCGCCTGTTCGACAGCTTCGAGGGACTGCCGGAGATCACCGCGCAGGTCGATCTCGAATCGCAGCATGTGAAATCAGGCACCTGGTCGAAGGGCGGCTGCCGGATTCTCAGCGCCAATGAATTGCGGACCATGGTGGAGGCCATCATTCCGCCGAGCCGGGTGCAGATCTACGAGGGCTGGTTCGCCGATACGGTCAAGCAGCTTCCGGATGACACGCGCCTCGCATTGATCCACTTCGACGGCGACCTCTATTCGTCCACCATGGACGCGCTGGTTCCCTGCTTCGAACGCGGCTTCATCTCGAAAGGCGCCGTGCTCTGCTTCGATGACTGGAACTGCAACGAGGCCGATCCCGAGGCCGGCGAGCGCAAGGCCTGGGCGGACCTCGTCAGCCGCTTCGACATCGTCGCCAGCCACTCAGGCGACTACTCCATTCAAGGCACGAAGTTCATCATCCATTCCTATCGCGGCATGAAGCCGCGGGAGGCCTGAGCCGGCCTCCCCCGCCGTGCCTCAGGAATAGGGCTTGATCATCAGGCCCTGCCCGGTCGGGAGCGCCAGGATGGCGACACCGCGCTCCGCCGCGAACCTGTCGAACGCTTCCTTCTGGGCCTCGTAGCGCACGAACCCGTAGTCATCGAGCAGGATCGGCGCGCCGGGCAACAGCTTGTCCCAGAAGTAGGTCACGGCAGCGATCTCCGGGGCCGCATTGTTCATATCGATGGAGAGGTAGGCAACCCTGCCGATGTCGACGCTGGCCAGCGTCTCCGGAACGCTGCCGCGGACAATCACGACGTCCTTGAACTCCGAGAAATTCCTGACGACGTGGTCGTAGATGTCCTCACCGTAGCCAATGCGGAAATGCGGGATGTTGATCAGTTCTTCGTCCGCCAATTGCGTTTCGTCGACACCTCTGAACGTGTCGAACAGGAAGAACTTCTTGCCGACGCGATTCCAATCGTAATAGGACGCAATGGCGGTGCTCAGCAGCCCCTTCCAGACGCCGCATTCGACGAAGTCTCCCGGCAATCTGAGCGCCAGACCGGCACACCACAACGCCACGTGCACGCGCCAGTAATAGCGATGGTCGATGACAGTTGCCTGAACGGCCCGCTTGTAGGCGGCGACGAAGCGTGGATCCCGCATGAAGTCGTGGTTGTGGACGATATAGGGATCGTTCCGCAGGCCGTCGAAATCGTAGATCGGCACGTAGATGCCGTCACTTGCCGGCTCCGCCTGCGGCCCGGACGGGGTCGATGAAGGCTGCGCGGAAGATCCTCCGGCCGTCAGCAATTCGACCGTGCGACGCAGGCGCACGAGTTCGTCGCCCTGGACCCGCAGCGCGGCCGATTCACGCTGCAGCGTCGTGAGATACGCCCGGCCGACCGTCTCGACCGGCTCACCATCGCGTGGCATCATGCGAAACGTGTTGGCTTCAACGCTGCTCTGAAAAGCGGCCTCCGCCTGCTCGGCAACTGGGTCGGCAGCGGCCGGCACCTCGGCGGGGATCGGCTCCGGTCCCCGGGAAGGAGGCGCTTCGGACTCTGCGGCGCGTTGAGCTGCCGCCAACCGGTCGATCGTCTCGGTTCGCACCAACTGCAAACCAATCGATCGCAACATCTGGTTGGTGACGCCTTTCCCGGTCGTGATCAGTCCCACCTGCCATCCCCAACATCGACGCACAGAGCCTGTAAGTTGTGGCAGGTCCCTGACGCGTTGTCCAACGCTCGGACCGTGTCGAAGCCGATTGTGCTCACTGATAGATCGACGTCCCACGCTGTTCCCTTCGAGATGATGCGCTCGCAGGCACGGAACTGCCCGGCGTCGCCGGCCGACCTTTTCCTTGCACAGCCATCGTGGGAACGTTAAGCGGGATAGCCGGGCCGAAACGGTCTTGATGACCGCTTCTTTCGAGGTGGCATGGCGCCTGGGTGACACCGCGTCGGAGATATTTGAATGCTTACCCCGTTGAAGAATGGGCTTGCAAATGCGCTCTCGCCGGCGGCGCTCTACTGGCTGCGTTCGGTCAAGCGCGCAATCATGTCCGAGCCCCCATTGCCTTGGCCGTATGGCGCCCAACAGGAGCCTGGGACGAGCATGTCGTCCCCGCCTGCGATCGCTGCCCCGGCTCTGCTTCCGAGCGAGGATGGTCGGCCGATACAGGACATCGCACTCGAGAGATACAAGCTTCGCCAGCTTCCTTCGCCGGACTCCTACTATACCTACGAAGACGTTCTCATCGTTGCGGCACAGGAAATCGCAAAGATGCTGACGCTCTGCGTGCAGTATGTCAACGGGTCACATGTCTATGGCGACGTCGCCGAGTTCGGCACCATGGGAGGCTTCACCGCGAAGACTCTTGCCACGTCGATGGTCTTCGACCTGCAGCGTCAGCCGCTGGGCAAGAGCGCATCCGGCGAGAATCCCTTTCGCGTTCTGAGATTGTTCGACAGTTTCGAGGGACTGCCGGAAATCACGTCCCCTGTGGACTTGACATCTCCCCATGTGGTCTCCGGGGCGTGGGCAAAGGGCGGATGCAAAGTGCTGGCCGCACCGGAGCTGCGCGAGCGGATCGGCAGGATCATCCCGCCCCATCGGTTCGAGATCTATGACGGCTGGTTTGCGGACACGGTCAAGACACTGCCGCCGGAGACGCGTTTTGCACTGATCCATTTCGACGGCGATCTCTATCAGTCGACAATGGATGCTCTGGCGCCGTTGTTCCAGCGCGGGATGGTCTCGACGGGCGCGGTGCTTCTGTTCGACGATTGGAACGCCAATCGCGCGCTTCCAAGCACCGGCGAACGCCGAGCCTGGCGCGAATTGGTCGCAGAGTTCGATATTGAAGCCAGTGACTGCGGCGACTACTCCATCGCCGGAAAGCGCTTCATCATCCACTCCTATCGCGGCATCCCGGCCGACCCGGAATAGCCGGCTCAGCGGGACGGACCGAGCAGGCGGTCGAGGGTGCGGCTCGCCAGGAAAATGGAGCCGGGCACCGTGAGATGCGCGGCATCGAATGCCGTCAATTGAGACCCGCCGGGACCGATCCGGCTGAGGCAGCCCTCGTCGTTGCAGAAGATGTCGCGCACCGAGATGTAGTCCACCCCGACTTCGCCGGCGAGCGCGCGAAGCAGCGCTTCTCGGCCGCGCGTCCACTCGTCGTTGGAACGAAACCATGTTCGCTCCGGCAATATCTTGCCGGTCTGACGGTAGTAGTCCAGCACGTTGTGAGACAGGCCGATACCTTGCCAGCTTGGCGGGGGGCCCATCACCACGATCCGGCCAATGCCGGTCGCCCGGAGCTCCGCCACGGTGCGCGGCAAATCCTCGCGCAGCACGGCTTCTGCATGTCCCCAGGTGGCATCGAGGATAACCAGATCCGGCCGGAGATGGCCGATCCGCTGCACGACGTCATCATTGATGCTCTTGCAGAATGGGCGCGCCGCGAGCGTGTAGCCGATCAGCGGCGGGCAGGCGGAGGCCGTGTACTGGGCGACGTCGTAGCCGCGCTCCGGCGAGAAGTGCAGCAGCCCCGGATACAGCGCGGCCCCGTAGGAGTCGCCCCAGATCAGCAACAGCGGCCGGCCTCCCTGCCCCGCGCAGTCGGCGCCGAACTCGGATGCGGGTTGCAGGATCAGCAGACAGCGGCCACGGCGCCAGTGCGACGTCGTCTCGCTGCCCGAGAGCATGAATCCCCTGATCTCCGGGGCGAACCGAACCGGCAATCCGCGCGTGGTGGTCGCGGCGGTGCCGACCGCCCCCACCATGGTCATGGCGGCCAGCAACGGCCCGACCCGCCATGCGACCGGGGCCGCTCCGAACCTGAGCGGCCGCTCGATGGAACGCCACGTGACCCAGGCCAGCACGGCGCTGAGCCCAAGCACTGCGAACAGTGCCCATTCCGGGGCCGCGCCGGCGAAATGCAGCCTGGTGAAGACGAGGAGCGGATAGTGCCAGAGATACAGCGGGTAGCTGATGAGACCGACGAAGACCAGCGGAGCCCAGCGCAACATCCGGTGAAACAGCGTGTCGCCGGTTGCGACCAAGAGCATGGCGGACATCACGACAATGATGGTCCGGACTCCCGGCCAGGGCGAGGCGCCGCTGAAACTGAAGAATGCCGCGAAGAGACCTGCCGCCGCGATCGCGGCGAGCAGGCTTCCGCTCACGGCCCTCGTTCGAAGGATGGAATGCTGCCGCAACCAAACCGCCAGGAGCGATCCGGCAAGCAGCTCCCAGCCTCGCGTGGTCGGCGCGTAGAAGGCCCAGGCCGCCTGCTCGGCAGGGGTCGCCAGGCAGACCACGAGCGAGCCGAGGCCCAGCGCTGCGACGATCGCCACCTTGTGCGACGGCCAGCGGGCGATCAGCACGAAGGTGGCCGGCCATAGGATGTAGTATTGCTCCTCGATGCCGAGCGACCACAAATGGAGCAGCGGAAGACGCTCGGCGCCCGGATCGAAATACCCGACGATCTGCTCGTGCAGCATGAAATTCTCAATGAACGCTGCAGCGCCCGTGATGTCGGACCCGAGTGCTTCCATCTGGGCCACCGGCAGCACGAACCACGCGATCAGGAACGTCGTCAGCACCACGACGATCAGGGCCGGGAAGATCCGCAGGATGCGGCGGGCGTAGAACGTCGTGAAGCTGAAGCTCTTGTCCGCGCACTGGCGGTCGATGATGCCCGTGATCAGATAGCCCGAGATCACGAAGAAGACGTCGACGCCCGCAAAGCCGCCGGGCAGCAGCTGCGGGAAGGCGTGATAGACGAGCACGGCGATCACCGCGATCGCACGCAGCCCGTCGATGTCTGGCCGGTACGTCAACGCGTGCGCCGTGCTCGACTGCGGCGACGAGACGCTGCCAGCGGTTCGGTGGTCAACGCTGCCGGCGATCGTCATTCTCGCGCATCCGTTGGAACGCGCTGGTGGTCTCCAGAGCGCTGACCAGGTCATTGGTGAAGTCGCCGGCGCCTTTGCGATCGAGATGGCCGCCGCCGTCCCAGCTCGAATAGTCGGTCCGCGCCGGCATCGCCGTCTCGACGCCGATCGCGTCCGCGATTTCGCGCACCTGGGTCCGACAGCCGTGGAAATTCGGCACCAGAGTGAGCACGACGGGCGCTCCGAGCGACTGCACCAGCTCGCGCGCATTGGTAATGACATCCGGCGTGCTGTGGCAGTCCGGATCGCGTGTCATCTTCACGCCAGGGTTGCCCTCGGCGAGGAAGCGTGGAAACCCGCGCATATCGGCTGCGCCGGTCCGATCATCGCGCTCGAAAGCCGGAATGGCACCAGCTCTCGGAGCAGCGAAGGACCGGCGCACATCGCGCGTCGCGTCCTCGAACCGCCAGCGCAGATTGCGCCGGATCACCTCGTAATTGGCACCGAAGCGGCTCAGCCTGACGCTCGGGATGGGACGGACGTCGGCGCCGAAGGAGCGGGTCAGGTTGCGGTGGAAGAAACTGCCGCCACCGCCACCGTCATCGGCATTCACGATCCAGAGGCGCGGATGAAGATGATGCTTTCGGGCGACCTGGCGCGCGAACTCGCCGCTCGCGACCCCGACGAACGCCATGTTGTAGAACTTCAGCCCACGAGGCTGTTCGAGGCGCTCGCGAACGACGCTCTGGTCGATTGCGAACGACACCAGCGAGGAGCCGAGGATGATGATGTCGGCTTGCCGCGCATGCTCGATCGAACGGCCGATGTCGTGGAAGAACAGATCCTGATCCTGGATCTCGGTGACGCCGTCGCCACCGAAGTCGCGGTACCACGCCGCGTCGCCGGGCCTGCTGATCGCGCTGAAATGGTCGCCGCCCCGCGCGGCCAGCACGAGGCAGAGGCCCCCGAGCATCACGAGTGTCAGTCCGAGCAGGAAGCCCAGATAGCGTCGGCCGTCGCGGCAGAGGCCCGCCTCCTCGCCCACATCTTCTGAAGCACAATCCTTCTCTGTCCGACGATCCATGATGCACCGGTTCGATCAGACACACGCCTATTTATCGAAGCCGGGCAAGGCGTCCAGCACCCCTCGGGCAACGAGGATTGCCCCCGGAGAAGTCAGATGTCCAATATCAAAGGTCGTGAGCTCGGACCCACTGTCGCCGATTCGCGCGAGGCACCCGTTATCATTGCACATGATGCGACGGACAGAAATGTAGTCGATGCCCAAGTTCTTTGCTTCACTCTCGAGAAACGCCTCCTGAGCGCGTGTCCAGTTGTCGTTGGAGCGATACCACGTCCGCGCCGGCAGCAGGTCATGAGTTCGGAAGTAATATTCAAGAAGATTGGCTGGCAAGCCGCTGCCTAACCACGACGCGGGCGGTCCCAGCAGCACGACTTTCGGAACACCAACCGCCTTCAACCGCATCACGGTTCGTTGGAGCCCATTGCGAACCGCATCATTTGGCCCGTAACTCCAGGTGGAATAGAGAAGCACCAGTTCGGGCTTGAGCTCAGCCAACCGCTCGGCAACGAAATCATTCGCTCCCTTGCATCCCGGCCTGTCTGGTTGCACGAAGCCGATCAGCGGCGGGCAGGAAGAGGCAGTGTACTGCGCCAGATCGAATCCTCGCTCGCCACCAAGATCTCTGAGCCCAGGAGCGAGAGAGGCGCCGAACGAGTCGCCCCAAACAAGCACGACCGGATGTCGCCCGTCTCCTGCGCATTCGGGAACGAAATCCTTGGCATCCTGGTCTGGTAGCAAGAGACACTTGCCCCTACGCCAACGCCCTGAGGTTTCTTCGCCCGTCAGCATGAATCCCCGAATACTCTGCGGAATCCTGCCTGGAGCCCCTTCAGAGCGGTCTACGATCAAACCGGCCGAACCAAGGACTGCCATGCCGCAGATCAGAACCCCGATCTTGTAGGTCCCATGGAGCCGCCCGAATCGGATCGGCCGCTCGATGAAGCGATAGGTCAGCCAGGCCAGCACGACGCTGGCGGTCATGATGCCCCACATCACCGAAGGTGCGACGCCATCGACGAACTGGATGCGCGCATAGGCCATCAGCGGATAGTGCCAGAGATACAGCGGATAGCTGATCAGGCCGACCAAGACGGCGGGGCTCGCGCCGAGCACATGACGATGGACCAGCGTGCCGCTCGTCCCGATCAGCGCCGCGGCTGCCAGCACCGGAACCAGCGTGAGGAAGCCCGGGTGCGGCAGCTTGCGATCGTAGAGCCAGAACGCCGCCACGATCGCCAGCAACGCAGCCACGGCGATGATCTCGCGACCGATGGACGCCGCCGGCCCCCGCTCATTGCCGATGGCCCGGCCACCGATCCACAAGGCGAGCGCCGAACCGGCCATCAGCTCCCAGGCTCGGGTGACCGGAAGATAGAACGCATGATCCGGCGCCCGCGTTTGCACGACGAGGCAGGCGATGAACGAGGCGGCGGCCAATGCCAAGGTGATCGCAAGGCTCTTGCGCCGCCACGCGCCGATCAGCATCAGAAGCAGCGGCCAGACCACGTAGTACTGCTCTTCGATCGCGAGCGACCAGAGATGCAGCAGCGGTTTCTTGTCAGCGGCGAGATCGAAATAGCCGACCTGGCCGAGCAGAATGAAGTTCTGGATGAAGATGGCGCCGCCGGCGATGTTGGTGCCGAGCGACTTCAGCTCCCGTGGCGGCAGCACGAACCACGCGATCAGGAAGGTGACGAGCACGACCGTGATCAGCGCGGGAAAGATGCGGCGGATGCGGCGTGCATAGAAGTCGGCGACGCTGAACCTACCCGACAGCATCTGCTTGTGGATGATGCCGGTGATCAGGAAGCCGGAGATGACGAAGAAGATGTCGACGCCGTAGAAGCCGCCGGGAACGGTGGCCGGAAATGCGTGATAGAGCAGAACGGGCAGCACGGCGACCGCGCGCAGGCCGTCGATATCCTTGCGATAACCGAGGGGCGTCGCGCGGGCCTCATCGAGGGCAAGGTTCGGCTGGACAAAGTTCATCGGCTCGGGGCGCTCCAGGACAGCTTCGGCAGAAAAGCTGAATCCGTCCAAAGGACGTAGCAACAAGGCCGCCGGCTGCCGACAAATTCGGAGATATTCACACGTTTTTCCCGGGACCTCCTCAACCGTCCCGATGTCATGCAGCGCGCTGGCGACAGGGCCGGTCTGTTGTTGGTCCACACGACCGCGACGGTCTTCAGGGCACCCTCGCCATCCCCTCTGCGTACGATCCGCCTCGCATCGATGGCGGCGTCGCCTTTGCGAGATCCGCGATCTGCGATCTGCGAAACGCATCTGGATCGACGACCACTCACGAAAATGCCGGCAAAGGCTATCTGCCGGCCGGTCCATTGACAAGAGCGAGGACATCGAACGAACCGAGATCACCACCTCTGATCATTCGAGGCTGTTCTACATTCCGCCCGCCTCTCGCAACCGGCGCAGCGCCGCCGGCGACGGCTTGCGGCCGGCGGGATAGCGCTATATTCGAAGAGCAGTATGGTCATCAGCTGCGCAGCCGTCGCGGTCGGGCATGGGGCTCCAGAATGTCCTTCGAGTCCATCCATCCGGATCCGGCCGGCCAACCCGCGCCACGCCGGCAGGGCATGATCCGATCACTGAAATCGAGCCTGGCTGAGCGTGGCGTAAAGGCGATCAGCTGGTACCTCAATGTCGTCGGCGAGCGGGCCGAATCCCTCAAGGACCTGATCTTTGCGCTGTTGCCGTTCCGCCGGGCATTCATGGTCGCACTCGTTTTTCACCGCTATGCACATCGAAATGAGTTCGACCGGCAGTTCCGCTATTTCTGCGGACCCGATCTGGACAAGGAAATGGGATGGGTGCTCGCCAGTCCCCGTTCGGATCAATACTGCAATGAGCTGATCCTCTTCCTTCTGATGTGCGAAAAGGACAAGCATGCTCTCCAGCTGTTTCCCAACATCGATTGGGGACGGGTCGACGATGAGTTCATGGAGGCGATTGGCAGGCTGACGAACAAGCTGACGTCCGGCTATTTCATGGAGTTGCTGGCGCAGGCCCACACGATCGATTGGATCGCCCTTCGCCCCCGGGACCTGCGTCGGTTTGCCGAACTGATCAACGTCATGCTGGAGCATCGGAACTTCCGTTATGAACAGAGGTCCTTCGAAGGACGACAATACGATGCTCGCAGAGACGGCGATCCCGTGCCGCTCGAGGCCCCTCTCGACCGTTACGTCCACGAATATTTCTGCAACAAGGAACTGATCGAGACCCTGGTCACTGAGCTGAACCTTGCCCGCTACGACGATATCCTCGCCGCACGCGAGGACCGCGGCCAATATTGGGAACGGTTTCCCGCCGACCATCCGCAGCGCAAGGTGCTGTCCGAGATCAACCTGTTCTACGCCTATCGCAACCTTCTGCTGACGACATACCACAGCGGCGAAGGGTTCCACGTCCCCCAGGTCTACACCAAGCTGACGGAGACACAGAAGCGCCTGCGCCGCCATCTTCCCGCTCCGAGCCCTCAGCTCAAGGCCCTTCTCAAGAAGCTCGACACCGACCTGTCGGACGTCAAGCTGCTCTCTCCGGACTGGAGCGCGTTGATCGGCCATAATGGCCACCTCAACGTTCATCTGATGATGCGCGAGATGGGGTGGTGGCAGGGCCAGCCGCTGCTGCTGGCCTACAAGGACCGGATCGCCAACAAGCCGTTCCTGTCGCTGTTCTCCGACATCTGTCCGACGCTCACGCTGGGCGAGAACGTCAGCACCGGCGTATGGCACGAGCTCGCCAGCCTCACACCCTTCATCGGCGATTCCCACCAGGCCTTCCGCTTCGAGGACGGACGTGCGGTGTACTGGAACGATGCGGGGTCACTGGCGCTCAAGCAGTGGGAAAGCCGGCAACGAACCTTTCCGCTGCGCGACATCTACGACCGCCGGCTGCTCGCCGACAACCGCATCGAGCTGACCTACCAGGACTACCGTCGCAGATGGGGCATGGCGGACAGCGACTGGTTCGTCTGCCTGCACGTGCGGGACGCCCAGACCCGGAATGATACCGACGGCGTCGGCGAATCCATCCGCAACGCATCGCTGGCGAGCTATCTCGATGCGGTCCGTCACATCACCGGATGCGGCGGCTGGGTTATCCGGATGGGCGGTGGCAAGGTGCCCCCGTTCCCGCAAATGGAACATGTGGTGGACTATGCCCGCAGCGACGATGCATTTCCGGAGATGGACATTCATTTGATGCGCCGTGCGCGCATGTTCATCGGGACCACCTCCGGCTTTGCCTATGTGGCAAGCAGCTTCGGCATTCCGACCGCCATGGTGAATGCGTTGAGTTCGATCGGGCTGTTGTGGTCGAGGGACACCCGCTTTGCGCTGAAGCCCGTGCACAGGGCCGACGGCCGGATGCTGTCACTGAGCGAGTGGACCTCGGAACGGTATCGTTGGGCCTATCCGACCCATGAATCCGTGGCGCGCGCCGAGCTCGTCGTGAGCGAGAGCAGTTCCGACGAAATTCTGGAAACGGTGCGCGAGGTGCTCGAAATCTCCGATCCCCTGCGGAAAGGCCCCGCTCCTGGCGTGGACGGCAGCTGGGAACGTCACGTCCAGGTGCCGGGCTTCTTCGGCAGTTCGCGGCCAAGCCGGTATTTTCTGGAGAAGTACGCGAGCGACCTGCTGAGGGGCGAATGAGTTCGACGTGATCGACATCTCGCGACGGCCAGCACCTTGCTACGACCAGGAGTGGGCCTGAGAGCTCGATATCGACGTCTGTATGAGAACGCGACCTGATTCCGCAAGGGATCGAAGATATCGATGCGAGAGCGGTCGCCGAAATCCGTCAGTTCGAGACCTTGTCCGGCGCCAGAAATTCATTCTCGTACTTGGCAAGGTAGTAGGCGCTGATGCTGCCCGCGCCATAATAGTGCGATGCCGAAAGCTGTCTCTTCCAGCGCGCCAGGAGCTGTGGCTCGGGACTCCTCGGGCATCGGGAGGCAAGATCGAGCACTTCCTCTGCGACGGCCTGGATCTCGTCCGACGTGTTGTTCTGCGGCTGAGCTCCGCTGCGGCTCAGAACACCGGCATCGAACAGGCGCCAGCGCCACGGACTGGAGGTGAGCTGCGCCTGGGTCAGGATGGTTCCGTTGGCAAGGCGCACCGGCTTCAGTGCGAAGCGGACGTCACTGTTCCACAACTGCTGGTCCGTCGTGATGCAGTTCAGCAGCGCGGTTGGAATGCCCAGACTGATCGCGGCGTTCGTCAGCCCGGAGGTGGTGCCGATGAACATCCGGGCGTTCCGAATGAGACAAATGTCCATCAGTTCGGAGCGGAATGGGCTGAGCGGATAGTCGATCGCGCGCTCGAGGCATGGCAGCGCCGGCGAGTTCGGACCGCCGAGCCTGATGACCCAGCCGCCCCTGGACGTGATCGCGCGGATTGCGTCGAGATACGTTCCGATCGGCGAATTGCGATGGGTCTGGCCGGTGCCGTCCGTCTCTGAATAGTGGGAAGCATCGCGCGTATGCAGGCATACATACCAATCGTCCGGCTTCATCCCCCAGGCTTTGCGCATCCGCCAGAAATCGTGCTGCACCTGCAGCTTTGCCCCATAGATCCGATCATACTCGTCTCGCAACGGATGGCCCCGGCCTTCCAGCTCCCACTGCGTGATTGCAAGCGCGCCGGCCTCCTGCCACGGCACCACCTCACCGTTCGGCAGCCGAAAGACGTTGAAGTTCATGCCGTACCAGCGCTGCAGGGACAGCAATTCTTCGCCCACGGCTTCGGAGACCGTCTCCCCGATGACGACGATATCGGCAAATCTCTCGAACAGCCGGATGAACGGCTTGTTGGCGACGAGGTTCAAACGCACGACCATCAGTGGCTTTCCGGACCACCAGCCCAGCTCGCGCATTCGAAACAGGATGTCGAGCATTCCGAGATGACCGATCTGGGTCGACCACTCCTCGGGAAGGATGCGCAATTGGTCGAGGGGAATGTTCAGCCGGCCAAGCAGATGGCTGACCTCTGCCGAGACCGCCGGCGATCCTTGGCCGCGCAAATCTTCCTGCGCGGCGAGCGCGCGCGTGAACAATCCAATCCCGAGATCGCCCCGACCCACGTGAGTGACTCGCTGGCCGGCGAAATTGCAGAGATCATGGAGCCTGCCCGCCGCACCGCAGGCGAAGTCGAGCGGGTTGGGCTCATAACTCAGCGCCGGGCGCGAAGCCATGTTTTGATGCGGACGCAAGTAGCCGGGGAAGCCGCGGCATGCAATCGACATGCTTTCAATCGCGCCGGCCTCATCTCCCGCGATGATATCGAGCAGCCCCTTGAAGAAAGCGAGATGACACTCCGCTTCCGATCCCGCTCGCAGAGGCCGCTGCGATGCCAGCCAATGCGCCTTGTCGAACTCGCCGAGTTCGAACAGCGACCGGATCATCATGTTGGTCAGCGCGGGCGAATATTGGACGAGCCCATCCTGAACGATGAGATCATAGGCTTCCCGATCAGCACCGATCCGAAGCAGAAGTTCCGCGACCTCGATCGGAAAGTACCACCTGAGCTGTCCGGAGAATTGCTGGTCCGGATTCTTCGCCAGCAATGCAGCCGCATGGACCTGATAGGCCCTTTCGAGCAGACGCCGCCCGCGAAGTTGTCCGATCTCCGAAAACAGCAGGATCAAAAAGGCCAGGCGAGGCGGCAGCCAACCCAGAATCCGGCCTGCCGCTGCGATGAGGGCACGCGCCGCACGCTGCGGCTGGAGCAAAGTCAATTCTCGAAGGCGTGCAATTCCGGCCAGCAGGTCGCGTTGCCTGGGCGGCGGCTGGAACATACCGGATCTGCGCATCGGACTCAGGACACGTAGTGACGCCTTGAAACGCTGCATCGGCCAACCGCCCTCCACCCCCTTGAACCCCTCAGACCCGTTCGCGGTTCCGCGGATGCATGGGAACAATCCAGATCGAGGAAGGTCATCGCGTAGGACGTCCAAGACGACCGAATCATAGCTACACGCGTAGGCGGCATCTCAGCCGGACCGTCAAGTCAACCCGCGACTGATGATCGCAATGACCCCATGCAGCCACTGGGTGATCGGCAACAACCCCGATTTGTCAACAACGAACAGAATCGTGGACCACAGCGCCAGCTGCTCGAGCACAACCCGTCCCAGTCCGACCGCGAGGAAAACGAAAGCCGTCAGCCCCGCCAGCAAGGAGTAGAGGAATCCGGCGCCGAGCGCGAGAAAAATACAGAAGTAGACCGTGCTCACACAGACGATCCGCAGGATCGTCCGGAGCGTCAGAAACATGTTTTTCACGCACGTGCCCCCTCTTGCCAATCCCAAATCGCATGACGGAAGAACAGCCGCCAAGAGCCCCTGAGCATCGCATGTAGCATCTCGCCGTGACGACCAGGCAAATTGATCAGGAAGGTTCGCAGCTTTCTGACCAGTTCGACGATGAATACATCCGGGCGCGATTCCGAATCTGGTATCCAGAAAACGACCGCAATAGCAAGCTCCGGCACGAAGTTTGCCAATAGCTAAGCATCCGCGAGCCGGGCATCCGCGACCGTTGGCCCCTCGCGCATCTGTTGCAAGCTGAACATTTTACGTTGTATTGTTCGCAACTGCACTGCTATTGCGGCTCCTTCCGAATGGCAATATCCCTTCGCGGTCCAGCCGAACCAATGCCCACCAGATCCTCGTCCGGCTGCCGGCTATGCGGCCAGCCGATCACGACGCAGCCTCTCACGCTCGGCGTCCTCCCAGTCTGCAACCGCTTCACGCGTGACGGCCGCGTCGATCACTCATGGGCGCTCGACATCGTCGAATGCGAAGCTTGCCGACTTGTTCAGCTCCGTGAGGCTCCGCCTCCCGAGATCGTTGCTCCGGCCGTGCCGTGGATCAGGTACCGCGAACCGGAAAGCCACCTCGATGCGCTGGTCGAACGACTCGTCTCGTTCAGACCGCTTGCGGGGCGCGCGCTGGGCACAGGCCCCTTCGAGCAGCCGCTTCTCACCCGCCTGGCTGGGCGAGGTCTGCAGATCGAGTCGCTCGATCTGGAGGAGAAGGGTTGCGGGGGGCGCCATCCCTATCTTGAGACCTGGCAGGCCCGCCTCAACGCTGCGGATCTCGCGGCTCCTGCCGCCTCGCTCGGAACATTCGACATCGTCTCGTGCCGCTATCTCATCGAGCACACGTCAGCCCCTGTCGACGCCTTGCAGGCTCTCAAGACCCTGCTTTCGCCCCAAGGCCTTCTGCTGATCGAGGTCCCCGACAGCAGCAAATTCCTTGCGGCGCGCGACTACTGTTTCCTATGGGAAGAGCACAGCTGCTATTTCGTCGAGGAAACACTGCGTCGTCTGGCCGAGGAGAGCGGCTATCGCGTTCTGGCCCTGCTGCGCTATCCGGGGGCCCTGGAGGATGCGCTGGCGGCCGTCCTGACGCCCGCGGAGGGCTCTCCGGCAGCGGTCTCACCGCGGGGATCTTCCAGCCTGTTCCAAGCCTATCGTGACGATTTTGCTCCCACCCGGGCGCGGTTGCGCGGGAAGCTGGCGACGCTCGCCGGGCCGGACGGGGATCGAATCGCTCTGTTCGGCATCGGACATCACGCCATCATGTTCGCCAACGCCTTCGGCGTGGCCGACATGTTCGCGCTTGCCGTCGATGACGACCGCGACAAAGCGGGCTTTTTTCCACCGGGTTTCGCCGTCCCCGTGATAGGGTCGGATCGCCTGCTGGCTGACGGGCAGATCACCACCTGCCTGTTTGCCGTGGCACCTCACATCGAAGGCAAGGTGCGCGAGAAGCTGGCTCCGCTCGCCGCGCGGGGCGTGGAATTCCGCTCGATCTACGCCGCGCTCGACAACGCAATCACGAAGGACCTCGCTCCATGAGCCTCGTTCAAAAATCACCCGAGGTGTTCCTGGCCGAGGGCCCGATTGCAGCGGTCGGACAGGCCGAGATCAACACGCTCAAGGCCGCGGTCAAGGCCAGCCCGAAACGGCGCGCCCGCATCAATGCCCATCCGGATGGCGATGATTCGCTGCACGAAATGATCATCGCGATCGATTCCAGCTCCTACATCCGGCCGCACAAGCACCCGGGCAAGAGCGAAGCGTTCCATATCATTGAGGGCGAGGTCGACATCGTCGTGTTCAACGACGACGGCGAGATCGAACGCGTCGTCGAGCTGGGGCCGCCGGGCGGCGCGCGGCCGTTCTATTACCGGATGTCGAATGCGTTCTTCCACACGCTGATCATCCGCAGCGATCTGCTGATCGTGCACGAGATCACTAACGGCCCGTTCCGCCCCGGCGCCAGCGTGTTCGCCGACTTCGCGCCCGAGGACAATGACGCGACCAAGGCCGCGGCCTACCAGGCCGATCTGGTCCGCCGGGTCGCCGCGTTGCAGGACGCTGCGGCATGACCAGCCATGCCGTCGTGGTCGGCGGCACCCGCGGCCTTGGCCGCGTGGTCGTCGAGCGCTTCCTGGCGCGCGGCTGCGCGGTCAGCGTCGTGTCGCGACAGCGTCCCGCCGATTTCCCCGATCAAGCCGGCCTGAAGCATTTCTCCGCGGATCTCGAGCGCAGCGACAGCTTTGCCGGGCTCTGGAGCCAAATTGCCGACGCCAACGGCCCGGTCCGCTACCTCGTCCTGAGCCAGCGTTTCCGCGGCCAGGGTGATCCCTGGGCCGGCGAAATCCAGGTCGGCCTGACCGCCTCGCGCGACCTGATCGAGGGGTTTTCCGGCCATTTTGCAGAGGGCGGCGACCGCGCCGTTGGCGTGGTCAGTTCAGTCTATGCTGAATTCGTCGGCTCTTCGCAGCCGGTCGGCTATCACGTCGTCAAGGGTGGCCTCAACGCGATGGTCCGGCACTATGCGGCCACGCTCGGCCGCCGCGGCATCCGCGTCAACGCCATCATGCCGCTGACCTATCTGAAGCGCGAATCGCGCATCTTCTACGAGCAGAATGAAAAGCTGATGGACACCTACCGGCGGCTGGTCCCGCTGGGCCGGCTCGGCACGGCCGAGGAATGCGCGGACGCGCTCGATTTCCTCTGCAGCGAGCGCGCCTCCTTCATCAACGGGCAGAGCCTGTTCCTCGATGGCGGCGTGTCCACAGTCTGGCAAGAAGAGGTCGCCAAGAGCTTCGCGGGCCTGTAAAACGCGCCCGCAAATCCCTCTTCGGCCGACCGTCCCTCGCACAGGGACCGCCAACCCAGGATCGCCAATTCATGCAGCACGTCAAGCACAAGACCGATTGCCGCCTGTGCGGATCGACCTCGCTCGATCACGTCCTGCCGATCAGGGCCTCGGCCATCGGTGATGCGTTCGTGACGGCGGACCGGCTGAACGAGAAGCAGGACCTCTACCCGCTCGACTGCTATCTCTGCCTCGACTGCGGCCACCTGCAGAATCTCGACGTCGTCGATCCCGACATCCTGTTTCGCGACTACACCTATCGCACCTCGGTTTCGCTCGGGCTGGTCGAGCATTTCAAGCGCTATGCACAAACGGCGGTGTCCGGGCTCGGCATTCCCCAAGGCAGCCTCGTCGCCGAAATGGGCAGCAATGACGGCTCGCTGCTGAAGGCGTTCAAGAACGAAGGCATGCGGGTGCAGGGCATCGACCCGGCGCGCGACATCGCCGCCACGGCGACTGCGGAAGGCATTCCGACGATTCCGGATTTCTTCACCAGTGCTCTGGCGGCCCGCATCAAGGCCGACCAGGGCGAGGCCAAGCTGTTCTGCGCCAACAACGTGTTCGCGCATATCGACAACATGTCGAACGTCGTGAAGGGCATCCGCCTGCTGCTCGCCGACGACGGCGCCTTCGTGTTCGAGGTCTCCTACATCGTCGACATGATCGACAACATGGTGTTCGACACCATCTACCACGAGCACGTCTCGCATCATGCGCTGATCCCGCTCGAGACCTTCCTGAACCGGCACGACATGACGCTGTTCCACGTCGAGCGCACCGGCACCAAGGGCGGCTCGATCCGTGCCTTCGCGCAGCCGAAATCGACCGGCAAGCGTCCGCGCTCGGCGGAGCTGTCGACGCTGATCGCCGAGGAGGAACGGCGCGGCGTCACCAAGCCGCAGATCTACCGGGACTGGTTCGTGGCGATCGAGGATTGCAAGCGCAGGGTGCTCGCTTATCTCGACGAGGCCATTGCCGCGGGCAAGCTGGTCGCCGCCTACGGCGCCTCGACCACGACCACCACCCTGCTCTACCACTTCGAGCTGGAAGGCCGGGTCAAGTTCATCGTCGACGACAACCAGCTCAAGCACGGCCGCTTCAGCCCGGGCGCCCACATCCCGGTGCTGCCCTCCAGCGAGCTCGCCACCCGTAAGCCTGACATCGTCGTGATTCTCGCCTGGATCTATGCGGACCCGATCCTGAAGCGGAATCAGGCCTATCTGGATGCTGGCGGACGCTTCCTGGTGCCGCTGCCGGAGCCGCGGATCGTCGAGGCATCGGGAACGGCCGCGATCTGAGCAGCCTTGGTCTGGGCAGCATGGCTTTCCCGTATCCGACCGGTTGACAGCTCTCGCGTAACATGGTCCAGCAAGCTCCGTGATCGGCCGGCCGACGCCCGGAACGAAAGAATTTAAACTGCTACGTCAAGTACTTACGGCATAGGCGAGGTGAGCAGAATGACCACCGTGACCGACGGAGAGGTCGAGCGGATCGTGGTTGCGGATCGGCGTCGCATCTCCTGGGCGCGTTGCCGCGAGGACATTGCCCCGTTCGTGACGCGCCACGTCACCTGGCGCGCGCTTGCGGCCGGCGACATCCGGTCGAAATACCGCCGGACGCTGCTCGGACCGTGGTGGATCACGGCAACCAACGCGATTACGGCCCTGATCATGGGCTCGGTCGCCGGCCGTTTCCTCGGCGCCGACATGAAGACCTATCTGCCGCACTTCATGGTCAGCATGACCATTTGGGGCTTCATCTCCTCCTCCTTGAGCGAAGCCTGCTACACGATGATCAATGCCGGCGGCATGATCAAAGCGGTGGACATGCCGATCCTGATCCACATCATGCGGATGGTTCAGCGCAACCTGATCATCTTCCTGCACAACATCGCCATCATCCCGTTCATCTGGCTGGTCTACCCCTGGTCCATTGGCTTCGGCGCTCTGTTCGGAATCATCGGCCTGATGATCGTCTATGTCTTCGTCGTCAGCGCCTCGGTGGTCGTCTCGATGATCTGCGTGCGCTACCGCGACGTGCCGCCGGTCATGGCCGCGGTGCTGCAGCTGCTGTTCTTCATCTCGCCGATCATCTGGGAGCCGTCGCATATCCGCGGCGGCGAATTCATCGTCGCGATCAACCCGATTGCCTATCTGCTGGCGGTGACGCGTGGCCCGTTGATGGGCGACGTTCCCAACCTTGCGACCTGGGCGGGTGCCATCGGCTTCGTCGCCGTCTTGACGGCCGCCATGATCTATATCTACACGCGCTATCGTTCGCGCGTCGTGTACTGGGCCTGATGGTCAGGGCACCCGTTACTTCTGGATCAGCCTCTCATGCCCCTGATTGAAGCCAAGAACATCGGCATCGAATTCCCCGTCGCGCCGCCGAACGCGCGTTCCTTTCGTCATCTGGCGATCAAGGCGGCCTCCCGCGTCGGCGGCCGCGTCTCCAAGAGCCAAGGCGCGTTCCAGTTCGTACAGGCGCTCGACGACATCACCTTCACGCTGAACCGCGGCGACCGGCTCGGCCTCGTCGGCCACAACGGCGCCGGCAAGACCACGCTGATCCGGGTCCTCGCCGGCATCTACGAGCCCACGCGGGGGTCATTGCGCGTGGTCGGCCGCAACGTCCCCATGTTCGACATCGGACTTGGCATGGACGAAGAGGCGTCGGGATACGAGAACATCCGGACGCGCGGCCTCATTCTCGGCCTCAGCCCCGAGGAGATCGAGCAGCGTGTGCCGGAGATCGCCGAGTTTGCAGAGCTCGGCGACTATCTCGAGCTCCCGATCCGGACCTATTCCTCGGGCATGCTGCTGCGACTGGTGTTCTCGATCGCAGCCTCGATCCATGGCGACATCATCTTGATGGACGAGTGGATTGCGGTCGGTGACGCCCAGTTCCGCAAGAAAACGCATGGTCGGCTGCAGGAGATCACGTTGCGCTCGGGCATCGTCGTGCTGGCCTCCCATGATCATGGCCTGTTGCGCGATACCTGCAATCTCGGGCTCTATCTCGACGGCGGACGCGTGCGCGCGTTCGGTGCCATCGACGATGTCCTGAAAGAGCTGCCGACGGTCTGATTGGCGGGGTCGATGATGCGGCATGGCGCTCACTGAGACATGACCACGATGATCGCCCCTCCGGGTTCGCCGACCGTCACGCTGGTCGTTCCGAACTTCAACCACGCGCACTACCTGCCGGAATCACTCGGAAGCATCGCCAGCCAGACCCGGGCGCCCGATCGTGTGATCATCATCGACGATTGCTCGACTGACGACAGCATTGCGGTCATCTCGCGTTTCCTGGCGGATCGGCCGACTTGGCAGCTGATCCGCCACCAGACCAACCAGGGTGTCGTCCGCGGACAAAACGAAGCCCTGGCTGCTGCGGACACCGAATGGATCGGCTTTCTCGGGGCTGACGACGCGCTGCATCCGACCTATCTCGAAAAGGCCATGGCGCAAGCCGCGCGCTTCCCGGAGGCCGGTCTCGTATTCGCCTGCTGCGAGATCATCGGACCGAACGGCCCTTCCAGGCAGCGGAGGTTGCGGCCGATGATGCTGCCTGCCTCGACATCGGCGATGCTGACGCCGGCCGACGTCCGCCGGATCCTGCGGTTCGGCGACAACTACTTTTCCGGCACCACGTCACTCTATCGTTGCAGCGCGCTGCGGGCGCTCGACGGTTTCGACGTGAAGCTCGGCTCGTTCTCGGACGCTTTTCTCGCGCGGCAACTGGCGCTGACATTTGGCTGCTATTTCATTGCCGACGCCCTGGGCTACTGGCGCATCCACGGCCAGAACTACTCGACGGCCACGGCGACCGATCCGATATCGCTGAACACCAAGCTGGCCGACATCGGCGCCCTGATCGCGGGAAGCGAGTTGTTTCCGAGGGGATACGACGCTCTCTTCGCACGCCGCAATCGCTTCGGCGCGGTGCGAATGGTGCTGGACGGCGCGAGCGAGCCCTCGGCCAAGGCGGCGCGCGCCGCTGCCCTGCTCGGCGGCAACGCCTTCGACCGAAGCCTGCTTCGGCTTCTGTTGAGCCTTGGCACCGTCGGCCGCGTCGCGGCGCTGGCGTGGACTACCCTGCGGACACGGCCCATGTCGCTGACGCGCCTGCTGGCCCAGACCGGCGTCCGGCGAACGATCGTATCCGCCAGCTCCGCCTACCGCGCGCCATGACCCAGCGTGCTCCCTTCGCCTCCCTCCGACACCGGTTGAGCGAGCGCCCGGCGGAAACGTCGCCGGCGGGTCCGAGGCCAATACAGCCACGGCCCACACCCCAGACATCGCAGCGCGGCTCGGGCGCCAAAGCCTGGCTGATCAAGGCTTGGCTGACCAGATCCGCATTTCGGCTTTATGCCTTCCTGAGCGCCCGGCGCCGCCAATTGCTGCCGGTGACCACCCGCGCCGCCAATCTCCTCGACAGCAGGCTCATCGCTGGCTCTGCGGGGGCAGCCCTGCTTCGGCTGATGGACCGGCAACTCGCAACGGGGGCTGTTGCCGGCCGGCTGCTGGCACGGCTCATCTCGACCACGCTTGCCGCCGCCGCGCAGGTCCATCTCGCCGCCAGCCGCAAGCCGAGTGCGCTGCGTGCGGTGCGGATCTTGAACCTGATTTTCCGCGGCAATGTCAGGTCCCGGGCTGGCATGGGCGCGCAGGCCTATTTCACCACGCTGGCGCTGTGCAGTGCCTATGACCGGATCGTGCGCGACGTGCCGCGCCCCGAGGCCATCGACAGCTTTGCAATCAATTTCGCGGTCGGCGTCGCTCACATGTATCGCGGCAATCTCGCCGTCGCCGCCCATTTTCTGCAAGCCGCCGCAGCGTCGGGCGACAGCAACGCGCTGCGCAAGCTCGGCGCCGTGCACGCGTTGGCGAAGGATCATCGGCAGGCAGCGGAATGCTTCAAGGCGTCCGTCGAACGCGACCCGCGTTCGGTGATGGCGCACCAGAACTATGCCGGGGGTTACGATCCATCGACATATACGCCAAGCTCCTGGGAGCTCACGAATGCCGGCGAGCTGCTGATCTACGACAATCTGATCCAGCTCGGTGAGAACTTCTATCATCAGGGCCGCTACGACGACACGTTTCGCAGCTACCAGGCGGCGCTCGATCAGCAGGACGCGCTGGCGCGGACATGGTCGATTCCCGAGGCGCTGGTCCAGCGCATCGCCGCCACGAGCGGCATCTTCGTACCCGGTCTTCCGGTTCGGCTGCTCGGCTATGAATGGGTAACGCTGATCGGCCACATCGGCTTCATCGACTGTCATTTGCGCATGGCAGCGCTCGGCATGCTGCCGCGCGCCAACTACGTCCTGCTCGCGCCACCAAGCAAGGTGGTCAACCAGCCCTTTCTCAGGCTGTTCGCAACGCACGTCACGATCATCGAGGATCCCGTTCTGGTCGACGATCTCCTGCCGTATCAGCGGCTGGTCGGGGACCAGTTCATCGCCGTCCGCGGCAAGGACGGTATGGCCGAGCCGTGGGCTCACGCGGCATCGCGCGCGCAGGTGGCCTGGGCCGCGCAGCAGCGCGGGCCGCTCGTGAACGTTCCCTCGGAGCTGATGGAATCCGGCACTGCCAAGTTGCGCGCCGCAGGGGTCACGGCTGATTGGTTCGTCGCCATGCACATTCGTGAGGGCGGCTATCATGGTGACGGCCCGGGCACCACGCGTCAGCATCGCTCCGCCAATGTCGGCGACTATCTCGAGGCCATTTCGCACATCGTCGCGCGCGGCGGTGCCGTCATTCGCCTCGGCGACCGCAGCATGACGCCACTGCGTGGCATGACGGGCGTGTTCGATTACGCCCACAGCGACATCAAATCGGCGGAGATGGATCTGTATCTCTGCGCCGCCGCCCGCCTGTTCGTCGGAACGACGTCAGGCCTGACCACCGCGGTGCAGGCGCTGGGAACACCGATGCTGCTGGTCAACTGCATCTCGAATGATTGCCAGTTCTGGCACGAGCGCACCGACTTCACCCTGCGCCCGGTCTATGACCGTCGCGCACGGCGCTATCTGTCGCTGCGTGAGACCTATCGCCAGCCGCTGCAGGCGCTCCTGATCGACACAGCAGTGCTGTCGCGCCACGGGCTCGATATCCACCCCAATACCGCGCAGGACATCACCGAGGGAGTGCGCTACAAGCTCGACTGCCTCGATGAACGTGTTCGGCCGCTCCGCGACGGCGGACCGCTGCTCGATCGGTACCACGCCGCGCTGGCTGACAACCCCTACAATTTCGGTGCCGCGTTACCAGTGCCGGCATTCCTGGAGCGGTTGCCCGAGCTGCTGGGCTGAACGCCCCGGCCAAACCTGGGTTCGATGAACGCCCGCAGCAGCCATCGCCGGTCGTTTTCCGGTGCCTCGAAGCACCCATTAACCCCCAAGCAAGATCGTTGCCCTGTAAGTTGGGATGGTCGCGAATCGGCTCGGCAGCGGGTCGACACGATCGAGCCATGCGCCGTTCATGTGAATAGCTGGGACTGAGGCAATGCCCGGGGTGTCCAACTCACAATCGTCCACGATCTCGACCGTGTATGAGGCGGGCGTCGCTCCGCCGTCGAACCCGGTCGAACTGCCCGAAGAGGCGGTCGAAGCCCAGATGGCGCAGGGCGATTTTGGCGGAGTTGGCGCGATCACTGCGGTGAGCGCCGGCGGGCTGACCATCAATCTGCTGTTCGACACGGCGGCGATGAATGCGCCCGCAAGCTTCCGGGCCGGCATTCAGCAGGCCGCGGCGATCCTCACCTCGATGATCTCGGATCGCATCACCGTCAACATCAAGATCGACTACAGCGGCGTCGGCGGCGGCGCGGCGGCCGGTCCTGATGGCGGTCAATGGATGGGCTATTCGACCGTCAGGTCCAACCTGATCAACTATGCCAGCCCAGGCGACACCACCTTCAACGCCTTGCCCGCGGGATCCACCATCCAGGGACAATCCTACGTCGCGGTGTGGAATTCGCAGCTGAAGCTGTGGGGCGGGCTCGGCGCCAACGACGCCACCACCGACGACGGCAGCGCGACGTTCGCCACCGACATCAATTCGAGCCTGCTGGTCGGCGTGGCCCTGCACGAGCTCACGCATGCGTTCGGCCGCGTCCCCTACGGTCCGCAGCCGGACATTTTCGACTTCTATCGTTTTTCGAGCCCAGGCGCGCGCCTGATGACCGGTGGCGCCACGGCGTCGACCGCGTATTTCTCCCTCGACGGCGGCTATACCAAGCTCGCCGATTACGGCCAGTCGTCCGACCCGAGCGATTTCCTGAACAGCGGCGTGCAGGGCGGCAACGATCCGTTCAACGAGTTCTACACCTACAGCACGCTGCAGACGCTGACGGCGGTGGATCTCAAGCAGCTCGATGCACTCGGGTTTCACCTGACCGGCTCATCCGGCACGGTGATCCAGACGAACGGCGACACCAGCCTGACGTTGGTGGGAAACCGCTATTATCTCATCAGCGGGACGACCGGAACCGGCCCTGAAATGAAGTACGGGGGCACGCCCGTCACGGTCGGTGAATTCGGCAGCGTCGCGCCGGTAGGCGCCATCAAGACGGGCTCCGGATACAACATCGCTTGGCAGGTTGCAGGTACGAATCAGTTCACCTTCACGACCGCCGACAATAACGGGAACTACACGTCGAACATTTCCGGCATCGTCTCGGGAAATAGTTTGACTTCTGAACTCCAGGAAACAACCTTCGGGCAGGATTTCAATCACGACGGGTCCGTCGGAGTCACTGCGTCGCTTGTCCACGCCAACGGCGACACGAGTCTGCTCCAGATCGCCGACCAATATTTCATGTACGTCAACGGCTCGGGTCCATCGATCAAGATTGGCGGTGCCGCCGTCGTTGTTGGCCAGTTGGGAAATGCCGCCCCGATCGGCGCGATTCACACCTCGTCCGGCTACGACATCGTCTGGAAGGATTCGACCACCGGCCAGTTCACCTTCACTGCTGCCGACGGCAACGGCAACTACACGTCCAATCTCAGCGGATGGGTGTCCGGGAGTAGCGCGACGGCGATGTCCGAAGAAATCGTCTTCGGTCAGGATTTCAGCGGCGACGGCACGATCGGGCCGGTCGCTACGGTCATCCAGGTCGACGGATCGACCAGCCTGGTCCAGGTCGGCAACAACTACGGACTCTACACTGCCGGCTCTGGCCCGACGATCAAGATCGGCGGCGCGCCGGTGGTCGTCGGCCAGCTCGGCAACACGACCCCGATCGGCGCCATCCAGGTCGGGTCCGGTTACGATATTGCCTGGAAGGATGCGACGACCGGCGAGTTCACCTTCACTGCTGCCGACGGCAACGGCAACTACACATCCAACCTCAGCGGATGGGTGTCGGGAACGAGCGCGACGGCCAAAACATTCGAAACGACCTTTCACCAGGACTTCAATAGCGACGGTGTGATCGGCATATCCGCACCAATCGTCATTCAGACCGATGGATCGACCAGCTTGGTCCAGATCGGCAACAACTATGGTCTCTACACCGGTGGGTCCGGCCCGATGATCAAGATCGGCGGCGCGCCGGTGGTCGTCGGCCAGCTCGGCAACACAATTCCGATCGGCGCTATTCAGGTCGGATCCGACTACGACATTGCCTGGAAAGATCCGACCACCGGTCAGTTCACCTTCACGACCGCGGATAGCGACGGCAACTACAAGACAAACCTCAGCGGGTGGGTATCAGGGACGAGTACGACGGCTGAGAACCTCGAAACGCTGTTCCATCAGGACTTCAACGGCGACGGCACGATCGGCGTCCCCTCCTCCAGCAGCCCGCTGCTGGCAGCCCCACAATCGACAACGCCTGCCGGCGGTCAGAACCTGACGGCGTCGGCAGATTTCAGTGGTTATCTGATCGGGTTCGGCAGCGCGGCCGATCAGGTCGACCTCAAGGGCATCGCCTACGCGTCGCTGCACGTCATATCGAGCGGCGTGAACGGCGTGCTATCGGTCAGCGACGGCACCAACGGCACGTCGGTGCAATTCCTGGGAACCCTGTCGCCGGACAACTTCCACTTCGCCGCTGACGGCCAAGGCGGCACGATGATCTCCGGCCCGGCGACGCCGGCAGCCGGCACGGCATCGGTGTCGCTGCAGGGGCACGACGCCTTCGTGTTCGCCGAGCATTTCGGTCAGGTGACGGTCTCGGACTTCAATCCCGGCACCGACAAGATCGTGTTCAGCCAGAGCATCTTCGCGGACCAGTCCGCGCTGCAGGCCGCGATCCATGACGACGCGGCGGGCAACGCCGTCATCACCGATGCGGCGCTGGACACCATCACCATCCAGCATGTGTCGGCCGCCGAGCTGCTGTCCCACCTGTCGAGCTTCCACCTGGTCTGAGGCCGGCCGGGTCGCGAACCGCCTGCGCCGGCTGGTCATCGCCACGGGCGCCGACGGGCGGTTTTCCGCCCGTCTCGCGGCAGATAACGGCTCGCGCGCAGGCCCCTCTTGGCCTATACGGCGCCGACACCGCCTGAGACCGTGAGTTTGATGTCCCTGCCCCGCTCCGCTTCGCCGCGCCGCCTGCTCTACGTCGCCAACGAGGATTTCGCCTTCCTGATGCATCGCCTGCCGATGGCGCGGGCGGCGCGGGATGCCGGCTACGAGGTGCATGTCGCGACCAACGTCAACGCGGGCGCGGCCGCGATCGCGGCCGAGCGGTTCGTCCTGCACCCGATCCCGTTCCGCCGCGGCGGCCTGTCGCCGTCTTCAGCGCTGCCGACGATCCGCGCCATCCGCGCCGTCGAGGCTGCGATCAACCCGGACGTCGTGCATCATTCCGGGCTGCAGTCCAGCGTGCTGGGGTCGCTTGCGGCGCTCGGGCGCGCGACGCCGGTCGTCAATGCCATGACCGGCCTCGGCTATGTCTTCACCTCGGCGAGCTGGCGCTCGCGGCTGCTCAAGCAGGGCCTGCTGTGGCTGCTGCCGCGGTTGATGAACCGGGCGCCGAGCTGCGTGCTGGTGCAGAACCCGGACGATCGCGACGCGCTGCAGGCGATGGGCGTCCGGGCCGACAAGATCACGTTGATTCCCGGTTCCGGCGTCGACACCGACCGCTTCCAGCCGCTGCCCGAACCGAACGGACCGATCACCTTCGGTTTCGCGGGACGGCTGCTGACCGACAAGGGCGTCCGGGCGCTGGTGGCGGCGCACCGCCTGCTGCGCCAGCGGGGCCGCGACGATCAGCTGCTGATCGCCGGCTCCCCCGATCCGGCCAACCCGGCGTCGGTCTCGGCCCTGGAAGTCGAAGCCTGGCGGAACGAGCCCGGCATCACCCTGCTCGGCCAGATCAAGGACATCACCGAGCTCTGGCGACGCTGCCACATCGCCGTGCTGCCGTCGCATCGCGAAGGGCTTCCGGTCAGCCTGCTCGAAGCCGCCGCCTGCGGCCGGCCGCTGATATCCACCGACGCTCCCGGCTGCCGCGAGATCGCGATCCATGGCCAGACCGGGCTGTCGGTGCCAGTCGAGGACCCAACTGCACTCGCCCAGGCGATGGCCCAGCTTGCGACATCGCCCGAGCTGCGCGCCCGCTACGGACAGGCCGCTCGGCAGCTGGTCGAGGATAAGCTCTCGGCCAGGATCATCGGTCGCTCGATAGTGGCGCTGTATGATCGCCTCACCTCGACATCGAGCGCTGACTCATGATCGCCAATCCGGCCGCAATCCTCGGTGTCGTCGCCCTGCTCGCGGCTGTGATCTGCGCAGTCGTGATCCTGCTGTTGCGGCCGGTGCTGCAGCGCTATGCGCTGGCGCGGCCGAACGCGCGCTCCTCGCACACGATCCCGACGCCGCAGGGCGCCGGGATCGCCGTGATCGGCGCGACGCTCGTGGTCGGCGGGGCGTTTGCATCGGTGTGGGGCTTCGCGCCGCTGGTCATGCTGTTCATCGCCGTGCCGATGCTGGCGCTGGTCGGCCTGGTCGACGACATCAGGCCGATCCCGGTGCTGCCGCGGTTCATCCTGCAGGGGCTTGCCGTCGGCCTCGTGGTCTTCACCGCGCCGGACGATCTCAGGCTGTTTCCGGTGCCGCTGGTGCTCGAGCGTACGCTGTTGCTGATCGCCGGCCTCTGGTTCGTCAACCTCGTCAACTTCATGGACGGGCTCGACCTGATGACGGTCGCCGAAGCCGTGCCGATCACCGCAACGCTGGCTCTGGTCGGCATCTCTGGATGGCTGCCGTGGCCGATAGCGGCCATCGCCGCGGCGCTTGGCGGGGCGATGCTCGGCTTCGCACCGTTCAACCGCCCCGTCGCCAAGGTGTTTCTCGGCGATGTCGGCAGCCTGCCGATCGGTCTCCTGCTCGGCTGGTGCCTGCTGCACCTGGCCTGGCAAGGCTTCGTCGCTGCGGCGCTGCTGCTGCCGCTGTATTATCTCGTCGATGCCACGTTCACCCTGCTGCGGCGCATGGCACGCCGCGAGCCGTTCTGGGCCGCGCACCGCACGCACTTCTACCAGCGCGCCACCGACAACGGCTTCACGGTCGCTGGCGTGGTCGGCGAAGTGTTCGCCCTCAATATCGCCCTCGCCGTGCTCGCCAGCGTTTCGATTGCGCTGCGCTCGATGGCAGCCGACGCCATTCTGCTCGTGATTGGCCTCGGCGCGGTTGCCTTCGTGCTCCGCCGCTTCTCGCGGCCGCGCTCACGCGGCGCTTGAGCCGAACTCCGGCACGGCATCCTTCAGCACCGACTTGATCGTGACGGGATCGTTGCGCGCGATCGCCTGATCGAGGGCCGCGATCCAAGCCTTCAGCGTCTGCATCGGCGGCTCGTTCGGCGTCGCCGCCATGATGCCGGCAACGCCGATCTCGACCGGCGGCTCCTCGCTCGCAAACAGGATCTCGTTGAGGCGCTCGCCCGGACGGATGCCCGTGAACACGATCTCGACGTCGTAGCCCGGCTGCAGACCGGACAAGCGGATCATGCGCTCGGCGAGCTCGACGATGCGCACCGGCTGACCCATGTTGAGCACGTAGACCGAGACATCCGGGCGCTGCGGCGCCAGCGCGTGCGAGGCCGCCGTGATGACGAGGTCGCAGGCCTCGCGGATGGTCATGAAGTAGCGCACCATGTCCGGGTGGGTCACCGTGACCGGACCGCCTGCCTCGATCTGGGCCTTGAACTTCGGCACCACCGAGCCGTTCGAAGCGAGCACGTTGCCGAACCGCACCGAGATCAGCCGCATCGGCGGCCGGCCCGACGAGCGCTCGGCGAGCTGGCGATCGAGCGCCTGGCAGTACATCTCGGCAAAACGCTTGGTGAGACCGAGCATCGAGACCGGCTCGATCGCCTTGTCGGTCGAGATCATCACCATGGCGTCAGCGCCCGACGCCACGGCGGCATCGGCCACGTTGATCGAGCCGAAGATGTTGGTCTTGACGCCCTCGCTCCAGTCGCGTTCGAGGATCGGCACATGTTTCAGCGCAGCCGCGTGAAACACGAGATCCGGCTTGAACTCGCCGATCAGCGCGAACACCCGGTCGCGATCGCGGATGTCGGCGATGCGCCCCTCGACGGCCACGTTGGCTTCGGTGTCAGCCGCGAGCACCTCGGTGATCGCATAGAGCGCCGGCTCGGAGTTTTCGAGAATGAGCAGCCGCGCCGCACCGAACGCCACGACGCGCTGGCAGATCTCGGCGCCGATCGAGCCGCCGCCGCCGGTGACGACCACCGCCTTGCCGCGTACCAGTCCTTCCAGCCGGCCGTAATCGATGGTCTCGCTCGGCCGCAGCAGCAGGTCCTCGACCGCGACCGGAGCCAGCCGCGGCGCATCACCGCTCTCCAGCGACGGCAGCCGGCTGACGATCAGGCGCAGCCTGCGGGCGCGCATCAGGAAGGTCTCCGGATGGCAGTCGGGATCGAACGCCGTCGGCATCATCAGAGCGCGTGCGATCGGGCGGGAGCGCCGGGCGAAGTCAGCAGCGACATCCTCGACGTCGTCGATCCCACCCAGCACCGGGACGCCGCGGATCAGCTGGCCGCGATCGGCCGTCGACGGCGACAGAATGCCAATCGGCCAGATCCGCTTGACCGCGCCGCTCTCGATGCCGCGCAGCACGACCTCGGCATCAGCTGCACGGCCGATCAGGAGCGCCGGCGCCGCGTCCTCGGACCGCGCATGACGGCGCACCCGCGTGTAGCGGAAATAACGATAGGCGAAGCGCAGCGCGCTCAGCCCGAAGATCTCCAGAAACCAATACAGGATGATCGTCAGCTTGCCGAAGAAGAAGGTGCCGCGCACGTTCGGCGCGACGATGATGTAGTCCAGCACCAGCAGCGCGACCGTCAGCACGGTTGCAACGCGAACGATGTTGAGCGCATCCGGCAGCGAGATGAACCGCCACTTCGTCGTCAGCAGGTTGGAGAAGTAGAACACGACGAAGCTGAAGGCGATGAAATAAGGCAGGAGCTGCAGCAGCAGCGGCACCCGCTCCCAGAACGTGCTGGCGCCTTCGAAGCGGATATAGAACGCCGCGAACAGCGCGGCGACGCTGACCAGCAGGTCATGCGCGGCAATCAACATATTGCGGGAGGTCAGCTGAGACAAACGCGTCATGTCAAACCGATCCCCGCGCCGGCTCTGGGGTCGAGCGGCCCTTCAGCAGCATGCCCCCGGCGACACCGACGCCGATCACATACATCCATCCCTCATGGAAATCGAAGATGTGGGAGTTGAACAGCGAGGTGAAGACGTTCTGCACCACGACGAGAAGGCCGATCCAGGGAACCAGCCCGTCGCCGCGGAACAACAGCAGATGCGCGCCCCACATGGCGTAGAGAATGATCACGCCGAGCGCGCCCCACTGGATGGCGATGTAGAGCGTCTGGTTGTGCGGATTGCCGACCACGGTGCTGGCGGCGAGGTCAGTGCGCCCGCTCGCGGCCAGCTCGAACAGATGGCGCGTCGAACCTGAGCCGTGCCCGATGAGCGGCGCGTCGGCGAAGAAGCGCAGCGATTTGCGCCAGAACTCCAGCCGCTCACCGATCGAGGTGATGCCGCGGTCGTTCCTGTAATCCTGATACTGGCTGGTGAAGGTGGCCACCTTGCCCTGCAACTGCGGCGACACGGACCATGCGGCCAAAGCAAGCATGACAGCACTGACCGCGATCAGGAGGTTGACACGCCATTTCAGGTGGATCAGGCCGAACACCGCGAGCAGGATCGGGATCGTCACCAGCGCGGTGCGCGAGACGACGATGAAGATCATGTTGGCGAGGAAGGCGATCATGATCGCGGTCAGAAGACCGGCCGGCGCGAAACGGCGGGCGCGCAGCAGCTGCGCGATGGGATAGGCCAGCACCACGGCACAGAGCGAGAATTCCTGGCCCTGGTCGATATAGTTCTTCACGAAGATCCCGCGATCGGCATTGGCCTTGAGCGCCAGCGCCGGATTAAACGCGACCGCCGTCGACATCACGACCATCAGCACGCAGGAGGCGAGAAAGGCCGTGAAGACCCACAGGCCGCGCTCGGAGCGCTCGAAGTGGTAGAACAGCGCCGGCAGCACCAGCAGCTTGGCGGCCGGCCCGACCGCATAAAGCCGCGCGCCCCAGGCCGCGTCCGACCACAAGGTTCCGACCAGCGCCAGCAGGAACAGCGCGATCGGCGCCAGCGAGATCGGCCGCTTCAATGTCTGCAGCAGGCGTTCGACATCGAGGAACGGCAGCATCGTGACCAGCATGACGACGCCGAGGATCGACACCAGCGACGTCGACCATGGCAGCGAGGCCGCCAGCAGAACAGCGACGACATCGACGGTGGTCCGCCACGCCGCGGGATCGCGCCAGCGGCGCGCCAGCAGCGCCGGCGCGGGATGACCGGCCAGCGCGCTCATTGCACCTCGCTCCGCGCGCGGTCGACCAGCGCGGTCGTGCTGTGTCCCTGGAGGATATCGATCAGAACGACTTGCCCACCGCCGGCCTCGACGACCTCGTGTCCGACCACCTGCTCGCGGGTGTAGTCGCCGCCCTTGACCAGGACGCTCGGTCGCACCAGCTCGATCAGGCGCAGCGGCGTGTCCTCGGCGAAGATCGCGACGAGATCCACCGCCTCGAGTGCCGCAAGGACTTCGGCACGCGCGCGCTCGTCCTGCACCGGACGGGCTTCGCCCTTCAGCCGCTTCACGGACGCGTCGCTGTTCAGCCCGACCACGAGACGGTCGCAGGCGGCGCGCGCAGCCGTCAGCACCTTGACGTGGCCGGGATGCAGGATGTCGAAGCAGCCATTGGTGAAGCCGACACGCAGGCCCTCTGCTCGCCACCCCTCGACACGGGCGGCAAGCTCGCCATCGCTCTCGATGATCTTCTCCTCGGCAGCACGATACGAATGCGGCAAGATCTTTCGGCGCAGTTCGGCCGACGTGACGCTGGCCGTGCCCTGCTTGCTGACGGCGACCGCCGCGGCTGCGCTCGCCATCCGCAACGCGTCCCCCCAGACCGCGCCGGCCGCGAGCGTCGCGGCGAGAACGGCGACGACGGTGTCGCCCGCGCCGGAGACGTCGCGCACCTTCACAGGATAGGCCGGCACATGGATAGAGTCGCCCTGGCGCGGGACCAGCGTCATGCCGCGCTCGCTCTGCGTCACCAGGATGGCCTCGCAGTCCGCCAGATAGATCGCATCCTGGGCGGCCGCGGCGATCTCCTGCTCCGTCTCGGCGCGGCTGCGGGTCGCCTCCGAAAACTCCTTGCGGTTCGGCGTCAGTACGCTGGCGCCACGATAGATCGCGAGATTCGCGCTCTTCGGGTCGACGATCACGCGCTTGCCGGCCTTGCGTGCGGCGTCGATGACGTTGCGCAGCACGCGCGCCGTCAGCACGCCCTTGGCGTAGTCCGACAGCAGCACGATGTCGGCGCGTGCGAGCAGCGGCAGGATCGCCTCGATCAGCTTCTGCTCGATGTCGCCGGACGCCGGCGCCGCGCGCTCCCAGTCGGCGCGCAGCATGTGGGTGGAAAAATGCTCGGAGACGAAGCGCACCTTGCGCGTCGTCGGCCGCGACGGATCGCGCACCAGCACGCTCTCGATGCCGGTCTCCTTGGCCAGCTCGGCCTCGAGCTGAGCGGCCGCTGCGTCGTCGCCGACCAGGCCGACGAAGATGCAACGCGCACCAAGCGCGGCGATGTTGCGCGCGACGTTGCCGGCGCCGCCAATGTTGGTCTCGCTGCGCTGGACGGCAATCACCGGCGCCGGGGCCTCCGGAGAAATCCGCGACACCTCGCCATACACGAACTCATCCAGCATGAGATCGCCGACGCACAGCACCGTCTGGCGGGCGATCGCTTGTGAGAGATCGTCAAAGTCGAACATCAGCGGCGGTCTCGGTGCAGTTGGTATGAAACAATTCGTCTAGCGGAAGCGGTCGGCGGAATCGAGATAGCCGCCGATATAGTGGGCGACCGCGTCCTCGAGGGCCGTGAAGCCGCCGTTGTAGCCGGCGGCCAGCAGCCGGTCGACCTTGCTCTGGGTGAAATACTGATAGCTGCCGCGAATCGCCTCGGGCATGTCGATGTACTCGATCCGGGGCGTCGCGCCGAGCGTCGCATAGGCCGCCAGCATCATGTCCTTGAAGCTGCGGGCCTGGCCCGTGCCGACGTTGAAGAGACCGGAGACGGGGGGCGAGGCCAGCAGCCACATCATCACCCGCACGACGTCGTCGACATAGATGAAATCACGGCGCTGGTCGCCGTCGGCGATGCCGTCCCGATGCGACTTGAACAGCTGCAGAGTGTGCCCGGCCTTGATGTCGTCGAAGCGGCGGGTCAGCACGCTCATCATCGATCCCTTGTGGTACTCGTTGGGACCGAACACGTTGAAGAACTTGAGCCCGGCATATTGCGGCGGCAGCTGCTCGCCCCGTTCGACGCGCGCGGCGATCGCCATGTCGAACAGATGCTTGCTCCAGCCGTACAGATTCATCGGCCGCAGCGTCTTGAGCGCGGCCAACGACGGCTCGTCGACGAAGCCCTGCGCGCCGTCGCCATAGGTCGCTGCAGAGGAGGCATAGATGAACGGCGTGGCGCTCGCCGTGCACCAGTCGAGCAGCCGCAGCGAGCTGCGGAAATTGCGTTCCATGACTAGGTCACCGTCGACGACCGTGGTGGCGGAGATGGCGCCCATGTGCAGGACGGCATCGAGCCTGCGGCCCTTCAGCCACTCGCCCAGATCGGATGGGGGTACGACGTCGGCGAGCTGACGCTTGGCAAGGTTCCGCCATTTGCCCTCGCTGCCGAGTTCGTCACAGACGATCACGTCAGTACGGCCGGCATCATTGAGCGCTGCCACTAGGTTCGATCCGATAAACCCGGCGCCGCCGGTCACCAGCAACATTCCGTCACCTGCCCTGATCCCGAAAAACCCCGCTTTCGCGTAGCGCATGCGACGGCAAAGTGTAAGCGCTTTGGTGATGGCCAGCCCGGGCCCACTTTACCTGCGGCGGCCGAGCGGCTACCAGCGCCCCGGAGCCAGGCAGGCAAAGAATGAATTCGAATTCGACCAAGATCGAGGTGGACGCTAGCGACACCAGTCCGATCCTGATCATCCCCTATATGTGGATCGGCGATTTCGTCCGCGGCCACACCGTGGTGCGGGTGCTGAAGGAGCGCTGGCCGAATCGGCCGGTCGACCTGCTGGTGACCTCGCTGTGCGCGCCGCTGGTCGATTACATGCCCGGCGTTCGTTCCGGCATCGTCTGGGACCTGCCGCGCAGCCGGCTGGCGCTCGCCCGGCAGTGGCAGCTCGCCACCATGTTGCGCGAGCGCCACTATCGGACCGCCCTGGTGATGCCGCGGACCTGGAAATCGGCACTGGCGCCGACGCTCGCGGGCATCCCGGAGCGGGTGGGCTTCGTCGGCGAGTTCCGCTTCGGGCTGCTCAACCGCTGGCGCTGGGGCGAGAAGGCGCTGCCCCGCTTCATCGACAAGAATGCCGCGCTGGCCCTGCCCGACCACGCCCCGCTGCCGCCAGAATGGCCCGTGCCTCAGTTGCGGGTACAGGCGGAGGAGGTCGCGCGCTGGCGCGAGGCCAATGGCCTGGGGAGCCGCCCGGCCGTGGCGCTGGCCCCCGGCTCCGTCGGCTCCGGCAAGCGCTGGCCCTATTACGGTGAGGCGGCCCGGCTGCTGCGCCAAGCCGGCCTCGAGGTCTGGGTGGTCGGCGGCCCCGGCGAGAAGGCGCTCGCCACCGAGATCGTCGCCGCCGGCGGCCCCGCCGTTCGGGACCTGACCGGAACCGACCTGCGCAACGGCGTGCTGGCGATGGCGGCAGCCGGGGTGGCCATTTCCAATGATTCGGGCCTCATGCACATCGCAGCGGCGCTGGGCACGCCGACCATGGGCATCTTCGGCCCCACCAGCCCATACCTCTGGGGACCGCTGAACGGCCTTGCCGCCACGATCCAGACCAAGACGCATGTGCCCTGCCAGCCGTGCCACCGGCCGGTCTGCCGGATGAACGACCACCGCTGCATGCGCGACATCCCGGCCGCCGACGTCGCCGCCATCGCCCGGCAGGTGCTGACCGACGTGGCGGCTCCGGCCGCGCACTAGCTTGCGAAGCGGCGGCGCGCCCAATACACCGGCCTCAACACAACCCGAGCCGCCATCGTGACCCGCGCACCGGACGACCTCATCGCCAGCCATCTCGCCCGCTCCCACGCGGCCATGGAGCGCGCGGCACAGGACGCAGCGATGCTCGCCAGCGCCGGGCGGATCGCAGCGAACATCGTCGCCGCGCTGCGCGGCGGCCACAAGCTGCTGATCGTCGGCAATGGCGGCAGCGCGGCGGATGCCCAGCACATCGCCGCCGAGATCGTCGGCCGCTACAAGCAGGAGCGGCCGGCTTATGCGGCGATCGCGCTGACCACCGACACCTCGGCGCTGACCGCAATCGGCAATGACTACGGCTTCGATCACGTCTTCGCCCGCCAGGTCGAAGGGCTCGGCGCAGCCGGCGACGTGCTGCTTGCGATCTCGACCTCCGGTCGCTCGCCGAGCATCCTCAATGCGTTGCGCAAGGGGCGCGAGCGTGGGCTGGTCACGGTCGGCTTCACCGGCGCCAAGGGCCTCGCCATGGGCGAGCTGTGCGACGAGTTGCTGGTTGCGCCGAGCGACGACACGCCGCTGATCCAGCAGATCCATCTCGCGACGGCGCATGGCATCTGCGAGGTGGTCGAGGCGGCGCTGATGCAGGACGAGGCCTAGATGACGACTGCCGTCCTCCCGAAGCCCGCGGCGTTCCTCGATCGCGACGGCGTCATCAATCATGACGACGACTACATCGGCACGCGTGAGCGCATCCGCTGGATGCCGAATGTGGCCAAGGCGATCCGGCGGCTCAATGAGGCCGGCTATCACGTCTTCCTGTTCACCAACCAGTCCGGCGTGGCGCGCGGGCTGTTCACGGAAGACGACGTGCTGGGCCTGCATGATTGGATGCGGGCCGAGCTCGCAGCGCAGGGGGCTGTCATCGATGACATCCGCTATTGCCCGTATCACACCGAAGGCTCGGTCGAGCGATATCTGCGCGAGCATCCCTGGCGCAAGCCACAGCCGGGCATGATCCTCGATCTGATGCAGCACTGGCCCATCAGGCGCGAGGGCAGCTTCGTGATCGGCGACCGTGCCTCCGACATTGCGGCCGCCGAGGCCGCCGGCCTGCCCGGCTTCCTGTTCGCGGGCGGCGACCTCGATGCATTCGTGACGGATGTCCTTTCTCAGACCAGCCCCCGATAGACCGCTGCGATCTTGTCGGCCTCGGCCTCGAGGCTGAATTTCTCCACCACGCGCGTCCGCGCGCGCGCTCCCATTGCAAGCGCCGCGGCCGGATCCTGCATCAACGGCTCGATCGCGGTGACCAGCGCATCGATATCGCCCGGCGGCACCAGCATTCCGGTCACGCCATCCTCGACCACGATCTCCGCCGCCCCCGCACGCGCCGCGACCAGCGCCGCGCCGGCGGCCATCGCCTCGATCAGCGTGAGACCAAAGCCTTCGTTGCGCGAGGTGAACGCGTAGATGGTGAGGCGCTGGTACCAGCGCTGAACATCGGCGATGTCGAGCTCACCGGTGATGACGATGCGCTGCTCCAGGCCTGCCGCTGCAATCTGCTTGCGCAGTTCGCTCGCGAACGGCATCTGTTCGGGCGTGACGGCGCCGACCAGCACGGCGGAAAAATCCGGATAGCGCGGCAACAGCCGGCACATCGCGGCGACGAACACGTCGCTGCCCTTCTGCGCGCGCACGCGGCCGAAGCAGCCGATGGCGTACTTGCCCGGCAGTCCGCTCTCGGCGAAGGCCGCGGCGCGATCGGCCGGCGGCGCGTAGATCTCGGTATCGACGCCATGCGTCACCACCGTCGCCGCGCGCTTCAGATAGGATGCCGAGATGTCGCTGGTGGCGATGATCGCATCCATGCGTCGGATCAGCCAGCGCGTGATCCAGCTGTGATGGCGCTGCGCGGCTGAGGTGAACACGAGCTTGAACGGCCAGCCGAGCGCGCGCAGCAGCACGCCGACGATCATCTCGTCGTTGCGGCGCGCGTGCCAGATCAGCGGCCGCCGCCGGCGCCACAGCCCGAACAGATCGCGCGCGCGCATCCGCGCAATCCCCTCCGGTGCGTAGGAGCCGAGCCAGGCCGCGCGCACGCGACGCGCCAGCTTCGGCGCCACCATCCGGTTGGTCGCCGTCACGCCGGAATAGCGGCGGTGGAGGTTGGGCACGATCACGTCGAGATCGGCGGCAGAAACAGGCTCGGCTTGCACCATCAACTCCAATTGCAGCGGTCCCCTATACGCAACATTAAGCATCGCCGCCAGTTCGCGCTCGGTGCAACGCGTCCTTCACCGCGGCAGCGTTAGCGTCGGGCAAAACAAACAGGGATCGTGTCAAACAATGACCGTGCTTGTCACAGGCGGCGCCGGCTATATCGGCAGCCACATGGTGCTCGCGTTGGCTGAGGCCGGCGAAAGCGTCGTGGTGATCGACAATCTCTCGACCGGCTTTTCCGGCTTCGTGCCGGACAGCGTGCCGCTGTTCATCGGCGATGCCGGTGATGAAAATCTCGTGGATGGCGTCATCAGCCAGCACGGGGTCGACAGCATCATCCATTTCGCCGGCTCCGTCGTGGTGCCGGAATCGGTGCGCGACCCGCTGCTGTATTACCGCAACAACACCATGACCACGCGCAGCCTCTTGAATGCGGCGGTCAAGCGCGGCGTCAGCCGATTCGTCTTCTCCTCGACCGCCGCCGTCTACGGCGATCCGGACGAGGTTCCGGTGCCCGAGACCGCGCCGACGCGCCCGACCTCGCCCTACGGCACCTCGAAGCTGATGGCCGAGATCATGCTGCACGACGCGGCTGCGGCACATGAGCTGAACTACGTCGTGCTGCGCTACTTCAACGTCGCCGGCGCCGATCCGCAGGGCCGCATCGGGCTCGCCACCGTCGGCGCCACGCATCTGATGAAGATCGCGATGGAGGTCGCGACCGGCCAGCGCGCCAAGATCGACGTGTTCGGGACCGATTATCCGACGCCCGACGGCACCTGCGTCCGCGATTTCATCCATGTCTGCGATCTCGCCCAGGTGCACCGCTCCGCGCTGGCCTATTTGCGCACCGGCGGCGCCTCGGTCACGCTGAATTGTGGGTATGGCCGCGGCTATTCCGTGCTCGAGACCATCGAGGCCGTCAGGCGCGTCTCCGGCCGCGCCATTCCGGTCCAATATGCGCCGCGCCGGCCCGGCGACATCGTGAGCATGGTCGCCGATACCAGCCGTCTGAAGGCGCTGCTCGACTGGACGCCGGCCTATGACGATCTGGAAACGATCGCGGCCCACGCGCTGGCCTGGGAGGAGAAACTGTTCCTGGAACGCCACAGCGGCGCGCTGCAGCGGGCCTCGGCCTAGAATCAACGACTTAGCCGGTCCTCGGGGGGCTTGAAAAAGCCGCCCCGAGCGGGCAAGCACTCCTGGTCGCCCGGCGATTTGCCCCGGCGGCCAGGGACCAGAATGGCCGAATTTCCGAAGAAGATCACCGACGATCCCTATGGCGCCGCGATCCTGGTCCGGCGCCTGGTCATGGAACAGGGCCTCGTCTACTGGCGCCGCTATCTCACTGCCTTCGCGCTGATGGCGGTGGCGGCCGGAGCCAGCGCCGCGGCGACCTACGTTCTCGGCCAGGTCATCAACAAGGCCTATGTCGAGAAGAGCATCCCGGGCATCGTCGTGCTGTCCGGCGTCACCGTGCTGCTGCTGTTCGTCAAGGGCGTGACCACCTACGGCTACGCCGTCATCCTGTCCAAGATCTCCAACGCCATCCTCGCCAACAATCAGCGGCAGCTGTTCGCCAAGCTGATGAACGAGAGCGTCGGCTTTTTCTCCGAGCGCCATTCGTCGGAGTTCCTGGCGCGGCTCACCGCCGGGGCCAAGTCGATCACCGACATCCTCAACATGCTGATCAACGCCATCGGACGCGATCTCGTGACCCTGATCGCCATGATCGGCGTGATGGTCCTGCAGGATCCCTGGATGTCGCTGCTCGGCCTGCTCGTGGTCCCGCCGGCGATGCTGGTGCTGCGCAAGCTGGTCAAGCGCATCAAGGGCCTCGCCTACAACCAGTTCACCGGCACCGCCGACATCCTCGAGACGATGCAGGAATCGCTGCAGGGCATCCGCACCGTCAAGGCGTTCACGCTCGAAGACACGATGCGCGCGCGCATCGACGAGAACATCGCCGTCGTCGAGCGCAACGCCAACAAGATGGCGCGGGTGTCGAACCGCTCCAATCCGCTGATGGAGATGCTCGGCGGCTTCGCCGTCGCCGGCTGTTTGATGTATGCCGGCTATTCCGTGGTCGCGCTCGACGCCACGCCGGGCCAGTTCTTCTCGTTCATGATCGCCTTCCTGATGGCGACCGAGCCGGCGAAGCGGCTGGCGCGGCTCAACATCGATCTCAACAGCCAGCTGGTCGGCGCCCGCATGCTGCTCGAGGTGGTCGACAGCCCGGCCAGCGAGCAGCCGGATGACGACAAGCCGGCGCTGAAGCTCTCCCAGGCCAAGATCGAGCTGCGCGACGTCTCCTTCGCCTATCGCGACAACGAGCCGGTGCTCAACCGCATGAGCTTCACAGCCGAGCCCGGCAAGGTCACCGCATTGGTCGGCCCGTCCGGCGGCGGCAAGTCGACGGTGCTGGCGCTGCTGCTGCGGTTCTACGAGGCGACCGCGGGCGACATCCTGATCGACGGCCAATCGATCTCTAAGGTGTCGCGCCGCTCCCTGCGCGAGCAGGCCGCCTATGTCGGCCAGGACGTCTATCTGTTCCGCGACAGCATCCGCGCCAACATCGCCTTCGGCAGGCCGGGCGCGACCGAGGCCGAGATCATCGACGCCGCGAAGGCCGCCTGCGCCCACGACTTCATCATGAGCTTCCCGCTCGGCTACGACACGCCGGTGGGCGAGCACGGCACCCAGCTCTCCGGCGGCCAGCGCCAGCGCATCGCGGTCGCGCGCGCGCTGATCCGCAACGCCCCCATCATCCTGCTCGACGAGGCCACCGCGGCGCTGGATTCCGAGTCGGAGCGCCAGGTGCAGGAGGCGATCGAGCATCTCTGCCAGAACCGCACCACCATCGTCATCGCACATCGCCTGCACACGATCATGAACGCCGACGCCATCCTGGTGGTCGAGGCCGGCGAGATCGTCGAGCGCGGCCGGCATGACGATCTGTTGCGCCGTGGCGGCCGCTATGCTTCGTTCTTCCGCCTGCAACAGCGCGACATGGGGCCCGTCGTCATTCCCCTGGCCGCCACGTCCTGATCGTCCGTCCCACCGCACCGAGATCCTTTCATGAGCGCCTCCACCGTCATCCCGGCCTTGCCGCAGCCGTCCCTCCCCGTCGTCGGCGAGGCCGGCGTCTTTCCGGTCCGCCGCATCTGGTGTGTCGGCCGCAACTATCTCGAGCACATCCGCGAGATGGGCAATGACGAGCGCGATCCGCCGTTCTTCTTCGCAAAGCATGCCGACATGCTGGAGCCGGACGGCGCCGTGATCCCCTACCCGCCGCTGACCCAGGACATGCATCACGAAGTCGAGCTGGTGGTGGCGCTCAAGAGCGGCGGCCTCAACATTCCGACCGACAAGGCGCTTGACCACGTCTACGGCTACGCCGTCGGCATCGACCTCACCCGCCGCGACCTGCAGCTCGCCTCCCGCAAGATGCAGCGCCCCTGGGAGGTCGGCAAGTCGTTCGACCATTCCGCGCCCTGCTCCGCTGTGGTGCCCGCGGCCAAGATCGGCCACCCGTCGAAGGGCAAGATCTGGCTGTCGGTCAACGGCACCGAGCGGCAGACCGGCGACCTCTCCGAGCTGATCTGGAACGTGCCCGAGATCATCTGGAAGCTGTCCCAGCAGGTCGAACTCGCCGCCGGCGACATCATCATGACCGGCACCCCCGCCGGCGTCGCGGCGATCGTCGCCGGCGACAAGATCGAATGCGGCGTCGACGGCGTCGGCACGCTGAAGGTGTCGATCGGGCCGGCGGCGAAGTAACGGGGCGCCGACGCTTCTCGCACTTCGATCTACAAAAAAGGCCGCGCCCAGCGCGGCCTTTTTCATTGGTCGTCATGCTTTCATGGGTCGTCCTGCACAAGGCCACGCACAAAATCCGCCGCACAGGCAGTCGACTCCCCTCCCCCTTGCGGGGAGGGGGCGGGGGTGGCGGTCCACGAGTCCCGCTCTCTCGATGAACCAAGAAGAACTCGCGCAGCGTCCTCACTCTCACATCGACGTTCCAGCGCGGTTCGATCGAACCGGCTTCCTCGCGCATCCGAAGCACCACCATTCGGGACACGGCGACGCGCTTTCAACTCAGGTCAGCGCCCGGGGACCCCCACCCCCAACCCCTCCCCGCAAGGGGGAGGGGAGCTCACCGCCCGCGCGGCGCGCCGCGTCCGCCGTCGTTGCGAGCGCAGCGAAGCGCTCCAGGGCGTCACGAGGACTCTGGATGGCTTCCACCTACGCCCTTCGGCGCAAACGTCGCCGCGCTCGCCATCACGCAAGCGGCATCATCTGATCCACAATCTCAAACAGCATCGGGCTGATCCAGGGAACGAGCATCCACGCTCTCGCGACGCATTGCGCGCCCGAGCTATGCTCCAATTCCCGCCCTCTCCAGATGGAGGGCGCAGGGAAGGCCGGGCGCTGGCCGCGCCCGTGGCCCGCCTGCGAAAAAAATGCAGGCGGCAGGTACCACAGGTCTGGCCGAACACACCCGGCCCTCCCCGCGCGATGGTTTTAACAGGCTATAGCGCGCTCTTCCTGGTGCACCGGGCTTTCTGGCCACCATCCCCAGCGCGACGCCGTTAGGCGTCGTCGCCAAGTTGATACTAGCGTCGGAGTATCAGAACCACACGCCTTCACCGTCCGCGAGCCGACGTTCGTCCGTGCCAACAGCACTGCGCCCGCCCGCGTCCACCGCATCCCGCTGCCAACGTCCGTGACGACCGCGAACCGTCCCCTACCGTGCAACGGGATGGACGGGACAGTAATGCTGATTTGGGGACGCGGCCAAGAGATTTATGTTTTTCAGAACATATTGACAGGAACTGGCGAGGGAGAGGTGATTTGGGCGACGGGCAAAAATCTTCACCAAAATGCGAGTGGTCATTCGTCCCCGAGCGAAGACGGCGGATTACGCTCCGCTAATCCGCCCTACTCTACCCCTACCTCACCGAAACGCCGACACCACGATCGCACCCACGATCACCACCGTCAGCGTGTACTTCGCCGTGTAGTACACCGTCCTGTTCCACGCCTTCACCTTGCGTGTGGCCAAATGAAACTCATACAGCTTGCCGAACACCTTGTTCAGCACGCCGACATGCTCGCCCTCGACGTTCTGCGTGGCCGAGGCTTTGACGATGTGGTGGCTGACCCAGCGGTTGATTGAGGTCATGAAACCGAGCTTCATCGGGCGCTCGACGTCGCAGAACAGGATGATGCGGTTGACGTCGGTCGCGTTCTCGGCGCTGTGGAGGAAGGTCTCGTCGAACATGAAGGCCTCGCCGTCGCGCCAGACGCAGGGCACGCCGTCGACCAGGATGCGGCACTTGTCGGAGTTCGGCGTCACCAGCCCCAGGTGATAGCGCAGCGAGCCGGCGAAGGGGTCGCGGTGGGCGCCGAGCTTGCCGCCGGGCGGCAGCATCGCGAACATCGCGCCGTGCACGGTCGGGATCGCGTTCAGAAGCTCCACCGTCTTCGGGCACAGCGTGCGCGCCGAGGGCAGGAAGTCGTCGTACCATTTCAGATAGAAGCGCTTCCAGCCGCTCTTGAAGAACGAGTAGAAGCCCCAATCATTGTTCGCGGCGGCGGCGCGGATGAAGCCCTCGTCGAACAGGCGCACCGCCTCCTCGCGGATCTCCTGCCAATTGTCGGTCAGCGTCTTCAGCTCCGGAAACTGCTCGACCGGGATGACCGGCGTGTTCGGCACGGCCGAGCCGGCATACATCAGCACGTTATAGGGGGCGAGATAGGTCGAGTGATCCCCGAGCTGGCGCGCGAAGCGCAGCCGCTCCTTGCCGCGGTAGTGAACGTAGATCGTTGCGCCGATCAGGATGTAGAGGCCAACGAGCTGGGGTGCAAAAAGCTGTCTCAGCATCTCCGGGTCCCATAACCGGCCGCTCAGAGCGTGTTGCGCAGAACCATATCGCCTTCTGGGCGAGATCGAAGATGGTGCTCTGATGCCAGCCGCAAGGGCCTCAATCTAGCCGCAAGTGCGGCCGACCGCATCCCTGCGCGCAGGGGTTGTGAGCACAACCGGAGTTGAAGTTCTCAGGGCGTGACCCGGCTGCAACAGTGCCGCCCGGGGATGGGCGATCGCGCTAGCCTCGGGCCATCTCCTGCAGCCCCTTGAAGGTCAGCCGCTTGGGATCCCTGACGCCAGACTGGTACATGCGCCTGATGAAAGCGGCCGCGGCATCGCGATCGCAGCCGGTCAGGATGACGACGGCATCCACCGCGGTCTTCTGGGCTTCCATGGGACTGGTCCTCCCTAAGCATGCGAACCCGGCACGCCAAGGGTTCACGATGTCGCTTAACACCGCGTTAACCGTGCGCAGGGGCCGCCAGTTCCATGCCTCGATTCCAGCCCGCGCCAAATACGCGAAACCGCGCATGCCGGGCTTCGCGGGTCGAACCGTCCTCGAGCGACGTGGTCAGACCAGGAAGAAATCCTCGGGCGTCTCGATCCGGCCATCGCCGGCGTGGGCGGCGAGCCTCTGGCGCGGGCGGATCGGCGGCGTGATGACGCGGCGCTCGAGCTCGTTCGTGCTTCCCAGGTGATCGACGAACCTGACGGCGAAGCCGTCGGGAAAATGCCGGACGACGCGGCCAACGCAGCCGCCGACGGCGAGCGGCGTTCCGATCTCCGGCTGGACTGCCGCCGACACCGCCGCCCCCGACATCGAGGCGTCGATCACGAAGCACGGAATGCAGCGGCCGTCCGCCAGCGTCAGCGCGGAATGCGGCGAGTCCGGCACGAAGCGCGCCTCGCGCCGGGCGTCGCGGACCGTCGGATCCTTCTGCTTCTTCTCCAGCCAGACGAGCTTCTCGGCGAGCCTGGCGCGCTCCGCGCGCGTCATCTCGAGCTCGAGCAGGAAGCCGCCATGGACGGTGTCGCTGATCTCGCCTTCGAACGTCCCGAACTCGCGGAAATACGACGTCAGCCGATCGCCGACCTTGCCGACGACGGGCACGTCCAGCAGCGCACGAAACGGCGATACGCGTGTCGTCCGACAGGCGAAGGATCGCAGCCGCCCCTGCGGATCATACCAGTTCGGAAGTGTGTAGGACCCCGCCGTCTGAATCCTGACGGCGCGCTGCCTCAGGAATCGGGCAACTGACATTGCACGCCTCCCCTTGAACCAACCAACATCCCCCGGCCGGCCATCGCCCTGCTCCCAAGGCAGCGCGGCACGCGAATTGCAATTTCTGCGTGCATTTTTGGGCGTATTATATCGCGTAGATAGATACCAGCCGTCATGCGCGGACCGTGCGCGCAAAACGCTAAGGAACTCTGAATAGTTTGAATGGAAATCCCGCCCAACGGAATCGTATGGCCAACCCGTTTCCGCTTCCTGAAAATGCGAGGCCGTCCGAATACGGGGACTGCCCCCGGCCCGACCTCTCCGCGGCTGCGCTAGCGAACCCCCGGCGCGCCGTCCCGACGGCATCACGCCGGTCAGAACTCATCGTGTCGGCGGGATGCGCCGCAACCGGCGGTCGGCTTGGGTTGCTAGTCGGACTACTTCCCCGCGCAAGCGCGCTGCGCACAAACAGCTAACACATTCGCGTCGTTACGCTATCGCCTCGCTAACAACCTGTTCACCACTTGTGCAATCGTTCCGCCCGGCAGCCTTTGCAGCGGGCTGTGTGCAATATCGCTTATACCATTGCTGCTTAGTCGTAAGTGAGGGGAACGGCTGTCAGTCGGCTCGCGCGTTCGTCCCGGCGTATGAGTAAGCAGAGTAGTCACGCGTATGATGACCGCACGCATCGTGGTGTTAACCATCGCTCTCGGCGCGGGCGGCGTTGCGGCCTATCTCGTCAGCAACTCCGAGGGCCAGCCGCAGGCGCCGGTGGCGCCCGTCGTGCAGCTGCCGACCGTCGACGTGCTGGTGGCCAAGGGCGACATCGGGCTGGGGCAGCCGATCAAGCCCGGCGATCTGGTGTGGCAGACCTGGCCGGAAGCCGCGAGCAACATCTTCATTCGCCGCGGTGATCGGCCGGAGGCTGCAAGCCAGCTCGTCGGCAGCATCGCGCGCGCGCCGTTCGTGATCGGCGAGCCCATCCGCGAGCAGAAGCTGGTCAAGTCCGACGGCTCGGGCTTCATGGCGGCGATCCTGCCGGCCGGGATGCGCGCGATCTCCACCGAGATCTCGCCGGAGACCGGCGCCGGCGGCTTCATCCTGCCGAACGACCGCGTCGACGTCATTCTGTCGAAGCGCGACAAGAACCCGGACAGGCCGGGCGCCGCCGACTTCGTCAGCTCGGAAATCATTCTCTCCAATGTTCGCGTGCTGGCGATCGACCAGGCGCCAAAGGAGAAGGAAGGCCAGAACAACGTCGTCGGCAAGACCGTGACGCTGGAGCTCAAGCCCGAGCAGGCCGAGACGCTGGCACGTGCGCGGCAGTCCGGCTCGCTGGCGCTGGCGCTGCGCAGCATCGCCGACGTCAACGCAGGCGAGACCAACAAGACCGAGACGCAGATGGCGCGGCGGGGCAGCGCCATCGAGATCATTCGCTATGGGATCACGAGCTCGCTCACGGCGCAGAAGTGATCGAAAGGACGGGGAAGATGATGGGTGGGCATCAACGCGCGAAGATCGGGACGTGGCTCGTCCGCGCGCTATCCATGTCGGCAGCCGCAGCTCTGGTGCTCAATCCGGCGCTCGCGCCGGTGAAGGCCGCCGAGGACAGGCTGGACACGCCGGTCGTTTCCGTCGGCTCGTCCAAGGTTCGCTACCTCTCGCTCGGCATCGGCAAATCGGTCGTCGTCGACTTCCCGCAGGAGGTCAAGGACGTGCTGGTCGCCGATCCCAAGATCGCCAACGCCGTCGTGCGCTCGGCGCGGCGCGCCTACATCATCGGCGCGGCCGTCGGCCAGACCAACGTCGTGTTCTTCGATGGCGAGGGCCAGCAGGTCGCAGCCTATGACATCGCGATCAAGCGCGATCTCAACGGCGTGCGCCAGGCGCTGAGCCAGAGCATTCCGGGCGTCAAGATCGACGGCGTCGGCGACGGCGTGCTCCTGACCGGCTCGGTGTCGAGCCCGGTCGAGGCGCAGCAGGCCGGCGAGATCGCGGCGCGGCTGGTCGGCGGCACCGAGAAGGTCGTCAACTCGATCGTCGTGCGCGGCCGCGACCAGGTGATGCTGAAGGTCAACGTGTCGGAGGTCCGCCGCGAGATCGTCAAGCAGCTCGGCATCGATCTCAGCGCCAGCATGACCTACGGCACGGCGGTCGTGAACTTCAACAACAGCAACCCGTTCACCGCCTATGGCAAGTCGCTGGTGTCGGGCAACGGCATGAACGTCACCGGCGGCGGGCTGTCGTCGGTCTCGGCGACGATGCGCGCGATGGAAACCGCGGGTGTCGTCAAGACCCTCGCCGAGCCGAACCTGACCGCGATCTCAGGCGAATCCGCGACCTTCATCGCCGGTGGCGAATTCCCCATTCCCGGCGGCTATGCCTGCGACCCCACCACCCATGTCTGCACCACCCAGGTCACCTACAAAAAATTCGGCATCTCGCTGAACTTCACGCCGGTGGTGCTGAGCGAAGGCCGCATCAGCCTGCGCGTCATGACCGAGGTCTCCGAGCTCTCCAACGACAACGCGATCACGGTGTCGCAGGCGCTGTCGTCGAGCACGACCAACTCGATCACCATTCCCGCCATCCGCACCCGTCGCGCCGAGACCACGCTGGAGATTCCGTCCGGCGGCTCGATGGCGATGGCCGGGCTCATTCAGAACCAGACCAAGCAGGCGGTCAACGGACTGCCTGGATTGAACCAGCTGCCGATCCTCGGCCAGCTGTTCCGCAGCCAGGACTATGTCAACGACGAGAGCGAGCTGATGGTGATGGTGACGCCCTATGTCGTGCGCGCGGTGGCGCAGAAGGAGCTGTCGCGGCCGGATGACGGCTTTGCACCGGCGACGGACGCGGAATCGGCGCTGCTCGGCCGCATGAACCGGCTCTACGGCATCGCCGCGCGGGTCGATGCGGCGACCGGCCAGCCGGCCGGCTTCGGCTTCATCATCGACTGAGACGGCGAGATCACGGGGACGGGGGAAACGGACATGTCGGGATCTTCTGCAGCTAAAAACGGGCGCGCTTGGCGCCGGCTCGGCGTACTCACCGGCCTCGCGCTGACGCTCGGCGCCTGCAACTACACGACGGGCGAAGTCGTCGCGACGATCCCGGATGACTACAAGGTCCGCCATCCGATCGCGATCGAGGAAGGCCGGCAGTCGACGGTCATCTTCGTCGGCAACGGCCGCGGCGGCCTGACCTATCAGCAGCGCGCCGACGTCGTAGGCCTCGCCCGCTCGTGGCTGCGCGAAGGCACCGGCGGGATCGTGGCGGAGGTGCCGGCAGGCACGCCGAATGCCCGCGCCGCAGCCGACGCCTATCGCGAGATCCGCGCCACGCTGACCGCCGGCGGCGTTCCCTCTCACGCGATCACGATGCGCAACACCATGCCCGATGATCCGCGGCAGCTCGCGGTGATCCGGCTGAGCTATCCGAAGATCGCCGCGGTCGCCGGCCCCTGCGGCCTGTGGCCGGATGATCTCGGGCCGAACATCAACAATCCCGGCTACAGCAACAATCTGCACTACCAGAATTTCGGCTGTGCCACGCAGCGCAATCTGGCTGCGATGATCGACAATCCGGCGGATCTCGAGCAGCCGCGCTCGGAGATGGCCGCCTACACGCCGCGCCGCTCCGCTTTGTTCGAGAAGTACCGCAAGGGCGAGTCGACCGCCGTGGCCTATCCGGAATCCGACAAGGCCAAGCTCAGCGAAACAGGCAAATGATCAACGCGTCCCGTCAGAGCCAGGATGAGCAGCCCGGGCCGAGCGGCCCGGCTCTCGACGATCACATCGCGCCGGTGCCGCGCATCTCGGTGCAGGCGTTCTGCGAAACCGACCAGACCTCGGCGGCGATCCTGGCGGCCAGCCAGGACCGCCGGCTCGGCAAGGCGCACATCACCATCAAGGCGGGCGGCATGCCGCGCGCCATCGAGACCTATCATTCGCAGCCGACGCCCAACGTGATCGTGCTGGAGACCAAGCCCGGCGGCGACATTGTCGGCGGGCTCGACGATCTCGCCAGCGTCTGCGATCCCGGCACCCGCGTGGTGCTGATCGGCAGCATGAGCGACGGCGTCGCCTATCGCGAGCTCGTCCGGCGCGGCGTCAACGACTACGTGGTCGGCCCGGTCGAGACCATCGACATCATCCGCTCGATCTGCAGCCTGTTCTCGGCGTCGGAGGCCGTCATCACCGGCCGCATCATCGCCGTGGTCGGCGCCAAGGGCGGCGTCGGCGCCTCGACCGTCGCGCACAACATCGCATGGAGCATGGCGCGCGACCTGACGCTAGATTCCGTCGTCATCGACCTCGACATGGCGTTCGGCACCGCCGGCCTCGACTACAACCAGGATCCGCTGCAGGGCATCGCCAACGCGGTGTTCCAGCCTGACAGGCCCGACACCGCGCTGATGGAGCGCCTGCTCGCCAAATGCACCGAGCATCTGAACCTGCTCGCCGCGCCCGCCACCCTGGAGCGCGTCTATGATTTCGGCGCCGATGCGTTCGATGCGATCTTCGATACCCTGCGCATGACCCAGCAGTGCATCGTGCTCGACGTGCCGCACCAATGGTCGGCCTGGACGCGGCACGCGCTGATCAATGCCGACGACATCCTGGTGGTCGCCGAGCCCGATTTGGCCAACCTGCGCAACGCCAAGAACCTGCTGAGCGTGCTGAAATCCTCGCGGCCCAACGACCGGCCGCCGCTGTATTGCCTGAACCAGGTCGGCATGCCGAAGCGGCCCGAGATCGATCTGAAGCGCTTCGCCAAGACCGTCGAGGCCGAGCCGGTCGCGATCATTCCGTTCGACTGCAAGCTGTTCGGCACCGCCGCCAACAACGGCCAGATGATCGCCGAAGTCGCGGCGCTCAATCGCACGCCGAAACTGTTTCTCGACATCGCGAACCGGATGACCGGCCGGATCGATCCGAAGCCGCAGCGCAGCTCGCTGCTGGCGCCGATCGCCAGACTCCTCGGCGCGAAGTAATGTTCAATCGTCGGTGCGGCTGAGCGCCCGCGCCAGCGCCTTGTCCGGCTCGCCTGCCACAGGGCGGTCGCGGCGCGGCGACAGCTCGCGCTGCGCGATCTTCCGGCGCTCGAGAATGCGCTTCACATAGGCGACATTGGCGCTGGCCTGCTCCGGCGGCAGCCCCGTCCGCGCGATGCTCTCCGCTTCGCTCGCGCGGCCCTGGAGGCCGACGATCACGGCGAGATTGGTCCTGACCCGCGGGCTCGCATCCGGCTGCGCGGCCGCCTTGCGCAGCTGCTCCTCGGCCTTCGGCAGCTCGCTGGAGAGCGCATAGGACAGACCGAGATTGGACAGCACCGAAGGATCATCAGGCGCGATCTTCAGCGCGGTGGCGTAGTACTGCCGCGCCTCCTCGTTGCGGCCGAGCTGATCGAGCGTGGCCCCCTGCGCGGAGAGAATGCGCCAGTCGGGATCCTCGGGCGAATGCGCCCGGCTCAGCACGTCGAATGCCTGCTGGAAATTGCCGTTGTCGGCCAAGGCCCGGCCGTAGCCCGCGAGCAGCACCTTGTTACCTGGACTTGCGATGGTCGCCTGCTCCAGCACGGCGACAGCCTGCGAGCGCTGTCCGGTGGCACGCAGCGCGCTGCCATAGCGGAGCGCGATTTCGGGATCGTTCGGCGTGGCGCGAAAACGCTCGCGCAGCTCGGCGAGTTCGGCGCGCGGATCGCTGGTCGCCGGCCGGCTCTTCTCGGCATTGCCGCCCAGCGCCCCCGTGACCTCCTGGAGATCGGTGGTCTGGCAGGCACCGAGGCCGAGCAGCACGACCGCAAACGACAGCGCGAACGCCGCCGGCCGCAACAAAGATGGAGAGCAGGATGGCCGGGTACGCATGCAACTGAACTATCTCGGGACCAGATGCCCGAGAGGCTGGCAGATTAACCCTAAGGTCCCGTTAAGCAGGCGCGACCGGCGCGCGCCTCAATCGATGAATTCGGCGCCGAACTCGCAGCCGATGCGCCAGGCCAGCCGGCATTTGCGCTGATGGTCAGGCGCGAAAACGATCGTGAATTGCGGGGGAATCTCGACGAATTCGGCGATCACCTTGACGCCGCCGGCGGAAATATCCGTGACCGTGCAGTCACGTGGCAGGCTGCCATTGCCGTAGTGAATCTTCGCGATCCTCTTGCACAGCCGACGTTCGCTTTTGCGACGGTTCGCCAACATCAACATCTCACCCACTTAATCGTCCATCCGGAGACCTCGCTTGTAGCGAGGAAACATTGGGATCTGGCTAGCGCGAGGTCCGGGAATCCGGCAGCACGATTTGCATTTCGTTTACCTTCTTCGCCCGCTCAGCGGACCGGCAGCATGAAACCGTCGAAATAGGCCACAAGCCTGCCGACGTCGTCGAGTGGCATGACGTCGGCGACATACTGGTCGGGACGCACGACGACCATACACCCGGCGGCACGATCGATGCCGCGCAGCGCAAAGATGTCCTGGCCGCTCCTGAGATCGGGACAGAACATCTTCTCGTAGTCGATCAGCCCGTAGCGCCCCTTCTTCGGCAGCAACAGCTCCGGCATGGTCTCGAGGGCGAGTTCGCGATGTGCCTGCTGGAACACGGCGCGCAGGTCGATCACGGCATCGATGTCGGCCCCCTCGGGCGTGTAGCGCCGCAGCGGTGAGGCCGCCTGCTCGCCGAGGAATTTGCACAAGCGGCGGATGGCGGACTCCGGCGCGGCCGGGTTCTCAGCGCCTGCGAATGCGAAAATGCGGAAACGGCCGTCAGCCTGAACGACGTGCCCGAGATGCACCGGTTTGGCGTCGCCGAGGCGAATGACGGGCGCCGAGTGGAAGCGCTTGCCGATCACGAAACCCGGTGCGAGCTGTTGAAACGTCGCATCGCCGGTCAGCAGCGAGGGCCGATAGTGCGTCGCGGTGCCCGCGGTGTAGCGGCCGTGGCGGACGAAATAGTCCTGGGTCTTTGCTGCGTCGGCGCCGCCCTGCTTGGCGGCAGACGCCAGGATCGCGGCCCATTCGCGATCGAAATCGATCAGCTCCTGCGCGATCGCCTGGCGCTCGGCCGAGTAGCTGTGCAACAGCTGCGGCCCGCACCGCTCGCCCAGCACGGCGGCCAACTTCCAGCCGAGATTGAACGTGTCCTGCATCGACACGTTCATGCCCTGCCCTGCCTTCGGGCTGTGGGTATGGCAGGCGTCACCGGCGATGAAGACGCGCGGCAGCCGTGTTGCGACCTCGGCCTCCGGCACGTCGTCGAACTTGTCGGTGATGCGCTGGCCGATCTCATAGACCGACCACCAGGCGACCTCCTTCACGTCGAGCGTATGAGGCGCAAGAATTCGCTGCGCCTTTTCGATCAGCGTCTCGACCGTGATGTTGCGGCCGGCGACACGTTCGCCGACGTCCAGCTTGGCGAGCTCGACATAAAGCCTGACGAGATAGCCGCCCTCGCGCGGGATCACCAGCAGGCTGCCGTCCTTGGCCGACTGGATCAGCGACTTGAAGCGGATGTCGGGAAAATCGGTCACCGCGAGCACGTCCATCACACCCCAGGCGTGATTGGCGGAATCGCCATGCAGCTCGCGGCCGATCGCCTTGCGCACGGTGCTGCGCGCACCGTCGCAGCCAACGACGTAGCGCGCGCGGATGGTCTCGACCTGGCCTTCATGATCAGAATCGATGCGGTCGAAGGTCGCTGTCACCGCGCGCTCGTCAGCGCCTGCGGCCGGATCGACCTGGAGATCGCGCAGCCGGCGCGCATAATGCGGCTCGAGCCTGCCCGCCGAGCGGCGCATGACGTCGAGAAAGAAGTCGTGCACCCGCGCCTGGTTGAGCACCACATGCGGCATCTCCGACAGGCCGTCCTCGACATCCTGCACCCGGCCGCTGCGCGCGATGTGCGCACTGTTCGCATCGTCCGGCTTCCAGAACGTGGTCTCGTTGATCCAGCACGCCTCCTTCAGCACCCGCTCGGCGAAGCCATAGGCCTGGAACATCTCCATGGTGCGGCAGGCGATGCCGTCGGCCTGGCCGAGCAGCAGCCGGCCCGGCTTCTGCTCGACGATGCAGGTCCTGATGCCGGGGAAAGCCGACAGCTGCGCCGCGAGATTGAGACCCGCCGGCCCGCAGCCGACGATCAGCACATCCACCTCGGCCGGCAACGGACCGGAAGCGCCCTGGCTCGCCACGCGCTCGGCCGCATCGAAGATCTCGGGATCACCCGGCTGGAATCCATTCAGATGAAACTGCACGTGACCACCCTCTCTCGCTCTTCCCTATTGATCAGTATGCTGATCATCAGTATGCTTGTCAAGCAGAGGCAGGAGATTCGATTTGACCGAAATGCGGGAGATGCCGGGGCACTTGGCGCGCCGGTTTCAGCAGATCGCGGTGGCGGTGTTCCTGGCGGAGGTGGAGGCGGCCGGCTTCGACCTGACGCCGGTGCAATATGCGGCCCTGGCGGCAATTGCGGCCAACCCGGCGATCGACCAGATCACTTTGGCCGGCCTGATCGCCTATGACCGCACCACCATCACCGGGGTGATCGACCGTCTCGCGCAGAAAGGCCTCGTCGTGCGCCAGGCGAGCGCGCGCGACCGCCGCTCACGTGAACTGCTGATCACGGAGGACGGCCAGCAAACTTTGGCGGCGGTCACGCCAGCCGTCGAAGCCGCGCAGCGGCTGATGGTGCGCGGCCTCAGCGAGGCCGAGGCAACCCAGCTGACCCGCCTGCTGCAGAAGGCCATCGCCGCCGCCAACGACCTCAGCCGCGCGCCGCTGCGGGAGGGGACGCCGGAGCGGTGATCATTGCGGCATCGAGCAATGCGGACAGTTGCACCAAGCAGCGAGGCGCTCACACCGTCACTGCGGCCATCCTTCAAGACGCCCGCCTCCGGCGGGCTCCTCAGGATGAGGATCGACTTTGTAGCGAGATTTTCTGGCGAGACGGCCCCCCCCCCGCCCCTCATGGTGAGGAGGCGCGCAGCGCCGTCTCGAACCATGAGGCCCGAGTTCGCTGCCAAGCAGACGATTCTCGGCCGGCGCACGCCTCACGAATACCGCATCACCCCATCATCGACCTTGCCGAACCGCAGCGAGACGATATCCAGCGCGTAGTTCTGGTACAGCCGCCACGGCCGCTTCGAGCCTTGCTTGGGCAGGTCGGCAATCGAGCGCTGCACATAGCCGGAGCTGAAGCTCAGCGACGGCAGCGGCGTGACGGTGGTGTCGTCGTTGTGCGGCACGCATTGGCGATAGCCATGGCGATCCATGTAGTTGAGGAGACGGCAGACATATTCGCAGGTGAGATCGCATTTCAGCGTCCACGATGCGTTCGTGTAGCCGAGGGTGGCCGCCATGTTGGGCACGTCGGAATACATCATGCCCTTGTAGTTGAGCGTCTTGGCAAAATCGACCGTGCGGCCGTCGACCACGACCTCGATGCCGCCGAGAACCTGCAGCACCAGCCCCGTCGCGGTCACCACGATTTCGGCCTCGAGCTCGCGGCCGTCGGAGAGGCGCAGGCCGCGCTCGGTGAACGTGTCGATCCCGGCTGTCACCACCGACGCCCGCTGCTCGCGGATGGTCCTGAACAGGTCGCCATCCGGCACCAGGCACAACCGCTGGTCCCACGGGTTGTAGCGCGGCGTGAAATGGGTGGCGACGTCGTAGTCGGGGCCAAGCGCGGCGCGCACGCCCCCTAATATCAGCTGCTTGACCCGCTGCGGCTTGCGGCGGCTGAGCTGGAAGAAATACATCCCGAACAGCACGTTGCGCCAGCGGATCAGATGATAGGCGAGACCAGCCGGGAGGTGCTCGCGCAGCTTGTTGGCGAGCGCATCCTGCGCCGGGCGCGACACGACATAGGTCGGCGAGCGCTGCAGCATCGTCACGTGCGCCGCGGTCTTGGCCATTGCCGGCACCAGCGTCACCGCCGTCGCACCGGAGCCGATCACGACGACGCGTTTGCCGGCATAGTCGAGGTCGGCGGGCCAGGCCTGCGGATGCACGATGCGGCCCTTGAAATCGGCCATGCCCTTGAAGTCCGGCAGATAGCCTTTCTCATAGCGGTAGTAGCCGGAGCACATGAAAAGGAAGCCGCATGTCATCGACACGGTTTCCGTCGTGCCCTGCGCCGTCTGCCGCTCGGCCTCGACCGTCCAGCGTGCGTCCGCGCTCGACCACGAGGCGCGGCGGACGCGATGATTGAAACGGATGTGGCGGTCGATGCCGTTCTCGGTCGCGGTGTCCTGGACATATTTGAGGATCTGCGGCCCGTCGGCGATGGCTTTCGGATCGGTCCACGGCTTGAACGAATAGCCGAGCGTGTACATGTCGCTGTCCGAGCGGATGCCGGGATAGCGGAACAGGTCCCAGGTGCCGCCGAGCGCACCGCGCCCCTCCAGGAGGGCGAAGCGCTTGCCCGGACATTTGTGCTGCAGATGATAGGCGGCGGCGATGCCGGACAGCCCGGCACCGACGATCAGCACGTCGACATGCTCAGTTGACATGAGGTTTTCCTGGCGTTCCCTGGTCGAGCTTCTTGGTTTGCCTGTAGACAGTCGCAACCCGGCCTGTCGCTGTCAAATCGGCGGCACGTTCGCATTCGGTCAACCCTCCTCCGCTATCAGCGGAGAACACCCTCGAGACGGATCTGGCGATGGACCACCCCCACCCGCGCGACGACAGGCCCGGCGACAGCCGGGACCGCAGCGGTGTGCAGGCGCAGCGCGTCGGCCTCGGCTTTTCGATCGCCACGATCGGACTCGCGGCCTGGTCGCTGTTCCCGAGCTTTCCAGCCGGCCAGCTGATCGCAGTGGTCACCATCGTCCCGCTGCTGGCGCTGATCCTCACCTTGCGCTTCCCCGACCGGTTCCGGATCGGTCTCGGCTCGGGCTACGGCGCCAATCTCGGCACCGGCTGCATCGTGGCGGCCGGCACGCTCGCCGCGCGCACGCTGTCGGACGTCAACCTCGTCAGCTGGCTGCCGCTGACGGCCTTTACGATCGCGGTCGCGATCATCTTCCTGATCGTCGCCGCCCGGTTCGAGACCCAGCTGCGCCGGCGCGGCTGGCGGCTGCTGCTCGCCGCTTTGTTCGTCGGCGCCTATGCGTTCGGTGCGCTCGGCCAGTTCAACGCCGCGCTCGACCACTCCGCGCCGGCGCTGCTGCGCAGTCGCGTGCTCGCCAAGCATCTCGGCCACAGCCGGCTTGCGACCTATCAGCTCACGCTGGAGCCCTGGGGCCCGTTCGCGACACCGACCGACGCGCATGTGCAGCAGGAGCTGTATGAGCGGCTGCAACCCGGCGACACCGTCTGCCTCCGCCTGCACGACGGCGCGTTCGGCATGGCGTGGTTCACGGTCGCGGCGTGCCGGTGAAGGGCAAGATGGGGAATTTGCGCAGAGTGGCGATGCTGCGTATGTCCAGAGAGGCTTCGTAGCCCGCATGAGCGCAGCGATATGCGGGGTTTCACGCGCCGTCCCGGTGAACCCGGATGTCGCTGCGCTCATCCGGGCTACTCTGCAAACGAGGCTCTTTGAATGACCGACTTCCTGCCCCGCCCCTACGCCGTCGATCATTCCGACGTGCTGGAGCTTGACATCACGGCGCTCGACGCGCGCCCCGGCGCGGTGCTGGTGGCCCATTCGCCGTTCTATCCCGGCGGCGGCGGCCAGCTGCCGGACCGCGGCAAAATCACATGGAACGGTCTCGTCCGCGACGTCACGGGCTTCGAGCCAACCGCGGAAGGCATCTGGCACCTGATCGGTGACGACGCCATCCCGGACGGCTCGATCGCGCTGCGCGTCGATCCGGCGTTCCGGCAGCGCATGAGCGAGCAGCACACCGTGGCGCATCTCGTCAACAGCGCCGTCTACACACTGTTCGACGGCGCGCTGCTGACCGGCGTCCGCATGACCTGTAACGACGAGTTCAGCATCGACTTCGACCTGCCCAAGGTCGCGCCCGAACAGTTGCGCGCGGTGGAGAACGCCGTGAACGCCGCGATCTCCGACGATCGCCCGGTGCGCGCCTTCGACATGCCCTATGACGACGCGCAAGCCACCGCCGGGCTGTTTCGCGCCAAATCGGTCGCGCCGCCGCGCCAAGGCCGACGGCCTGATCCGCATCGTCGACATCGACGGCCTCGACCGCCAGGCCTGCGGCGGCACGCACTTGGTCTCGACGGCGCACGCGCGACGGGTGCGCATTCTCAAGGTGGACAACAAGGGACGGCAGAATCGGAGGTTCAGGATCGGGTTGGAAAGCGATTAAAGCCGGCCCGCGCAGCTTGGGCCGCCATCACGGCTTGGCTGCCGGCGCCGATCGGCTCTGCCCCGGCGGCGGAAACGCCGGCGCGAACAGGCAGTCCTGCATCCATGGAGCGGCAATGGGCTCCGGATCGACATCGGGATCATATTTCCAGAGCTGGTCGGGCCGAGGCGCAACGTAGCTCGCGTTCGAAGGCGCCGTATTCCAATGCGCGATCGCTTTCGCCTCGGCATCATCGTCGGGCTCGGGGCAGCGCTCGACGTCGGATTCTCCAGCTGAGCAGCCTGCAACAAGGACCGGGCGGCCGTCCTTCGCGACGCTGAGATACCGGTATTCCGTCATGTGACCGGTGGCCCACTCCGTGGACACACTGCAGATGCGGTCATGCTGCTGGCGGTGAGCTGTGCTGAAGCATGAAAAACTCCAGCGGCCGTAAGGCGGCGGCAAGACGTAGCAGGCCGTATCGTAGCCGGCGAAAGCGCCACCGCTGTCCTTCGCAGCCGCGGCCCGCTGTCGCTCCATGGTGCGGATGAGCCTGCCGGACTGCAGCTCGGCCAACCGATTGCGCGTGAACCCCAATAGGACGCTGGCGTCATCCTGTTGCGCGTCAGGATCGCTCTCGGCGGCGCCGAACCGATCGACGCCGCCGGACCGCACCTTGAGCCAGCGCCGCTGGCTGCGAATCAGCGCCTCGTGGAAATCAGGGTCTGTCGTCTCGCGCAGCAGCTTGAAATAGGCGGCGCTCATGGCGTCGTCCGCCTTCTTCAGCGCCGGCGTGGAACAGATGGTCTTGTCGACCGGCTGCTGCGCCTTCCCGCAATCAAGGGCGAGCGCCTGTGGCGCCAGCCCAAGACCGGAGGCGAGCACCAGAGCATAGACGACTATTCTCATAAGAATCTCTCACTTACTTCGCGAGCGACGCCAGGAACGCATCGCCGACGGCGCGCCAGCGGTCGGGATAGAGTCGCAGCAGATGGCCGTCGCCGGGCACGCCGTGCAGCAGCTCGAAGCGGACGGTGCCGCCGGCGGCCGCGAAGGCCGCGTGATACTCCTTGATCAGCGTCTCCGGATAGAGCCGGTCGTTGTCGGCGTAAAGCCAGAGCTGCGGCACCTTGCCGGCGGCGCCGCGGCCGGCATTGGCGTAGTACGGCGTGGTGACGGGACCGTAAGGGTACCAGCCGCCGACGACATTCACGACACCCATCACTTCCGCGGGTTTCAGGCCGGCATAATGCATGGCGAGAAAGCCGCCACGCGACTGTCCGGCGAGCAGCACCGGCCCGGCACGCACGCCCGGCAAGGTGCGGCCGAAGGCGATCGCGGAGTCCAGATCCTCGACCGCTTGCGCCACCCCGGCCGAGACGTCGATGAGATGGCCATCATGGTCCCTGCCAAAATCCTCCTCGCCATTGATGCCCTCGGAGCGGCCGCGGCCACGCCGCATGAACGTCAGCACGGCAAAGCCGTTGTCGCGCAGCCAGTGCGCCTCGGTCGCGAACGACCAGCTGCGCAGCTGATTGCGGCCGACATCGGAGCCGTGGGTGAAGATCGCGAGCGGTGCCGGCCCCGGCCCCGGTGGCGGGTAATAGGTCGCCTCCATCCTGATCGGCCGGCTGCCGTCGGGCGTCCGCAGCGTGAGATGCGGGATCCAGACCCGCTCGCCCGGCCAGGGCCAGTCATCCGGCCGCGCGCCGGCGGCCAGGTGCGCCGCGTCAGCGCGAACCAGTGCGCCGGAGGTGACACCGCCGTTCTTGAGGGTCGCCGTCATGAACAGCCGATCCGGACCGTCGAACGCGTAACGGAAAATGCGAAAGCCGGTCATCACCAGCACGCCGTCGGTGATCACGGCCTCGTCGCGCCACCATTCGCGATTGGCGCCGTAGAACGCGGAGTCCGACTGCGCGAACACCACATTCGCGCGCCCATCGGCGCGGATGCGCTCGACCACCAGGATGTGGCGGTCGTCGTGCCAGGTGCCGATCCATGCGCCGAGAAAGCGCGCCATGTCAGGTGGGACGTCCGGCGCCGGCGGCTCGATCTCGAACGCCGGCGGCAGCGGCACGATCGTCTCCGGATCGACCGTCAGCGGCTGGGCAACAGCAAATCGCATCATCACAACCACCACCGCCGCGAGCAACGCCGACACCGTGCGCATGACCCGATCTCCCCCTCCCCGACGTTACGGCCGATGTACGATCACGTCGAATCCTTCCTCAGCCGTGGGCGCCACGAAGTAGGAGGTGAACAGATCGAACTCCTCGTCGGTGACCGTAAAGGCGTGGCGCCCCTCCGCGTTGCGCGCGCGCAGCCGCGCCTTGCAGACCTCGTCGGGCACGTCGAGATGGTGCAGCCGATGCGGCGCGCCGGCCGCTTCGAACAGGTCGCGCATCCAGGCGCGGCTCTTGACCGTGTTGGCGGGAAAGTCGAGCACGACCGAGACGCCGGCGCGCAGCAGCGCCACCACATGCGGCCCCATCACGGCACGGAGCCGTGACGAATTGCGTACGTAGTCGGCCAGGGTGGTCTGCTCACCGGGATAGAGCCGCGCCAGCCATTCATCCTCCGCGACCACGACGGTGCTCGGGCGCCGGGCTAGCTCGGCCGTGAGCGTCGATTTGCCAGCGGCGATCTTGCCGCACACGAGGTGCAGCGTGGGTGGGTTGGGAGACATGGATGCAGACCTCACGCGCGGCGCCGCCTCGGACGCCTAGGACGTTCACGGACGATGTTCACAGGCAGACTCGCCCGGCCCGACGGATCAGGCCGGGTCGGTAATTCGGCTGCGAATGGCAGCGGCTGCAATGTGGACGCGAGAGGTCATCGCATATTTGTGTCAGATCGTGACGACGGCGTCCAGATGGTTGACGTCCACGCCGGACAGAGCAATCGCGTAATCGGCTTCTTTCGCTTCGTCGTGGCCGGGCTCCGTCACCTGCATGACCAGTCCCAGATTGACAGATATCCTCATGGCAGAGATCCTTCCCGTCCTATGCGATACCCCGATCGCGCCGCGCTCGCGACGATGGATCAATAGCGAGCCCTCTGCCATGCCGCCCGTCGAACAGGTCTTTGACTATCGCTTTCCGAACGTCGACATGCCGATCGTGACCATGTCGCGGCGGCTTGCCGATCTGGCAGCGAACCATGGCTGGACCGTCGAGACCTGGGACGAGGACTGCCTCGGCGAAGCATCGGGCGTGCTGCTCAGGCTCGCCTCAGGTCGCATTATTCTTCTCATGGAGCTGCGTCACGCGATCGAACATCACGGCGGGAGGGGGCCGACGGCCTACATCGAGGGCTTCGAGCTCGCCACACATGGGGTTGCCGTATTGCTCACCGAAATCCTTAGGACGCTTGCGCTGACGGAGCATGACACGAGCTGGATAGCTCCGGCAGAAAGTCAACAATTTGCTCTCGACTTCATCAAGTACCCGCGCGCCCTGCCACCGCCGCCCTCCGTTGGACCGCCGGACAGCTATATGCACACAATCAATCCCCGGGACGAGGATTTTGAGATCGAGTGCTATGGCGAACTCGACCGTGATCGCTATCCGCTGCGGTGGATCAGGAAGTATGGCGACAGCCGTCTCGAAACCTGCAGCTACGCCCATGCCAACTGGCGCGACATGATGCCCGAGGGCCCGATTTCGACCATCTCCGAAATCAATGCCGTTCCCGGATTTGCCGCCCACGACATCTCGGCTTCCGAGTTCGAGGCAGTCTGGCATGCGGCGCTGGGCTTCAAGTGATCAGCGAGACTTAACGTCGCGGGTGCGACGGCTTTCATCGCGCCCCTTGAATCGTAGCTCCCTCACGAATCTGGAAGAGCTCTAAGAGCAATTCCAGCTGCCGCTCCGTTGACAGCTCCTCGCCATTGCCGTCTCCACTGAGCCCACGATGCATCGTGTTTTGAATTTGCTCATTGGAGGGATTGATGAGACTGACCATTGCGGCCGCTGTCGCACTCGCTGGCTTCGCCGCCGTCACGCCGGCCATGGCCGACGGCTACAAGGACTGCACCAAGCTCGACAAGGCGTCGTGGAAGCCGGCCAGCGAGGCCGAGGCGAAGGCCAAGGACGCCGGCTACGAGGTGCGCCGTTCCAAGGTCGAGGGCAGCTGCTACGAGGTCTACGGCGTCAAGGGCGGCAAGCTGTACGAGCTGTTCTACAGCCCGGAGGATCTCAGCCTGAAGCATACGATCGCCAAGTAGTTGGAACGACGTGGCGTCGTGCAGCTCTGCATGACGCGACGTGATGACCATGCACGGGACGAACCCCAGAGCCAGCTTGCGAGACCCAGACCCTGCCGAGACCGTGCAGGTCTGGGATCTTCCCTTGCGCCTATGGCACTGGATGCTGGCAATACTGGTGCTGGTCGCCTGGGTGACGCCGAACGTCCATGACGGCCTGCACCGGCTTGCAGGCTACGCGATCCTCGGACTGCTCGCTTTTCGTTTGGTCTGGGGCGTACTCGGCACACGCCATTCGCGCTTTCGCAGCCTCGGTGTCCGGCTGCGCGCCACGCCGGCCTATTTGTGGAATCTGCGGCGCGGCAGGACCGGACGCTATCTCGGCCTCAACCCCGCCGGGACCGCGATGCAGCTCGCGCTGCTACTGCTGCTCATCGTCTCCGCCGCCACCGGCGCGATGCAGGTGACCGTGCGCTTCTTCGGCATCTGGTGGGTCGAGGACACCCACGAGGCGACGTCGTATCTCCTGATCCCGCTCGTCGTGCTGCACGTCGCCGGTGTCGTGCTGGTCAGCCGGCTGCAGCGTGAAAATCTTGCACGCGCCATGCTGACGGGACGCAAGCTGCTGAGGCGCGGCCCTCGCACAACGACGACGCCGGTCGATCGCTGACGGCTTTCAGCCCCGTACGGCGTAGGGCGTCTGCGCCAAGCGGTCCGCACCGATGGCGAGATCGCGCTGAACGTCCGCCAGCGCCTGACGCTCGCGTTTCTCTTCGGGCAATGACCAGATCGAATCATCGGGCGCGTAGTCCCGGATCAGCCGCGTGCGACCGATGATGATCTCGATGGTGCTCATGACATCAGCTCCCCGAACCAGTACAGGCAGACTACGCCGTGCTGCTACGGGCGGCAACCTGTCGGCGTGATGGCGTGGAGTCTGCGCCGCCGCCGTCGGGGCGTGCGCATGCTGAACAGCAGTCCGAGGCGCCACACCGGGAACTTCGGATCGTTGCACACAAGCCACAGTTCACGCAAAAGCTGCGCATCAGCGACGCTGCGTGGTTGCGCCTCACCGCGATGCACCGAACAATCGTTGGTATCGGATGCCTGACCGCACCTGTTCGCAGGGGCCGGGATTTTGGGGAGGCCGGATGATGAGCTCACAGCAGTTCACCACACGTGCGTTGTGCCGATCGGTTGTTTTCGCCGGCTGCATCATGGCGTGGCCCGCAGGCGCCGCCGAACTCGAGGCGACGTCGCCGCCGAACGTCGCAGAGGCCACTTCGGCCGCGACGGTCGAGCAGATGGCGGCGCAGCCCACGACGGCCGAACCTGCGTTGACGACGGCATCGATCACGCCATCGGTCATCCTGGCTCCGGACGAACAGGCGCCGCCGAGTGCAGCAACCGAGGCACCTCAGCCCGCCGTCGCCAGCGCCGACCGCACCGAGATCCTCGACGAATGTCCGGTCATCGACGTCTGCGTCGACCGCTATCTGTGGGCGCTGTATGAGCGCGCGCCGAAGCTCGACAAGATCAGGGAGACCGAGCGCCGCGTCGTCACGGTCAAGCGCAAGGGCCGCATGGTCAAGGTGACGCGAAGCTTCACCAAGCTGGTGGACAATGATTTCACCTGGAAGGACCCCAAGGCCGCCGACCGCGTCGGCCGCACCATGATGGAGTACGTGATCGGCGGCATGGACCGCGGCTTCAAGCTGAAGCTGTTTCATGCGCTGCACGCCGCCGAGCAGGCGGGACTTTGCCCGGGGATCACCAGCGCCTTCCGCGACGATTATCGCCAGGAGATCGCCAGCGGCCTGAAGGCCGCGACGAACCGCTCCTATCATGGCGGCAGCCTGCGCGGCGGCTATGGCCATGGCCTCGCGGCCGACATCGTCAGCGTCAATGGCGCGACGCGCGCGCAGCGCTGGGTGGCGACGGAACAGCTGTGGAAATGGGTCGATGCCAACGGCAGGAGTTTTGGTGTCGGCCGCCCCTATCTCGACCGCGACCCGCCGCATGTCGGCCCGGTCGACGGCGAGGAATACGCCAAGCATCGCGGACCGGCTGTGAAGGTGGCTGCGGCCGAGACGAGAAAGCACAAGCGTCTCGCAGCCAGGCAGGACCACCCCGCGGCCAAGCGCGCCAAGGCTGTGCGCGCCTCGGCGCTGGGCACACGGCGGACGGGGTAAGACGCAGCGCCGGGGCCGCGGAACGACACGGGACGGTCGCGCGCTTTCCGCCGATAGCTCCGGCCGAAACGCTATGACCGCGCTATGATGACGGCGTCGCCCATTCCCGCCACGCTGCGAGATCGCCATGCCGTTACATCAACGTCCGCCCGAACCCGCTGATGCCGCAGCCCGGCGTGCGGCCCGCCCTGCGATCGTCTATCCCACCGGAACGCTGCCGACGCCGAATATGGCGATGCTCGAGACCGCGCGGCAGAGCATGACCCGGGTCAGTGAGGTCATCGTGCCGCCGCGCGATGCTCGCGCTTTTCGGGTCACGCGCGGGCAGTTCTTTCGCATCGTCTGCACCGACGGGCCGCAGGTCGGTGACCTCAACCTCTGGAGCGCGCATGACCTGTCCGAGCGCTTCTTCAGCGGCAAGACCCGCGCGCTGCACGCGACGCATGTCTCGACCGGCGACCGGCTGTGGAGCACGATGCCGAGCCTGCGGCCGATGGCCACGATCAGCCACGACACACTCGGCTGGTATGGCTTCGATGCAGACGGCGCCGGCATCCACGACGTGATCGGCACCCGCTGCGATCCCTATACAAACCGTCTGCTCAGCGGGACCGACTACGATTTCTGCTGTCATTCGAATCTGGCGCGGGCGCTGGCCGGCGCGGTGAATGCAGAGCCGCGGACGGTGGAACATCACGTTCACGACGTGCTCAACGTCTTCATGTGCACGGGCTTCACCCGCGACACGCAGCAGTATTTCATGAAGGCGAGCCCGGTGCGGCCTGGCGACTTCATCGAGCTGTTCGCCGAGATCGATCTGCTCGGCGCGCTGTCCGCGTGTCCCGGCGGCGACTGCGGCACGACGCATTCGAGCGACGCCGCGGCCTGCTACCCCTTGCGAATCGAGATCTTCGAGCCGGACCGGACGACGCTCGCCGATTGGCCATGGCCGCGACAGAGCGACTATCATCGCGGCCACGGGGCGGACGCCGTCGCGTCCCGCTGACAGGTCGCAAAACGCAAAAGGCCGGGGCAATGCCCCGGCCTTCGCTTCTCCGCCGCGCGTAGCGCCGGATCTCAGTAGCGGTAGTGGTCCGACTTGAACGGGCCTTCCGGCTTGACGCCGATGTAGGAGGCCTGGTCGGGGCGCAGCTTGGTGAGGTTCACGCCGATCTTGGCGAGATGCAGCATCGCGACCTTTTCGTCCAGCGACTTCGGCAGCACGTAGACTTCCTTCTTGTACTTGCCGTCCTTGTTGTTGGCGTAGAGTTCGATCTGCGCCAAGGTCTGGTTGGTGAACGACGCCGACATCACGAAGGACGGATGGCCCATCGCGTTGCCGAGGTTCACGAGGCGGCCTTCGGACAACAGGATCATGCGCTTGCCGTCTGGGAAGGTGATCTCGTCGACCTGCGGCTTGATGTTGGACCACTTCAGGTTCTTCAGCGAGGCGACCTGGATCTCGTTGTCGAAGTGGCCGATGTTGCAGACGATGGCGCGATCCTTCATCGCGCGCATGTGCTCGATGGTGATGATGTCCTTGTTGCCGGTGGCGGTCACGAAGATGTCGGCACGCGGCGCGGCGTCCTCCATCGTCACGACCTCATAGCCCTCCATCGCCGCCTGCAGCGCGCAGATCGGATCGACCTCGGACACCATGACGCGGCAGCCCGCCTGGCGCAGCGAAGCGGCCGAGCCCTTGCCGACGTCGCCGAAGCCCGCGACCATCGCGATCTTGCCCGACATCATCACGTCGGTGCCGCGGCGGATGCCGTCGACCAGCGACTCGCGGCAGCCATAGAGGTTGTCGAACTTCGACTTGGTGACGCTGTCGTTGACGTTGATCGCCGGCCACAGCAAGGTGCCGGCCTTCTGCATGTCGTACAGACGGTGCACGCCCGTGGTGGTCTCTTCCGAGACACCCTTGATCGACGCCGCGATGCCGGCGAAGTAGCCCTTCGGCTTCTCCTTGAGCTGCTTCTTCAGCAGCGCGAAGAACACTTCCTCTTCCTCGGAAGCCGGCTTGTCCAGGAACGCCGTATCACCGTTCTCGGCGCGCAGGCCGAGATGAACGTACATGGTGGCGTCGCCGCCGTCATCGAGGATCATGTTGGGATGGCCACCGCCATGCCAGTCGAACAGTTTTGCAGTGTAGTCCCAATACTCGGCCAGCGTCTCGCCCTTGACGGCGAACACCGGAATGCCGGCGGCGGCGATCGCGGCGGCGGCGTGGTCCTGGGTCGAGTAGATGTTGCAGGAGACCCAGCGGATGTCGGCGCCGAGCGCCTTCAGCGTCTCGATCAGCACGCCGGTCTGAATGGTCATGTGCAGGGAGCCGGCGATGCGCGCGCCCTTCAGCGGCTGCTTCGGGCCGTATTCCTCGCGCGTCGCCATCAGGCCCGGCATCTCGGTCTCGGCCAGCGAGAGCTCCTTGCGGCCGAACTCGGCGAGCGACATGTCCTTGACGATATAGTCGTTGAAACCTGGCTTGGCGGTCATGAGATCATCCTCTGTCTTCGCGCGAACGCGACATTCAGCAAATCGAACAACAATGGTTCGTCGTGCCCGGCCTTGTGCCGGGCATCCACGTCTTCACGTCGTAGCAGTCACCGTACTCAAGACGTGGATGGCCGGGACGAGCCCGGCCATGACGCCTCAAACATCTCGGCCGCTTCCGGCCGGTAGCGCTTACACCGCGCGCTTGAACGCCTCGGCGAGGTCGGTCTTCTCCCAGGAGAAGCCGCCCTCATTGTCCGGCGTGCGGCCGAAATGGCCGTAGGACGAGGTGCGCGCGTAGATCGGACGGTTGAGGTCGAGGTGGCTGCGGATGCCGCGCGGGGTGAGATCCATCACCTCGGCCGCGATCTTCTCGAGCCGATCCTCCGGCACCTTACCGGTGCCATGGGTGTCGATGTAGATCGAGAGCGGACGCGCCACGCCGATCGCGTAGGCAAGCTGCAGCGTGCAGCGGTCGGCAAGACCGGCGGCAACGATGTTCTTGGCGACGTAGCGCGCGGCATAGGCCGCGGAACGATCGACCTTGGTCGGATCCTTGCCCGAGAAGGCGCCGCCGCCATGCGGGGCCGCGCCACCATAGGTGTCGACGATGATCTTGCGGCCGGTGAGGCCAGCGTCGCCGTCGGGACCGCCGATGAAGAACTTGCCGGTCGGATTGATGTGCCAGATCGTCTTCGGGGTGATCCAGCCTTCCGGCAGCGCCTTGCGCACATAAGGCTCGACACGCTCGCGCACCTGCTCCGAGGTCATGTCCTCGACCAGATGCTGGTGCGACACCACGATCTCGCGGACGCCGACCGGCTTGCCGTTCTCATACTGCACGGTGACCTGGCTCTTGGAGTCCGGCCCGAGCACCTTCTCGACACCGGAGTGACGGGCTTCCGAGATCAGACGCAGGATCTTGTGGGCGTAGAATATCGGCGCCGGCATCAGGTCCGGGGTCTCGTTGGTGGCGTAACCGAACATGATGCCCTGGTCGCCGGCACCCTCTTCCTTCCGCTCGCCGGGCTGCAGCGCGTCGACGCCCTGCGCGATGTCGGCGGACTGCGGATGCAGGAGGATCTCGATGTCGCAGGTCTTCCAGTGGAAGCCTGCCTGCTCGTAGCCGATGTCCTTGATGGCCTCGCGGACGACGTGCTCGATGTGCTCGTTGGTGACCGAGGACGGGCCCCGGGTCTCGCCGGCGATCACGACCTTGTTGGTGGTGGCGAGAGTCTCGCAGGCGGCGCGGATCTGCCAGGGGTCGATGCCGGCCTTCGGCCCTTCGCGGTAGAACAGGTCGACGATCTCGTCGGAAATACGGTCGCAGACCTTGTCCGGATGGCCCTCGGACACCGACTCCGAGGTGAACAGATAAGACGCGCGCATCAAGCAACCCCTTCTTCGCCGCCCACGGCGGTCGTTTGTATTGATCCCAAGGATGTCAGTCGCGACGCCGCGAGATGACGTAGGACTCGTCGTAGAACCACAGCCCGTTATGCTTTCGCAGAACCTCTCTGGCGGCATCGAGCGCACGAGACGAGTGGGCCACCTCGGTCAGGCGGTCTTCCTCGATCTGCGCGACATACACCGCCGCGTTCCAGGCTGCAAAGGCCGTCGAGGTTCCGATCGCACCGGTGACCTCGTTGGGCAGAGCCTCCATCTCATACCTGAAAATCGAGCGATTGTCCGCATAGGCGTTAAAATTTAAGTCCCGCCCACTGGAGCCCAGCTCGTATTTCACGGCGCGCAATAGCTCATGGCGGCTGACCGAGAAAGGATTTTCTCCCGGCCACACCGCCTGGATGATCTCCAGCCCCGGATCCTGGCCGTGGGAGTGGATTCCGATCAGCCGGCCGCCCGGTTTCAAGGCCCGCGCCAGTGGTGCGATGATGCGTTTGGCGCGGAAATTGACTGAAGAGCGGGCCCGGTAGGGCTGCGAGGCGATGATCAGGTCGAAATTGGCCTCGACCCGCCCGGCCCTGGGGATGATGCCGTCGAGCAGGAAGCGGTGGTCCTCGCGGTAGAGCACCAGCGCGATCGGCCGTTCATAGACCGGCATCCCGGTGCGCTGGGAGACGTTGGCGCGCCAGTTCTGCTCCAGGAACGGCTTCAGCGCCGCGATCTGGGTCTCGAAATCGCCGGACGAATCCCCTTGCAGCACGACCTCGTGCCAGATCATCGAGGCGGCCACCGACGGCGAAGCCGGCGTCAGCCACGGCGCCTCGGCATAGTTCATGTTGGTGAACACGAACACCGAGGCCGGATGCTCGAACAGCCGGTCCGGCACTTTCTCGAGCGTCAGCCGGACGTCCTCGAGACTCAGCTCCTTGCCGGCGACATAGAACGGGATGTGCGGAAAGCGGCCATGCATCGTCCGCAGCACCTTCGACAGCACCGTGCCGTCGCCCACGCCGGCATCGAACAGCCGCAGCGCTGGCGGGCGCGGATGGATGCTCGCGAGTTCGAGGCCCACCCGCTCCGCCACCACCCGCTTCTCGCTGCAGGTGTGCACGAACAGCAGGTATTTCTGGCGGTTCTCGAAGAAGCGGAAATTGCTCTTGGGGTCGCGCTTCTCCGGCACGACGTCGAGCCGCGGCGGCGGCAGGGTGCCGGTGGACGCCGCGATATAGGCCTGGATGCGATCCAGCGTATCGATGGTGATACGCTTCCCCTCGCGCAACCGCTGCACGAGCTTGCCGTCGTTGACGGCCCGCCGGCCGAACGTCGACTCCGCCATGTCGGACTGGCGGCAGAACTCCGTGATCTGGGCGAGCAACTGGTCGTTCTTCATCGGCCCGAATAAGTGGGAAATGATGGTGGGCAGACGCCCCTTCGCCCAACCGTCTAGCACCATCTGCCCACCAAGGGAAGCCGTGGGACGGTACCTTGTTCCATCACTCTTTGAGGCTATAGAGTTCCCGCCGGATCAACGTTGGGGTGAGCATGTCGAGATATTTCGGGTCCGCGCTGACGGCAGCGGCCTTGCTGCTGAGCGCAATGTTCGGACCCGCTGCCGCGGGCTACCTCGACGAAAATCCAGACGAGGTCTTTGCGGCTGTCTACGAGCGCCTCGGTCCGCTACCGGTGCCGGCCGCCCGCGATCCCTTCATCTGGCTGCGTCTTCAGGAGCTGAAGCGTGAGCCCTGCGACCAGAAGAGCGTCGGCGATCTCGCCCTGATGCTCGACAAGCTCGGCTACCGCCGCCAGGCGGCGGAAGGCCTGTTCCGCTTCGTCAGGGAATGCGGCGCCCCGCTCACGGCGTTGCAACGCGCCGCCGACACCTACATGAAGCTGACCGACTATCCCAAAGCCGTCGAGGTCGCCGACGAGTATGTCCGCCGTGCCCCATCGAACCGGGAGGCGCATTATTTGCGCGCGACGGCGCTCGCCGGTGCAGGCGACCACCAGCGCGCACTTGCCGACTATTCGGACACGATTGAACTCTCGCCGGACAAGGCCCGGGTGGCCAGCCGTGTGTTCACGCAGATGGCCGAGGCCTATGCGGCGCTGAAGCGCTACTGTGAAGCGGTGGCGCCGATCAGCCTGTGGGTCTCGTTCGATCCGCGCGCCCGGGATACCAGCCAGACCCAGCGGATGATCGCCGACTACGAGCGCCAGGGCAATTGCGCTGCTTCGACCGACGCGCATCACGAGCGCTTTCCCCTGCGCGGACAGAAGAACGTCGTCGTGGTCAAGGCGGAGGTCAACGGCGTCAAGGGATCGTTCATCCTCGACACCGGCGCGAGCTACGTGTCGGTTCGCGCCGCCTTCGCCGAGCGGGCCAAGCTGCCTCAGAGTGGTGGCAGCGACATCACGCTGATCACGGCCAACGGAGAAACGAAGGCGCGGCTGTCCCGGGCGGACAAGATCAAGCTCAATTCGCTCCAGGCGACCGGGATTCCAGTCGCGGTTCAGGACGGCGAGCGGAAGGACTACGGCACCGGGATCGACGGCTTGCTGGGCATGAGCTTCCTCTCACGCTTCGACGTCCAGATCGCCGCCGACTTCGTCGAGGTTCGTCCCCGCCGGGTTCAGAAACCCTAGCGCAGCCCAGATTCGCTCCCGGGCAACGCGATCGGTCGTGGGCAATGGTCAGCGCCCATGTGCGGCATCCAGGGATGCCCGCGTCTCCCTTTTGCTTGTTGAACCTCGGGATCACCGGCCGCAACAAAACGGAAGGCTTCCCCTCCTCCCGTTCCGGTCCGTGCCGATGCGCCGTTGGCTGCTGCTGTACCTGCCTCTACTTGCCGCCCTGCTTGCGCAGCCAGCCTCCGCCCAGTCCCGTTCCCAGCTCGGGCCGCTCTGTACCACCGAGACGACGCCGGCGGATCAGATGATCGCGGCCTGCAACAAGATCATCGCGCTGAAAGTATTTTCCGGGGCCCAGCTGGCCACGATCTATTTCTGGCGCGCGGTCGGCTGGAACAAGAAAGGCGACTATGCGCACGTGATCGCCGATGCGGCCGAGGCGCTGCGGCTGCAGCCCGCCCAGGCCATCTACAATCTGCGCGGCTCCGCCTACTACGACAAAGGCGAGTATGAGATCGCGATCGCCGACTTCAATGACGCTCTCAAGAGCGGTCCGCCGAGCGGCACCATCTTCCACAACCGCGGCAATGCCTATCGCGGCACCGGTGACTACGCCAAGGCGATCGCCGACTATGACCAGGCCATCAGGCTGATGCCGAAGTCAGCACTGTCCTGGCAGAACCGCGGCATCTCCAAGGAGGCGCTCGGCGAGCTCGACGATGCGCTCACCGACATCAACGAGGCGATCCGGCTCGACCCCGCGCTGGCCTCGCCGTTCATCAACCGCAGCGTGATCTGGCGCGCCAAGGGCAACATCGAGCGCGCCATCGCCGACGGCTCCGAGGCGGTGCGGCTGGCGCAGAATCCGCCGGTCAACGTCATGACGCCGCCCGGGAGCGTCGTCATCGCGGCTCACGTGCATCGCGCGTTGGCGTACGAGGCCAAGGGCGAGTTCGATGCGGCCAAGGCGGATTATGCCGCGGCGCTGCAGCCGGTCGCGTCCGACGCCGGCAGCAGGGCCAACCAGGCCACCGCCAAAGTGCGGCTGTCGCTGCTGTCGGAGCCGGCCGTTCAACCGCGGCAGCGCGCGGATATGGCGGCGCCCTCCTCCGCAGAGCCGGTCGCAGTTGCGCAGGGACAGCGCATGGCGCTGGTCATCGGCAACGGCGCCTATGCGCATGTGCAGCCGCTGCCCAATCCGCCACGCGATGCACGCGCGATCGCCAGGAGCCTGCGCGAGATCGGCTTCACGGTGGTCGAAGGCATCGATCTCGACCGCGCAGCGATGCAGGCAACGACACGCGACTTCCTGCGCGAGGCGGCGCGGGCACAGGTCGCCGTGGTCTATTTTGCTGGGCATGGCGTGCAGATCGACGGACGCAACTATCTCGTACCCACCGACGTCGAACTGTCCACCGGCAGCGATGTCGTCACGGCCATGGTCGACATCGACCAGATCCTGGCCGGGCTGGACGATCAGATCCGCACCAACATTCTGATTCTCGATGCCTGCCGCAACAATCCGTTCGCTCTGCCCGAGGTCGCGCGCGCCGGTCCGGGCAGGAGCCTCAGCGCGAGCGGGCTCGCCGCACCGGCTGCGCTCGGCTCCGGCGCGACATCGGGCGCCGGCACGCTGATCGCGTTCGCGACTGCGCCCGGCAAGGTCGCGCTAGACGGCGAGGGCGACAACAGCCCGTTCTCGGCTGCGCTGTCGCGCCATATCGGCACGCCGGGACTCGAAGTGCAGCAGATGCTGACCCGGGTGCGCGCCGAGGTGGTCGCCAGCACGAAGAACAAGCAGGTGCCGTGGTCGAACTCGTCGCTGCTCGGCGAGGTCTATCTCGCGGCAAAATAGACCGGCGGCTTCTCGGCGCTGCGACAGCCGACCACGGCAGCCACCATCGAACCGGGATGCAGCATCCCCGAATCCTGATATCCTGATCGACCAACAGAGACGAAGCTCATCGTCGTCGGCATGCCGCGTCGCCGACACGATCCGCAGGCAACAATTTTCGTCTCGAAGGATGCAGGGGAGGCTCGCATGATCGGTCGTTTCGTTCTTGGATTTGGTTTCTCGCTGGCGATGGCCGCAAGCCCGGCGCTCGCCGACGACGTCAGTGGCGTCTGGCTACGCGAGAGCGGCGCGTCGAAAGTGAAGTTCGCGCCCTGCGGCGGCGCCATCTGCGGCACGCTGGTCTGGATCAAGGAAGGCACGGACACGCCGGCCAAAGTCGGCCAGCGGCTGTTCTCCGGCATGAAATCAACCGGACCCAACGCCTGGGCCGGCAGCTACAGCAATCCCGACGACGGCAAGACCTACGACGCCAAGATGTCGCTATCCGGCGGCACGCTCACGACCTCCGGCTGCGCCTTCGGCGGCGTGATCTGCCGCTCCTCGACCTGGACGCGGGCGAATTAGATCAGCGATCGCAACTTCGAGCTGATACTCAAATCGGCTTGGCTCCGTTTCGAAGTTCGTAACTGAACGTGCGGTAATTTGGCACGAACTTTGGAAACGGAGCGCAGACTTAGGGGATGGCAGGGAACACGCAGGTGCGGCTGGGCGTCGTGCTCTTCGCCGTGGTTGTCACGGCAGCCGCCTCATTCGCGCTTGGGCGCCGCGGAGCGGCGCCGTCCGGCGGGAACCATCGCGACATTCGTCAAATCGTCGTTAACTACACCGTAGCTCGCATCGATGATCCCATCATCGTGCTCGGCGACAGCATCGTCGAAGCCGCGACCTTGCCGCCCAGCGCCTGCGGCCATCCCATCGTCAACGCTGGTCTTGCTGGCGCGACGACAGGCAGCGACCTCTCTGGCTGGCTCAAGGGCGCACTCGGGACCAGACGGCCCTACGCCATCATCGTGTCGCTCGGCGTCAACGATGCGCTGACCTTTTCGCCGCCCGCCACCAGCGCCGCTTTCGCCGACCGCTACGAGGCGTTGTTGCACGACCTGTCGAAACTGACCGAACGACTCTTCATCCTCGAGTTTCCCCCGGTCGAGGCGCGCGGGCCCTTTACGCCGGCGATGGCGGAGACAGCGATGGCGGCAATCACCAGCTATCGCACAACTCTACCAAAAATTGCACAGAATACGAACGCAACTCTATTATCCTTGCCGCCTCTGGAGGCGCCATTCACGCTCGAGGGCATTCATCTGAATACGGCGGGCTATCGCTCCTGGGACAAGGCCATCCAGCGCGGCACGGAACTCGCCTGCGGCTGAGGCCGAAGTGCCTCCGCGTCGCGCTCTCTCCAAGCGAAAAGATTCCTTCATTTTCACTCAAGATAGAATGGGCAAGCGCCCTTCATCAAAGGTTGTTGAACCTTATGCTCACGCCCCAAACGTCGACAACGCCTGAGCCTCAGAAGCTGCTGGGATTGGAGGGATTGCGCTTTCTCGCAACCGTCGCGGTGCTGTTGTGGCACTATCAGCACTTTGCCTTCGTCGCCGACGCACCGGTCGGTCTCGTCAGAAGCGAGCTGCCGTTCTACCGCGCACTGTTTCCATTCTACGAGGCCGGTCAGAGCGGCGTCGTGATCTTCTGGTGCATCTCAGGCTTCATCTTCTTCTGGAAGTACAGCTCGGTCGTTGCGGACGGCAGGATGGACGGATGGACCTTCTTCGTCTATCGGCTGTCGCGGCTCTATCCGCTCCATTTCGCCACGTTGGTGCTGGTCGCAGTGCTGCAGGTCGTCTATGTTGCGGGCCATGGCTTCTTCTTCGTCTATCAGGACAACGACGTCTCCCACTTCGTCCCGCAGCTCTTCATGGCCAGCGACTGGCTGAAGGTCACCGGGGCAAGCTTCAACGGACCGATCTGGTCCGTCTCAGTCGAGATCCTGGTCTATGCGGCGTTCTTCCTGACGCTGCGCATCGTACCGGCGTCGCCGCTGCTCAACCTCGCGGTGATCCTGGCCGGGATCATGAGCGGCACGCTGGTCGGCAAATGCTTCGTTTTCTTCTACGCGGGCGGACTTGCCGCGATGGCCCGGCTGGCCGTCGCCAATTCTCCGTTTCGGCCGAAGCTGGAAGCGATAGCAGGGTGTGCTTCCCTGGCAGTGCCCGTGGCACTCTGGCTAGCCGACGTCGACCCCGGCGAACTCACCGGAGCCCTCCTGCTCGTCTACACGCCGATCCTGCTGTTCGTCTGCGCGCGCCACTTCGCTTTGCCCCAGCGCGTGGAGGACCTGCTGCAGGCCGCCGGCAACATGACCTATTCCTGCTATCTGCTGCACTTCCCGATTCAGCTCATGATCGCCCTCGCCTTTGCATGGCTGGAGCGGCCGATCCCCTACCGAGATCATCTGTTCTGGGTGGCTTTCGTGGTCTCGACCTTGGTCGCCGCGTATCTCACTTTTCGCTGGTTCGAAGCGCCGGCCCAGCGGTTGATCCGCAATACTCTGCTGCGCCGGCAGAACGCAGGGCAGACAAGTCCGGTTCCGCTTCGACAGAACTGATGTCAGCCGAGACGCCACGTCCTGGCATTCCGCTTCATCGAAGCAATTCTGCGCAGTCAGAGCACGAAAAAGCCGGACCAGGCATGGCCTGGTCCGGCTCGACGACCTCACCAACAAGCGGAGCCGAGTTGGGCTCCAACTACTTGCCCCAGATTTCCTCGGCGAGCTCGACGCAGAGGCGCAGCTTGGCCCACTGCTCTTCTTCGCTCAGGATGTTGCCTTCCTCGGTCGAGGCGAAGCCGCATTGCGGCGACAGCGCGAGCTGATCGAGCGGCGCGAACTTCGACGCCTCCTCCATGCGCCGCTTGATATCGTCCTTCTTCTCGAGCTCGCCAACCTTCGACGTGACGAGACCGACCACGACGACCTTGTTGCCCTTCGGCAGGAAGCGCAGCGGTTCGAACCCGCCGGCGCGCTCGCTGTCATATTCCAGGAAGTAGCCGTCATAGTTCGTGTTGGCGAGCATGGTCTCCGCGACCGGCTCGTAGCCGCCCGAGGAGATCCAGGTCGAGCGGAAATTGCCGCGGCAGACATGGGTGGTGATGGTCATGTCGGCCGGACGTTCGGCGATCGCGTAGTTGATGATGCGCGAATAGATCTGCTGCAGGCCATCCGGATTGTCGCCGCGCTCCCGGGCCTTCTGCAGCTCCTCCTGCGAGCACAGATAGGCCCAGACGGTGTCGTCGAACTGCAGATAGCGGCAGCCGGCGTCGTAGAACGCCTTCACGGCCTTGCGGTAGGTCTTGCCGAGATCCTCATAGAAGGCGTCGAGATCGGGATAGACGTCCTTGGAGATCGACTTGCGGCCGCCGCGGAAGTGCAGCACGGCGGGCGACGGGATCGTCATCTTCGCCGTCACATGTGCGGTGTCGGCGTGCTTCTTCAGGAAGCGGAAGTGATTGAGCATCGGATGATCGGCCGGGAAATCGAGCTTGTCGATCACACGCACCGCATCGTGGCGGGTCTGCACGCCGGTGAACTGAATGCCGGCGTCGGGATGGAACAGCTCGCAGCCGGTCAGCTTGGCGAGAAAATCGAAATGCCACCAGGAGCGGCGGAATTCACCGTCGGTCGCGAGCTTGAGGCCGGTCGAGGCCTGGCGGTGCACGACCTTCTCGATCTCCATGTCCTCGATCTTGCTGAGATCGTCGGCCGAAATCTCGCCCTTCTCGAGCCTGGCGCGGGCCTCCTTGATCTTCTGCGGGCGCAACAGACTGCCGACTTCATCGGCGCGGAACGGGGGCTTGGTGCGTTGCATCTGTTCACTCCTTGGAAGGGTCGATTCGTTGAGTAAGCTTGTTGGATCGGTCATGATCTGCCGTGGCGCGCTGTCCCGTGGTCAACTGCCGTTCAGGGCGCAGGCCAAGGTCCATCACCTACCTCGTATCCGGCCGGTATACAATTCTGTTCAGGTACGGTTTCCAAATCGCGAAATAGCCTGTTTTGCGACCGTCCGCCGGCATAACTGCGGGCGATCGCGTCAGCGTCCCGCGCCCTACAGGCGAGAACAGCGTTCATGCCTGATTCCTGCATACAGATGCAGTTAGGGTTTCCCCAGCCTCTCTCGGAACGGCCATCAAAACCGCATCCCTGGACGCGAGCATAACCGATCCTGCAACCAAAATGGCCGTTACAGAGCTCTCCTTCAAGCTTTTCAACCGGATCAGTGCGCCGCGGCGCTGGCCACGCCGAGATGCCGCTCCAGCGGCGCCGGATCCGCCTTCAAGGCGCTCGACGGCGCGTCATGCACGATGGTGCCGCGCTCCAGGATCACGACGCGATCGGCCAGCGCCAGCAGCTTCTGCGCATGCTGCTCGACGATGATGGAGCACAGCCCGCCGGCGCGGCTGATGGTGCCGATCGCGGCCAGCAGCTCCTCGACGATGATCGGTGCCAGCCCCTCGGTCGGCTCATCCAGCAGCAGCACCTTCGGATTGAGCGTCAGCGCGCGGCCGATTGCCAGCATCTGCTGCTCGCCGCCGGAGAGCTGGTTGCCGAAATTGTTGCGCCGTTCCTTCAGCCGCGGAAACATCTGGTAGACCCGCTCGACGGTCCACGGGCCGGGCTGCGCCACCGCGGTCATGTTCTCTTCGACCGTGAGCGAGCGGAAGATGTTGCGCTCCTGCGGCACCCAGCCGATGCCGCTCCGGGCGCGCTGGTCAGCGCGCAGGCTGGTGATGTCAGCGCCGGCCAGCGCGATCTTGCCGGAGAAGCGGCGGGTGACGCCGACGATGGAATTGATCAGCGTGGTCTTGCCGGTGCCGTTGCGGCCGAGCAGCGCCAGCACCTGGCCCTCCGGCAGGGCCAGCGACATGTTCGGCAGCACGACCGCCTGGCCGTAGCCGGCGCGGAGATTCTCGATTGTCAGCAGATCGGTCATCACGCGGCCTCGCCGAGATAGACCGCCTTCACCTGCGGATCGCGCGCGACCTCGTCAGGCGGCCCTTCCACCAGCAAAGCGCCGGAGACCAGGACCGAGATGCGGTCGGCGAAGGAGAAGACGAGGTCCATGTCGTGCTCGATCAGCAACACCGTGACGTCGCGCGGCAACGCGGCAACGGCGGCCAGAATATCCTTGCGCTCGCCCTCGGGCACGCCGGCGGCGGGCTCGTCCAGCAGCAGCACGCGCGGCTTGGCTGCGATCGCGACCGCGATCTCCAACAGGCGCTGCTTGCCATACGGCAAGGTCGAGGTGCGATCGTTCATGACATCGAGCAGGCGGAAGCGCTCCAGCGTCTCGGCGATCTCGGCATTGATGTCGTCGCGGGTGCCCATGCGCCGCCACCAGTTGCCGCCACCGCCGAGCCGCTCGGACACGGCAAGGCCGATGGTCTCCAGCGGGGTCAGATCCGGATAGAGCTGGTTGATCTGGAAGGTGCGCGACAGGCCGCGCAACACGCGCTTGTGCACCGGCAGATCGGTGATGTCCTGGCCCTCGAGCAGGATGCGCCCGGCGCTCGGCTCGAGCACGCCGGTCAGTTGGTTGATGACCGTGGTCTTACCGGCGCCGTTCGGCCCGATCAGCGCATGCCGTGCACCGGGCGCGATCTTGAGCGACAGATCGCGGGTGACGTGAAGGCCGCCGAAATGCTTGTCGAGACCGCGGGTTTCCAATGCGTAGGTCATGGCGCCTCGTTATCGGTGAGGGCCACCGCGGCCTTGCGGCCGGCGATCTGCTTCAGGATCAGGTTGGGCAGCCACAGTGCATAGGCGTGGATGCGATGGCGGCCGACCAGCACGATCACGACGAGCACGAGGCCGATCCAGAACATCCAGTATTGCGGCGTGATCCACTGGAACAGCTCCTGCAGCATCCGGAACACGGCGGCGCCGATCAAGCCGCCATAGAGATAGCCGGAGCCGCCGATGACCAGCATCAGCACGAGGTCGGCGGAACGTTCGAACGAGAACACGTCGAGCGAGGCCAGCGCCGTGGTCTGGGTGAACAGCGCGCCGGCAATGCCGGCATAGAACGCCGCGACGGTGTAGATCGCGATCAGACGCTTATTGACGGGAATGCCGACGGCGGCGGCGCGCAGCGGATTGTTCTTGATGGCGCGCAGCGACAGGCCGAACGGCGAATGCACGATGGTTCGCGCCAGCAGGAACAGCACGAACAGCACCGCGAGCGAATAGAAGAAACCGGTCCTGCCGAACATATCGAAAGCGAACACGCCGAAGATCGGCTGGATGTCGATGCCCTGCAGACCGTCGGTGCCGCCGGTGATGTTGGAGAAGCGCTCCGCCAAGGCTTCCATCAGGAGCGCGATACCAAGCGTCACCATCAGCCGCGTCAGGTCGACGCCGCGGATGACGAGGAAGCTGGTGGCGAAGCCGAGCACCATGGCGGCAAGGCCGCCGACGATCAGCGCCAGCACCGGCTCGTTGATGATGCCGTGGACCGACAACAGTCCGGCGCAATAGGCGCCGACGCCGAAGAAGGCGGCGTGGCCGAGCGAGACGATGCCAGCATAACCGAGGATCAGGTCGAGCGACATCGCAAACAGCGCCAGCCGCAGGATCTCGGTCATGATCAGATAGCGCGAGGGGAACGCCAGCCCGACCGCCAGCACGACGATCCAGAAGGCGAACTCGCTCCAGTGCCAACGGCCATGCTGCTTCGCGTGGAAGCCGACGTCGGTTTGTGCATTCGTCGTCATGCGATCCTCACCGCGTCGCCGTGCGACCGAACAGGCCGTTCGGACGCCAGATCAGGATCACGATCATGATGGTGTAGATGACGAAGGGACCGAGCTTCGGCACGTAGTATTTGCCGGCGACGTCGCCGATGCCGAGCAGCAGCGAGGCCAGGAACGGGCCGGTGATCGAGGACGAGCCGCCGACCGTGACCACGATCAAGAAGTAGATCATGAATTTCAGCGGGAAATATGGATCGAGGCCGAGGATCTCCGCGCTCAGCGCACCGCCGAGGCCGGCGAGCCCGCAGCCGAAGGCGAAGGTGAAAGCGAACACCTGGGGGACGTTGATGCCGAGCCCGCTCGCCGCGCGTGGGTCATCCACCGCGGCGCGCAGGCGGCTGCCGAACCGGGTCCTGGAGAGCACCAGTTGCAGCCCCACCGTGAGCAGGCCGCAGATCGCGATGATCATGAGACGGTAGCGGCCAACGCCGACGCCGAAGATGTCGAACTGGCCCTGCAGCACGTCCGGCAGCTTGATGAAGATGCGGGAGGATCCCATCACATAGTCGACCGCCGCGACCGACATGAAGACGAGTCCGATGGAGAACAGCACCTGGTCGAGATGGCTGCGCGCATACAGATGCTGGTACAGCGTGCGCTCCAGAGCCGCGCCGATGACGGCGCTCGCGACGAACGCGAGAGGCAGGGCGGCGAAGAACGGCCAGCCCATCCGATTGACGAGCACGGCGCAGACATAGCCGCCGGCCATGGCAAAGGCGCCATGGGCGAGATTGACGAAGTTCATCAGGCCGAGCGTCACGGCGAGCCCGCAGGCCAGCACGAACAGCAACATGCCGTAGGCAACGCCGTCGAACAGGTTGGTGAGGATGGCGGTCATGGCAGGTTGGTTCGGTCCCCGATCTCATCCCTTCGTCTGAAGGGCACGCATGTGATGCTTTGCTCGGTCTGTGCCTCCCCCGCTTGCGGGGGAGGTCGGATCGCATCGAAGATGCGATGCGGGTGGGGGACTTCCCTCCACACGAAGATTGTGCCGTGGGGGCGCCCCCACCCCAGCCTTCCCCCGCAAGCGGTGGGAGGGAGCGCACTGTCCGTGCGCCCAGCGCTGCTAAAGCAGCGTCACTTCTTCGCCTTGCCCGGATCCTTGACGGAATCGAAGGTCTGGAACTCGACGTTGTAGAGCTCGCCGTCGACCTTCTCGACCTTGCGGATGTAGACGTTCTGGACGATGTCGCGGGTCTCCGGATCGATCGAGATCGGGCCGCGCGGGCTTTCCCAGGCCATGCCCTTCATCGCCGCGAGCAGCGAATCGCCGTCGGTCTTGCCGTCGCTCTTCTTCAACGCCTCGTAGATCAGATGGATGCCGTCGTAGCCGCCGACCGCCATGAAGCCGGGGCGGCTGTTGAAGGCCTTCTTGTAGGCGGCGACGAACTCCTTTGTTCTTGGCCGAGGGATGCGCCGCCGAATAGATGTGCGCCGTCACGGCGCCGAGCACGGCGTCGCCCATGTCGTTGAGCAGGTCGTCGTCGGTGACGTCGCCCGGCCCGATCACCTTGATGCCGCTCTTGTCGAGCCCGCGCTCGGCATACTGCTTCATGAAGTTGCCGCCCTGGCCGGCGGGCACGAACACGAACATCGCATCCGGCTTGGAGTCCTTCATGCGCTGCAGGAACGGCGCGAAGTCCGGATTCGCCAGCGGGACCTTGATCTCCTCGACGATCTCGCCGCCACCGGCGGTGAAACGCTCCTTGAACGAGGCCAGCGCGTCGTTGCCCGGCGCGTAGTCGGAAGTCAGCGTCGCGACCTTCTTGATGCCGTTCTTGACCGCCCAGTCGCCGATGATGGTGGAGGATTGCGGCAGGGTGAAGCTGGTGCGCACGATGTAGGGCGACTTCTCGGTGATGACAGAGGTGCCGGCCGCCATCACGACTTCCGGGATCTTGCCCTGGGTGGCCAGCGGCGCGGCCGCGAACGCCGCCGGCGTCACGCCGAAGCCCGCGATCACATTGACCTTGTCGTTGACGATCAGCTCCTGCGCCAACCGCTTGGTATTGTCGGGCAGCGCGGCGTCGTCCTTGAGGATGACCTGGATCTTCTTGCCGGCGACGGTGTCACCGTTCTGCTGCATGTAGAGCTTGATCGCGTTGTCGATCTGCTTGCCGGTCGACGCCTGGCCGCCGGTCATCGGCACGATCAGGCCGATCTTGAACACGTCGTCGGCCCGCGCCGCACCGGACGCGAGCGCAACCGCGGCAAACGCCGCACTGGCGGCCAACGTCAGTGTCTTGTTTCGCACGAACATTGAAACTACCTCCCTGGTCGGTTCAGGACCGAAAGCCCCCGGCCATTGTTGTCTTAACCGTGCGATGTCGTTCACGATATCGCGCGCGCATCGCTGCGGACTTGGCAGGGTCTTGTCAATGGCGATCATGGGGGGCTTCGTGGACGATTGGTTTCCGAAATGGACCAGTGAAGCCGATTGAGGTATAAAGATACTCCGTCCGCGAATAGCCAAATTTTGCCAATTGATGGCAAGTCGTTAGGGTCCGGCCGCGGGTCGCCCGCAGCACGAAAGGTCCCCCCTCGATGCCGGCCAGTCGCCGAACCCAGATCAAGCTTGTTGTCGCGATGGTGCTGCTGGCGGTGGTCGCGCCGGCCCTGTCTGGCTGCTCGTCGATCAACGAAAAGGTCGGCGCCGGCATGGGCGATGTCATGCCGCAATGGGCAGGCGGCCTGCCGGCGGGTGCCCCGCCCCGGCCGGGCACCGTCGAGTACGACCGGTTCATGCAGGAGCGCGAGCGGCAGCGGCAGATGCCGGCCGCCGAGCGCGACAAGGAGACGCAGTCCAACGCCAACGCCCAGGCGACCGTCCCCGGCCGGTGACGGTCGGCGGCATCAATCCATGAAGACGACTGTCTTGCGCCCGTTGAGGATGACGCGATCCTCGAGGTGATAGCGGATGGCCCGCGCCAGCACGCGGCGCTCGATGTCGCGGCCCTTGCGCACGAGGTCGTCGGGCGTGTCGCGATGGCTGATGCGCTCGACGTCCTGGTCGATGATCGGGCCTTCGTCGAGATCGCGGGTGACGTAGTGGGCGGTGGCGCCGATCAGCTTGACGCCGCGCTCATAAGCCTGGTGATAGGGCTTGGCGCCCTTGAAGCCCGGCAGGAACGAATGGTGGATGTTGATGCAGCGGCCCGACAGGCTCGCCGACATCTCGTCCGACAGGATCTGCATGTAGCGCGCGAGCACGACCAGATCGGTCTTGGTGTCGTCGACCAGCTTCAGGATCGCCTGCTCCTGGTCGCGCTTGGTGTCCCTGGTGACCGGCATGTGGTGAAACGGGATGTCGCCGAAATCGAGACCCGCATAGGTCTCGCGCGGATGATTGGAGACGATCGCGGTCGGGATCATCGACAGGTCGCGGGTGCGCCAGCGATAGAGGATGTCGACCAGGCAATGGTCGAACTTCGAGACCAGCAGCATCACCCGGCGCTGGCCGGCGCGATCGCGCATCTGCCAGTCCATCGCGAAGCGGTCGGCGATTGCGGTGAAGCCGGTCTGCAACGCCGGCAGGTTGACGGCGAGATCGGCGGCCGTGAACACCACGCGCATGAAGAAGTGCCCCGTCTCGAAATCACCGAACTGCTGGGCGTCGAGAATGTTCTGGCCATTGTGGGCGAGAAAGGTGGAGACGGCCGAAACGATCCCGGGACGATCCGGGCAGGACAGGGTCAGGACGTATTGGTGGTCGGACATGGCGATGAGATAACCGGCGGGATGATGATGAAGCGTGCAGCGGGGTTGAGCCGCCGTTGTCGCGCCCTGCTCTATCACCCCCGGCACCCTTGCGCCAACGCTCCAAAAGGCGTCAGGATGAACAAACCGTGGTTGATTTCGCTCGAGCACCATCATGGCTGACAGACTCGCCGGCACCCGCATCCTGATCCTGGAAACGCGCGAGGAAGCGCAATTTTCGCGGCTGCTCGCGGAGCAAGGCGCCGACGTGCTGCAGTGTCCGATGTTCACGATCCAGGATGCGCCGGACCCGGCGCCGATCGAGGCGTGGATCCGCCGGTCCATCGCCGCGCCGTTCGACGACCTGGTCCTGATGACCGGCGAGGGCCTGCGACGGCTGATGACGGTGGTACGACGAATCGGCGTCGAAACCGAGTTCATCGCCGCGCTCGGAAAGGCCCGCAAGTTCACCCGCGGTCCGAAGCCGGGACGCGCGTTGCGCGAGCTCGGGCTCGAGCCGCAGATCACCACCGAGAAGCCGACCTCCGACGGCGTCGCCGAGCTGCTGGCGCGGTACGACCTCAAGGGCCACCGGCTGGGCCTGCAGCTCTATCCCGACAAGGATCACACAGCGCTGATCGGTGCGATCAAGGCTGGTGGTGCCGAGGTCGCCCCCGTGCTGCCCTATGTCTATGACGCCAAGGCGGCGGATGCGAACATCCTCACCGCCATCGACGAGATGACGGCAGGCAAGGTCGATGCGATCGCGCTGACGAGCTCCGGCCAGCCGCGGCGATTGTTCGACGTTGCCAAGGCCCACGGCGTGGAAGAGCGGCTGCGGCAGGGGTTGGCGCGCACGCCGATCGCCTCGGTTGGCCCCGTCGTCACCGAAGATCTCGCAGCTCATGGGCTCACGCCGTCGATCACGCCGGCAGGCGAGGCCTATTTCATGAAGCCGCTGATCTCCGCCATGATGACCACGCTGGGCGGGAAGACGCCCCGGGCGGGGCCTCACTAAAGATGTCGTCCCGATCTTGACCCGGGCCCCATAGCCACCAACCGTGATGAGGCAGGTAACTACCAGCCCCGTTCCCCGATAGCGTCCGCGCTATGGGTCCCGGCCCAAGGCCGGGACGACAGCGGAGTGTCAGGCGGCGGCCTGCCCCGTCTCCTGTAGGAACGCGCGATACGCGCGGGCGATGCCGTCCTCCAATGAGGTCGTCGCGCGCCAGCCGAGCTTTGCCAGACGCGACACGTCGAGCAGCTTGCGTGGCGTGCCATCAGGCCGTGAGGGATCGAAGCCGATCCGCCCCTGATAGCCCACGGCGGCGGCGACCACACGGGCGAAATCGGCGATTGTGATGTCCTCGCCGGTGCCGATGTTGACCAGTTCGTGATCCGAATAGGTCTTCATCAGGTGCACGCAGGCATCCGCCATGTCGTCGACATAGAGGAATTCGCGCCGCGGCGTGCCGGTGCCCCAGACCACGACCTCGGGCGCATCGGCGAGCTTGGCCTCGTGGAAGCGCCGGATCAGCGCCGCGACGACGTGGCTGTATTCGGGATGATAGTTGTCACCGGGGCCATAGAGATTGGTCGGCATCACGTTGATGAAGTCGGCGCCATACTGGCTGCGATAGGCCTCGACCATCTTGATGCCCGCGATCTTGGCGATCGCATAAGGTTCGTTGGTCGGCTCCAGCGGCCCGGTGAGCATCGAATCCTCGCGCAATGGCTGGGCGGCGAGCTTCGGATAGATGCAGGAGGAGCCGAGAAACATCAGCTTCTCGGCGCCGTTCACATGCGAAGCGTGGATGAGGTTCGTGGCGATGGCGATGTTGTCGTAGATGAATTCGGCGCGCAGCGTGTTGTTGGCGACGATGCCGCCCACCTTCGCCGCGGCCAGGAAAACCACCTGCGGCTTCGCCGAAGCGAACCACGCAAACACCGCCGCCTGATCGCGCAGATCGACTTCGCTGCGCGACGCCGTCACGAGCTCGACGCCCTCCCGCGCCAGGCGCCGCACCAACGCGCCGCCCACCATGCCGCGATGGCCGGCGACGAAGACGCGCTTACCCGCGAGATCAAAGCTTGACGCCACAGGGCAACTCCTCACGTGTCTCATCAATTCGGTCGTACAGCAGATCTAGTCTCCATAGCAGCGCAGGCGGTCGAGATCGAGCACGGTGACCCCGCCATATTCCACGCGCAGCAGGCCCTCGCGCTCCAGCGTTTTCAGGCACTGATTGGCGTTCTGCCGCGACAGCCCCGACAAGGCGCCGATCTCCTCCTGGGTGATCTCCAAGTGACGGGTCGTATTCGGGTAGAGGATCGGGTTGAACAGCGAGGCGATGCTGCGGGCGAGCCGCGCCGTTGCGTCCAGCGTCCGGCCGACCTCGACGAGGCCTATGAACTGGCCAAGCCGCTCGTTGAGCTGGGTGACCAGAAAGCGGTTGAAGCCGACGCTGTTCTCGAACAGCCACATGAAAGTCGGCCGCTCCATCAGCGCGACCCTGATGTCGCGCAGCGCCACCACGTCGTAGCGGCGCGGCTCATTCTTCAGCACGCTGCCCTCGCCGAACCAGGCACCCGCCGACATGCCGGCGAAGGTCGTCGCCTTGCCGCCGCGCGAGACCGTGCTCATGCGCGCGAGACCGGTGACGATGCCGGTCCAATAGTCGAACTGGTCGCCGCGCAAGAAGATGTGCTCGTTGGCCGCGAAGGAGCGCTCGACGATCCCCGCAGAGGCCGCGTCGACCTCCTCGGGCTTGAGATGGCGCGACCAGGGCGCAACACGCAGCAGGGTATCGGGAGAGATCAAACCGTCATCTCGTCACTTCGAATCTCGCGGGCGACCATATTGCATCGCAACAATCCCGTGGTGAATTTTGCCTGGGAATTGTCAGGCGCAAGACAGTTCCTGATAGCGCTTTCCCCTATCGAGGACCACCGCATTCGAGCTGGGCATCCCCAGCGCCGATGCAGCCGACCGGTCTGCGATGCGGCAAAATGACCGATCGCCCGGCCCGTCATTCGTCGGATGGCGCGGAACCGGCGAGCGGGATAGGATCGCGGCGATGCGACGAGGCTTCGTCGCGACACGATGCTTGAAGAGCGCGCCAAGCGCCGACAAGGACTTCGGGAGGACGACTTGGACTATACGTTGGAAGCGCGCGGAGTCTCGCTGCGTTTCGGTGGGGTGCGAGCCCTGACCGACGTCAGCTTCGGCGTGCGCGAGGGCGAGCTGTTCTCTATCATCGGCCCGAACGGCGCCGGCAAGACCTCGATCGTCAACTGCATCTCCGGCCGCTACAAGCCGACCGAGGGCCGCCTGTTCCATCGCGGCCGCGACATCACCGGCCTGCCCCCGAACGCGCGCGCCAACATCGGCATCGGCCGCACCTTCCAGAACCTCGCGCTGTTCCACCACATGAGCGTGCTCGACAACATCATGGTCGGCCGCCACCACCTGCTGAAGAACAACTTCCTGACCGGCTCGCTGTACTGGCTCACCGGCGCACGGCGCGAGGAGTTGAAGCACCGCGAGAAGGTCGAGCAGATCATCGACTTCCTCGACCTGCAATCGGTGCGCAAGGCGCCGGCCGGCACCCTCTCCTACGGCCTGCGCAAGCGCGTCGAGCTGGCCCGCGCGATGGCGCTCGAGCCGCATCTCATTCTCCTCGACGAGCCGATGGCCGGCATGAATTTCGAAGAGAAGGAGGACATGGCCCGCTACATCGTCGACCTCAACGAGGAATACGGCATGACGGTCGTCATGATCGAGCACGATATGGGCGTGGTCATGGACATCTCCCACCGCGTCATGGTGCTCGATTTCGGCCGCAAGATCGCAGAGGGCGATCCCGCAGCCGTGCTCGCCGACCCCCACGTCAAGCGCGCCTATCTCGGCGAGGAGGACGAGTTGCTGGTCGATCCCGACGAGGCGCCGTCCATCGCGGAGGACGCGGCATGATGGACTATGCGGGTCGCGTCAGACAGGCCGACACCTATCCGAAGCTGCTGCGGCTGAATGCGCAAGAACACGGCCGCGAGATTGCGCTGCGCGAGAAGGATCTTGGTCTCTGGCGCACCTTCACCTGGGCGGACTACCAGACCCGGGTGCGCGACTTCGCGCTCGGCATGGTCGAGCTCGGGCTCGGCAAGGACGACGTGATCGGCATCATCGGCGACAACCGGCCAGACTGGGTCGCGGCAGAAATCGCCGCCCATGCGATCCGGGCCTTTAGCCTCGGTCTCTACCGCGACGTGCTCGACGACGAAGCCGCCTATCTCTTGAACTATGGCGAGGCGCGGCTGGTGTTCGCCGAGGACGAGGAGCAGGTCGACAAGCTCCTGAACCTCGCCGAGCGGGTGCCGGCGCTCAAGCACATCGTCTATTCCGATCCGCGCGGCATGCGGAAATATGATGATCGCCGGCTGCTGCCGGCTGATAAGCTCGCCGAGATGGGCCGCGCCCGTGCCGCGCGCGAGCCTGATCTGTACGACCGGATGGTCGATGCGACCGTAGGTGACGACGTCGCCATTCTCTGCACCACCTCGGGCACCACCTCGCACCCCAAGCTCGCGATGCTGTCGGCCGGGCGCGTGCTGAAGCATTGCGCTACCTATCTCGCCTTCGATCCGAAGGGACCTGAGGACGAATACGTCTCGGTGCTGCCGCTGCCCTGGATCATGGAGCAGGTCTACGTGCTCGGCAAAGGTCTGCTCTGCCGGATGAAGGTCAACTTCGTCGAAGAGCCGGATACGATGATGAACGATTTCCGCGAGGTCGCGCCGACCTTCGTGCTGTTCGCACCAAGGGTGTGGGAGCAGATCGCGGCCGACGTCCGCGCCGCCGTCATGGACGCTTCGCCGCTCAAGCAGCGGCTGTATCATCTGGGCATGACCACCGGCCTTGCCGCGCTGGAGAAGGGTCAGCATTCCGGCCTTGCCGATATGCTGCTGTTTCGCGCGTTGCGCGACCGGCTCGGCTTCACGCGGCTGCGCTCGGCCGCGACCGGCGGCGCGGCGCTCGGGCCCGACACCTTCAAGTTCTTCCGCGCCATGGGCGTGCCGCTGCGGACATTGTACGGCCAGACGGAGCTGCTCGGCGCCTACACGCTGCATCCCCAAGACAAGGTCGATCCTGATACCACCGGGGTGCCGATGGCCGACGACATCGAGATCAGGATCGACCAGCCCGACAGCCAGGGCATCGGCGAGATCCTGGTGCGCCATCCCAACATGTTCTTAGGGTACTACAAGGCACCGGAAGCCTCGACCGCCGATATCAAGGACGGCTGGATGCATTCGGGCGACGCCGGCTATTTCAACGGCGAGAAGCAACTCGTCGTCATCGACCGTATCAAGGACCTCGCCGAGACCGCGCGCGGCGAGCGCTTCTCGCCGCAATATATCGAGAACAAGCTGAAGTTCTCGCCCTATATCGCTGAGGCCGTCGTACTCGGCGCCGGTCGCGAGCATCTCGCCGCGATGATCTGCATCCGCTACTCCATCATCTCGAAATGGGCGGAGAAGAACCGCATCGCCTTCACGACCTATTCCGACCTCGCCTCGCGCAACGAGGTCTACGCACTGCTGCAGAAGGAGGTCGAGACCGTCAATGCGCACCTGCCGCCGGCGCAACGCATCGCCCGCTTCCTCCTGCTCTACAAGGAGCTCGACGCCGACGACGGCGAGCTGACCCGCACCCGCAAGGTCCGCCGCAGCGTCATCAACGAGAAATACGCCGATATCATCAATGGAATCTATGGCGGCAAGCCGGCGATCCCCGTCGACGCCGTGATCCGTTTCCAGGACGGCACCACCCAACGCATCCGCACCACGCTCAAGGTGGTGGATCTGGGCGGGCATGGCGGCATGGCGGAGGCCGCGGAATGATGACGAGCGTTCGCATCAGTCCTGCTTCTGCTCGCGCCATCAGGGGCGTTTCGGTGTCGAACACCTCCTGCGCGGAGAGCCCCCCTCACCCGGATTGCATCTTCGATGCAATCCGACCTCTCCCCGCAAGCGGGGAGAGGTTAGCGTCCCGATGGTCTCCGCAGGCCGACATGACTTTTCGGCTAGACCTCGGTGGCAGCCGCGGCGTTTGCCTCTCCCCGCTTGCGGGGAGAGGCCGGAGCGCGTCAGCGCTCCGGGTGAGGGGGGGCCTCCGCAAGGGCGGTGGCAATCGTCTGGAGAACACCGTCCAAGTTGCCGAGCACGTCGTTGTTCCAGAATCGCAAAACCCTGTAGTTGTGCGCCCTCAACCAAGTGTCCCGCGCAACGTCAGTCTGGCTATCAGCGTGCTGCCCACCGTCGACTTCGACAATCAGTCGACGATCCCGGCAAACAAAGTCGACCGTGTAGAGTCCTATCGGCTCTTGTCGAACAAATTTGTACCCGTGAAGCCTTCGGCCACGGAGATGATACCAGATCGCGGCCTCCGCGTCGGTCGAGTTTCCCCGCAATCGTCTCGCGCGCTTCGTCTTGACCTCATTACCAGGGCGCATGTGGATGGTCCCGATCACCCGGATTGCATCTTCGATGCAATCCGACCTCTCCCCGCAGGCGAGGAGAGGTTAGCACCTCGCGCACCATCATGAACACCTCCTTCCTGCTCCAGCTCCTGGTCAACGGCCTCGTGGTCGGCACGCTCTACGGCGTGGTCGCGATGTCGTTCGTGCTGATCTACAAGGCGACGCAGGTCGTCAATTTCGCGCAAGGCGAGCTGCTGCTGATCGGCGCCTGGGTGTGCTGGCTGCTGCTGACCAAATACCAGGTACCGTTCTGGGTCGGCATGCCGCTGACACTCGTCTTCATGTTCGCGTTCGGCATCGCGGTGCAGGTCGTCATCCTCCGGCCGATGGTCGGCGAGCCGATCATTTCCGTGATCATGGTGACGATCGGGCTGTCGACCGTGTTCCAGGCGGCGCTGAAGTGGATGTTCGGGGTCAACCCGCAGCCGTTCCCGCCGGTGTTCGCGAGCACGGCGGTCGATCTGTTCGGGCTGCAGATCCAGACCGTCTACGTCATGAGCCTCGTTGTCTCGGTGCTGATGATGCTGGGCATGGCCTGGTTCTTCAAGGCCTCCAAATATGGCCTCGCCATGCGGGCCACCGCCTTCAACCAGCAGGTCGCACAATCGCTCGGCATCTCCGTGAAGAACGTGTTCGCGATGGCCTGGGCGATCTCGGCGACGGTCTCCGCCGTGGCCGGCGTCGTCGTCGCTGTAGTCAACGGCGTGTCGTCGGGCCTGTCGGCCTACGGCATCAAGGTGTTCCCGGCGGCGATCCTCGGCGGCCTCGACTCGGTCGGCGGCGCCGTGCTCGGCGGCATCATCATCGGGCTCCTGGAGAACGTCGCCCAATACGTCGACAGCCAATATTTGCACTGGGGCAATCTCTACGAGATCGCGCCGTTCTACGTCTTGATCATCATCCTGATGATCAAGCCCTACGGCCTGTTCGGCACCAAAGACATCGAGCGGATCTAAAATCATGGTTGCACGCTCTACGATCCCCGCCGGTGACTTCCGCACCTCCTACGCGGCCGACACCACGATCTTCCCGACCAGGACCAGCCGCAATTTCGCGATCGCCGGGGCGATCCTCTTGTGCTTCGCGCCGCAGGTGTTCTCCGAGTACTGGCTGTCGGTCTCGATCCAGATCGGCATCTTCGCGATCGCAGCGCTCGGCCTCAACATCCTGGTCGGCTTCACCGGCCAGATCTCGATTGGGCAAGCCGGCTTCTTCCTGCTCGGCGCCTTCACTTCGGCCTATATCAACAACGCCTACGCGATTCCTGTGTTCTTCGCGATCCCGCTCGCGGGCGTGATCACGGCGCTGGTCGGGCTGGTCTTCGGCCTTCCGGCGGCGCGGCTGAAGGGGCTGTATCTCGTCATCGCCACGCTCGCCGCGCAATACATCCTCCTCGACTTCTTCTCCCGCGCCGAGTGGTTCTCCGGCGGCTCAGTGCCGGCTTCCGCCAATCCGTTCTCAATCTTCGGTTACACGTTGCGCGGCGACCGGCAATATTTCTACGTCGTGTTGGCCTATGTGCTGGTCTGCTATCTCTTGGTTACCAACCTGATGCGCACCCGCGACGGCCGCGCGCTGATCGCGATCCGCGACCATTATCTCTCCGCCGAGATCATGGGCATCAACCTGACCAAGTACCGGACGCTGTCGTTCGGGCTGGCCGCCTTCTTCGCCGGCATCGCCGGCGCGCTCTATGCGCATTACCAGCTGGTGATCTCGCAGGAAGGTTTCGGCATCGAGCGCTCCATCCTGTTCCTGGCGATGATCATCATCGGCGGCACCGGCTCGATCATGGGCACCTTGATGGGGACCGCCTTCGTGGTCCTGCTGCCAGAAGCCATGGAGTGGCTCAGTCATTTTCTCAAGGGCGGCGCGATCGACAAGGCGCTCGCGCTCAACAACAACATCACGTTCCTGCGCGAGATCGCGATCGGCCTGATCATCATCGCTTTCCTGATGTTCGAGCCGGACGGCCTCGCGCATCGCTGGCGCCAGATCAAGACCTACTGGAAGCTCTATCCGTTCTCACATTGATTCCAACCAACAGGGACCGGCGACAATCCGGCCCGGACGCACCACAGGAGGAAGCACTATGACGATCAAATCATGGCTCGGCTCGGCGGCACTGACGCTATTGGCGGGCGCATTCGCCTCTTCGGCCCAGGCGCAGCAGATCGCGATCGGCCATCTGCAGGATCTCTCGGGCGGCACGTCCGACGTCGGCACGCCCTATGGCCAGGGCGTCGCGGACACCTTCGCCTGGGTCAACAAGAACGGCGGCATCGGCGGCAAGCAGCTCGCGGTCGACAGCAACGACTATGGCTACCAGGTACCGCGCGCGATCGCGCTGTACAAGAAGTGGTCGGCGCCGGACAACAAGGTCGCCGCGATCATGGGCTGGGGCACGGCGGACACCGAGGCGCTGACCGGCTTCCTCGCCAATGACAAGATCCCGGACATGTCCGGCTCGTACGCCGCCGCGCTGACCGATCCGGAAGGAGCCAGCGGCAAGGCCAAGCCCGCGCCCTACAACTTCTTCTATGGCCCGAGCTACTCCGACGCGCTGCGCGCCGAGCTGACCTGGGCGGCCGAGGACTGGAAGGCCAAGGGCAAGCCGGGCAAGCCGAAATTCGTCCACATGGGCGCCAACCACCCCTACCCCAACGCACCGAAGGCGGCGGGCGAAGCGCTCGCCACCGAGCTCGGCTTCGAGGTGCTGCCGCCGCTGGTGTTCGCGCTCGCGCCCGGAGACTACAGCGCGCAGTGCCTGAGCCTGAAGAGCTCCGGCGCCAACTACGCGTATCTCGGTAACACCGCAGCCTCGAACATCTCCGTGATGAAGGCCTGCAAGAATGCCGGCGTCGAGGTGCAGTTCCTGTCCAACGTCTGGGGCATGGACGAGAACGCCGCGAAGACCGCGGGAGATGCCGCCGATGGCGTGATCTTTCCGCTGCGCACGGCGGTGGGCTGGGGCGGCGATGCGCCGGGCATGAAGACGGTCATGGAGATCTCCAAGATGTCCGATCCCACCGGCAAGGTTTATCGCCCGGTGCACTATGTCGCCGCGGTCTGCTCGTCGCTCTACATGAAGGAGGCGATCGAGTGGGCGGCCAAGAACGGCGGTGCCACCGGCGAGAACGTCGCCAAGGGATTCCACCAGAAGAAGGACTGGGTGCCCGCGGGCATGGAGGGCGTCTGCAGCCCGTCGACATGGACCGAGAAGGACCACCGCGGCACCATGAAGGTCGACCTCTATCGCGCCAAGGTCACCGGCGCGACCGATGGCGACCTCAACGACATCATGGCCAAGGGCACCATCAAGCTCGAGAAGGTCAAGACCATCGAGCTGCCGCGCAAAGCGGAATGGGCCGGGTGGTAAGCTGATGAGCTGCTGCTGAGCCAGACCAGCGGCAGCTGCACACGATCGTCATCCCCCGCGCAGGCGGGGGATCCAGTACGCCGCGGCCTCTCGATCGAGCATCGGTGTCTCTGGAATACTGGGTCCCCCGCCTTCGCGGGGGACGACAGTGAGGTGAACGGACATGGTTGAGACCCTCGACAAGCCCAATGCAAATGCGACCGCGAGCGCAGCCCCGTTGCTCTCCGTCCGCAACATCGAGGTCGTCTATGACGACGTCATTCTCGTGCTGCGCGGGCTCAGTCTCGACGTGCCCAAGGGCGCCATCGTCGCGCTGCTCGGGGCCAACGGCGCCGGCAAGTCGACGACGTTGAAAGCGATCTCGGGCCTGCTCAAGACAGAGGATGGCGAAGTCACGCGCGGCGAGATCATGTTTGACGGCGCGCGCATCGACGGCATCGATCCGGAGAAGATCGTCCGCCGCGGCATCTTCCAGGTCATGGAGGGCCGCCGCATCGTATCCGACATGACGTCGCTGGAAAACCTCAAGCTCGGCGCGTTCACCCGGAGCGATCGCGAGGTCAACAGCGACATCGAGATGGTGTTCAACTATTTCCCGCGCCTGAAGGAGCGCACGGGCCTCGCCGGCTATCTCTCCGGCGGCGAGCAGCAGATGCTGGCGATCGGGCGCGCGCTGATGGCGCGGCCGAAGATGATCCTGATGGACGAGCCGTCGATGGGCCTGTCGCCGCTGCTCGTGAAGGAAGTCTTCGCGATCATCAAGGAGATCAACCGCGATCTCGGCGTCACCATCCTGCTGGTCGAGCAGAACGCGCGCGCGGCGCTGTCGGTGGCGAGCCACGGCTACATCATGGAGCAGGGCAAGGTGGTGCTCGACGGCAGCGCGGACAGCTTGCGCGACAATGAGGACGTCAAGGAGTTCTACCTCGGCGGCGCCGGCGACCAGCGCAAGAGCTTCAAGAACCTGAAGAGCTTCAAGCGCCGCAAGCGGTGGCTGTAGCCGATATGTCTCCTCGTCATGGCCGGGCTTGACCCGGCCATCCACGCACGAGCCGCAACGACGAACGACGTGGATGCCCGGGACAAGCCCGGGGCATGACGACCGCAAGATTCAAGGACTGGGTACGATGACCCACTACGACGCCCTCGAGACCCGCGATCCCGCCCTCCGCGAGCAGGACCTGTTCAGCCGCCTGCCGGATGTGCTGCGCGCGGCGATGACAGCGCCGGCCTACGCCGCGCTGCTGCAGGGCATCAATCCCGCCGACATCACGACCCGTGCCGCGCTGGCGCAGCTGCCGGTGCTGCGCAAATCCGAGCTCCCCGCCCTGCACAAGGCGGCACCGCCGTTCGGCGGCTTCGTCGCGCAGGCGCCGGGCGCGTTCTCGCGTCTGTTCACCTCGCCCGGCCCGATCTTCGAGCCGGAGGCCGCGCACAACGATCCGTGGCGCGGTGCCCGCGCGCTGTTCGCGTCGGGCTTCCGCCCCCGCGATGTCGTGCTCAACACCTTCAGTTATCATCTGACGCCGGGTGGCTTCATCTTCGACGCCTCGGCGCGCGCGCTCGGCTGCGCGGTGATCCCCGCGGGACCTGGGAATACCGAGGCGCAGTTCGAGCTGATCGAGGCCTACCGGCCGATCGGCTACAGCGGCACGCCCGACTTCCTCAAGATCCTGCTCGACGGCGCCGCCAGCGCCGGCCGCGACGTCTCCTCGCTCAAGCGCGCGCTGGTGTCGGGCGCGGCGTTCCCGCCATCGCTGCAGGCCGAGATCAAGGCCCGCGGCATCGACGCCTACCAGGCATTCGGCACCGCCGATCTCGGAATCATCGCCTACGAGACGGGCGCACGTGAGGGCATGGTGGTCAACGAGGACCTGATCTTCGAGATCGTCCGCCCCGGCACCGGCGATCCGGTCGCGGCAGGCGACGTCGGCGAGATCGTCGTCACATCACTCGATCCTGACCATGCCTGGATCCGGCTCGCGCTCGGCGACCTCACCGCCGCCCTGCCCGGCATCAGCGCCTGCGGCCGCACCAACATGCGCATCAAGGGCTGGATGGGGCGCGCCGACCAGACCACCAAGGTCAAGGGGATGTTTGTCCGCCCAGAGCAGGTTGCAGAGATCGGCAAGCGCCATCCGGAGCTCGGCCGTCTTCGCCTGGTCGTCAGCCGCGCCGGCGAGACCGATGCGATGACGTTGAAGGCGGAATGTGTCGATGCGACCGACGGCCTGCAGGAGGCCCTCGCCGCCAGCCTGCGCAACGTCACCAAGCTCGGCGGCACGATCGAGCTGGTCGCGCCGGGCACACTGCCCAACGACGGCAAGGTGATCGCCGACGAGCGATGAGCCCGCGCAATGTTCCCGTGAGAGCCCTCGTGAGAGGAAGCCCTGCACTGGCGGCATGAGCTGCGTGACGCACACCGCCCGCACGCAATTGTCCCGTCGCGCCGCGTCTCCTATACAGCCATGTCACGACTTCCGGAGTTCGTCCGCATGGCATTTCCGCGCGCGTCCAAAGCCCTGTCCCGCTTCACCGTGCTCGATTTGACGCGGGTACGCGCCGGCCCGACCTGTGCGCGACAGTTCGCCGACTGGGGCGCCAACGTCGTCAAGATCGATGCCATGATGGAGGACGGCGGCGAGGCTCTGGGCGGGCCGCGCCGCGGTGGCGATTTCCAGAACCTGCATCGCAACAAGCGCGCGATGACCTTGAACCTGAAGGATCCACGGGGAGTGGAGGTCTTCATGCGGCTCGCCAAGCAGGCCGACGTGGTGATCGAGAACTATCGCCCGGACGTGAAGACCAAGCTCGGCATCGACTATGAGGCGGTGCGCAAGGTCAATCCGCGCATCGTCTATGGCAGCATCTCCGGCTTCGGTCAGGACGGCCCCTATGCCAAGCGGCCCGGCTTCGATCAGATCGCGCAAGGCATGGGCGGGCTGATGTCGATCACCGGCGCGCCCGGCGAAGGACCGATGCGCGCGGGCATTCCGATCGCCGACCTCTCCGCTGGCCTCTCCTGCGCGATGGGCATTCTCACGGCGCTGCTCGAACGCGAGGTCTCCGGCGAGGGCCAGTGGGTGCAGACCTCGCTGTTGCAGGCGCAGATCTTCATGCTCGACTTCCAGGCCGCACGCTGGCTGATGGAGAAGGACGTCGCGCCACAGGCCGGCAACAACCATCCGACCAGCATCCCGACCGGTGTGTTCAAGACCTCCGACGGCTACATCAACATCGCCGCGACCGGCGGCCGCATCTGGGAGAGGCTGTGCCAGACGCTGGGCGCCCCGGAATGGATCGACAATCCGGACTACGCGACCGCGCCGGCGCGCTCGAAGAATCGCGACGCGCTGAACGCCGAGATCGACAAGCGCACGCTCGCCAAGACGAGCGAGCAATGGGTCACTGAGCTGAATGCCGCGGGCGTGCCTTGCGGTCCGATCTACGCCATCGATCAGATGTTCGAAGACCCGCAGGTCAAACATCTCGGCATGGCGCAGCCGGTGCCAAGCGAAGACGGCCGCGACATCACGCTGGTCAGCCAGCCCTTCACTCTGTCGCGCACACCGAGCCGGATGGCGGCGCGGCCACCGGAGTTCGGTGAGCAGACCGAGGAGATCCTGTCCGAGTTCGGCTTCACCGACGGCGAGATCGCCGATCTCAGGCTGCATCGCGTCGTGTGAGCAGGTGCAATATGACCAAGCTGCGGCATCCCGCCGCTGTGGCCAAGATGTCACCACTTTGGAACTTCAGACTTGGCCGGATTGAGGCCAAGGCAAGACCGCGTTAATCTCTTCCCATCGGTTGATCGCGGACCCCCTTAGGCCCGCGCGTGTGAGGAGTAGGCTTCCATGAGCGCGACGGAATTGAACGAGTTTCTGACGGCGATGGATATGGTGCGCGACGTCAATGCGGCGGCACTCGACCACACCAGCGCTCTGCCGTTCGATGAAGCGATGCTCGACAACGACTCCGACTGGTACCACATGCCGGTCGCGGAGAAGGCCAACTGAGACCGAGCTGCCGCCGGTTCACGCGTTCTTCTAGTATCACCTCTGCTCGAAGCCTTCGTTCCGACAAGCCGGACGGAGGCTTTTGCTTTTCGGGCCACAGGATGAATCAAGACGCGAACTGGCGCACATCCGATCCGCCCGCGCCGAACGAAAAAAAGCCCGACGCAAGCGCCGGGCAAGGTGATCGTCTCGGGAGGAAACATCAGGGCGTGATGACCAGAGATCAGGCACCACGCGTGAGCAGCACAAGAACTGCCCATGAATGAAGCCTACCACCGCTCTGCCTAAAAAGCTGTCATCGCAAAGACACAACCTCTGGAGAAGCGCCGCGGCTCTTCGAACAACGGTCCGATCGGCTCGCAACTCGTCTCCGGCAGCGTGGTAACGGTGCCACAGTAAGCCGCCGATTGGCGCGTCGTTCCAATCGACCCAAAAAGTCACAATTCCCGTCGCCGCACTTTTACGTGCTCTTCGTGACAGCCCGCGCTTCCGACCGGCGCCGGCTTGGACACCCGAGTTGCGCAAAGGGCTGACGTGCTGATTCCACACAGAGTGAGGACCGATTGTCCGGCCGACCCGATCCGCCACGCGCGACTGGGCTGGCTGACAGCCACGACGGCGCTGCTGACGCTCGCATTGACAAGCCACTCATTTGCGCAGGCAACGAATGGCGGCTCCGGCGGCAATATCAGCGGCAACGGCGGCACCAGCTCGGCCACCGGCACCGGAGCTAACGGTGGCGCGGGAAACAACATCACGCGCGGCGGCGGCGGCGGTGGCGCGGGCGCGGTTGGCGGTGACGGTGGGGGCGACTACTCCGGCCAATTCGTCGGCGGCCAGGGCGGCGCGGCTCCTGGCGAACGCGGGCATAGCGGCCAGGACGGCGGCGGAAGCTCGAGCGGCGGCGGTGGTGGTGGCGGCGCCCATGGCGCCGTCGCGACCACCGACGGCAGCAACGCGACGACGATCACCGGCGGCTATGGCGGCCGCGGCGGCTCCGCCAGCCTGAGCTGGGGAGGCGGCGGCGGTGGCGCCGGCGGCTACGGCCTCGTCATCGATGGCAGCGGCCTCAACTACACGAACACCGGCGCGATCGGCGGTGGCAGCGGCGGTGCCGGCGGGACGGCCAACAACAACGGGCATGGCGGCAGCGGCGGAGACGGTGGCTACGGAGCCTATCTGACCGGCCCGAGCATTCTCACCAATTCCGGCTCGATCACCGGCGGCAACGGCGGCGATGGCGGCAATGCTCTCAACAGCAACCAGAGCCACGCCGGCGGCGACGGCGGCAATGGTGGCGCGGGCGTCGTCTTCGCGACCGGCGGAACGCTGATCAATTCCGGCACGATCGCCGGAGGCGCGACAGGCGTCCGCGGCGTCGGCCAGGTCGGGGGCAGTTCGCCTGATGGCGTCTTCGGGTCAGCCGGAGACGGCGTGCGCGGGGCCAATCTCACCATCATCAACAGCGGCGCGATCTCGGCGGGATTGAACCTGGGCAGCGCCTGGGTGGTCGACGCCAACGCCATCACCTTCACCGGCGGCAGCAATGTGCTGGAGATCTGGGCGAGTTCGATCATCAACGGCAACGTCGTCGGCACCGGCACTGACACGTTCCGGCTCGGCGGCGCGGCGAACGGCAGCTTCGACGTGTCCAGCGTTGGTGCGTCCGCGCAATATCGGGGCTTCTCGGCTTTCGAGAAGACCGGCGCCGGCACCTGGACCCTGACCGGCACCACCACTGCCGTGACGCCCTGGGCGATCAACCAGGGCACGCTGGCGGTTTCGTCGGATGCCAGTCTGGGCGACAGCTCCGGCGCCCTCACATTCGGTGGCGGCACGCTGCGCTATCTCTCAGGCTTCAGCTCCAACCGGGACGTGACGCTCAATGCCGGCGGCGGCAGCTTCGACACCAATGGCAACAACGCCACGCTCGGCGGCGCCATCAGCGGCACCGGCAGCTTCACCAAGCTCGGCGCCGGCACCCTCACTCTGACCAACACCTCCAACGTCTCCTACTCCGGCGACACCTTCATCAATGCCGGCACCTTGCGGGCGGGCGCGCCAGGCGTGTTGTCATTCGCCAGCGCCTACATGGTCGCGAGCGGCGCCACGCTCGATCTCAATGGCTTCAGCAGCATGATCGGCTCGCTCGCAGGCAGCGGCAACGTGCTGCTCGGAACGGGATCGCTCGAGACCGGCCACAATGGCAGAAGCACCATCTTCTCGGGCACGATCTCGGGCAGCGGCACCTTGATCATAAGCGCAGACCTCACCCTCAGCGGCACGAACACCTATACCGGGCCGACCACCCTCGAGGGCGGCACACTGCGGGCCGGCGCCGCCGGCGCGTTCGCGCCCCTGAGCTCGGTCCAGGTCAATGCCGGCACTCTCGATCTCAACGGCTTCAACCAGACCATCGGTTCGCTCACCGGCGACGGCGCCGTCCTGCTCGGCGCGGCCACGCTGACGACAGGCGGCGACAACACCGGCACGACATTCTCCGGCACGATCTCCGGCAGCGGCGGCTTCACCAAGGTCGGCATCGGCACAATGAATCTTGCCGGCAGCACCACCTATTCTGGCGCGACCATGATCAACGCCGGCACCCTGCAAGCCGGAGCATCGAACGTGCTCGCCTCAGCCAGCGCGTTCATGATCGCGAGCGGCGCCACGCTCGACCTCAACGGCTTCGACCAGACCATCGGCTCCCTCGCCGGCAGCGGCAGCGTGCTGCTCGGCGCTGGAACGCTGACGGCGGGCGGCAACAACGGCAGCACGACCTTCGCCGGCACGATCTCCGGCAGCGGCGGCTTCACCAAGACCGGCACCGGCCGGATGACGCTCACCGGCACCAGCAGCTACGCTGGCGCGACGATCATCAATGGCGGCGTGCTCGACATCGAAGGTGCGATCACCAACACCTCCGGAGTCTTGGTGAACGCCGGCGGCACGCTGATGGGCGCAGGCCTTGTCGATCCGCCGATGACGGTGAGCATCAATGCCGGCGGCACGCTGGCGCCGGGCAACGGCACCGCCGGCTCCTCGATGACCATCGTCGGCAATCTCGCCTTCCAGTCAGGCGCGTACTATCTGGTGCAGCTCGATCCGACGACAGCCTCGTTCGCGAGCGTCACCGGCTCGGCCACACTCGGCGGCGCCACCGTGAATGCCGTGTTCGGCACCGGCGGCTATGTCGACAAGCGCTACACGATCCTGACCGCAGCCGGGGGCGTATCCGGCAATTTCGGCGCGGTGGTGAAGACCAACCTTCCCTCCGGCTTCAAGACCAGCCTGAGCTACGACGCCACCAACGTCTATCTCGATTTGATCCTCGCCTTTGCCCTGCCCGGCGGACTCAACGGCAATCAGAAGGCCGTCGGCAATACGCTGTCGGCCTTCTTCGATCGCACCGGCGACATTCCGCTCGTGTTCGGCCGGTTGAACCAGGCCGGCCTGACGCAGGCCTCCGGCGAGAGCGCCACGGGAGTCCAGCAGACCACCTTCGACGCTATGAGCCAGTTCGCCGGCCTGCTCACCGATCCCTTCGCACAACGCCAAGGCAGTGGCGGCAGCGCGAACGGCTATGCCGAGACGAACCGCAAGCGCACCGATGCTTTCGCGATGCTGTCCGACGACAGGCCGGCGGATTTCGCGCAGCGCTGGAATGTCTGGGCGTCCGGCTTCGGCGGATCGCAATCGACCAGCGGCAATGCGAGCGCTGGCTCCAACGACACCACCAGCCGCATCGCCGGCACCGCCGTCGGCGCCGACTATCGGATCGCGCCGCAAACCATCGCGGGCTTTGCGCTCGCCGGAGGCGGCACCAGCTTCAGCGTCAACGGCCTCGGCTCCGGCCGGTCCGACCTATTCCAGGCCGGCGCCTATCTGCACCACCACGTCGGCCCGAGCTATCTGAGAGCGGCGCTGGCCTATGGCTGGCAGGACGTCACCACGGACCGCACCGTGACTATCTCGGGCACTGACCGGCTGCGCGCGAGCTATCAGGCCAATGCCTGGACCGGCCGAATCGAGGGCGGTACGCGTGTCGTCGCGCCACTCGGCGGAATCGGCATCACGCCGTATGCGGCCGCGCAAGTCACCAGCCTGCGCCTGCCCGCTTACGTCGAGCAGGCCGCAGCGGGCGCCTCCACCTTCGCGTTGAGCTACGCCGGCAAGACCGTCACCGCGACGCGCACTGAGCTTGGTCTGCGCAACGACAAGTCCTACGCCCTGGCAGACGGCGCTCTCACACTGCGCGGCCGCCTCGCCTGGGCGCACGATTTCAATCCCGAGCGATCGGTGGCGGCCACGTTCCAGACGCTGCCGGGCGCGAGCTTCGTCGTGAACGGCGCAGCGCAGGCCCGCGATTCGGCGCTGACGACGACATCGATTGAGATGAGCTGGCTGAACGGCTGGAGCGCCATGGCGACGTTCGAGAGCGAAGTCTCGAACGTGACGCGATCTTACAGCGGCAAGGGGACCGTGCGTTACGCGTGGTGAGAGCCAACCCGGCGCTCACCTTCCTCGAGACAAGGCGATCGTATTTGACGGAATTTTTGCGCTCGCTTCTCTCCAGGTCGTCATGGCCGGGCTTGTCCCGGCCATCCACGTCTTTCGGCACGCTGAGGACGACGTGGATGCCCGGGACAAGCCCGGGCATGACGGAGTAACTAACTCGGCGCGGCTGTCGTCGCGAGACCCCGCCTCTTCATATGCGATACCCCTGCCCGTGGCCTGTCCCTACGCCTCGGCCTTCGCCGCCGGCGCGCCCGGCTTGCTGATGCTCGCGATCAGGCGATCGATCAGCGGCCAGAACAGCAGCAGGATCGCCAGCGTCGTGATGGTGCCGACGAGGCCGTTCGCCCAGAACACCTTCATGTTGCCGCCGGAGATGATCATCGACTGCCGGAACGCGTCCTCGGCGCGGCTGCCGAGCACGAGCGCCAAGGTGAACGGCGCCAGCGGAATCTTGATCTTCTTGAACACGTAGCCGACGACACCGAAGCCGAGCATGAGCCAGACATCGAACATCGCGTTCTGGATCGCATAGGCGCCGATCGCGCAGGAGACGACGATCATCGGAGCGACCGCCGCGAACGGCACGCGCAGGATCGAGGCGAAGATCGGCACCGTGGAAAGCACCAGCACGAGGCCGACGACGTTGCCGAGATACATCGAGGCGATCAGGCCCCAGACGAAATCCTTGTGCTCGACGAACAGCAGCGGGCCGGGGTTAAGTCCCCACACCATCAGGCCGCCAAGCAGGATCGCCGCGGTGCCCGAGCCGGGAATGCCGAGCGCGAGCATCGGCAACAGCGCCGCGGTGCCCGACGCATGCGCCGCCGTCTCCGGCGCGAACACGCCTTCGATGCGGCCCTTGCCGAAACTGTCCGGGTCCTTGGAGAAGCGCTTGGCGAGGTTGTAGCCCATGAACGAGGCCGCGATCGCGCCGCCCGGCGTGATGCCGAGCCAGCAGCCGATCACGGAGGAGCGCAGCAGCGTCATCCAATATTTCGGCAGGTCCTTCCACACGGCGAGCACCGTGCGCAGCGAGATCGAGGCGGCGTGGCCACGCAGCGCCAGGCGCTCTTCCATCGTCAGCAGGATCTCGCTGATGCCGAACAGCCCGATCACGGCCACCAGGAAGTTGATGCCGCGCAGCAGGTCGGTCGAGCCGAAGGTCATGCGCAGCTGACCGGACACGGTGTCCATGCCGACACCGGCGAGCAGCAGACCGAGCGACATCGCAATGACGGTCTTGTGCTTGTCCTCACGTCCAAGCCCGACGAACGAGCAGAAGGTGAGCAGGTAGACCGCAAAGAACTCGGGCGGGCCGAATTTCAGCGCGAAGGACGAGATCCATGGCGCGAGAAATGTGATCAGCAACACCGCGACCAGCGAGCCGATGAACGACGACGTGAACGCCGCCGTCAGCGCCTCGGCCGCCTTGCCCTGCTGCGCCATCGGGTAGCCGTCGAAGGTGGTCGCGACCGACCAGGCCTCGCCGGGGATGTTGAACAGGATCGAGGTGATGGCGCCGCCGAACAGCGCGCCCCAATAGATGCAGGACAGCATCACGATGGCCGAGGTCGGGTCCATCGAGAAGGTCAGTGGCAGCAGGATCGCGACGCCGTTGGGACCGCCCAGCCCCGGCAGCACGCCGACGAAGACGCCGAGCACCAGCCCGACCATCATCAAGAGCAGCGTCTTCCAGGTCAGGAGGACCGCGAACCCGTGCAGCAGCAGACCCAAGGCTTCCATGATTTCATTCCAACTGTTTCCTCGTCATTGCGAGCGCAGCGAAGCAATCCAGAGTCGAGTGCGCAGCCCTGGATTGCTTCGTCGCGTTGCTCCTCGCAATGACGGGGGAGAGACCAGTGTCAGTACCCGAACGCCGCTTCGAGCGGACCCTTGGGCATGAGCACGTCGAACACGATATCGAAAGTCACGAACATCACGGCGCTGAACAGGAACGCCGTGAGCAGCGATTTCCACCATGCGATCTTGCCGACGACACGCATGAATCCGGCGATCAGCAGGAAGCTTGCGACGTAGATGCCGAGAAACTGCATGGCGATGCAAAACAGCAGCGTCGGCACGAACACCGCCATCACGCGGCGCAGTTGCGCCCGCGTCACGAAGGTCTCGAGCGCCTCCTTGCTGGACAGGAAGGCCGCACCGATCCCGTACAGGCTGGCGCCGCCGAGGATCACCGAGAGGTAGAACGGAAAATAGCCGGGCTCGGGACCGGTCGAGTCCCAGGACGCGCCGGTCCGCCAATTGTCCCAGGCGAGCACGATGGCGAGCACGAGCAGCAGCAGCGACACGGCGACGTCGACGTTGCGGTTGGAAGTGACCGCCGGAGAATTCTCCTCCGGCGCGGTCGGATCGTCGACGGCGATTTCGAGCTCAGTATTGGACATCGATCCTCCGTGAGCCCCGCCTCACTTTGTCGAACTTACTTGGCGACGAAGCCGGCTTCCGTCATCAGCTGCTTGTTGAGCGAGCCGTCCTCTTCGAGGAACTGCAGCATGTCCTTGCCGGTGAGGAAGATCGGCTTCAGCGCCTGCTTTTCCATGTAGTCCTTGTATTCCGCCGTCTGCACCAGCTTGCTGAACAGATCGACGTAGAACTCCTGCTGTTCCTGGGTCACCTTGCCCGGCAGGAACATGCCGCGCAGCATCAGGTACTGCACGTCGAGCCCCTGCTCCTTGCAGGTCGGGATGTCGTTCCAGGACTGCGTCTCCGTCACCTTGGTGGTGTAGGAGATGCGCTCCTTGTCGAACACGCAAAGCGGACGCACCTGGCCGGCGCGCCAGACTTCGAGATTCTCAGAGGGATTGTTGACGTTGGACTCGGTGTGACCACCGACCAGCTGGGTCGCGGCCTCGCCGCCTGACTTGTAAGGCAGATAGGAGAACTTGGCGCCGGTCTTCTTCTCCATGAACACGGTCAGCACGTGGTCCTCGCGCTTGGACCCGGTGCCACCCATCTTGAACGGCGAGCCCGAGGCCTTGGCGGCGTCGATGAACTCCTTCACCGTCTTCGGACCGTTGACGTTGTCCCACAGCACGAACTGATCGAGCGCGATCACGGCGACCGGCGACAGTTCGTGCCAGTCGAACGGCAGCTTGGCCGACAGCGGCAGCATGTAGATCAGCGAATAGGCGATGAGGACCTTGTTCGGATCGCCGTCGCTCGACTTCATGTACATCAGCGCTTCGGCGCCGGACGCACCGCCCTTCAGCGACACCACGACCGGCTGCTTCAGAAGATTGTTCTTCTGGATTGCGGCCTGCATCATCCGCGCCATCTGGTCGGAGGCGCCACCGGCGCCTGCAGCCACGACGATCTCGACCGGCTTGGTCGGCTCCCAGCCGGCAAAGGCCGGCGCACTTGCGAAAATAGCCGCCGTCGCGGCCGCGATCTTGATCAGGTTACGCACGTGTTTTCATCCCCGTTCAAAGCGCCAGCTTGTATCCTACCAGGATACTGCTGGCTTATTGTGGTCAGTTCAAGAACACAAGCAAGATGCGGCCTCGTGACGTCGGCATAAGGTCGCAAGCACAGCATCGGACTACTTGCCCTTCCAGTTCGGCGTCCGCTTGTTGAGAAACGCGTCCATGCCTTCGCGGAAATCCTCGCTCATATAGGCCCGCAGGATCAGGTCCTCGCCCTCGTCGCGCGACAGCGTCCGGCGGATGCGGCGCACCGCCTCCTTGGTCACTTCGAGCGTGATCGGCGCATGACCCGCTACCAGCTTCGCCGTCTCCAGCGCGCGGGTCTGCAAGGTTTCGACGTCGGGCACGATCTCGTTGAGCAGGCCCAGCGCGAGTGCCTCGGGCGCCTCGACGAGCCTGGCCTTGAAGATCAGATCCTTGGTGCGAGCCGGCCCGATCAGGGAGACGACACGCGAGATGTTCGACATCGACAGGCAGTTGCCGAGCGTGCGCGCGATCGGGAAGCCGATCCGCGTGGATTCGGTGCCGATGCGGATATCACAGCAGGCCGCGATACCGGCGCCGCCCCCGGTGCAGGCGCCCGCGATGGCTGCAATCACCGGCACGCGGCATAGCTCCAACGTGCCGAGCACGCGATCGATGCGCGCCTCGTAGTCGAGCGCATCCTGGGCGGTCTTGAAAGCACGGAACTGGGAGATGTCGGTGCCGGAGGCGAACGCCTTGTCGCCGGCCCCGGTCAGGATCAGCGCCTTGATCGACCGGTCGGCATTGATGGCCTCGCAGATCGAGGCCATCTGGTCGTACATCGCGAAGGTCATCGCGTTGCGCGCCTGCGGCCGGTTGAAGGTGATCTTGGCGATGCCGTCGTCGACGGCATAGATGAGATCGTCGGAGCCGGTCACAGGGGCGTTCATCAGGCCACCTTCGTAATCGGCGCAGCCTCACGCGCCTTGAGGACATCCATCGCTGCAAGCACGCCACCCGCGCGATGCGGCACATTGGCGAGCGCAAGGCCCATCTCGACGCCGGCGAGCGTCCCCATCAGCATCAGGTCATTGAAGTGACCGATATGGCCGATGCGAAACACCTTGCCCTTGATCTTGTTGAGGCCGGTGCCGAGCGACATGTCGAAGTTTTCCAGCACTGTCTTGCGGAACTGATCGGCATCATGCCCCTCGGGCAGGACGACGCCGGTGAGCGCCGGCGAATGCGCCTGCGCATCGGCACATTGCGTGTCGAGCCCCCAGGCCTTGACTGCGGCGCGCGTGGCCCGGCTGTGGCGCCGATGGCGCGCGAACACGTTCTCGTGCCCCTCCTCCTCCAGCATCTTCAGCGCTTCGTTGAGGCCCATCAGCAGATTGCAGGCTGGCGTATACGGGAAGGTGCCGAGCTTGTTGAAGGTGATGATCTCCTGCCAGTCCCAATACGAGCGCATGCCGGGATTGGCCTTGGCGACGGCGAGCGCCTTCTCCGAAACGGCGTTGAAGCCGAGACCCGGCGGCAGCATCAGGCCCTTCTGCGAGCCGGCGACGGAGACGTCGACGCCCCAGGCGTCATGCTCATATTCCATCGAGCCGAGGCCGGAGATGGTGTCGACCATCAGCAGCGCCGGATGGCCGGCGCGATCGAGCGCCTTGCGCACCTCCAGCGGCGGCGTCAGGCAGCCGGTCGAGGTCTCGTTGTGCACGACGCAGACGGCCTTGATCTTGTGCGCCTTGTCGTCCACGAGCCGCTGCTCGATCGCCGCGATGTCGGCACCATGGCGCCAGTCGCCGGGGATGAAGTCGACGTCGAGCTTGAACTTGTCGGCAATGCCTCGCCACAGCACCGCGAACTGGCCGGTCTCAGCCATCAGCACCTTGTCGCCGGGCGCGAGCGTGTTGACGATCGCAGCTTCCCACGCGCCGGTGCCGGACGACGGATAGATGATCACCGGCTGCTTGGTGCGGAAGATGCGCTGGCTGGCGGCCAGCACGGCGAAGCCGAGTTCGGCGAACTCAGGACCGCGATGGTCCAGCGTCGGCATGTCCATCGCGCGCAAGACGCGGTCGGGCACATTGGTCGGCCCCGGAATCTGAAGAAAATGCCGTCCTGTGTGCACAGTCATTGGCGTCCATCCCCGGTCGTTTGGTTGGTGCGCGGACGTGGCATGCCACGCGCTCGCCGCGCTTTTCTCCCGCCAGACCGCTGGCGTCAATGGCCAAGACGCAGCCGCCGATTGCTTCGGGCTGACATCTCTCAGGTGCACACGATCCCCCTTCTTCTGTGCAGCGCCGCATAACCGGATCGACCCGGCTGCCGCACGCGGTTTAGCCTTATTTCACCACCGCAAGATGCCGCGGCGCGTTGCCGGGCAACGGCTGCTCCAGCAGCGTCATCGCAGCATCGACGCCGCCAGCACGATGCGGCACACCGGCCACGCGCAGCCCCATCTCGACACCACTCAGCGCCGCCATCAGGGTCAACTCGTTGCACTCGCCGAGATGGCCGATGCGGAACACCTTGCCCGCGACCTTGGAGAGGCCTGAGCCAAGCGACATGTTGAAGTTGTCGAGAACGATTTGGCGGAACTGATCGGCGTCATGGCCCGGCGGCATCAGCACCGCGGTCAGCACCGGCGAAAAGTCCTTCGGCTCCTGGCACAGCACCTCGAGGCCCCAATGATCGACCGCAGCGCGGGTCGCGGCTGCAAGCCGCTGATGACGCGCGAACACGTCGTCGAGGCCTTCCTCGAGCAGCATCGCGATCGCTTCACGCAGGCCGTAAAGCAGGTTGGTGGCGGGGGTGTAGGGAAAGAAGCCGTTCGCGTTCAGCTTCAGCATGTCCTCCCAGTCCCAGAACGAGCGCGGCATCTTGTTGGTCTTGGCGACCGCGCGTGCCTTGTCCGAAATGGCATTGAAGCCGAGCCCCGGCGGCAGCATGAAGCCCTTCTGGGAACAGGAGACCGCGACGTCGACCTTCCACTCGTCGAAACGGAAGTCGGCCGAGGCAAGCCCCGAGATGGTGTCGACCATCAGCAGCGCCGGATGACCCACGCGATCCATGGCCGCACGCACCTCCCCGATGCGGCTGGTGGCGCCGGTCGAGGTCTCGTTGTGCACGACCATGACCGCCTTGAGCTGATGCGCAGTGTCGGCCGTGAGTTTCTCCTCGATAACGGCCGGATCGACACCGCGACGCCAATCACCCGGAATGAAATCGACCTCGATGCCCCAGCGCGCGGCCATCTGCTGCCACAGCGTGGCGAAGTGCCCGGTCTCCACCATCAGCACCTTGTCACCCGGCGACAGCGTATTGACGATCGCAGCCTCCCAGGCGCCGGTGCCCGACGAAGGATAGATGATCACCGGATTCGCCGTCTTGAAGATCGCCTTGGCGCCCTGGAGCACGGTCTTGCCAAGCTCGGCGAACTCGGCGCTGCGATGGTCGATGACCGGCATGTCCATCGCCCGCAACACCCGCTCGGGCACCGGACTCGGGCCCGGAATATGCAGGAAATGACGGCCTTGGTGACGGGTCACAGGGTAACTCCAAGCGATAGCGGCATTCTGGCACCAATGATTGCATGCAAATATCATATTCACAAGCACCAAACGCATTCATATATGAGGTCGACCACATTTGTAACTACCGCTACAATGGCTCGGCATGAGTTCCACGATTCCCGATATAGAGGCTGCGCCCTTGGCCGAGTCGAGCAGCCGCCCCGGCCCCGCGCGTGACGAGACCTCGCTGCATGACGAGATCCTGGCGCGGCTGCGCGACTACATCGTCGCGGGCCACGTCGCCGACGGCGGCCGCCTGTCCGAGCGGCAGCTGTGCGAAATGCTGGGGGTCTCCCGCACTCCTTTGCGCGAAGCTCTCAAGGTGCTCGCGGCCGAAGGCCTGGTCGAGTTGCTCCCGAACCGCGGCGCCCGCGTCCGCCCCCTGAGCGAAGCCGACATTCATGAATTGTTCGACCTGATGGGCGGCCTGGAAGGCCTCGCCGGGCGGCTCGCCTGCGAGAAGATTTCGAATGAAGCGATCGCAGAAATCGAGCAATTTCATCACGATATGTACGGATTCTACATGCGGCAGGACATGCAGGGCTATTTCCGCATGAACCAGCTCATCCATCGCGCCATCGTCGACGCCGCCGCCAATGCCACTCTTCACGCAACCTATGAGAGCCTCGCAGGGCGTATCCGCCGGGTGCGCTTCTCGGCCAATTTCGCTCGCAAGCGCGAGCGCTGGAGCGAGGCCATGCGTGAGCACGAGCTGATCCTGGATGCGCTGCGCCGGCGCGCCGGCAGCGAACTGTCCGACATCCTCTTCCAACACCTGCGCAACAAGGGTGCGGCCGCGATCGCCTACTTTGCCGAGACACAGCCAGCGCTCGCATCGCCGACTGGAAGCAAAGCTGCCAAGGTGGAATGACGCCACCCACCTCGCTCGAATTTGCATACAATCGGATTGACGCTTCGCTCTGAATGAATGACACGAGGCTGAGGAGCGGCCCCGCCAGACCTTAGCCGGGCCGACCAGGGATCATCATGCCGAACGCCAAAGCCGGTCCGTCCAGGCTCGAACAGAAGCTCCGCGCCGAAATTAAAGGCGACGTCTTCTTCGACCGTTTCAACCGCGGCCGCTACGCGACCGACGCCTCGTTCTACCAGATCATGCCGGCCGGAATCGTCGTGCCGCGCACGATGGACGAGGCGTTGCGGACGCTGGCCATCGCCCGCGACGACGGCCGCATCGTCACTCCGCGCGGCGGCGGTACCTCGCAATGCGGCCAAACCGTCAACGAAGGTCTCGTCGTCGACTTCTCCAAGCACCTGAACCGGATCATCTCGCTCGACGTCGAGGCCAGGACCTGCGTGGTCGAGCCGGGTATCGTGCTCGACGACCTCAACCGCCAGCTCAAAAAGCACGGCCTATGGTTCCCGGTCGACGTTTCCACGGCCTCGCGCGCCACGATCGGCGGCATGGCCGGCAACAATTCCTGCGGCGGCCGCTCGCTGCGCTACGGCACCATGCGCGACAATACGATCGCGATCGACGCCGCCCTCGCTGACGGCACGCTGGCGCATTTCGGCGAGGTGCCGCGCGATGTCAGCCAGATCGATGCGCCGGGCAGCGCCCGTGCGCTGTTCCGCGACATGCTGGCCCTCGGTGAGCGCGAGGCCGCGGAGATCGCCGACAAGTTTCCCAAGGTGCAGCGCCGGGTCGGCGGCTACAATCTCGATGCGCTGACACCGCGCAACACGGCCAACAACCTCGCCCACCTGCTGGTCGGCTCCGAAGGCACCCTCGCCTTCTCCACCCGGATCGAGCTGAAGCTGTGGCCCTTGATCGGGACCAAGGTGCTCGGCGTCTGCCATTTCGGCAGCTTCTACGCGGCGATGGATGCGGCCCAGCACCTCGTGAGGCTGAAGCCGATCGCCGTCGAACTCGTCGACCGCACCATGATCGGGCTGGGACGCGACATCGCCATGTTCCAGCCGGTCATCGCGGCCGCCGTGCGCGGCGATCCCGATGCGATCCTGGTGGTGGAATTCGCCGAGGAGACGAAGGACGAGAACCTCGCCAAGCTGAAGCAGCTCTCCGAACTGATGGGCGACCTCGGCTTCACCTGGACCAACGAACCGCGCAAATGGGGCGGCGTGGTCGAGATCACGGACCCTGCCCTGCAGAGCAGCGTCGCCGAATTCCGCGCCGCCGGCCTCAACGTGATGATGTCGATGAAGGAGGCCGGCAAGCCGGTGTCGTTCGTCGAGGATTGCGCGGTGCCACTGCCGCATCTCGCCGATTACACCGCGCGGCTCAACGAGGTCTTCGCCAAACACGGCACGCGCGGCACGATGTATGCGCATGCCTCCGAAGGCTGCCTGCATGTACGGCCCGTCCTGAACTTGAAGCTCGAGAAGGACGTCAGGGCGATGCGTGCCATCGCCGAGGAAGCCTTCGCCATGGTGCGCGAATACAAAGGCTCGCATTCCGGCGAGCACGGCGACGGCATCGTGCGCTCGGAATTCCACGCGCAGATGTTCGGCGCGCGCATCGTCTCCGACTTCAAGGAAATCAAGCAGCGCTTCGATCCTGGCAACGTCCTCAATCCAGGCCGCATCGTCGACCCGCCGGCCATGGACGATCGCTCGCTGTTCCGTTATCCGCCGGACTATCGCGTCGACGATCTCAAGACGGTGCTCGACTGGTCGGCCTATCCCGGCGCTGCCGGCGGCTTCCAGGGCGCGGTCGAGATGTGCAACAACAACGGCGCCTGCCGCAAGCTCGACGGCGGCGTAATGTGCCCGTCCTATCGTGCGACGCGAGACGAGAAGGACGTCACGCGAGGCCGTGCCAACACGCTGCGGCTCGCGATCTCCGGCCAGCTCGGCCCGGGCGCGCTGTCATCCGACGAGATGATTGAGACGTTGAAGCTGTGCGTCTCCTGCAAGGCCTGCCGCCGCGAGTGCCCGACCGGCGTCGACATGGCCAAGATGAAGATCGAGGTGCTGGCGGCGAGAGCGAGGAGCCATGGGCTTACGCTGCGAGACCGGCTCGTCGCGTATCTGCCGCGCTATGCTGATCTTGCCGCTCGCTTCGCGCCGCTGGTGAACCTGCGCAACCGCAGCGCCGTGTTGCGCGCGCTGATGGAGCGGGTCGCCGGCATCAGCGCCCGGCGCAAGCTGCCGGCATTCCGCAGCGACATCTTCCGCGTCGACACCGAGGCGTTCGGGCCCGCTGATGGCCGCGAGATCGTGCTGTTCGGCGACACGTTCAATCGCGTGTATGAGCGTGAGAATCTCGACGCTGCGCTGAGAGTCCTGGTCGAAGGCGGATATCGCGTCCATGTGCCGAAGCCGAAGGACGGCGGCCGCCCGCCATGCTGCGGCCGCACGTTTCTTTCCGCTGGCCTGGTCGACGATGCGAAATCGGAGCTGCAGCGCCTGGTCGAGACCTATGCTCCGTTCGCGGCGCGCGGCGTCCCGATCATTGGGCTGGAGCCGAGCTGCCTGCTGACCCTGCGCGATGAGCTGCTGTCGTTGCGCAACGACACCACCGCGAAGACAATCAGCGCGCACGCGCTGCTGCTGGAGGAATTCCTGGCGCGCGAGGCGGAGACTGGCCGCCTCTCGCTGCCCCTCGGTCCCCTGCCCGGCAAGGCGCTCCTTCATGGCCATTGTCACCAGAAATCCTTTGCCGCCTTCAAGCCGGTCGAGCAGGTGCTACGGCTCATTCCCGAGCTCGAGGTCGAGACGATCGAGTCCTCTTGCTGCGGCATGGCCGGTGCCTTCGGCTACGGCGCCGACACCTACGAGGTCTCGATGCAAATGGCGGAAGCCTCGCTGCTGCCGGCCGTGCGCAAAGCAGACAGCGCGACCTTCATCGTCGCCGATGGCACCTCCTGCCGTCACCAGATCCAGGACGGCGCCGACCGCGGCGCTATCCACGCCGCACGACTCCTGGCGATGAGCCTGGAGCGGGCGCAGCCGCGCGCGTAGTTCGTGCGCTTGCAGCCGCGGAGCGCGATCTCAATGTTCGTCGTTGCGAGGAGCGAAGCGACGAAGCAATCCAGACCTTTTCTTCGGCCCTGGATTGCTTCGCTTCGCTCGCAATGACGGCCAGAGCCACCTCATTATTCTTGAACACAAAGGACACGCCATGACCGACCTCACGCTCGACACCGCCCGCAAGATCCTCGATGCCACGCTCGCCAAGGGCGTCGAGAAGAAGCTCAAGCCGCTCGCCGTCATGGTGCTGGATGCACGGGGCTGCCTGAAGGCCGCCGCGGCGCAGGACGGCACCAGCCTGATGCGGGCCGAGGTCGCGCATGGCAAGGCCTATGGCGCGCTGGCCCTCGGCCTCGGCTCCCGCGCTCTGTTCCAGCGTGCGCAGGAGCAGGCTTATTTCATCGATGCCGTGAACACGCTGGCGCAGGGCCGCATGGTGCCGGTGCCTGGCGGCGTTCTGATCCTGGACGGCGCGAACCTGCTCGGCGCGGTCGGCGTCTCCGGCGATACCTCCGACAATGACGAGATCTGCGCCATCGCCGGCATCGAGGCCGCCGGCCTCAAGGCCAATCCGGGCTGAGCTCGGTCGCGCCTTAGCAACCTTTCGACAACTCGCTGCTTCCCTCGTCACCGAACCGAGGAAGCCGCATGACCCAGATTCCGGCGCCGGCACCGGCGCTGGCCGAGAACCATGAGGCCGACGCCAAGCGCGACGATGGTGTCCGCGAGATCGCGCTCAATACGCGGTTCCAAAAGACAGGCGCGACAGCCCAGCCCGGGCCTGACAGCAGCTTACCGGGGGTTCATCGGCGCGATCGTGGGCGCCCGAAACATTGACGGCCGCTGCACGTTTGTACGGCGGGGCGCATGGAGAATCGGACATGCCTCGGAAACCAGCTCGCACCATCATCATCACCGGCGCCTCCGCCGGCGTGGGCCGCGCCATCGCCAGGCGCTTCGGCGACGCAGGCGATCGCATCGGACTGATCGCGCGAGACGAAGAGGCATTGCGTGATGTTCAGCGCGAATTGCAGGCGCGCTTTGCGCACGCCGAATACGAGGCTGTGGATGTCGCCGATGCACAGGCGCTGTTCTCGGCATCCGAGCGGCTGGAGCAGCGGCTCGGCCCCGTCGACATCTGGATCAACGATGCGATGGAAACCGTGTTCTCGACCGTGGCCGACATCACGCCGGATGAATTCCGCAGGGTGACCGAGGTCACCTATCTCGGCTTCGTGTACGGCACGATGGCGGCGCTGCGCTCGATGCGCCGGCGCGGCGAGGGCCGCATCATCCAGATCGGCTCGGCACTCGCCTATCGAGGCATTCCGCTGCAGGCGGCCTATTGCGGCGCCAAGCATGCGATCCGCGGCTTCACCGACTCGCTGCGCGCCGAGCTGATGCACGAGCGATCGGGTATCACGCTCAGCATCGTCGATCTGCCGGCGGTAAACACGCCGCAATTCGATTGGGCCCGCGCCCACCTTGCGCATGCGCCGCGGCCGATGGGCCGGCCTGTCGAGCCGGAGGTGATCGCAGATGCCATCTATCGCGTCGCCAATGGCGGCTTTCGCGAATACTGGATCGGCTGGCCGACGCTGCTCACGATCCTTGGCAACACGGTCGCGCCCGCTCTGCTCGATCGTTACCTCGCGGCCAAGGCCATCGCCGGGCAGCAGACCGACGTGCCGCTGGTGCCAGACCGCACTGACAATCTCCACCATCCGGTGACGCGCCTGCACCGGACCCGCGGCTCTTTCAGCCGGGGCGCGGCGCAGCACGCCCTGCTGGTGCCGGGCGATGTCGCACGCGCCGCGACGGTCGCGCTCGGCGCAGCATTGTTCTTTGCGCTGGGAGCAGCGGCAAGCAGGCGGCGCTGGCGTTGAATAGATCACCGGGTCGAAGCTCTTGCGCAACGAGCATGAGCGGCGCTTCTCTGTGTCGCGGTTTCCCTCGGGCTCGGAGTTGTTCATGACCATCGAGAGCATCAGCGCGATCACGATCGCAACCCACGACATGGCCCGCGCGGTCGCCTTCTATTGCGCACTCGGCTTCGACGACATCGCCCACGGCGGCGGTGACACGGCCTTCACGAGCTTTCGGGTCGGGTCTGGTTTTCTCAACCTGATCGTCATGCCCAAGGACAAGCAATGGAGCTGGTGGGGCCGCATCATCTTCCACGTTACCGATGTCGATACCGTCCACGCCAGGGCGGTGGCGGCCGGCTTCTCGCCGTCGACAACGCCACGCGATGCCGAATGGGGCGAGCGCTATTTTCACCTCACCGATCCCGACGGTCACGAGCTGAGCTTTGCGCGGCCCGTAAGGAGCTAACCGAGCTCGAAGGTAGTGACACCGAACACCTGATCGATCCGCAGCGGCAGGATCGGACCGGTGTACATGCGCGCGGTTTCGAACACGGGTTTGAGGCCAAGATTCTCGACAAGCGCCACCGCCTCCGGATTGATCGCAGGAACGTCGAGGAAGACCTCGGAGTCGCCCGCCACGCTCAGCAGAGCCGAGGCGATGGCTTCGGCATCAGCGCGCCTCTGCGCGACCAGCGGACCGATCTTGTAGCCTGTGCGGCACGGCCGGATCACGCCCCAGGCGGCAAGCCCACCGTCGCGGATCAGCGCGCGGCCAACATGCGCAGGGACCCCAATCCAGGCCTGCAGGAACGCGCGGCGCGGTGCCGGAAAGACAGCCGCGTCGGACGCCTCGATGTCCGCCAGCGACACCTCTCTCAGGGGAACGATGTCCGATCGCGCTGCCGCCGGCAGCGGTGCCGCCACCTTCCCTCCGTAACGGACATTGGCATAGGCATATCTGAAGCCAGATCTGCGGTAGTTGTCCTGCTGCGCGACCACGCCGTCGAGCCCGATGATACGCGATCCCGCATGCGCGATGGCGGCGTGCCAGAGCCGCAGGCCGTAGCCGCGCCCGCGCATGTCAGGACGCACGATGTAGCAGCCGAGGAAAGCGAAACGGTCGTCATAGTTTACGCAAGAGACCGTCGCCACCGTCACGCCGTCGCGCTCGGCCACGAGAAAGCCTTCGGGATCGACCACCGCAAAGCACACCGCATCGGACAGACCGGGATTCCAGCCCTCTGCCGCCGCCCAATCGAGGACGAGCGGAATCTCCTCGGGACGCATTGCCCGGATGATAAGATCGTCGGTTGCAGCGGTGCCGGATGACGTCATGGCCCTATCCTAAGTTCATCAGCGCCGGTGTCCATCATCAACAACACCTTGACCCAAGGTGTCCCACTGCTCCACATCCGCAGACCGGCTCCGATCTGCTTCTCTCGCGCGCCGGCAAGGCATCGTACCCGCCGAGGTCGATTTGATAGCTCCCGTAGATCACGACAGCACGCCAAGCCTGCCGCTCCCGATCGCCGCCGCAGACCGTCTCATCAGCCTCGACATCCTCCGTGGCCTCGCCCTGTTCGGCGTCATGGCCGTCAACGTCGTGTTTGAATTCCGGGTGTCGATCTTCCGGCAGTTCCTGCCGGCGCTGAGAATGCACGAGGCCGGAACGACCTTCTTCGCCGGATCGCTGTCGCCGGACATCGTTGCGCTGTTGTGGGTAGTCATGGGCGACTCGCCCTTCAATCGCGCTGTTGAAGATGTCCTCGAGCGCGGCGTCTCCATGAAGGCCTTCGCCCTGTTCTCGCTGTTGTTCGGCATCGGGATGGCGATGCAGTTCGACCGGATCGCCCCGCAGCGACGTTTCACCCTGCTGCTCCGGCGGTTGCTGGTCCTGCTCGCCATCGGCCTGCTGCACCTGACGCTGCTGTGGAACGGCGATATCCTGACCGAATATGCGCTCGCCGGCCTGATTGTGCTGCCATTCCTGTACGCACCTCGCTGGCTGGTGACCGCGAGCAGCCTCGCGCTGCTCGGCCTCTATTTCTCCGGCTGGCTGGTCCGGCTGATGCCCCTGCCGAGCTCTGCCTGGATGATGCAGCATGCGACCGATGCCGGTCGTGTCTACGCGCTGGGCAGCTTCTCGCAGGTGCTCGCTTTCCGGCTGTCCGAGATCAGCACCATCGCCCCGCTGCACCTGTGGGTCTTTCCACGCACGATCGGTCTTTTTCTCGCCGGTATCGTGATCTGGCGCTGCGGAGTATTGCGCGATGTGCGCCATCACCGCGAGCCGCTCCTGCTGACTGCGCTGGCCGGACTTGCTGTCACCATCGACGCCGGGCCATCGGTCGTGACCGTCAGTCTGGCGCTCGCTTACGGCGCCCTGATCCTGGTAGCTGCTAGCACCGCATGGGGCCTCCGCCTCCTCGGTTGGGCCGCCCCGCTTGGCCGCATGGCCTTCACCAACTACCTCATGCAGTCCGTGATCTTCAGCTTCGTGTTCTACGGCTACGGCTTCGGCCTGTTCGGCCGCGTCAGCGTCTCGCTCGCGCTTGGCCTCGGCATCATTGCCTACGTTCTGCAGGCGATCACGAGCCGGTGGTGGCTGGCGTATTTTCGCTTCGGTCCGGTCGAATGGCTATGGCGCAGCCTGATGTATGGCAAACGCCAGCCGATGCGAATTGCTTAGCGATCCAAGTTTGGGAGCCATGCTTGCCTCGAATGCAGTCATCTGGGCGCGCATTCTCGCGAACGATTGGCCCGCAATGACCAGTTCTCTACTTCCCAGTCCACACCGGCTTGCGCTTCTCGGCGAACGCCTTGAGCCCTTCCTTGGCATCCTCCGTCATTGCCAGCAGCGCGATCTGGCTTTCGAGATAGGCGATGGCCTCGTCGAACGACATCGCGGCAATCGCGCGCATGGCATATTTGCCGCGGCGGATCGCGGTCGGCGACTTGTCGACGAGACGGCCGATCAGCCAATCGATCTTGGCGTCGAGCTCGGCCGCAGGCACGATGTAGTTGAGCAGGCCAGCGGCCTGCGCCGCCTTGGCATCGAACGGCTCCCCCGTCAGTGCCCATTCGTTGACGAGCCGTGGCGGCGCGATGTTCTGCAGCAGGCTCAGCACCTGCATCGGGAACACGCCGACCTTCACCTCCGGCAGGCCGAAGACAACGTGATCGGCCGCCACCGCCGTGTCGGTCATGCAGAGAAGCCCCATGCCGCCGGCCATGCAGACGCCGCCGACCCGCGCGATGGCGGGCTTGGTGGCATTCTGCGACAGCCTGAGCAGATCGGCATAGTCGACATTGGGACGCGAGAAATCCATCGCGAAGGCGGCACCGGAGTTCTGCAGATCGGCCCCGGCGCAGAACGCCTTGTCTCCTGCTCCCGTCAGCACGATCACGCGCACCTCAGGATCGTCATGCGCCTGACGATAGCCGCGCACGATCCCGGCTATCACGTCACCATTCAGGGCATTGCGCTTCTCGGGACGGTTGATGGTGATCCAGAGGGCTTGCCCGCGCTTGTCGAGGATCACGCTGTCGTCGGTCATCGCCTTGCCTGTCTCTTGGGATCAGATACGAGATTGTGGCGGCATAGCCGCAGCAAGCAAGGAAAACTTGCGTCAGCTGGCCACCCGGCGGCCGATCTCGGCAATGACGCCGCGCAGCAGCGGGCGAGCGGGCTCAAACTGGCCGTTGCGCAGGAACGCGACCGTCTGCCGGAACGATGTCGGATGCACCAGCAGGCCCATATGAGAGGCTTTGACCGTCGTGTAGTCCGTCATCTCGGCAAGCTTGCAGCTCTCGACCGACACCCGGCCGTCGTTCGGCCAAGGCAGCACGAACAGCGCGGCGATCGGATCCAGGAAACGGTTCCCGGCAATGACTCCGATCTCGTAGTCAGCCGATGGCAGGGATGCGAGTGTGGCATCCTTGGTCGTCATCAGTTGCAGGCCGGCGGGGCCGAAATAGGCGCGGTAGAGCCCGACGTTCTGCAAGCGGTCGGCGAGTTCGCTGCCGCCATTGGGCGTGCCGAGCATGACGACGCGGCCGAGCCGCGCCGGACGATGCCGGGCAATGTAGACCTGCGCCAGCAGTCCGCCCATCGAATGGGTCACGAAGTGGACAGGACCATCGAGCCGCGCCGTGAAGTCGGAGATGACAGGCCGGATATCCTCCGCCAGACGCTCGAGCGGCTTCTTGCGGCTTTCATACTGAAGATTGAGCGTGGCAAAGCCCGCGCGCTGCAGCTTCTTTTCCAACGGGCGCAGCATCAACGACCTGCCGGCGATGCCATGCAGCAGCACGACCCCCGCTTCGCAGGGGCCGCTCTGCAGATGACGCCGGCGCGGTGATGCCATCAAGCGACCTCTCGGTTCTCCGGTTCGCTCTCCGAGCCGGGCGCAGCAGCGGTCTCCTCTGCAAGCGTCTTGGCGCCGACATAGTCGGTCTTGCCGGAGCCGAGCAGCGGGATCTTGTCGACCACCATCACGACGGCCGGCACCGCGAGTTCGGGCGCGCCCTGCGCCTTGGCCTGGCGCTGCATCGCCGAACGTTCGGCATCCTTCTGTGTCGTGATCAGAACGATCCGCTCGCCCTTGCGCTGATCCGGGATCGACACCGCGACCGAGCCGGCTTGCGGCCACAGCACGGCAGCGATCTGCTCGACCACCGTGAGCGACACCATCTCGCCGGCGATCTTGGCAAAGCGCTTGGCGCGCCCTTTGATCGTGATGAAGCCTTGCGCATCGATGGTGACGATGTCGCCGGTGTCGTGCCAGCCGTCGGGCAGCGCTTCCAGCACGCCCGGGTTTTCGGCTCTGACATAGCCGAGCATGACGTTGGGACCCCGCACCGAAAGCCGGCCGCCCTCCTCGATACCCGGCACCTTGTCGAGCCGGTACTCCATCAGCGGCGACAGGCGGCCGACGGTGCCGACACGGTTGGCCATCGGCGTGTTCATCGCCAGCACCGGCGCGGTCTCGGTGACACCATAGCCTTCGAGCACGCGGATGCCATAGCGCTCCATGTAGATCTGCCGGGTGCGATCCTTGACCGGCTCGGCGCCGGCGATGACCAGCCGCAGGGTGCGGAAATCATATGCATGGGCCGAGCGCGCATAGCCGGTCAGGAAGGTGTCGGTGCCGAACAGAATGGTGGCGCCGGTCTGGTAGATCAATTCAGGCACGATCCGGTAATGCAGCGGCGACGGATACATGTAGATGGGAATACCCGCCAACATGGGCATCATCATGCCGCCGGTGAGGCCGAAGGAGTGGAACACGGGCAGAACGTTGAACACGAGATCGTTGGCATTGGCATCGACCCGCGCCAGCGCCTGGGCGGCATTGGCCAGGATATTGCGGTGAGACAGCACGACGCCCTTGGGCGTGCCTTCCGAGCCGGAGGTGAACAGGATCACGGCCGGATGGTCCGCATTGCGGGCCACGCGCGGCTTGGTGCCGTCGAGAAGTCCCTTGATCTTGTCGGCGAAGCGGATCGAGGCCTTGACGTCCTCGAGGTAGACCAGACGGGCCTGCCCCTCGATCGCCGCAATCAGCTTGTCGAGCTTGCCCTTCTCGATGAAGGCGCGCGAGGTGAGGACCGTCGTGACCTGCGCGGCCTTCATCGCCGCCAGCACGTTCACCGGGCCAGCAGAGAAGTTCAGCATCGCCGGCACCCGCCCGATCGATTGCAGCGCCATGAAGACGACGGCAACGCCGGCCGAGTTCGGCAGCAACACGCCGATATTCTCGCCGACGATGGTGCCGAGCTCGAGCTTGCGGCTGAGCACCTGGGAGCCGAGCAGCAGCTTGCGATAGGTCAGCTTGGTGCCGAGCGGATCCTCGATCATCACCTTGCCGGTGTCGTGGTCGCGATGGGCATGCGCCAAAGCTTCGAACAGCGTGCGATCGAGCATGGCGTTCTTGACCATGGCATCGATCATGACGTCCTGCAGCGCAGCTCCTGCCGCGTTGCGGCGCGTCTTGCCCTTCAGCACCGCATCGATGGTGAGCTTCACCGGCGGCAGGATCGTCACGGTCACTTTGGGAAACCATGAGCGCTTGATCTGGCCGTCCTTGAGATAGCTAAGATGCGAACGCTGCGCGCCCTCGATGCGTACAGGCACGACAACCGCATCGGCCTTGTCGGCGATCATGGCGGTGCCGTCATAGACCTTCATGAGCGATCCCGAGACCGTGATGCGGCCTTCGGGGAAGATCACCACGGGCTCCTGGGCGGCGACCAGCTTGATCAGGTCGCGCGCGCCGAGCGGCTTGGTCGGGTCGATCGTGATGTGGCGCACCAATTTGAGGAAGATCTTCGCCCACCACGCCTGTGAGATGCCGGTATCGACCGCAAAGGTCGCGTCGATCGGCAGCACCGCATGCAGCAACGGGCCGTCGATCAGGCTCACATGGTTCGGCGCGATCAGCATGCGCGTGCCGACCGGCGGCAGGTTTTCCAGCCCGCGCACCTCGGTGCGGAACAGCGCCCGGAACAGCATCGCGCCGAAGTCGCGCACGCCCTCCTTGCCCCATTTGTTGAGGACGAACCAGACCGCGCCGAAGCTCGCCAGCGCGAGGCCGAAAAATATCCAGGCAATCGAAACGCCCGCGGCCTGCAGGCCCGCCACACCCAACGAGCCGACCACCATGAAGGCGGCCTGCAGCACGTTGCCGGCGGCAATGACCCGGGCACGCTCGGTCGGCTCCGACCAGGCTTGCACGGCCGCGAAAGCGGGGACCACAAACAGGCCGCCGCCGAAGGCGAACAAGGCGAAATCGATCAGCATGCGTGCGCCCGCCCACGATCCGACGAAGGCCATTGGCGTGATCTCCTTCGCGGCTTCGGTCGTGCCGATCGCCCAGGAGAGGTCGAGGCCCAGCAGGCCCATCATGATGGCGCCGATCGGCACCAACGCCAGATTCGGACGAACGTGGCTCAGATGCGCTGCGAACAGCGAGCCGATCGCAATGCCGATCGCGAACGTCGCCAGACACAGGGTGACGACGCCCTCAGTGCCGCCGACGACCTCCTTGACCAGCGCCGGCAGCAGCGACAGCACGACGGCGCCGACCAGCCAGAACCACGACACGATCACCATGCCATCCCACAGCCGGGGTGCAGCATAGAGCGACTTCAGCAGATGCGACGTAGACGTCCAGGGATTGGCTGTGATCCGGAGATCCGGCGCGGACGGCGCCGTGTGCGGAATGCGCGCAGCCGAAGCCCACGAGATCAACGCGAGTCCAATGACCGCGAGCGCGACCCAGCCCATGTGGGTGGAGCCCGACACCAGCTGGCCACCGGCGATAGTGCCGATCAGGATGGCCATGAAGGTCGCGCCTTCCACCAGTGCGTTGCCGGTGGCTAGCTCGCCGACCGTCAACTGGTCCGGCAGCATGGCGTATTTCACCGGGCCGAACAGCGCAGCAATGATCCCGAACATGCCCAAGGCGACGAACAGCAGCGGGACCGAATGCAGGAAGAAGCCCAGCGCTGCGAAGCTCGCGGCGAAGATCTCTGCGAATTTCAATCGGCGTGCGACGACTCCCTTGACGTATCTGTCGGCAAGCTCGCCGCCAAGCCCGGAGAGGATGAAGAAGGGAAAAATGAACACCGCACCGGCCACGGTCACCAGCGCGTCACCATGCGCCGCAACGGCGCCGTAGAGCAGCATGATGACGAGTGCATTCTTCAGGACGTTGTCGTTCAGCGCGGACGAGAATTGCGCCCAGAACAGCGGAGCAAAGCGGCGCGACGACATCAACTGCTTGATCATGGTCGTTTCCTGGTGTGCTGCGGCGGCCTTGCCGCGCGGATCTTGAAGCTTGGTGCTGAAATGGAGCCTATGCCGGGCGGGAGACCCCTGTTGTGAGCAGCAACTAACTGGTCTGTCGGTGGCCGCCCCGCGGACAATTTCGCGAGATCGGCGTCATCATGTCGGCCTGTGTGAAGGACGACAACGCCAGCGCAACGAGCCCTGCTGAAGGTCCCCCCGCGCAACCATTCCGCCGCCAACCAGCGCGAAGAGTACCGCAGAGGTCATGTGCAAAAAGATTATCGCGCGCCAAGGCAGCGGCACTGAACGCATGGGACGTGAGGACATGGTGACCGCTTTGTTGCGCATGAACTGGGGATTTGAACTGTGATCAGGTCAGGTCCCTCAAGTAGTGAAAGCAGCCGAACAAACCGCGGCCCCGGAGGCGGCGTCCTTCGCGACCGGCGGCGCGAAAGAGCTTTTCTCCGGAGAGTCGTCGTGTTCGCCGAGCAGCCAGAAGACCAGCAACGTCACAGGCATTGGCGATGCGCTCAACGCGCGCCGTCACAAGATGAGACGCTGCAAGCGCCAAACCGTTCAGCAATGCATGGGCATCGGCAGCAAAAAGTTGCGGACCGCGAAAACTGAGAGCCTGCATAGGTCAATCCTTCCATTTTTGAGCATCGCTCAAATCATGTACCGCAAAAATGAGCAACGCTCAAGAAAATTCTTGATCGCAACGATCGACTGGTCAACCAGACGCACCAGCCATCGCGGCGGCACGCATGGACAAGCCTCTAACCAATTGATTTCAAGCGTTATTTTTAGATCACCGTCGAGCGGGGTCACCCCGCCGCTTTCCGCAGCCAGACCTTGTTGTCGTGAAAGGCAGCGCCCCCAATCGGCGCGACGGTATCTGCAGCCGTCAGAGAGTTGATGCCACGGCCGCCGATATGGGCGGCATTGGGATGGATCGATTCGGCAATCAGCACGCCACGCCTGACTCCGTCGAACAGCCGGGCTGTCAGCGACGTCCGGCCGCGCTCATTCCCGAGCATGACGACCTCTCCATCCGCGATACCCAAAGATGCCGCATCGAGCGGATGGATCATCACCGAGGGCGCCCCTTCCCGCGCCTGCGATGATGGCGTCTCGTTAAAAGAGGTGTTGAGGAACGAGCGCGCAGGGCTGGTCGCAAGCCGGAACGGATGCTGCTGGTCGATCTCCTCGGTGACCGCCCAATGGTCCGGCAATGACGGCATGCGCTCCGGGTTGCCCATCACCCGCCCGAACGGCGGATGAGCCCAGTCGGCCTTGAAGTGGAATTTTCCATCCTTGTGCGCGAAGCCGTCGAGATAATGCGAGGTGCGGAAATCCGGCTGCAGGTCGCGCCAGACATCAGCCTCGAGAGCCGCGATGTCGCCATGCCCGCTCTTCTTCAGCGTGGCATCGATCAGCTCACGTGGCGTCATCTCAAAGCCGGGATGCACGGCCCGAAGCCGGCGCGCCAAGCTCTGCAGCACCTCGTGATTTGAGCGGCACTCGCCCGGTGGGTCGATCAGCTTCGGCCCGACCGAAATGTGCTGATGACCACCGCCGTAATAGAGGTCATCGTGCTCCATGAACATCGTGGCAGGCAGCACGATATCCGCGATCTTCGCAGTCTCGGTCATGAACTGCTCGTGGACCGCAACGAACAGGTCCTCGCGCGCAAAGCCCTGGCGGACGAGTTCCTGTTCCGGCGCCACCGTCATCGGATTGGTGTTCTGGATCAGCATGGCCTTGACCGGCGGACCACCGCACAGCGCTTCGCGATCCCCAGTCAGGATACGTCCAATCTGGGATTGATCGAGAAAGCGGGTGGAGTGATCGATGGCGTCGTGTCCTTCAATGATGGACTCGTCGAAATGCCACAACGCGGCATTGTTGAAGAAGGCCCCTCCTCCTTCATACTGCCAGGCACCGGTCACAGCCGGAATGCAGGACGCTGCGTGCATCTGGGTCGCACCATTCCGGCTGCGCGTGAAGCCATAGCCGAGACGGAAGAAGGTTCGCTTGGTCTCTCCGACCAGTTTCGCAAAGGCCTCGATCTCGGCAACCGGCACACCCGATATCTGCGAAGCCCATTCTGGCGTCCGTGTCTTCAGATGTGCCTCGAGTTCGTCGGGGCTGTCCGTGTACTTGGCCATGTAGCCGCGATCGGCGTAACCATCGCGAAACAGCACGTGCATCATGCCGCAGGCGAACGCGCCGTCGGTGCCGGGCCGCAGGATGATCTTGATGTCGGCCTGCTTCATCGTCTCGTTGTCGTAGACGTCGACTGCAGCGATCTTGGCCCCACGCTCTTTTCGGGCGCGGGCGGCATGGGTCATGACATTGACCTGCGTGTTCACCGGGTTCGTCCCCCAGATCACGACGAGGTCTGAGAGCGCCATCTCGCGTGGATCTACGCCGGCAATTTTCCCGGTCCCAATCGCAAACCCGACGCGCGCCACATTCGCGCAGATCGTCGAGTAGAAGCGCGAATACTTCTTTACGTGGGTGAGACGGTTGAGGCCGTCGCGCATGACGAGGCCCATCGTGCCGGCGTAGTAATATGGCCAGACCGACTGGGCGCCGAAATCACGCTCGGCCAGCAGAAACCGCTCGGCGATCTCGTCGAGCGCCTCGTCCCAGGAAATGCGCGCGAATTCGCCAGAGCCTTTTGGCCCGACACGACGCATTGGATGCGTCAGGCGTTCCGGATGATGAATGCGCTCCGCATATCGCGCAACCTTGGCGCACACAACACCGGCCGTATAGGTCTGCCGCTTCGAGCCGCGAACGCGACCGATCGTCTTCTGATCGAGCACCTCGACGTCGAGCGCACAGGCGGAGGGGCAATCGTGCGGACAGGTCGAGTGGCGGATGTCGGTGCGAGTCTGCTGGTTCATGGCTCGATAGGTAGCACCAAAGGCGGCGGCAGCCGAGAGCATTCGCGAGGCATTCTCAACAGCGGGGATCGCCATGTCCCCATTCCCGCCCCAGATGGAACCGTCCCCATGAGATCCTCCGGTCGGTCGACGTAAGCCGCCAGGACTGCGCCCCGGCGCCAGAAGCCTCCTCTCGAGGGCCGCCCCCATAAGGGCGACTTGTGCGAGATGTCCCACGGGAAGCGAGGTTGGCGAGCACTTACGCGGCTCACACGCCGTTCTTGATCACCCGCTTCGAAGTTGCAGGACCGCGCTGGCGCTCGGCATCAGAATTCGCGGCGCACCATGCCGAAGCTTCGGGTAACCGGCATTTTCTGTTGCCAAAGCAAATTCGTATATTAATATATCAGTTGAGGAAACACAGATGTCCAGTCGTGCTCCAAGGAAATTGGCCCCCGCGCCGCGTCCTGTCGTCGCCCGCATACGCCGCAACGGTCGGCCGCGCGGGGCGACAGCAGCTTCGCGCATCTATGCCGATCTCAGGACCGAGCTCGTGTCGCTCGTTCGTCGGCCAGGCGAACCGATTTCGGAGGCGCAGATCGCAACGGCCTACGGCGTCAGCCGGACGCCGGTTCGCGAAGCCATCCTGAAGCTTTCGGATGAAGGACTGGTCGAGATCTTCCCTCAGTCCGGCATATTCGTATCCCGCATTCCGGTCGCAGCGCTTCCCGAGACGATCATCATCCGCAAGTCTCTCGAGGAGACCACCGCGCGAATGGCGGCAGAGCAAGCGACGTCCAGTCAGCTCCTGAACTTGCACGCGACGCTCGAGCGTCAGCGCGAGGCGTGCGCTGCGAGGGATCGCGAAGCCTTTCACCAGGCCGACGAGATGTTTCATGCTGGTATCGCTGAGGTGGCCGGCTATCCTGGAATATGGAAGCTGATCTTGCAAGTGAAGGTTCACGTCGACCGCTATCGACGCCTCACCCTTCCTCAGATTGGTCGCATGTCGGAAGTGATTGCCGAGCATGAGCCGATCCTGGCGGCAATCGAACGGCACGATCCGGAGCGAGCCCGCACCGCCATGGCAAGCCATCTGGAAAGACTGCTCGACGACATCTCTGAAATTCAGACCCTCAATCCCGAATATTTCGACCAACCAGCCTAGCAATAGGCCCGCAGCACCAGACGGCGGTTTCGACGATCAGGCAAAGTCCGTGGGAGGGACGCCATGAAGAGACGCGATTTCATTAAATTGACTGCAGGTCTGGCCGGCGCGACGCTGCCGCCCGTCTCGGCGGCGCTCGCACAATCGAAGGCGGTGTTCAAGGCCTCCGACGTGCAGCCGCCCGGCTATCCGACGGTCGCGGCGACTGAAAGCCTCGGCAAGAAGCTCGCAGCCGCAACCAATGGCCGACTGACGATCCAGATGTATCCTTCCGCGCAACTCGGCGGTGAGAAGGAAACCATCGAACAGACGCAAATCGGGGCGATCCAGATGCTGCGAGTCAGCGCCGGCGCACTGGGCCCGATCGTCGACGACGTGAACGTCGTCAACATGCCGTTCCTGTTCAAGAACATCGAGCATTCCGAGAAGATGATGGATGGGCCGATCGGGCAGGATCTGCTCGACCGGATCAGCGCCAATCCGAGCGCCAATCTCGTTGCACTCTGCTGGATGAACTCCGGCGCGCGGAGCATCTACAACACCAAGAAGCCGATCAGGACAGTCGAGGACGTCAAGGGCCTGAAGATCCGCGTGATCGGAAATCCGATCTTCATCGACATGATGAATGCACTCGGCGGCAATGGTGTCGCGATGGGCTACGATCAGGTCTTCAGCGCGCTGCAGACCGGCGTGATCGACGGGGCCGAGAACAATCCTCCGAGCTACGTGTTCAGTAACCACTATACGGCCGCAAAGTACTACTCGCTGACCCAGCATCTGGTCATTCCCGAAGTTCTCGTGTTCTCGAAGCGAGCCTGGGCAAATCTCTCGACCGACGACCAGACGCTGATCAAGAAGTTCGCGCGCGAAGCTCAAATGGAAGAGCGGGAGCTTTGGAAGGCCTATGAGCGCGAGGCCATGGAGAAGGCCAAGGCGGCCGGCAGCGAGATCATCGAGATCGCCGACAAGACGCCGTTCCAGAAAGCCGTCAAGCCGGTCTGGGACAAATACGGCCCGAAGTACCAAGAGATGATCAAGCGCATTCAAGAGATCGCGTAAAGGCGCGGCGCGCTCGGCTCAGATAAATCAGGAGGTTTACCATGGCCGGACTCTATCGCCGGGCAATGGACGCGCTTTATCTCGCCTGCGTCATCGTTGGCGTGACAGCACTGGTGCTGATCTCGGCCGTCATTCCCTATGCGGTCTTCACCCGCTACGTGCTGAACAGCGCGGCCTCCTGGCCCGAACCAATGGCCGTTCTGCTGACCATCCTCCTCACCTTCATCGGGGCGGCTGCTGGCTACCGGCTCAATCTACACATGAACCTGGCTTACTTTGCCAACCAGACGCCGCCCTCCGTGAGACGAGCTCTCGATATCCTCGTGCAACTGCTGATGGCACTCATCGCCGTCTTCATGGTCGTCTGGGGCGAGAAACTGGTCGAGGTCACCTGGAACAATACGATCGGAGATTTCCCCTTCCTCTCGGTCGGGGTCACCTACTTGCCCATCCCCGTCGGCGGCTTATGCCTGCTGCTGTTCATCATCGAGCGGCTGTTCCTCGGCGCGCCACCAGACCCCATTCCTCACCACGACACAGAGTCGTTCGAGTAAGTCAGCCAGCCGAGTCATTCCGATGGACATCTTTATCCTGCTTGCCACAATGCTGGTGTGCTTCCTGATCGGGATGCCCATTGCCTATTCCCTGGCGCTTGCAGCAATCGCGGGCGCCCTCTCCGTCGGCATTCCACTCGAAGCCGTGATGCTGAAGATTTCGGATGGCGTCAGCAAAGTTGCGATGCTGACGATCCCGTTCTTCGTGCTTGCCGGAGCTATCATGGCAGAAGGCGGCATGGCCAAGCGGCTCGTGGCCTTCGCCGATGTGCTGGTCGGCCTGACCCGCCTGCGCGGCGGCCTCTCGATCGTGAACGTGCTGGCAACGACCTTCCTGAGCGGCATCTCCGGTTCGGCCGTCGCCGACACGTCCGCGATCGGATCGGTGATGATCCCGCAGATGGAGCGCAACGGCTATCCACGCGTGTTCGCGACCAACCTCACGATCAGCTCATCAGTCCAGGCGCTGCTCGTTCCGCCCAGTCACAATGCCGTTCTGTACTCGCTTGCGACAGGCGGCACGATTTCCATCAGCGCCCTGTTCATGGCAGGTGTGTTCCCAGGCCTGCTGCTCGGCTTTTCGCTGATCCTGCTGTGCATCGTGATCGCCTATCGCGAAGGCCATCCGCACGGCCAGAGGGTTCCGGCCAAGGATGCGGTCAAGATCACGATCGACGCCGCCTGGGGCCTGGTCACGCTGGTCATCATTCTCGGCGGCATCCTCGGAGGCATTTTTACGGCCATCGAAGCCGGCGCGGTCGCCTGCGTCTGGGCGTTCTTCGTGACGATGTTCATCTATCGTGACTATCGCTGGCGCGACCTGCCGCTGCTGCTGCACCGGACGCTCCGCACGGTCGCGATGGTCATGACCTTAATCGCCTGCGCCTCCGCGGTGGGCTACATCATGGCGCTCACGCAGATGCCTGCGAAGATGACGCAGTTCTTCCTGTCGATCTCGAGCAACAAATACGTCATCCTGCTCCTCATCAACGTGCTGCTGCTGTTGCTCGGGACGCTGGTCGACATGGCGCCGTCGATCCTGATCGCTACGCCCATCCTGCTTCCCGTCATGCAGAATTTCGGCGTCGATCCGATTCATTTCGGCATGATCATGCTGCTCAACCTCGGCATCGGCCTCTGCCATCCACCGGTCGGCGCCATCCTGTTCGTCGGCTGCGCCGTCGGCAAGGTCTCGATCGAGCAGGTGATGCGCAAGATCTGGCCGTTTTATGCGGTGATGTTCGCCGTCCTCATGGCGGTGACCTACATTCCGGAAATCTCGCTCTGGCTGCCGCGTCAGATCTTGCGCTGATTTGCCTGCGATCGTCCGGAAAACGAAAATCGCCGTTGGCAGCGACGAAGCCCATCTGAGATGCCGCCCGACGGCCCTACTCGTCTTCGTCTTCGCTGGCCTCAGCCAATCCCCGCAGCGGCTCCGGATTCAGCAGCACGATGGCGCCGTGCTCGAGTCGAACCCAATCCCGCGCGGCCCAGGCACGCAGCTGCTTGTTGATGCTCTCGCGCGTCATGCCCACCATCTCGCTAATCTCTTGCTGAGTGATCGCGATGGTGCGGCTGGAGGGGTCCAACTTCCGCTTCTCGGTCAGGCCAAGCAGGGCGCTGGCGAGCCGTCTGGGAAGATCCTGCAGGATGACCTGCTCGACCTGATCGCTGGTCCAGCGCAGCCGATCGCAAAGCAGCTCGATGAACTTCATTGCGAGCACAGGCTGGCTCTTGACGAAAGGAAGAAACTCGCGCCGGTCGATGACCAGGATCTCGCAGTTGGTGTTGGCCGTTGCGTCAGCGGTTCGTTCTCTTCCGTCGAGCACGGCGACTTCGCCGAAGATTTCACCCGCACTGATCAGATTCAGGATCGCATTGCGACCGTCAGGGGACGACACGCTGATTTTGACGGTCCCGCTGATCACGGCGTACAGGCTCGAGCCTGGATCTCCTTTTGAGAAGATCGTTGCGCCCCGCTTGAGCGAGGTTGGTTTCGCGTAGCGGCCAAGTTGATCCAGCGCATCGGACTCGAGCTCACGAAAGATCGGATGCTGCCGCAGTACCGATAGCTTGCCGCTGCTCGATGATCGGGCGCTCGCCTTCTTCTCCTCAGTCACACCGCATCTCCCAGGCGTCCTTATCCCGCCGAGCAAAGGAGATGTCGAAAGCCGGTGGTCGGGTCCTGCTGACGTCAAAGGACCCGCCTACAGCCAACAGCAAAGACGCTCCCTCGACCTCGTGACCGCCCATCCCTTCGGTTTCCGCTCCGCTTCGGAATACGGCAGATCAGCAGTTTGTCCAGGAAAATGCAGCGAAGATCAAATGGGACAGAGGAGTGCCGAGCCCTCCGAGGGCTAACGAAACATAATTCCGCGGTGCAGATGGTGTGTCTCGTCCCTCCCGGGTGCCGACAACCGGCTCCCGAGGAGTGATTTTTGGCAGGCCGAATGCTTCTGCAGGAATATCCTGGCGTCAGGTCCGGGATCTGGTTTGCGAATCAGCCCAAAGTAGAACTCCGGCGAACGCGGCGAAAACCCCTACAATCGCAAAGCTCACCACCATGGCGTCGAACGGCATGTCTCTCCCCCCTCTTTGAGTTCGAGACATTGTTCCTTAACGGCTAAGCGCCGGTCTTTGACCCAGATCAATGCAAACCAAGGACAACCGCTTTTCGCGGATAGTCAGGCCGCCGCCAAAGCTTCGGCACGCGCCGAATCCCGCAGTGAAACGCCTCCGGGAAGTATGGCGATGATTCCTTCCCGCTCGAGCTTCGTGAACGTCCGGCTGACCGTCTCGATGGTCAGACCGAGATAGTCGGCAATGTCCTGCCGGCTCATGGGTAGCGGTACAATGTTGGAGGGCCCTCGAAGCTCGACCAGCCGATCCCTCCAGCTCACGAGGAACGTCGCCACTTTTTCCTCGGCCGATCGCCGTCCGAGGAGCACCATGTGATCCCGCGCGTGATTTAGCTCTTGCACGGCCAGTTCGTTCATCCGCCGTAGAAGGTTCGGCTTGTCCTCGGCAAAGCGGCTAAAAGGTACCTTTGCGAACTGACAGACCGTGATGGGACCGATCGCATCAGCCGAAAACCCATGCCGCTGCTCGGTCGTCATACCTACGAAATCGCCTGGCAGCACAAATCCGACGATCTGTCTGCGACCATCGGGCAGCAGCTTATAAAGCCTCATGACCCCGTCGAGCAGATTGTAGAAGCAGGACGACGTATCCTCTTGCGCGAAGACAGTCGCGCAGGTCTCGAAACTGACGCGGCGGCTGAGCTGCTCGAACTCGCGCATCTCAATCTGGTCCAGCGATGCGCATACGCTGAATCCTCGCACTGCACAATCGGCGCAGCCGTCCCCGTGAAAATCGACTGCAACCAGAGACGTCTTCATACCGGGCTCCGCTAGGCCAAGCGCAAGGAGGATAACTGCATTCTAACGCATGCTCGAAGTTCCAATTGACTCAAATCAAATGAACCAAGCATCCGGGCCGTATCGTGGCGGCAAATATCCGTGCCCTGGACATAATTCATGCACCGGTCTGCTGTCTGCGCGCTTCTTTTTACCCTCCCGTTGATCATCCCCTCATATGCCGCATCGACGCCGGAACAGCGGGGCCGAGTCTACGCGAAGACACATTGCGCGCGATGCCACGCCATCGGCCGGACCGGTGAAAGTCCATTCAAACCGGCGCCTCCGTTTCGAACGCTTCACCTGCATTATCCCATCGAAACCTTGGGCGAGGCGCTTGCCGAAGGAATCGTTACCGGCCATCCGGCAATGCCACAATTCGAGCTTGCACCGCCGCAGATCAACGACCTGCTGTCGTATCTGAAGAGTCTGGAATAGACTGGTCAGCTCTCTCGGGTCTAGAGCGCCTGGACGGTCCACGTCAGGATCGACTTGGCGACCCGGCCGAAGGCTTGGTCGAAGGCGGCCACTGCATCGGCAGGATCGAGCCTGCCAAGCGGCTGGTTCTCGTCAAACAGCCGCGACGCAACGACTTTGCCGCTCTTGTCGACGAGACGAGCGGACAGCCCGATCTCCACCACGGTTGACGGGTCGGTGTTGATCCGGAAACGGCGGACGTCGATCAGCAACTGAGCGTCGGGCTGGCCCAGATCCGATGCCCGCAGCGGGGCATGCGCAACGTCATAGTTCTCGAACGTGTCGATCAGGCGGGCCTGCACCAGCTTCGGGATGCTGTCGGCCCACAGGATATCGCCGAAGCCAGGATAATCCTTGGCCGGCGAAAACAATATGCGCTGGGTCTGCAGCATTGCCACGGCCGTGGGCTCCGGGATAGCGAGCTGGCCCTGGATGGTCTTGTTGCTGGGGCCCAGATCTCGTGGCGCGGTCAGATCATAGGTCACCTTCTGCGCCGGAGCGCCGCCGCCGGTCATCTTCTCGAGGCCGGAGACAATTCCATCCAGCTTTCCGGCGTTCCGCGCCAGTCCGTCCGAGAACGTCTTGAGATTGGCGATCGTATCCTTCAGCGGCCCGGCGTTTTCCGCGAGAACCGCGTCGACGCGCCGCAAGGCGTCACGTGCCGCCTGCGTCATGCTCTGTCCGGCCCCCTGCTCTGCGATCAAGGTCGATACCGGCCCCGAGGCGGCAGTTGACGAGCCGCCTTCCAGCGCGATCACGGGCACCCCCGTCAGCCCTTGGAATTCCAGACCCACCTTGGTGTCTGCTCGCACCGGTGTAGTCGAGGCCACGGAAATCGTTGCATTGACCTGGCGCGGATTATCGGGCGCCAGGCCGAGATCGGTGACCTCGCCAACCCGGATTCCGTTGAACAGAACGGCAGCACCGACCAGCAAGCCCGGTACGGATCCTTCGAATTGCACGTGGTAGGTCGTGCGTGGCCCAAGCCCGCCCGTGTTGTTGAGCCAGTACACAAAACCAAAGATCGCGACGATGGCCGCCAGCACGAAGCCGCCGATGACAGCGAATGGCGCACGCGTTTCCATCTCTAACTCTCTTTCGGTTGCAGCATCTGGGATCGCTTGCCGTGGAAGTAGGCCTTGACCCAGGGATGTTCTGATCGAAGCAGATCGCTCATCGGACCGATCGCGACGATCTTGCCGTCGGCCAAGGCCGCGACGCGATCGCAGACCGTATTCAGGCTGGCCAGATCATGCGTCACCATGAACACGGTCAGTCCCAGCGTCTGCTGAAGCGTCTTGATCAAGGCATCGAAATCTCCGGCGGAGATCGGATCGAGGCCGGATGTCGGCTCGTCGAGAAACACGATCGCCGGATCGAGAGCAAGGGCGCGCGCCAGCGCAGCGCGCTTGGTCATTCCGCCGGACAGCTCGGCCGGAAACTTGTCGCCATCCTCGGCCCGAAGCCCGACCATTTCGAGCTTCGCGATCGCGATCTCATCCATCAGGTTCTGCGACATCTGCAGATTTTCGCGCAGTGGAAACTGAACGTTCTGCTTGACGGTCAGAGACGAAAACAGCGCGCCCTGCTGGAACAGGATGCCCCAGCGGGTCGCCGCATCTTGCGTGGCACGCTCCTCTGCGCCGCCAAGAGGGACCCCCATGACCTCGATGGTCCCGCTGCGCCGTGGAATCAATCCGATGATGGTCCGCATCAGGACCGATTTTCCGCCGCCAGACGCCCCGACCAGCCCAAGAATCTCGCCGCGACGAACGTCCAAGGACAGTTCGTTCAGAACGACCTGGCGGCCGAACCCTACGACGAGATTGGTCACGCGAATGGCGCTGGACACTCCGAAATCATCCATCGCTACATTCCAATGGACGCAAAGAACACTGCGAACAGACCATCGAGCACAATGACCAGAAAGATGGATTTCACCACAGACGTCGTCGTCTGTTGTCCCAATGATTCGGCGCTGCCTTTGACCCGAAGGCCTTCGCTGCAGGCGACGATGCCGATCACCAAAGCCATGAAAGGCGCCTTCAACATTCCCACTTCGAAATGCGTGACCGAGATCGCCTCACGCAGTCGCGCGATGAAGATCGCAGGCCCCATGCCGCCGTAAAGCTGGGCGACAAGTCCTCCTCCATAGAGCGCAGCCATGGATCCTATGAAAGCCAGAATTGGCAAGGTCAAGACCAACGCGACGATCCGCGGCAGGATCAGGACCTCGACCGGGTCGAGCCCCATCGTCACCAGGGCATCGATCTCCTCCCGCATCTTCATCGATCCGATTTCTGCGGTGTAGGCGCTTCCTGATCGCCCTGCGACCATGATCGCGACAATCAGGACGCCGAGCTCGCGCAGGACAAGGATTCCCACCATGTCGACGACATAGGATTCAGCACCGAAGCGTCGGAAATGGAAGATCCCCTGCTGGGCAATGATGGCACCGATCAGGAACGTGATCAGGACCACGATCGGGATGGCCTGCCATCCGATCCTGTACATCTGATAGACGAGCGAGGTCACGCGCAGCGAGCGCGGCCGCCGCAGCGCCCGCAGCAACGCAAACGAGAGTGCAGCCAGCATGTCAAGGAACACCGTGACGTCCCGGGCCGCGCCCAATGTCGAGCGGCCGAGATCAGTGAGCTTGGCAACGACCGGATTCTGCCTCGGCACCGGCTCGATCTCGCGTCGATTGACCTGACGAACCTCCTCGACCAGTCCGATGTAATTCGCGGCGACCCCGGTCATCTCGACACGTCGGCCGTCGGCAGCAGCGCGTCGACTGAGTTTCTCGAGCAACCAAGCGCCCACGGTATCGATCTCGTTGACCGCGCCGAGATCCAGCTTGACAGCCTTGGCACTGCCTACCTTGATGCCGGCGGAGCTGGTCAAGCTCTCGAGCTCTGCCACATTGAGCGACACCCAGGATCCACTGGGACGGAGCTCCAGCACCTCGTCCGTCGCCTCTGCGGTCAATCCTGGATGAACACGCAATTCGCTGTCTCCTTCACTCGGCACGCCGAGGCATACCCGTTCCTAAAATCCCGCCGATCTGCCTCGCTTGACATGCATCAAGTCCATAGATGCGACCGGTTGAGGGAAATCAAGCCTTGCACCGCCGTCGGTTCTACAATGAATTGGACGGCAGGACAAAACATGGCCATCGACCCTACGATACTCAGAAATGAGTTGGACGCTCTCACGCACGAGCTTAGCCAGCTGTTGCGCACCGCTGGCGCACGTCACGGCGCCTCCACCGCACCACCGATCGCCGTGACGGTCGCTGCAGCCATCAAAGCTCTGGGCACCGGTCTCAACGATGCCGACTTTGAGGTAGAGCGGTTGATCAGGGCCCGTCCGCTCATGGCGACGGCTTCGGCGTTTGCGCTTGGCATGGCCGTCGGCCTCCTTCTGCGGAGAACTTAAGTGGATACCGAGAATGTCGTTAAACATTTACGCCTCCTCTGGCGCACCGACCGGGTCATCGCCGACATCAGGCTACGGCATCTGCTCGTCGGGCTCGGCCTGCGCGCTTTCGCCGCGCTGATTGCCGTGTTTGGCCTGCTGATGCTCGAGCTGGCGGCTTATCTCGCGCTGGTCCAGATCACGTCCGCGGTGGTGGCGGCCGCAGCGCTCGGCGCCTGCAATTTCGTTATAGCGGCGATCCTGCTGATGATCGCGGCCCGCGCTCCCTCCGGCCGTGAACTCGAGCTGGCCAACGAGATCCATTCCTCATCAATGGATGCGTTACAGTTGGAAGCTCGATCCCTGCAGTCGAGGATATCGAGTGTCGTCAACCATCCTCTCAACAGCCTCATCCCGCTGCTGATCATTCCCATTGCGACGATGATTATCAGAGCGCTCCGCTCGCACGGCTCGTCCGAAAGCGAGACGGCGAATCCGCCGCCCAACGATGCTCCTGCGACTTGATCATGATCTCGCCGGAATCGTGAGACCGGAATCTAAAGCCTCAGCTTGACATTGCAGAGATCGCGCTCGGTCGGATCGGTCTTGACCTCGAATCCGAGGTTCCTGCACATTTCCAGCATCACGATATTTTCCTGCAGGACATCGCCGGAGATCATCTTCAGCCCTTCGGCCTTGGCATATTCGATGATCAGTTGCATCAAGGCCCAGCCGAGACCTCTTCCCTTGAGATCCGACCGCAACAGAATCGCGTATTCTCCGCTCTCATAGATTGAATCGGAGTGAATTCTCACGACGCCGACCAGTTCGTTCGTCGCTTCGTCGATGGCGACAAAAGCCATCGCACGCGCATAGTCGAGCTGCGTCAGGCGCGCGATGAACTCGTGCGTGAACTCCTTCATTGGTGCAAAGAATCGCAGGCGGAGGTCTTCAGCAGTGACATGCTTGAGGAGCTCATGAATGATCGGCTCGTCCTCGGGCCGGATCGGCCGCGCAAAGATGCGCCAGCCGTCCTTGACCTGGAGATGCCGCTCCCACTGGCTCGGATACGGTCGAACGGCAAAATTCGCCGGCCCGGAGCCCTTGAATTTCGGCGGGACCTTGCCGACGGCGACGCGCGCATCGACGGCCAAGACACCGCTCTCATCCGCAAGCAAGGGATTGATGTCGAGCTCGCGAATCTCGGGAACGTCTGCTGCGAGTTGCGCAAGCTTGACCAGAACCATTGCGACCGCGTCCGGCTTGACCGCCGGCACATCACGATAAGCCCGTAGCAATCGCGAGACACGCGTGCGCTCGATGAGGTTGCGCGCCAGATGCAGATCGAGCGGCGGCAGACCGAGCGCCTTGTCGTTGATGATCTCGACGGCGGTGCCGCCACGGCCAAAAACGACGACGGTCCCGAACGTCGGATCGTCGGCAATGCCCATGATCAATTCGCGTGCCTTGGCGCGCACGACCATGGCTTGCACGATCACTCCGGAAATCCGTGCGTCGGGCCGAACGGCTTTTGCGCGGGCCATGATCTCGTTCGCCGCGTTACGGACTGCGTCCGCCGTCGTCAGGTTGAGAACGACACCGCCGACGTCGGACTTGTGGACGATGTCACGCGACAGAATCTTGAGCACGACGGTTGCGCCCTGAGCAAACAACTGGTTCGCATAGCCGACCGCCTCGTCGATCGTAGATGCAGCGAAGGTCGGTACCATCGCGATGTCGTAGGCCTCGAGCAATCGGCTGATTTCGACCGGATCAAGCCAGGTCCGCCCGTCGGCAAGCGCTGCGCCGACGATTTTGCGGGCCGACTCGAGGTTGGGTGCAAAGGAGCTCGGCATGGCCGGCGGGACTGCGGCAAGCGACTCAACGACTTCTCGATGTCGCACCAGATGCATGAAGCCGCGAACGGCGTCGTCCTCGGTCGGATAGTTGGGAATCCCGGCGCCACTCAACGTTTCGATGACGGGCTGCTCCGCGCCCACCCATGCCGCCAACACCGGCTTGGCCCAGCGTCGGTGCTGCTTCCGGTAGGCGCTGACGAACTGGGTGACGGCCGTCGCAATGTCGCTGGCGGATGCGATCGCGGTCTGAACATTCATCACGAGAATTGCGTCATTGGCCTGGTCGCTGAGCAACGCCTCGAGCGAGGCCGTATAGCGTGCGGCATCTGCATCGCCGACGATATCGACTGGGTTGGAGCCGGACCAGGTTGGCGGCAGCACAGCGTCGAGCTGGTCGTGAACGGCTGGAGAGAGCGTCGCCGGCACTCCTCCGAGCTCGACCAGGCGATCCACGGCGAGGACGCCAATCCCGCCCCCATTGGTCAGAATGGCGAGCCTCTTGCCCGTCGGCGACTCCACGCGCCCCAACGTCTCGGCGCAGTCGAACAGCTCACGCAGATCCGACACCCGCAGAACGCCAGCACGGCGAAAGGCCGCTTCGTAAACCGCATCTGCTCCGGCCAGCGCACCCGTGTGCGTCGCCGCGGCCTTTGCCCCGACAGCACCGCGGCCCGACTTCACCACGACGACGGGCTTGACCCTGGCCGCCGCGCGCGCCGCCGACATGAACTTTCGCGCGTCCTTGACGGCTTCGATGTAGAGCAGAATCGCACGGGTCCCGCCGTCCAGCGCGAAATGATCCAGGAGATCTGCGAGATCGACGTCCAACTGGTCGCCGATCGAGACGATCCCGGAGAAGCCGACGCCGCGCTGGGCCGCCCAATCCACCATCCCGGCAGCGATCGCCCCGGACTGCGAAATGAGCGCCAAGCTGCCCGCACATGGCATATGCGCCGAAAAGCTCGCATTGAGCTTGATGGTTGGCATCATGATGCCCAGGCAGTTCGGTCCGATCAGACGCATGCCGTATTTTTGCGCCGCCTTTTCGGCCTGGTCGGCAAGCGACCCTGCCCCATGCCCGAGGCCGGACGTGATGATCAGGGCACCGGCGGTTCCAAGGGCGCCTGCCCGATCGATCAGATCTGGAATCGAAGGAGGAGGCGTCGTGATCACTACCAGTTCCGGCACGAATGGCAGCTCGGCGAGACTTCCAACGGCAGCGATGTTGGATATCTCCGGATAGCGAGAATTGACCAGACCAAGCTTGCCCTCGAATCGCGCCTTGACGATATTGTCGAGAATAGCCCGTCCGACCGAGTTCGGCCGCGGACTTCCTCCGACCAGGGCGATGGAGCGTGGCAACAACAAATTGCGCAAGCGGTAGGTTGACATTTCGACATCCGATCTTGGCGCGGCAGGCGACGGTTTCCTGAGCGAGCATCTTAGTTTCAATCCGCCACCGGTCCTAGCGTGACTTATCATCCCATCAAGAGGACGAATGTGACACTGCTCAGGTTGCGGATACCGCCCTCGCTCGGCGCCGCCGCGTTTGATAGACTCTTCAGCTCGCCAGAGACCTTGACGGATATCAAACGGGTGTGGCCCACAATGACCTATGCCGCCAAGCGCAACGTGGTCCTGGAGGCTCTCGATGCAGGCGATGGTGTTGAAAACCCCTGGAGCACCACTCCAGTTCGAGACGCTCGCAGATCCTGAGCCAGGGCCCGGAGAGATCCGCGTCAGTGTCAGAGCATGCGGCGTCTGCCGCACCGATCTGCACCTCTGCGATGGGGAACTTCCAGACATTCCCTATCCGATCATTCCTGGACATGAGATCGTCGGCCACGTCGACCGGCTCGGCCCAGGTGTCGTAACCCCTCGGCTCGGCACGCGGGTCGGCATCCCTTGGCTGGGACATACCTGCGGCCATTGCGCGTTCTGTACCCGCGGGATGGAAAATCTCTGCGATCAGCCTGCCTTTACCGGATACACGCGCAACGGCGGCTACGCGACCCATGCCGTCGTAGACGCAAACTATGCCTTCCCGCTCGAAGGTCTGAACGACGACGTCGCCACCGCGCCGCTGCTATGCGCGGGCCTGATCGGCTGGCGGTCACTGATGATGGCTGGTGACGCGCAACGGCTCGGCATCTATGGATTCGGAGCTGCAGGTCACATCATTGCCCAGGTCGCCCGCTGGCAGGGACGTCAGATCTACGCCTTCACCCGCGAGCATGACCAAGCTGCGCAAGATCTCGCTCGCGAACTCGGCGCGACATGGGTTGGCGGTTCGAACCGGCGTCCCGATGCTGCTCTGGATGCGGCTATCATCTATGCCCCCGCCGGCGAGCTCGTTCCGGCTGCTCTTCGGGCGGTTCGAAAAGGCGGTCGGGTCGTCTGTGCGGGCATCCACATGAGCGACATTCCGAGCTTCCCCTATCACCTTCTTTGGGGAGAACGTCACGTGATGTCCGTCGCCAACCTGACTCGGCAAGATGGCCTCGATTTCCTGCAAGTCGCCCAGAAGGCTCAGATCCGGACCTATACGACACCCTACCCGCTATCAGACGCAAACGCCGTTCTCGCCCGCTTGAGGCGGGGTGACGTTCTCGGCGCGGCTGTCCTCGTCCCTGGCTCCTGAAGATCGATCACGGCAGCGACCAATGAAGTCACCCTCCGACCAGGATCTCGTCTTCGCGTTCTTGGGCGACACCAGCCGTCACCCGGATGTCCGGCGGATCGACACGCACGCCGCGTCCGTGTTCCTGTTCGGCGATCGCGCCCTGAAGATCAAACGCGCGGTTCGATTGCCATTTCTCGATTATTCGACGCTTGCCCAGCGCAAGGCCGCGTGCGCAAAGGAATTGGAGATCAATCGTCCGTTTGCCCCGGACGTCTACCTGCGCGTTATCGCAATCACGAAGGCGCCAGACGGTTCCCTCGACATCGATGGATCTGGCACACCGCTCGAATATGCCATCGAGATGCGCCGCTTCGATGATAGCCGGACGCTCGATCATCTTGCCGCTCGATGTCAGCTGGGGGCCGATCTCGCTCGGCAACTGGCAGAGACCATCGCAGCGTCGCATCAGGCCGCTGCCCAAGTCTATTCCGGCGAATGGGGCAATTCGCTCCCGCGTTGGATCGAGGCCTTCGTCACCAGCTTTCGAACCAGCCGACGGTTTCCCGAACCGGAGATCGGCAAGCTTGCCTTGCTCTGCCAGTCCGCGTTCTCCCGTCTCCAGCCGCTACTCGAGCGTCGCAGTGCTGAAGGCTACGTTCGGCGCTGTCATGGTGATCTCCATCTGGCCAACATCGTCGTGATCGACGGCAAGCCGGTGCTGTTCGATGCCATCGAGTTCGATGACCGAATCGCCACGATCGACGTCCTCTACGATCTCGCTTTTCCTTTGATGGATCTGCTGCACTTCGAGCAGCGGATCGCAGCCAACCATCTCCTGAACCGATATCTCTTGATCGCAGCACCCGACCAGAAGGGCGGATTGGCGGCATTGCCCCTTTTCCTGACGATCCGGGCAGCCATCCGCGCGCAAGTCTATCTTGCGAAACTTGATCGTGACCGTGCTGACCACCCCGACCTCGACGGCCCTGCAACATTCGAGGTTGCCAAGAGTTATCTGGAACTGGCCTGCAAGCTGATTCAGCCAACCGTTCCGAGGATGATCGCCGTGGGCGGCCTTTCAGGAACGGGCAAGTCTGCGCTCGCGCAAGCGCTCGCCCCACTGTTGGTCCCACCGCCAGGAGCCATCGTTCTGCGCAGCGACGTGGTGCGCAAGCAGCTCTTTGCCAAGAAGGAGACCGATCGGCTGCCGGCGAACGCCTATACGCCTGAATCGAGCGCGAGGGTTTATCAGGCGCTGATGACGCAGGCCGATCGCGTGCTGACGCAAGGCTTCACAGTGATCGTCGACGCCGTGTTTGCACGTCCCGATGAACGGGAGGAGATCCATGGTCTGGCGAAGCGACTGAACGTGCCTTTTGCCGGACTCTTTCTGGTCGCAGATTTGCGCGTCCGGCAGGATCGGATTCATCATCGGGTCAACGATGCGTCCGACGCGACGGTCGCGGTTGCCGAGGAACAGGAACGCTATCAACTCGGCGCTGTGAACTGGCTGAAGGTTGACGCGTCAGGAACGCTCGACGCGACCTTGAATCACAGCATGTCCTTGCTGGACATTAGCGACTAAGCCCTACAGGGCCGAGCTTTCCCGTGAGCGCGCTACGCGCCTCGGTCAGCTATGCACATACTCGCCTGGCGCGCTTCCAAGATCCCTCGAGCCATTCGTTCCGAGCTGCGGCGGCTCACCCGGCCCTCCCGACTGTTGTCCGAGCCACGCGGTCCAAATCGGCCACCACGATCCCTCGATGCGCGGCGAGACGCTCTGCCACTCGTCCGGGCCGAGATAGGGCGCGTCGGCCGCCTTGGTGCGGACCTGATGCGAATGCCCCTGCTCACCTGGGGGTGCTACGATGCCCGCGTTGTGGCCCCCGCTCGCAAGCACGAAGGTGACGTCGGCATCGACCTCGTAGTGGATCTTGTAGGTCGACTTCCACGGCGCGACGTGATCACGCAGAGTCCCGACGACGAACATTGGCGTGTGAATATCGGAGAGGGAGACCGGTTTCCCCTCGACCCGATAGCGCCCCTCGGCAAGATCGTTGTTCAGAAACAGCTTGCGTAGATACTCAGAGTGCATCCGGTATGGCAGCCGCGTCGCGTCTGCGTTCCATGCCATCAGGTCGCTTGGGTTCGCCCGCTCGCCCAGCAGGTAGTCGCGCGAGACCCGCGACCAGATCAGATCATTGGACCGTAGCAACTGGAATGCGCCGGCCATCTGGGTCGTGTCCAGATATCCACGCTCCCACATCATATCTTCGAGGAAGGCAACCTGGCTTTCGTTGATGAAAAGCGTCAACTCGCCCGCTTCCGTGAAATCGGTCTGGGCTGCAAACAGCGTGATCGTCTTGAAACGATCGTCGCCGTCCCGTGCCATGGCGGCCGCCGTAATCGAGAGAAGCGTTCCCCCGAGGCAATAGCCTGTGGCATGAACCCGTGTGTTCGGAATGATGTCTCCGATCGTTTCCAGGGCCGCCATCACGCCGAGCGAGCGATAGTCGTCGAAGGCAAGGTCGCGGTCGGCCGCTCCCGGATTCCGCCAGGAGATCATGAAGACGGTGAAGCCCTGGTCCGTGAGATATCTGACCAGAGAATTGTGCGGAGAAAGATCCAGGATGTAGTACTTCATGATCCAGGCCGGCACGATCAGGATCGGTTCGGGCCGCACCTGCTCGGTTGTCGGCGCGTATTGGATCAGCTCGATCAGCCGATTGCGAAGCACGACCTTTCCCGGTGCAGTCGCCACTGTCCTGCCGACCACGAATTCGGCGGCGCTTGCCGTCTTCCCCGGCTGCAGCACCTGCATGAGATCTGCGAGCCAGTTCTGCCAGCCGAAGACAAGGTTCTCGCCGCCGCTTTGAAATGTCTTTTCCAAAACTTCGGGGTTGGTCGCTGCAAAGTTCGATGGTGCGAACATATCGAGCAGCTGACGAAGCGAGAAATCGACGACGGCTTCGTTGGCGGGATTGACACCGCGAATGCCGGTCGTCGCCTTGTGCCACCAATCCTCCCCAAGCAGGAACGCCTGGGCGAACAGGTTGAACGGCTGCGTCGCCCATTGCGGCTTCGAGAATCGATGATCGTTGGCTTGCGGCTTGATCAATTCCCAAGGGCTGCGGTTCGGGTCCGCAAGATGCAATGACTGCTGGGCGACCTGCCTCGCGCCGTGCCAGGCATCGCGGGCAATCTGAAGCTGGCGCTGGGGCGCTGCCGCCAGATGGCACGCCCAGTCCAGATACGCCATGGATAGCGCAGCCGGCGAGATCCCGCCAGTCACACGCGCCAGCATCGCGCTGAACGCCTTGTCCAGCTCATGATCCTCGCGCCCAAACCCTTCACAAACCGCGTCGGCTTCCTGAGGGAGCGACTTTCCGTCAGATTCAGCGAGCGTGCTGGCCGAATTCGATGAAGCATTCTCTGCGGCGATAACGGCGCCGGCCCTGTCGTCATTGGTACTCTCTTCGCGTTTCCGCCGATCGGAACGCGATGCACCTGCACTCTTCAGCTTCGCCACCGTTGCCCCGCAAGGTTCAGACTGGCATCAATGAGGCGCTGCCCGTGCTTGAAGAGCCGGTCGCAATCCCGCCTGATGAAGTCGATCTGATGCTGTCCACATTCCTGGACCATCGCCTGGATCCCCCTGACCGAATGCACGCTGGCCAGCTTCGACACGAACTCAGCCAGCAGGTGCGTTTCCGTTCGTGCGCGATCCAATGCCTCGTTGCTGGCGAAGAGAATCTCCTCCAGGACAATTTGCTGGGACCCGATGAGCACCTCAAGCGCGTGCTTGTTCGACAGAGCAACACGTTCGGACAATTCGGCCGTTTCGTCGGCCATGGCATTCGCCCCGGAGAGCTGGGACATGGGCACCTCTCCTCCTGCTGGATCGATGTCCCAATATAGCTTCTGCCCCTGCAGAGACCTTGAGCTGCATCAATGACGCAGCCCCTCCCTTTGACCTGCGTCAATCCATGTCTCTTCGGGTCGATTACCTTTCATGAACCGTTCGATATTGGAGTTCGCCATGCGCGCCCATCAAATCATGACCCGTCCAGTCATCACCGTTACTCCGGATACCTCGATTGTGGATGCGGCCAACATCATGCTTCAACGGCACGTCAGCGGCCTGCCAGTGGTCGATGCCGCCGGTAAGCTCGTGGGCGTCGTCTCGGAAGGAGACTTCATCCGCCGAACCGAAATCGGCACCGGGCGTAAGCGCGGCCGTTGGCTGCGCTTCATTCTCGGGCCCGGCAAGTCGGCGGCCGACTTCGTCCACGAACATGGACGAAAGGTTTCGGAAGTCATGACCAAGTCTCCGCTGACGATCACGGAAGACGCCGCGCTGGCGGAAATCGTGGAATTGATGGAGAAGAATCATGTCAAGCGGCTGCCGGTGGTCAAGGGTGACCAGGTGGTCGGCATCGTGTCGCGGGCGAATCTGTTGCAGGCGGTTGCGACACTCGGGCGGCAGGTGCCTGACCCGACGGCCGACGATGACCACATCCGCAACCGCGTGATCGACACGCTCGAGAAGAACGATTGGTGCCCGTTCGGTCTGTCGGTCATCGCCAAGGACGGCATCGTTCATTTGAGCGGCGTCATTACCGAGGAACGTTCGCGGCAGGCGGCGATCGTCGCGACGGAAAACATCTCAGGCGTCAAGAAGGTTCACGATCATCTGTGCTGGGTCGACACCATGTCCGGCATGTACCTGAACTCGCCGGAGGACGAAGAAATAGCCAAAGCCGGCTGATGATGCTTGGCGACGCCTCGCGATCGCGACTCTAAGGTTGGACGGCTGACCCGCTCTGCCCAAAGGCGCCCGCTTGCTGCAGAGCTTCGATCTCCTGCTCGGTGTGCCCCAGCCTGTCGCGCAGGATCGCAAGTGTATGCTCGCCGAGGCACGGCGCTGCCCTGGGCTCGACGGTCGGCGTCAGCTGCATTGTGATGGCCGGTTCGATATTCGGTATCGAACTTGCCGTCGGGTGCGGAATGCGACAGATGCGGTCTCGCGCCTTGACCTCTGGCGCGCTGAAGGCCTGCTCGATCGTTCGAACGCGGCCAACAGGCACGCCGGCCTGGTTCATCCGAGCAATCCAGACGTCGATCCGATCCGAGGCCAGGATCTCGGCGATAGTGCCGCGCAGTTGGGCCCGATTGGTCCACCTTGCTTTTCGGGTGGCAAACCGAGAATCGCTCAGGAGATCCGGACGACCAAAGACCGCGGTCACCAGCCGGCGGTAGAGCCGATCATTGGCGCAGGCGACATAAAGCGGACCATCCGACGCTTCATAGACACCGACGGTCGGAGAATCATTCGGCGAATTGCCTGTCCGCGTCGGATTCAGGCCATTCATCAGGTAGGCCATTCCGGAGAAGCCCGTCATCGCCAACGCGATGTCGAACAGAGCCACCTCGACATGCTGCCCACGACCGAGCCGTTGCCGCGCTACGAGCGCCAACAGGATGGCATTGCAGGCCGACATGCCGGTGGCCAAGTCGATGATCGGAGGACCGGTCCGCACCGGCGGACCATCGGCGAAGCCGTTGAGCGACATGAAGCCGCTTTCGGCCTGAGTGATGGGATCGAATCCCGATCGCCACGCGAACGGGCCGGCGCGTCCATAGGCCGAGATCGAGCAATAGATCAGCTGGGGATTCGTGCTGGCAACGGTCGCATAGTCCAGACCGAACTTCTCCATGACGGACGACGAGAAGTTTTCCACAAGCACGTCGGCCTTGGCGATCAGCGCGCGCGCCACGCCCCTGGCTTGCGGGACGGTGAGATCCAGCACCATGCCCCGCTTGTTCCGATTGAGACTGAGAAATGCGGCGCTCTCGCCGCCGAGCTCGGCATGCTCATACGCGCGCGTATCGTCTCCCTTCAACGGCTGCTCGATCTTGATGACCTCGGCACCGAAATCACCCAGGGTCTGCGTGCACGCCGGTCCTGCAACGACGCGCGTGAAGTCGATCACGAGCAGACCCGCCAGCGCCGCCGGTGCATCAGGCGGCCGTGGCGTGCGCTCCGGCAGGACAACTTCAGCCGGCATCTCAAATCCCCCTTGCGTCAATCGTCTCACGCGATCGTTGCGTCACGAGCCGGCGCCGTCTTCCGCGTCCAGACACTGCATGGTTAGCTCAACTGCGGCAGTAAAAAAAGCCCGCACGCCAACGCTGTCCCGCAGACCTATCTCTGTTGCGGCGCAATGTCCCCGCACGCGGTGACGGTCGACAACTCAGCCCCCGATCATCTTGCGCCAATAAAGCGAGTTCCCCCACGCCCACGGCCGCGACGGTTGAAACAACACATATCCGCAGCGAATGAAATTGTTCGCAGAGACGATGTTGCTCGTCGTGTCCGACACGATGCAATACAGACCCGAGCGCCGCGCGCGCTGCTCGATCGCACGCATCATTCGCCGTTGGAGGCCGTGTCCACAGAGCTCTCGGACAACACCGACCCTCGAGAGATAGCCGATCCCGATGCCCATGGCAGACGGAATCATTCCGGCGAAGGCGACGGGTTGCTCCCCCTCGGTCGTGATCCACCAATGGCCGATCTCGAAGTCGGGCAGAGGTGCCTGATCGAGGAAGGTGCGCGCGTGAAGATCCTTCAAAGTATCGAGGACGTCTGGCTCGCACGCGTCGACCTCGCCGATGCGAAAGCTGCGCTCTCGACGCCGAATCTGGCTTGGCACGACATCACCTTCCGAGGGCCACTTTGATACCGAGCCAGATCGCGCCGACGAGGCCGGTCGCGATAACGGTGATGACCGCCTTGAATGTATAGCTCTGAGCCTGCTCCACGCTCTTGCGCCACCGCCGCAAGTGCTGAAAGTCAGCCTTCAGCTCCCTGCGGTCCTCCTCCTCGATGCCGAACGACGTGAGAATGGTCACGATCGCTCGCATCACGACCGCGTCGATCTCGTCGCGCTGAAGCTGGCTCTGCTTCGCTAGCGTCTCGGCGACCACGGCCTTGATCTCGTCATGGGTGATGTTCATCGCCGAATGATCCTCGCGACGTTTTCGAAGCCCCGCTTGGCGAAGTAGAAGGAGATGACGAGATTCGCCGTCGTCGACGCGAACCCGGCCAATGGATCGGTGGAGCCGAGCCCCAGGACCTTGTCCCACACCAGCAGCTTGCCCGAGCCGCGGCCGCCGAACGCACCCTTGTAGCGCGCGGGCGCGAGCAGCGGCTCGAACACTTTTGCGGTGGGGATCTTGAGGGTGGACAAGGATCACCTGCTCCTGCCGGCCGTTCACTTCGCGCATCCACGACGCAATTCTCGGTCGAGCCGCCATCATCTGGGGCTAACGGAGCGGTTTGACCCATCGGGTATACCAGTCGCTGAAATCAGCCGGCGACGCGTCCCCATCTTCGGGTTGCGGCCACATCTGCTGATGCGGGGAGACCAACCCGCCTGGGGCAGGCTGCACGTCCGGACTTCCGATTTCCGAGAGATACTGCTCGCTGCGTGCCGGAACCGTATAGAGCACATCGGATCCGACATGAGCCGCTTCCAAGATTCGATTTACGAGCGCAGTGCAGACATTCTTGTTGAAGACGTTGTAGTTGTTGCCTTCGGATCGGATGCGATTGATCTCCGCCAATGCCGCGCAGGCCTGAAACGATGCAGGGTCGCCCCGGCGCGGCTGCTCAGTATGAGGTCTGCGACCGAACTCGCGACGACCGACATCACTCATCGTCTTTCTCTTCATCCGCTCCATCTGGATGCACGATCACGCGTTCGATGCGATGGATCAGTTCCAGCGCGCCGTCTTCGCCGTTCTCGAGCGCCTGTGGCGGCTTGCCCCAGCCGCGGTCGAGGATGGCGTTGGCAGCCGACACCCGCGCCGCATGTGTCGCCTTCGTCGAGCGCATCACGCCGACCAGCGTATTGATCGCCGTCTTCGTGTGGCTCCGCGCCATCGAGCGAATTTCGGTGATTGTCTTTGACATCGTCGCTTCCGGATTGATGGAATGTGAATTCAGGTGGCACCGTCAGGACGGCGCATCGGCGGCTGCGATCACGACGAGACCCAACAGGGCCAGCGAGATCAGATAGGCGGTCATCGGCTTCTCCTGATTGATCAAGAAAGTCGCGGCGGATCGCGGCCAACGCGATCGCTTCGGGCGCGAACCCTATCCCTCGTTCGAGGAACCGCAGCAGACGCAGCGACGGTCGCTACGTCCGCAGGCCGCCCCGTTCGCGCGGGAACAGCCAATATCCGGACAAACAGGAAGGTGAACGCCTGCCTTTCACGCAGGCGCCCGTTCGATGGCGTCACATGGTGCGCGATCCGGCGCGACCGTTCGGCGCCGGCCACGTCACCAGACAAAAGCCCGCAGCCGATGCGCCGCCGGCCCCTCTAATCCAAAATTTCTGAAAAACCGACGATGGCATGATGCCGGTGATTTGCCCGACATGTCAAACTTGAATCAAAAGTGGCGATCAAGCTATGCGACTTTGATAACCGCCCGGCGAAATCCCCTTCGGCCAAACAAAACGCCCGCTGCCGAGTTCTCGGCGCGGGCTCTATGATTTCTTCGACGATGGCAAAATGCGCCTGATTTGCCCGACGTGTCAAGCACGAACACCAGCGATGACCTGAGGTGATCGTCAGCGCGTCTCGAGAGCCCGTCAGGCTGAGCTGGAGAGGGAGGTTTTCTGATGTACGTCGTTGCGCTCGTGATGGCCGTCGCATCCGCGTTGTTCTATGTCGCCGGCCAGCATCAGCTCGGATCGGTCGGTGCCGATGTCTGCCAATATGGCAGTCTGTTCTGCGACAAGCCGCACTACATGATGACAGGCGCGTTACTCGCCGGCCTCTGGGGAAAATTCGTCAGCATGCGCTGACAAAGCGACGGCCTTCCATCAGCTCGTCAGTTCTTGATCGCGTAGAGCGGCGTTCTCACCGTCAGCTGATAGACCGGCTTCGGCGCCCACGCGATCTGCGCCGTGATTCCGAACAGGCGGTTGTCGTCATCGTCCATGCGGTCGAGATCGAGCCTGAGCAGCGGCTGCGTGTACGACGCGATCGGCATGACGGCGAGCAGCTGCGCACCGCCGAACGATTGAATGCCGACGCGCGCGGAGACCTTCCAGTTGCTGTCCCACTGATAGAAGCCGCCGACATAGCCGGCCGTCGTGTCGCCGATCCGCGCGAGTGACGAGTCGACCTCGACGTGGGTGTACTGGACGCCGGCGAGCCAGCCTCGCATCTCCTCCGGGTCGAGCGCGTATTTGGCCTCGACCACGGTATTGAACGAGGTGGTGGCCAATGGCGCGTCCGGCACCGATCGCGTCAGCGTCGACTGCAGCGTCAATGTCGGAAATGCGCCGCCGTTCTGCCGATAAATGTCAGCCTGGAAGCCCAGGAACCAGCTGGTCACCGCGACGTCTGACCAGCCGGACAGGCCGTTATAGGACGTGCTACCGGTGAAACCGCCATAAAGCGAGAGCGCTTCGCCAAGATCGAACGTCAGCGGTACATCCACGCCAATGCCTTGGCTGGTCGGTGCCGACAGTTGCGGCCGTCCGGGCAAAGCCGGGCGGTCGAGAAGCTTTCGCAAGGTCGCGATCTGCGACAAGGTCCCGAACAGCGATGTCTCACCAAGGCCGGTCGACAACGCTCCGCCGGGCACATAGGCATAGTTCGTGCGAAAATCGATGTAGACGTTGACGCTGTCCGATGAGGATGATTGCTCCTCGTCGTCCTTTGCCACGGCGTTGCCGCTGCCCGCCAGCGCCGCGCCCAGCACCAGACCCAACAGCAGCAGCCCCCTGCGGCCGTCCGACGACCAACCATGTCCTGCCATATGACGCTCCCCAGGGCCGAAACTACCCCGGGAGAAAGTCCCGCTTCAAGCGCGGGCTGACGAGGCGCCATCGAACGGCGGGGGATAGTGACCCGGCGGCTTCACTCGGAGGGCATCGCCTTGGCGGCGCTCCCGCGCGCGGCCATCACCTGGCGCAGCACGCGCGACAGCTCGTCGACTGAATAGGGCTTGTGGATCAGGCTGAAGCCGTGGCGGTCGCCATCAGCCAGGACGTCGCTGTATCCACTGTTGAGCACGATGGGAATCATCGGGAGCCGTCGCCGGATTTCCTGGCCAAGGGTGACTCCGTCCATTCCCGGCATCACGACGTCGCTGAGCACGAGATCGAAGCCGCCGGGATTGTCGTCGATCATCCGCAGCGCATCGGTGCCGCTGCGCGCCAAAATCGTTCTGTAGCCGAGATCCTCGAGCAGCTGCGTCGAGAATTCGCCGATCTCCGGGTTGTCCTCGACCACCAGCACGTTCCAGCGCGCAGCGAGCACCTCGGGGCTGGACTCACTCCGCTCGCGCGGTCCGAGCGGCTTTTGCGTGAGCGGAAGCAGGAGGGTCAGCGTCGTGCCCTTGCCGAGCTCGCTGTCGGCCAACACCCGGCCTCCGGACTGATGAACGAATCCGTAGACCTGGGAGAGGCCGAGACCCGTGCCGCGCCCGACACCCTTGGTCGTGAAGAACGGCTCGAAGATGCGATCAATCTGATCGGCAGCAATGCCGCATCCGGTGTCGCTGATGGCGATCGACACGAACTGCTGCTGTCCGCCGGTTCCGTCAATCTGAGCACGGTCGCAGCGGATGGTGAGGACGCCCCGGCCGTTCATCGCGTCGCGTGCATTGGCGACGAGGTTCACGAGCGCCGTCTCGAACTGATTGACATCGACGTCGACCGGAAGCGGCCGCGATCGCAGGTCGAGCTCGATCTCAGCCGGTGCACCGAGCACCGTCTGCAGCATGTCCTCGATCCGTTCGATGTGCCCCGCGGCATCGAAAACGTGGCGCTCCATCGGGGTACGGCGCGCAAAGGCGAGCAGCTGTCCGGTGAGCTTGGCCGCACGGTCCGCCGTATCCGAGATCGCATCGACGTAGCGGCGCATCCGCTCCGGCGACAACTGACGGCGGCGCAGCAGGTCGGCCGATGATCTGATCACGGTCAGAAGGTTGTTGAAGTCGTGCGCGACGCCGCCGGTGAGTTGGCCGATGGCCTCCATCTTCTGCGCCTGGCGAAACGCCTCCTCCGCCTTGCGCCGCTCGGTCAGCTCCACGGCCTCGGGCACGATGGCGACGACCTGTCCGGATTCGTCGCGAACCGGCCGCATCTGAAAGTCGAACCAGCGCCAGCCGCCGACCGGGAGATCGAGCTGCAGCTCCTGTCGGGCCTCGTCGCCGCGGGCGACGGCGTCGACCAGCGATTTGATCACCTCGGGCATGCCTGGGGTGCTCGCAAACCACGGTGTCTCCCAGAACGGCTGCCCGGCGACCTCCTTCAACGGCGCGGCGATCGCCTCGAGCAGGGTGGCGTTGGCGTCCAGCAGCGTGCCGTCGCCCGAGAGCAGAGCCTGGAAGGTGTAGCTCGCCTCGAAGATCGTGCGGAGCCGCGCCTCCTTGGCCTGCAGCTCGGCGGTCCGCTCCGAGACCTGCGCCTCCAGCCTGTCGTTCAGCTCGCGCAGCGTGGTCTCGGCTTCGCGCCTGACACGTGCGAGATCGATATTGGCGCGCACCCGGGCCAGCAGCTCGCGCGCGCTGAAGGGCTTGCTGAGATAGTCGCTGGCGCCGGCATCGAGTCCCTCGACCTTCGCCTCCTCTCCGGCGCGCGCCGACAGGATGACCACGGGAATGTCGCGCAGTCGCGCGTCGCCGCGCAGAGCCTTCAGGAGTCCGAAGCCGTCGAGCCCGGGCATCATGACATCGGTCAAGACCAGATCGGGCCGGCGCCGGCGAACCGCTTCGAGCGCGGCGTCGCCGTCGCTGACGGCCTCGATCTCGTAGTCCTCGCCGAGCAGGCGGCGCACATAGTCGCGCATGTCGGGATTGTCGTCGGCGAGCACCACGCGGTCCCGCCCGGACGCGGCCGCGGTGCGCACACCGAGATCGTCGGGTGAGGAGGCAGGGGGAAGATCGATCGATCCACTGCCGTTCAGCCAGCCCAGCGCCTCGTCGATATAGGCCTGCGCACGCCTGTTGGTGACGGCCTGCGACCGCGACGTTCCGAGCTGGTCGGCCGGCAGATGCAGCGCGCCGAGCGGAATGCGCACGACAAAAGCGGATCCACGGCCGAGCTCGCTCTCCGCCGCGATGTCGCCGCCGTGAAGCTTCACCAGCTCCTGCACCAGAGCGAGACCGATGCCGCTGCCCTCGAAGGACCGGCCGCGCGCGCCCTCGATGCGACGAAACCGCTCGAACAGATGCGGCAGCTCTTCCGGCGCAATCCCGGTGCCGGTGTCGCGAACTCTCAGTTCGGCGTGACGGCGATCGGCAGACAGGCCGATCGACACCGCGATCTCGCCCTCGAACGTGAACTTGAACGCATTGGAGAGCAGGTTGAGGACGATCTTCTCCCACATGTCGCGGTCGACGAAGACCGGCTCCGAAAGAGCAGCGCCATCGATGACGAGACGCAGACCCGCCCGATCCGTCGCCGAGCGGAAGTTGGAGACGAGCTCGGAGGTGAAGGCGACGAGATCCACCGGCTCGAAGCTCGCCGTCATGCGGCCGGCTTCGATTCGCGAGAAATCCAGCAGCGTGTTCACCAGCTTCAGGAGACGAATGCCGTTGCGGTGAATCAGGTTGAGGACGGACCGTTCTTCAGAACCGAGCTCGGCGCCGTCACCGCCGAGCATGTCCTCGAGCGGACTGAGCATCAGCGTCAGCGGGGTGCGAAACTCATGGCTGATATTGGAGAAGAACGTCGTCTTGGCGCGGTCGACCTCGGCCAGCGCTTCGGCGCGGCGCCGTTCGGCCTCGTAGGCACCGCCGTTACCGACGGCGGCGGCAATCTGGCCCGCGACGAGGTTCAGAAAACGGGCGTAGCTTTCGTCATAGAGACGAAACGGATTGAGCCCTGCGATGACGAAGCCGCCCCGGCCCGCTTCTCCGGACGGGGGAAGCGGAATCACCACGGCCTGCTTCGGCGGCTGGCGCCATCCGCCGCTTGGAAAGGCAACGCCGAACCGCGAGCGAAGATCGTCGACCAGAACTGCCGCCTGCAGTCTTTGTGCTTCGGCCAGAGGCCACATTCCCTCCGGTTGCATCGGCATCATTGCCTGAACCGCGCGATGATCGTGGTCGATGCCGGTCAAGGCCTCGAGCCGGGCTGATGTGCCGTCCGGTTCGGTCATATAGATCATGACGAAGGGAAGATCGCGCGGCTCCTGCGCCAGGGCGCGCGCGCAGCTCGCACAGGCCTGATCGATGCTACGAGCCTCCGCTCCAGCGTTCGCGAGCTCGCGCAGCAGCGACAACTGGCGCTCGCTGATCACCCGCTGGGTATCGTCGGTGTTGGCACAGAAGATTCCGCCGGGCGAGCCGTCGTCATCGGGAATGGGGCTGTAGGAGAACGTGTAGTAGGTCTCTTCGGCAAAGCCGTTGCGCTCCATGATCAGGAGCTGCGCCTCGACATAGGTGCCCTGGTCGCCACCACTCGCCTTCGCCAGCAGCGGCCCGATGTCTTCCCATATCTCGTGCCACACGACGGACGTCGGACGGCCGAGCGCCCATGGATGCTTGCCGCCAATGATGGACTTGTAGGCATCGTTGTAGAGATAGATCAGCTCCCTTCCCCAGCCGATCCATATCGGCTGCTGGGAGGTGAGCATGATCCTCACGGCCGTCTTCAAGCTCTGCGGCCAGTGCTCGGGCGGTCCGATCGGCGTTCTCTCCCAATCGAACTGCAACATCAGCCCCGCGAGCTCGCTGCCCCCGGCGAAAAGCCGCACGCGCTCGGCGACGCCGAGTGCCTGATCATGCTCTGGTTGCCGCCGGTCCGGCAAACGTTCCCCCTGATCCGTAGTTCGCCTCGATCAGCAACGCTGGCATCTCTCTGCGGTTCCAGCGACCGGAACAAAAAGGGGCCGAACGACTTCGAGAGACATACGCCGTCGCGCATCTAAGGGGGATCGCTGCCGTGGCCATGATCGTCGCATCCGAGCCGAACAAGCCGAGGAGGTCGGGCTGGAGCGTATTCCGACTGCTGGGTCCAGGCCTCGTCACGGGCGCGGCAGACGATGATCCCTCGGGAATTGCCACCTATTCCCAAGCGGGCGCCCAATTCGGCTATGGGCTGCTGTGGACCGTCTTCCTCACCACGCCGTTCATGATCGCGATCCAACTGGTCAGCGCGCGTATCGGCCGCGTGACCGGCAAAGGCCTCGCGGCCAACATCACCGCGCTCGCGCCCCGGTCGATCGTGTTCGGACTCGTCGCGCTGCTGGTCGGCGCCAACACCTTCAACATCGCTGCCGACATTGCCGCGATGGCGGAAGCGTTGTCACTGGTGATCGGCGGCCTCAACCACGAGCATGCATTGATCTTTGCCGCAGCATCGACCTTGCTGCAGGTGTTTCTGCCCTACCGTCGCTACGCGCCGGTGATCAAGGTGCTGACCCTCAGTCTCTTCGCCTACGTGGCCACGGCGCTGATGGTGAAAGTGCCCTGGAGCACCGCCCTGCTCGCGGCGGTGTGGCCGAGCCTGTCGACGGATGCCGACTACCTGCTGACCGTCGTCGCCGTGCTCGGCACCACGATCAGCCCCTATCTGTTCTTCTGGCAGGCCTCACAGGAGGTCGAGGAGATGAACCAGGGCAAGGTCGATCGTCCCTTGCGCGAGCTCAAGAAGAAGGATCATCCCGAACTGCGACGAATGAGGATCGACACCACGATCGGCATGATCTTCTCGAACGCCATTGCCTTCTTCATCATCCTGACGACCGCGACGGTGCTGCACGCCCATGGGGTCACCAAGATCGAATCGGCGACCCAGGCGGCCGAGGCTCTGCGTCCCCTTGCCGGCGACTTCACCTTCCTTCTGTTCGCCCTGGGGATCATCGGCACCGGCATGCTGGCGATCCCGGTGCTGGCGGGATCGGCCGCTTACGGTGTCGCCGAGGTCTTCGGCTGGCACGCGACCCTCGAAGCCAAGCCGGACGAGGCCGCGGGGTTCTACAGCATCATCGCCGCCGCGACCATCATCGGATTCGGCCTCGGCTTCACCGGCATCGATTCGATCCACATGCTGGTGTGGAGCGCCGTGCTCAACGGCATCGCTGCCGTGCCGATCATGGCGATGATGATGGTGATCGTCTCCAATACGACCGTGATGGGACACTTCCGCGCCCGGTCCTGGCTGATCGCCCTGGGCTGGGTCGGAACGGCAATCATGGCGATCGCCGTTCTGGCGCTGCTGTGGTCATTCGTCACGGGACACGCCTAGACCGGACGACCGTCTCCTCTGCGTGGCGGTCAACGCAGCCGCACAACGTCATTGGTGCAACGCGGCACGGAAAGTGTGATAACAGACCGATCCCGCCATCGTGCCGGGATTGATGCCGATCAACGCAGGCGCGCTCCGGTACGGCGAGGCTCGAACAAAGGACCTCGGAGATTGCCTTGACCCAACCGCAACGTATGAGCGCACCAACGCTACCCACCTATTCGCCGCGCGGGCTTGCGCTGCTCCGTGATCCGCTGCTGAATAAGGGGACCGGCTTCACCGAGCAGGAGCGCGATGCGCTCGGGCTGCGCGGCTTCCTGCCCGCCGGCGTGATGTCGATGCAGGCGCAAGCCGAGCGAATCCTCGTCAACCTGCGCAGCCTGCCGAGCGACCTTGAGAAGTACGTCGCGCTCAATGCGCTGCACGACCGCAACGAAGCGCTGTTCTTCCGGGTGGTCTGCGACAACATCGATGAGATCCAGCCGCTGATCTACACGCCGACCGTCGGTCTCGCCTGCCAGAAATACGGGCTGATCTTCCAGCGGCCGCGCGGACTGTTCATCTCCGCCAATGATCGGGGCCGGATCGCTGAGATCCTCGCCAACTGGCCCTATCGCGCCAAGCTCATCGTCGTCACCGACGGCGAGCGCATCCTCGGCCTCGGCGATCTCGGCGCCAACGGCATGGGCATTCCCGTCGGCAAGCTCTCACTGTACTCCGCCTGCGCCGGCATTCATCCCGAAGAGTGCCTGCCGGTGATGCTCGACGTCGGCACCAACAATGAAGAATTGTTGAACGACGCCTATTACATCGGCCTGCGGCAGAAGCGCATCACCGGCGCCGCCTATGACGCATTCGTCGACGAGTTCATGACGGCGGCTCGCGCGGCCTTCCCTGGCGTGCTGATCCAGTTCGAGGATTTCGCGAACCATGCGGCGTTCAAGCTGCTGCACAAATATCGCGACGACGCCTGCGTCTTCAACGACGACATCCAGGGCACCGCCGCCGTCGCGCTGGCCGGCCTGTTCTCCGCGCTGCGAATCAACGGCGGCAAGCTGCGCGATCAGACCGTGCTGTTCCTCGGCGCCGGCGAAGCCGCGACCGGCATCGCCGATCTCGTCGTCTCGGCAATGATGGCCGAAGGCCTGTCGGAAGCCGAGGCGTTGCGGCGCAATTGGCTGACGGACTCGCGAGGCCTCGTCATCAAGGGGCGCGAGAACCTGCACGGCCACAAGCTGCGCTACGCGCATGAGCAGGCGCCGATTGGAGACTTCCTGACCGCCATCAAGACGCTGAAGCCGACCGCGATCATCGGCGTCGCCGCGGTCGGTGGCGCCTTCACTCCGGAAGTGCTGCAGACCATGGCCGAGCTGAACGAGCGTCCGATCGTCTTTGCGCTGTCGAACCCGACCTCGAAGGCTGAGTGCTCGGCGGAGGCCGCCTATCGCTACACGAAGGGACGCGCGCTGTTCGCCTGCGGCAGCCCCTACGATCCGGTCAGGCTCGATGGCAAGACCTTCGTGCCACGCCAGGGCAACAACTCCTATATCTTCCCCGGCGTCGGTCTCGGCGCAATCGCGACCGGCGCACGCTTGGTGACGGACGAGATGTTCATGGCCGCCGCACACACGCTCGCGAACTGCGTCACCGGTGCCGATCTCGAACAGGGCAGTCTGTACCCGGCCCTGCCGCGCATCCGCGAGGTCTCGGCCCTTATCGGCGCTGCTGTCGCCGGCGTTGCCTATCAGAACGGGCTCGCCGCTGGACCGGCGCCGAACGATCTGCTCGGCTTCGTCGAATCCAAGATGTACGACGCACGCTATTGATCGACAATGCGGGTGCCCCGGACCGGGGCATCCGTTTTTCCGACGAGGGTCCCGAGCAGCCGATCCCCTGCTATTGATCCGGGACGATCGCATTGGTCGGCGTCGGCCGATCGGTGATCTGCTGGCCGAACAGGCTGGCGATGAGTTCGACCGCGACGCGCGCCGTCTTGCCGCGCTCGTCGAGGAAGGGATTGAGCTCCACGATATCGACCGACCGCACCAGACCGGAATCGTGCAGCATCTCCATGATGAGATGTGCCTCGCGATAGGTCGCGCCGCCTGGAACGGTGGTGCCGACGCCCGGCGCCACCTCGGGATCGAGGAAGTCGACGTCGAAGCTGACATGCAGCACGCCATTTCGCGCGCGGACCTTGTCGAGAACCCGGCGCATCAAGACGCCGACGCCGAACTCGTCGATCGCACGCATGTCGGCAATGCTGACGCTTCGCCGGCGCAACAGCTCCTTCTCGGCCTTGTCGATCGACCGGATCCCGAACAGCTCCAATTGCACCGGCGGGATGGAGGCGCGCCGTTCGTCGCCAAGCAGGCCATCGAGGCCCGGCTCGCCGCACAGGAAGGCAGCCGACATGCCGTGCATGTTGGCGGTGATCGTCGTCTCCGGCGTGTTGTAGTCGGCATGCGCATCAAGCCAGAGCACGAACAAGTCCCGTCCGATCTCACGGCAATGGCGCGCAATCCCATTTACCGATCCCATCGACAGCGAATGGTCGCCGCCCAGGAACACCGGGATCGCTCCGGTCTGCGCCAGTTCATGGCTGCGACGCGCGAGCACCCGGGACCAGCGCTGGATCTGGCGATAGTGCTTGGCATTGGCGGGAGGCTCATCGCCGAGCTCGGCGATATCGGCAAAGCCGACATCGCCATAGTCGGTCACGTCAAGCCCGAGGCTTTCGAGCACGGTGATCAGTCCCGCGGTGCGCAGCGCCGCGGGACCCATCAGCGTGCCGCGCACGGAGGCGCCGAGGTCGATCGGCGCGCCGAGGACGGCGATGCGGTGCGGCGGTGTCGGGTCCGATGAAGCCACGATGAGGTCCTTTCACAGGCGGCCGACCATAGCGGCCCAGGGGATTTGAATGGAGCGCTGGTGCGGGCCGATCCACCGGTTTCGCAGGCCTCTCCGGGCCAGCGGGAACCAATCGCGTCAGACCGCATTTTCCGGAGCGTCACATGATCCTCGGTCGAGCCGAACCTGAAGTCCCGATCCGGCCGATGAACGTCGAGAAGGCAACGATAGTGAGCAGCGAAACGTTCGAAACACCTCCACAGCCGGGCGTCGCCGAACGCGCGCTCGATGCCGCGACGGACATGTCCCGGTCCCTGGGCGAGATGGCCGGGACTCTGAGCGCCGCCGTCGACCGCCTGAACGAAGCCGCGAAGGATGCGCGGCGGCCGGGAACGGCGCTGTCGACCCTGAGCGCAATCACGCGCGAGGCTCCGCTCGCCAGCCTCTCCGTGGCGTTCCTGTTTGGCGTGGCCGTCGCACGTCGGCGCTGAAGGCGCGATCAGAACAGCCGGGGTCCGCGCCGGTCGAGCTGCTGATCCCATGTCAGCAGCGTGGCCGCGATGATCATCAAGGCAATGCCGCCGACGCTGATCAGGAGCTGCATCGCAAAGCCGCTCGATATGTCGGTCAGCATGACCTGGCCGATGAACGCCAGCAGCACGCCGATACAGTAGATCGAGAGCGAATTCTCGCCGCACCTGATCATCGCCGTCATCAGCGGACGTATCGGGCCGTGCCATTGCGGCGGTGCCAACCGCGACACCACGAAGGCGAGCGACAGGAAGTGCAGCAGCCGGACCGGGGCGAGATGGCTCTTGTAGATCGGATAGATCAGGCCGGAGATGGCGGGTGGGATCAGGCCTTCCAGGCTCTTGAACTCCCAGCTCAGGGCCATGAGCAGGCTGAAGGCGAGATAAGCGAGCGCCATGATCAGCAGCGTGCGCGAATTCAGGATCGGACGCAGGCTTGCGGTGCCGACATAGGCGTACCAGCCGCCGATCACGAACAGGAACTGCCAGGCGAACGGATTGAAATAGAGCTCGCCACTCGGCCACGCCGGCACGTGCCAGCTGAACAGCTGAACCATCATGTAGACGAGGAACGAGAGCCCCAGCGTCAACGTCGCGCTCGTCATCATCAGCCACAGGATGACGGGGAAGCAGATGTGCAGCACCGCGAATGTCAGCAGGATGTCGGTGTTGACGGGGGCGAACTGCAACAGCGCCACATGCAACAGCGTCGGACCGGGCTCGCGAAAGAAAAACCCGGTGTTGGTCTCGTCGACAAAGCGCGTGCCGCCGCCGACCGCCCATACCAGCGCCGCATAGGCCAGCAACAGCACCAGAAAGGCGGCATAGATCTCCCATGCCCGCCGCAGTGCGCGGACCACCGTGGTCGTCCAGCCGTGCTTTCCCAGCGAACCGCCATAAGCCAGCATGCAGGTGTAGCCCGAGATGAACACGAACACTTCAGAGGTGTCGCTGAAGCCGTAGTTCCGCAACGTCAGCCAGGACAGCGAATTATCCGGGACGTGATCGACGAAGATGAACCACAGCGCCAGACCGCGGCATGCATCGAGCCTGAGGTCCCGACGCCCATTGCTGGTTCCGGCCGCGGCGACATCGTGGTTCGCCAGCTCTCGATTGTCGGCAATCAAGATGAGCCTCGTCGTAGGTGGCGCGACTGGTAGTCGCTCGGGACGGCGCCGGGTCTGAAACGGCGCGCTACCAAGCGGCTCGGACTCGATGTCGTCCATGGGATGCTCCCGCGTTGTTGCAGATTCCACCCGTCCTGTCTGTCTCGGCCACGTTGGAGGGGCGCACGTAAAAAGTGTGCACGGGAACCGCGCGCGCAAAGGAACATTACCGGCATGGTGGTGTTAACCACCTTACCGTCACACATCTGGCAATTGTTCCAGTCCCGTATTTGCCCGGATTGATTGTAGGTTGTTTAGACGTTGACTTGCAGTGGAAGTGTTAAAGGGGGGTTCCGTGATCCACCGAGGTGTCCAATATACCGTCGTGGCGACTGCCGAACCGGACATTTGGGAATGGCGATACGAGTTCGGTGATCAGGTCAAGACCGGACGAACCCAGACCAGGCTGGCCGCCCTCGCCGCACGGCGCGTGAAGTCGAAGATCGATGCCGCCCTTCGCACAGCCCAGACCGGCTCGGTGTCCGCCGCCAATGTCGTTGAGCGGATCGACTTGGCGAAGGCCACGTCGCACGGGCTGACCTGACGCTCGTCGTCTTCGCATGGCCGTCGGTTGACGCGTCGGACAGGGCTCTGTCCGAGCGCCGCCTGTTGAGACAGATCAAGGCATTCGTGCCGGGATTCGTCATGATCAGGTAATGGAAACTCTCGTTTTTCGCTGCTCCCAGACGGGATCGAACGTGCAGATCGGCTTGGCCGTGCCGGCTTTCGCCGAGCCCGCCGACGCCTACGAAGCGGTCGCGTGTCTGGCATGCGGGCGCATGCACCTCGTCAACAAGCGCACCGGAAAGATGCTGAGCGACAGGGAGGGCCCGAGATGTCCTACGTTGCAGAAGAGCTGACGGACGCGTCTTCACCAAGCCCCACATTGCTGCGCCGCCTCAGCAACCTCTTGAAGTCGATCATCAGCCGGATCGACCTGTCCCATTTCCCCAGGTCATGCTGTAATTGACCACTCGGATCCGGTTGCGTCGAGCGACGCACCTGCACGCCGGAAGGAGCGACACGATCGTTCCTGCGACGAAGACCCCCTCGCGAGCTGCCGTCATTTGCTTCAACGGCGGACGTCACGCTCGAATTCAACGGACATAAGATCGGGAGTTCCTGGATGCGTGGCTTGGTAATCAGAGTTCTGGCGGTTGCGGCTGCCACTGCGGCATCGACATCGGTGTGGGCCGCCGATGCCGACCATGGCGCCGACCTCGCCCGGCGTTGGTGCGCGTCGTGTCATCTGGTGGAAGGAACGCAGAAGCAGGCCAGCGCGGATGTTCCGTCCTTTTCGCAGATCGCCCAGAAGGCGGATTTCACTCCTGAGAAGGTCGCGTTCTTCCTGCTCGACCCGCACCCGAAGATGCCGAGTTTCCCTCTGAACCGGCTGGAGGCGGCCGATATCGCCGCCTATATCGGCTCGCTGCGCAAGTAGCGATGGCCTTGCGGCGGCCGATCGGCCGCCGGTCTCGCTTCATGCGTGCCGCAGCGTCTCAGGACTTGTTTTCAGTCGCCTTGGTGGCGGCGGACATGATGACGGACGTGATCGTCTTCATATGCTCGCCGGCGTTCGTGAACTGACTGCGCAGGAATTCCGACTGGATCCGCATCGCCTCTTCCAGCTCGGTGGCATGGACGAGCTTTCGAGCATGCTCGAAGGCCGTCTTGATGTTCTGTTCGGTGAGGGTGAGCGCCTGCTTGGACATGTCGGCGGCAGGCCCGGGAACCGTAGAGATCGATTTGCCAGCCGCGTCGAAGAACATCTCGAAGGCCCTTTCCGCCTGCGCAATGGTCTTTTCCGCGAGGTCGCGCAGTTCGGCGGGCACTTCCAGTTTGGTTTGGGTCATTGTTGCGTCCTCCACGACAGACCCAACTACCACATCCGGCTCGCTGCGTCCCCGGGCAAATGCATGCCCCCGCCGCGGAGGGCGGCATCTCAGAGTGCGGCCATGCGGTCACGCGCGATCTGAAGCGAATATTCGATCGAGGCGAGATGACGATCATAGGTTCGTCGCGCTCGCGCATCTGCGACGAAATCTGAAAGCTCTCGGGCATGCTGCAGGGCAAGATCGAGCAGCAGGACGGTCTTCCTGACATCCTCCCGGACGGCCGGCGCTTCCGGTCGAGCGGCGCCGAGTCGACCGACGCCGGCAACCGCGGTTTCCGCGTGCGCCGTTGTGAACGCGGCTTGAGCCGGGACCGTCCGCGAGCGGAACGGAATGATGTTGGACATTGGCTTCTCCCGCTGCTTTCGCAGAGGCGGATCTGAATCAAGTTTTCGCCTCTATACACGCGGCATTTTACTGAAGCCTTAGACCGGTTCCCGACGGCATGGCCGAGTGCGGCCCCAACGTGAGCAGCAGAATTAACCTGAAAGCAAACGGGCGCCGCCGAAATCCGGCAGCGAGGCTTGGCGCGATGCAAGCCGGCCGCTTCAGCCCGAAAAGCGGCGACGATATTCCGACGGCGACACACCGAGATGGCGCAGGAACGCGCGCCGCATGCGCTCGTCATCGCCGAAGCCGGCCCGCTTGGCGACTTCGACCACGCTGTCGACCTGGCGGCTTTCGAGCAGCAGACGCGCCGTCTCGACCCTGAGCGCCTCGACGCCTTGCGCGGGCGTCATTCCGGTGCGGTTGACATAGCTGCGCGCGAAAGTCCGCGGCGTCATGCCGGCCCGCTCGGCCAGCGTCTCCACCCTGAGATCGCTTGCGATGTTCTCGATGATCCAGGCATGCAGCGCGCTGAACCGGCCCTCGACGTCGGAGGCCTGCGCCGCCAGCACGGTTGAAAACTGACTTTGGCCGCCGGGACGCTTGAGGAAGACGACCAGCCGGCGCGCGACGTCGAGCGCGATGGTGTGGCCGAAATCCTCTTCGATCATCGCCAGCGCCAGGTCGATGCCCGCGCTGACGCCCGCGGACGACCAGACCCGTCCGTCCTGCACGAAGATGGCATCCGGCTCGACCTTCACGTTCGGGAAGCTGTCCTGCAGACGCGGGCAGTAGCGCCAATGGGTCGCCGCCCGCTTGCCCTCGAGCGCACCGACCCAGGCCAATGCAAATGCGCCGAGGCAAACGGATGCGATGCGCCGCGCGCCGGGCAGCACCTCACCGATCCACTGCATCGCCGCGTCATCCTGACGCAGCTTCCAGATGCCCGGCCCCCCGGGGATCAGCAGCGTATCGACGTCCTGCGGGTTCATGGCCGAGAGCGGCGCGGTGTCGATCATCAGCCCGACATCGGTCGGCACCAGCCCGCCCTCCCTGGACACGTAGCTCAGCGCGTAGCCCGGCCCCGGCAGCTCGATCTCGCCGAGCTCGGCAAACACCTGGGCAGGTCCGGACACGTCGAGCAGCGTCACCCCCGGGAAGGCGAAGATCGCCAGCCGCCTTTCGGCACTGTCTCGGTGCACTGCAGAGCGCCGGGGGGAGTTGGCAGAATTCGAGGGCATATTGTCCTTTAAGCCATCGGATGGCGGCCTGTATAGCTCGACCTCGAAGTGCTGGAGTTCATGCGATGTCGCGCAACCTGGACGGCCGATACAAGACCATCGTGTCGCCCTGGGACGACTACACCGTCTACAGCTTTCCCGACGCATCGCAGATTGCAGCGCCAGACCGGCAGCCGGTCATGGATGCGATGAATTCGATCATTGCCATTAACTGGAAGGCAATCGAACCGCACTGGACTGCGGCGGCGTCGCCGTTCGACAGCAAATACAGCCTCATTCTGGTCTACGATCACATCGGACTGGCAGCCTTCTCCGTCTATCGCGTGATGACCATTGCGCAGCGGCTCGCGATCTACCGCAGCGGCACCGAAGTGCTGCCCGCGCATCAGGGGCGTGGCCTGTATGGGTTCTTCACGTCGCAGATCCTCAAGCATTCCTCCACAACTACACGCAGCGAGGGAGTTCTGTACGGATGGCGAACGCGCAATCCGATCGTATGGGCTGCCAACGCCAAGATCTGCGAGCGGGTCGCGCCGTCGCTGCTTGGTGAGACCGCGGATGCCGAACTGCAGGCCGCCTGCGTCGAGATGTGCGCGACGATCTATCCCGACAAGCCGCTGGAGGTGCCCCGCATGATCATGCGCGGCGCCTACGGACACATCGAGCACATCCGGCAGGACTATCACGGCGCCGCCTCCTTGGTGGAGACGGCGATGTCGCAGATCATCCCGGACTCGGCCGACGCGCTGTTCTCCGTCGGCTATGCGAGGGTGTGATGGCCGTGCTCGGACAACAAGCCGTCGCTTCCTCTTCCTCTGTACTGAGGTTCGCCGACCGCGCCTATGTCGCGTGGGGAACGGTCGCGTTCGCCTACGCCATCGCCTTTCTGCAGCGGATGTCGCCGCAGACCGTCGGCCTCAGCTTCGCCCATGACTTCGGCACCGACGCCTCGGGTGTCGCGATGCTCGCCTCCAGCTACTTCTGGGGCTACACCCTGATGCAGATCCCGGCGGGCGTGCTGGTCGACCGCTACGGCGTCAAGCGTGTCGTGCTCGGCAGCATGACGGCCTCGGTGCTCGGCAGCGCCGCCTTCGCGCTGTCGCCGAGCCTGCTCGACGTCTTCATCGCGCGCGTGATCGTGGCCTGCGGCGACGCGCTGGTCTTCACGGCGCTGTTGAAGCTCGTGGCTCAGAACTTTTCCGACGAACGTTTCGGCCTCATGTCGGGTATCTCCCAGGTGTCGGGCTATGCCGGCGGCGTCATTGCCACGACGCCGCTTGCGGCGGCCGTGAGCGGCTTCGGCTGGCGCGCCTGTTTCCTTGTCATCGCCTGTGTCGGCATCGCCAACCTTGCCTGCGCATCCGTTGCCTTGAAGCCGGCGCCTGCGAACTACGCGGGCAAGACGCTCAAGAGCGTGCTGCTGGCGTGCTGGCACGCGCTCGCATCGGCTGCAAACTGGGGTTGCGCGATGAGCTTCGCCGCGCATTTCGCCGTCGTGACCACGCTCGCGGGCGTGTGGGGCATTCCGATGGTCGCGCATTATTTCGGCATCTCGCCGTCGGCCGCCGGTGGGCCATTGCTCGCCTTCATGGTCGGAAACGCGATCGGATCGATCTTCCTCGGCCATATAGCCGATCGGACCCGGTCGCTGGATACGGCCCTGATCCGCATCACGCTGCTGCGCATGCTGCTCGTTGCGATGCTGTGGCCGGCGCTCGCGCACACTTTCGGACTGTTCTATGTCGGCGCCGTGTTTGCCGTGCTCGGTCTGGTGGCCGGCGGCACCGTGCCTCTGGTCCTGAAATGCACCAAGCATCTCTACACGGCCGAGCGCATCGGCGTGGGCGCGTCGATCAACACGACGTCGGCCGGCGTATTTGCCGGACTGTCCCAGCCGGTGATTGCCTTTGCCATGATGGCCGCAAGCGGCCTCGGCACCGATGCGGGATCGAACCTGCACATCGTTGCGAACGACTCCGGCTACGCAGCCCTGATCGAAATTCTTCTCCTGATGTCGCTTCCTGGACTGCTTGGGCCGCTGATGATGAGGCGCAAATTGATACTTCGTACTTAAACATAAGAAACAGAGAGGGTCAGTATGTCGCGTTTGTATTTGAGAAAGGACGAAGTCCGATCCGGTCATCAGGTCGGAAGCTGGCAGAGCGTCCTGTTTTCGGAATTCGAAGCTCAGATGAGCAGCGAAGCAAGACCCTTTCCGTGCGTGTTCGGCGTTTCAGGCTATCGCCACGATCAACTCCGTTACTTGTTTCTCGATCCCATCGACATCGACGTCCTGGGCAAGCAGCTTGCTTTGTTCGTCTCGGAGAGCCGCTCGCACGGACCCAACACCTCGCTCGTCCTGTTCACGCGCCCGCGGCCGGTTCAGACGCTCGACGCCTACTACAAGAAGTTCTGGCGGATCCTCGATCAGCTGGCGCGCATCGACAAGCAGCCATGGCCTGCCGAAATTCCGGAGACCGTCGATCATCCGATGTGGGAGTTCTCATTTGCCGGCGAACCGATCTTCGTCGTCTGCAGTACGCCTGCCCATGTGATGCGGCAGAGCCGGCGCTCGAGCGCGTTCATGCTCACCTTCCAGCCGCGCTGGGTATTCGAACGGATGCTCGGCACCGACGAGGCGGCCGCGAAGGCTTTCGGCGAGGTGCGCAAGCGGCTGCTCCCGTTCGACACAACGGAGCCCTCCCCCATGCTCGGACGCTACGGCAATCCGGAGGGTCGGGAGTTCAAGCAGTACTTCCTCTACGACGACAACCAGCCGCCGCCGGCCTGCCCGTTCCACCAGCTCGCCCAGGCCAAGCCATCGTCCATCGGAGATAAGGAGCAAGCCGCATGACCCAGATCATCGCTGGAACGAAGACCGACTTTGCGATCGATCCCGATATCCTCGCGCTGCTGCCGACCCAGGGCTGCATCGAATTGCAGCACGATGCCGCCGGCAAGGTTCACCACTTCCACACGCACCCGGTCGACGAAATCCTCGTCGTGATCAGGGGGCGGCTGACGTTCCGATGGGAAGGCGGCGAGCGCGTCTGCACCGCAGGCGACAAGATCCTGTTGCCGGCTGGGACGCTGCACGAGTCGGAAGCACTGGACGATGCAATTTACGCGATCGCGACGCGACCGCCCGCAACCATTGCATGCAATCAGGGGGAATGACGTCAGGACAGGGGGCGATCGGTTTCCGGATGGGACTCCGAGGTCAACCGTTCAACCATCTCGATCACTTCGATGCGCTGGCCCGGGGCCAGCTGCAGGAACGCCTTCAGTAGCCGAAGGCTTTCCACGGCTTCGCTCGATGGGGCTCCGAGCTTCGTGTGCAGCTCCGCGATGAATGTGGGATTCTTCATCTCGCACCTTTGGCAGGAAACAGTAATGCCAGTCCTTAGCAAACGTGAAGGCCTTGCACGCAAGGTAGATACTGCAGCAATTGAGGCTGAAAGTCTTGGTCTGACGACTGCGACCCTGATCCTCAGGATGGCCCGCCTGGAAATCGACCGCGCGGAACCCGATGAGGTTGAAAGTATGCCAGCGAACAACTCCTGCAGCAAGCCAAACTGACCAATCGGTCGATTTCGCCGGCATAATTTGAGCTTTCTGGCAGTTTCTGGCTGACGATACCAGTGAAAATGGTCGTTTACCGAACGAGACAGGGGAATTACGGCAGAGGTAAGCTTGTCCTCCATATTAGAGGTCTTCTATAGTTTCAGCGGGAGGACTACGGGGGTTGCGGATGCCGTTTCGGCTCCGTGTCCCACTCCCGCGACACAGCGGTTGCAGGAAGACCATGCGCACTTATTATTTCGATATGAAGGATGGCATTCCGACCAGGGACCGAACCGGACTGGAGTTTGCGACGTGTGCAGGGGCGATCGAGCACAGCCGGGATCTGGCCCGGCGGCTCAGGCATGATCCCCGCATTACCGACCGAAGGCTCTCCATCGTCGTTGTCGACGAATCCGGCGCGGAGATTCACCGCGAACCAGTTTACCCGGTTGCGGTGAAGGCTAGCCTGTCCTGATTTTTTCATAGGCGCGCCGGCAAGGACTGGCTGCTGACCATCTTTTCTACTTTTCGTAGAAGAAACGAAAAGCATCGCAATTTCTGCATGTGCCACATTCCCCCCTCCGGGACAATTTGAGGCGGGTCTCGACCTTCGCCTCCAAGGTCGCAGCGCCTAGTCGCGTACGTCAAACAACCAGGCCTCAGGCCGTCGCATCGTAAATTGCAGTCTCGTTGACCCGGCGAAAGCGATGGCTCGAGCCGACGTCTCACGACAGCCGTGAGCTCCTGACACGACGGCCTCCTCCGCTACGACACGCGCGTCGAGCACGGGCGACCAGCACTATTGCTGCTTTTCCCAGAACGAGAGCAGTCCCTGCGACGCCGAGCCCCCAATCACACAGGGGATGCCAACCGCGACCTGACCCAGCGCCGCGGCCGAGACGCAACCGAGGGCCAGGGCGCCCACACCGAGCTGGCCCCAGAAGTCCATGTTGCGCCGGGCATCGGAGCCTCTCGTCTTCAACTCCTCGACCGCGGCGACGGCATCCTTGCGCACGGCGCCGAGCTGCACCGTGTCGGCCGCCTCGACCACCTCCCTCAGCGGCTCCTTCACCGGCCCCGACTGCCGCGCCAGTTCGTCGCGCAGATAGTCACGCAGGCTGGCATCCCGCACCGAGTAGCTGGCGAGGGTGTAGCGCGCCATGCTGCCGATCGTCAGCTTGTCCACCGTGTCGCGGCTCTTCGACCACGGGAGCATCTGCACGATGCGCTGGATCGGCACGCGCGAGCCGGTCGCGAAGTAATAGCCCCAGAGAATGTCGAGCAGGTCCTGATGGGTCGCGTAGCTGATCCGCGTGTCCAGCTTGCGCTCCTCCTTCTTGAACGGGTTCTGAGTCAACGTGCCGCGCAGCTTGTCCATCATGCCTGGCTTGGCTTCCTCGAGCGGAATGTCCATCAAGGTCGGCTGGGCACCGCTGAGATAGCCATCGATCATCACGCGGCGGCCCGGCATCTTCGGCGCCACCTTGCGCATCAGGTTGCGCCAGTCCGGCAGGCCCGAATAGGCGATGGCCCGCACGATCACCCACTCCTCCTCGGGAGGCACGGGAAAGAAGCTGTTGACGAGCTGCTCCGCCTTGGCCGGATTGGAGCTGATCGCGCCCGCAATGAAACCGAGATAGATGCCGGAATTCTCCGGCTCCTTGAACGTCTGTGAGTGGAACAGCACCCGCACCGCGGCAGGCACATGGGCGTAGTCGGGCTTGGTGCGGTAGTTGTAGATCCAATTCTGGACGACGCCGAGCGACGCACCCGGGTCGATCTCGGGACCGACCGCGGCGGCAAGCGCTGATTGAACGAAGGTGCAGGCAATGAGGGCCAAGGCGATCGCGCGCATGATCTGCTCCCGACAAAACGTTCGCCGTGTCAGCATCCGCTGGCGCGTCGGATGACACGGTCGCCACCAAGCGTCTGAATCGACTCTGCGTCGATTCTGCGGCCATCATCGGTTCCCGGGTGCGCCGGCCTTCGCAGGCGTGATCGCGGGCCCGCCTGTCTCCACAGCCACGACATGATTTGGCCACGCGCCCGCTCTTGCATCGCGGCGATGACGAGCAGGCAGGAGCGCACATCATGACGGCCTGGAATTGGCGTCACCGTTGCTTCTCCGGATCGCAGGTTGCGACGCACGTGGCGATGCTGTGCGTTCTGGCGTCTCCGGCCATGGCGGCATCCACGGAAAGCCTTGCAATACAGGGCAATCGGCGGATCGATGCCGAGACCGTCCGGTCCTATTTCCACGCCGATGCCAACGGCCGTTACGACACCGCCGCACTCGACACCGGGCTGAAGGCCCTGGTGGCGACCGGACTTTTCGAGGACGTGAAAATCAGTCGCGGCGACGGACGGATCGTGGTGCGGCTTTCGGAAGCAAAGGTGCTCGACCGCGTCGCATTCGAAGGTAACAAGAAGGTGAAGGATGCCGACCTCACGAGCGCGGTGCTGTCCAAGCCGCGAGCGGGCCTGCAGCGTGCCACCGTGCAAGGCGACGTGGCTCGCATCCTTCAGGCCTATCATCGTGTCGGACGCGACGACGTTCGCGTCATCCCCGAAATTATCGACCGCGGCAACGACCGCGTCGACCTGGTCTTTACCATCACCGAAGGCAAGAAGACGCCGGTGAGAGCGATCAGCTTCGTCGGCAACAACGCCTATGGTGCGCGGCAATTGCGGGCCGTGATCAAGACCTCGGCTTCGAACGTGCTGAGCTTCGTAACGGGCGGCGACGCCTATGACGCCGACCGGGTCAATGAGGACCGCGAGCAGCTGCGGCAGTATTATCGCAACCACGGCTATGCCGACGCCGAAGTGACCAATGTCAGCGTCGATTTCGACCGCGCGACCAACGGCTTCAATGTGAGCTTCACGATCGAGGAAGGAGCGCTTTACCGGTTCGGCGCCATCGACATCTCCTGCAACGTGCAGGGCCTCGCCTGCGATCGCCTGCGCACGCTGCTGCTGGCGCAGCAGGGCGACACATTCGACGAGAGCAAGCTCGGCAAGACCTCGGAGGCGCTGACGGCCGAGCTGGGCAAGCTCGGCTTTCCGTTCGCGCAGGTCGAGCCGCGGATCAATCGCAACGCCCAGGCCCGTCTGGCCGAAATCACCTTCCAGATCGAGCAGGGACGGCGCAGCTATGTCGAGCGCATCGAGATCCACGGCAACACGCGGACGCGCGACGACGTGATCCGTCGGGAGTTCGATGTCGGCGAAGGCGATGCCTACAACAAGACGCTGATCGACCGCGCCGAACGGCGGCTGCGCAACCTCAACTACTTCAAGACGGTCAAGATCTCGACACGTCCAGGCTCGGCCGGGGATCGCGTGGTGCTGGACGTCGAGGCTATCGATCAGGCCACGGGCGACTTCAACGTCTCGGGGGGCTATTCATCAACGGACGGCCTGCTCGCCGAGGTCAAGATCGGCGACCGCAACGTGCTCGGGACCGGCAACACGGCGCAGGCCGCGTTCACCTCCGGCCAGTTCGCGCGCGGCGCCACGCTGTCTTTCACCTCGCCTTACGCGCTCGGCAGGACGACGCCGGGAGTCGAGCTGTTCGCGCGGCAAAGCATGGTCAGCACGTTCCAATCGTTCGGCAGCAACACCTATGGCGGCGCGCTCACCCTGGGCATGCCGGTGAGCGAGCAGACGGCCATGCTGTGGCGCTATTCGCTCTACGACCAGAAGGTCGTGCTCGCGCCCGGGATCTCGCCGGCCGCGGTGTCCGTCCCGGTCCGGCAGGCGGTTGCAGCAGGACGGCAGACGGTGTCCCAGATCGGCAATACCGTCACTTACAGCACCCTCGACAATACCAAGATGCCGACCAGCGGCATCCGCTCTCAGCTGAGCCAGGATCTCGCCGGCCTCGGCGGCGACGTCCGCTTCCTGCGAACCACTGCCGATGTCCGCTACTACCGATCCATCAACAGCGATCTCACCGGCATGGTCCGCGGCCAAGGCGGCTACATCACCGGCTGGGGCGGACAGCAGGCGCCGCTGCTCAACAGCTTTTTCGGCGGCCCGACGATGGTCCGTGGCTTCGCACCCGGCGGCTTTGGACCGCGCGATCTCACGCCGGGGTCGACGATGGACAATGTCGGCGGCAGTTTCTATTGGGCCACCACCGCGGAGTTGCAGAGCAACATTCCAGGATTGCCGCAGGAATACGGCTTGCGCGCTTCGGCCTTCGTCGACGCCGGCACGGTGTTTGGTTATCGGGGGCCGACCCAGAACGTCCAGGTCGCGAACAAGAACGTCCTGCGCTCCTCGGTCGGCGTCGGCATGACCTGGGCCTCGCCGTTCGGGCCGCTCACGGTGGACTACGCGGTGCCGATCAGCAAGGCGGCCTATGACGTCGTGCAGCCGCTGCGCTTCAGCGCCGGCGGCTTCTAATCCCGCACTCCAGCGCGATAAGGGCGGCGGCTGTCACCGTCGCCCTCTCACGCCGTCTCAGTACGGATAGTAGTAGTGGACGCGGGGTCCGTAATACGGGTGCCCGTAGTACGGATGAGCGTAATACGGCCGAGGTGCATAATAGACCCGCGGCGGTCCGTAATAGCCGGGTCCGGGGTAGTAGCCGGGCCCATAATAGTAGTCGTCGTCATGCTGATGCGCGGCGATCGCACCGAACGTCCCGATCATCGCGCCCATGATGGCAAGGCCGGCAGCCGGATTGCCCCTGTAGACGCGGCGATAGCGCCGGCGAGCGCTGAGATCGCTGACATCGCTGGACGCCTTCACGACCGCGTGCTTGCTCGCCGGGCTTGCCGCCCGTGCGAAAGCCGGCGCTGGCTCGCTTGCCGAGGCCAGCATTGCTGCGGCTGCAGCAAGTGCGATTTTTCCGCCGGCTGAACGGAACAGATATTGAACGCTGAACATGCCATCCCCCATCGCTGCTTTCGTCCTGAATAGAACAGGCCGCGCCGACCCCGCTTGACCTGCGTCAACGATACAGTCCGGCCGGACGAGTGCGGCATTGCCGAAGCTCGCATCATCCCGCTGGCCTCTTAGACGTCGGCCCGTGCAGCAGGGTTCAACCCGCATTGCGCCGACTTTATTTCCGAACCGGCTGACCGTTACGGGAAACCAATGCCTGCACGCCCGAGCACACTCACCATCATAGCCCACGTCGGACAGGATCTTTCATGGCTTCAGGACCAACACGCTCCATCTGCGCAACGCTCGCATTGCTGGCGATGTCGCCGTCGATGTCGTCGGCCGAGGACGGCAGGACATCGCTGTTCAAGGTCATCACCGTCAAGGACGAGATCGTCATCGGCCTGAGCAGTGCGGAGCTGGCCTCGATCGGCGGCAGCGATGCCAGCGCGGTTGCGCACGCTTTGGCGCAGAAGGGAGATCTCACGGTTTGGCAGTACAATGTCCACCGCGGACCGAATGGCGAGCTGCAGATGGCGCCGACGGCCAAGATCGGACTGCTGTCGCACGCTTCGCTGCGGGTCGAGCCCTACGGCACGACCTACACCGTCACACCACACCCCTGATCGGGCTGTTGGCCGGCCGGCGCTCGCGCCCATCGACGATGGCACGAGCGCTGGTCAGCCCCTCGCTAGGTCTCGACCGACCCGCTCGATCGCACAATAGAATGATACTGTCCTGCGGTTCGATCGGTGGAAAAGCCGTAGACCACCGCCAGCCGATCCAGGCATTCCTTGAAACGTCGCGCGAAATAGTCGTTCCAGCGCTGGCTGGCCAGCCCGCGCTTGTGACCGACCTGCTCCATCGTCAGGCCGTGCACCAGCACGTCATGCGTGATCGCCGCCCCGTCGGCGCCGAGCTCACGCTCAGCCCGGTTGAGCCGCAGCACCGCCTGTCGTTGTCCTTCCGTGACCGGCTCCCGCCCTCTTGCGCCGTCGACGTATTCGCGCGAGGGGTCGATCGCCTGCGGGCCACGCTCGGCCCGCTCCCAATCGTTCTGGAACGCGCGTCCGGCCCGGTACTGCGCGTCGTCGAGCTGCTTGTGCGCGTGCAGCCGTCCCAACGGATCGCTGCGAACGGATCGCAACGCAATGATCTTCTCGCCCGGCTCGAGCGCCAGCGGATCGTCGATCTCGACCGGGACGACGTCCGCGTTCCTCGGCAGATCGTGAGCGCGGCGGTCGTGGCTCTTGGGCATGCGATGGGGCTTGCTGCGTCTGGGGCGCGCCATGTCTCGTCTCCGGAAAATGGATGGGGATCAGATTGGGTCGTCTGCGCTGCGCGTCAGGCGGCGGCGACGAGTCGCAGGGTCAGCGGCCCGGCCGGCCGATCGGCGGCCGCCTCGGGCGGATTCCGCGTCAGGTGAAAATGCGGCGTGCAGTAGCAGGACCCGGGCTGGCGCGGATGGCCGCAAAAGGTGATGGGATCGTCGTCACGGTCGCCGCCATAGGGGTAGCGGCAATCATTGGCTTCGAGCCGGTCGAGCGGCAGCAACCGCGGGCTGATGCCGACGGACCGCAGCCTGACCGGGGCCGCCGGCTTCGGCGGAGGCGGCATGGCAGCCTGCCCGGCGCCGGACTCTCGGCGCCGCCGGCCCGTTCCGGCCACGGCAGACATCGGCCGGGGTTCGAACCGGGCGGCTTTCGGCGCGGCGGACGCCGCCAGCCCAAGCCGCTTGCCGCGGCCGAGCGTCGCATTTCGGGTATAGGCCGTGCCGAATTGCGCATTGAGGGCGCGCGCGATCTCGGCATAGGACAGCCCCTTAGCATGGAGCTCACGCAGGATCTGTGAATGGTGTTCGGGCCAATCGGTGGATTGCATTCTCGCCTCTTCGTGCTGGTCGGAGGGCGCCGGAAGCGCCGGTTCCGTCCGACGTCCATAATTTCTGATATTCCGAACGAAAAGTCAAGCTTGAGTTCTGATTATTCGAAACATATAATGACTTCCGAGATTCGCAAAAGAGGTCAAAGCCATGTTGGACGTCGCCATGATCGAGCGTGCACTCGAGAAGCCTGGAAAGACAAAAGGGGGGCTCGCCCGCGCCATGGGCGTGCGCCCCGGCGCCGTCTCCGAGATCCTCGGAGGCCAGCGCCTGATCAAGGCCGCCGAGATTCCGCTCATTACGGAGTATCTGGACCTGAATTCCGTTCCCGTGATGGGACGGGTCGGCGCCGGCTCGGTGATCGAGCCGGATTACGAGCAGGTGCCGGTCGAGGGCCTCGGCGAGGTCGCCCTGCCCTTCCCGATCTCCGAGGAGACGATCGCCTTCGAGGTCTCCGGTGATTCGATGCTGCCCAAATATGAGAACGGCGACGTGATCGTCGTCTACCGCGAGCAGCGCCACCCGCTGTCCAGCTTCTACGGCGAGGAAGCCATCGTGCGCCTCAAGACCGGCGAGCGCTACCTCAAGACGATCGAGCGCGGCAAATCGCCGTCCGTGGTCAATCTCAAGAGCTTCAACGCCAAGCCGATCGTCGGGGTCAAGCTGGAATGGATCGGGGAGATCTTCGTTACGCTGCCGCGCGGGCAGATCCAGCGGATCCGGGCCAAGGCGGCGGCCAAGTCGCGATCCCGCTCGTCCAAGTGACACGCTTTGGCAGGAAGCGGGGGGCGCCGCGGTGCCCTTTCTCGCCGATCGCCGCGCGCCGATGTCTTTCGCCTTGACAAATTCTGTTTTTCAGAACACTGTCCGGCGATGACATTCGGCCGGAGGCGAACTGGCACTGCATGCAATACTTCGTCGTGATGATCGACTACGGCCGCCGCGGACGTGAGGCCGTGGTCGATCCCGAAATGACCCGGCGCGATGTCGTCGCACGCATCGCGTCGGGCGAGTATGCCAACATCAGCTTCGTTCACGAGATCGTCGACCAGTCCGTCGCCGACGTCACGGCTGCCATCATGTCCGAGGCGAGCTTGCCCGAGATCGACGGACAGAATGCAGACCTGCAGGTCGCAGGGTTCGACCACCTGCGCGACCTGCGCAAGCACGAGCCGGCTTGACAGGACCTAGCGCGAACCGCCGTCGACGAGCCGCAGGTCGGCCAGCACGCACTGCGGGCCAATCTGCCATGATGCGACCAAACCGGATCAGACCAGAAGAACGGTGGACCCCGTCGTCTTGCGCGCCGCGAGATCGGCGTGAGCCCTGGCTGCCTCCTTGAGAGGATAGGTCTGGTTCACCTCGATCTTCACCGCGCCGGACTTGACGACGTCGAACAGCTCATTGGCCATCGCGACCAGACTCTCGCGTTTGGCCGCGTAGGTGAACAGCGTCGGGCGGGTCACGAACAACGAGCCTTTCTGCGCGAGCAGCCCGAGATTGAGCGGATCGACGCTCCCGGACGACTGGCCGAACAGCACGGCGTAGCCGAGCGGCGCCAGGCAATCGAGCGATTTGAGGAACGTGTCCTTGCCGACGGAATCATAGACCACAGGCACCTTCTTGCCGCCGGTGATCTCGCTGACGCGAGCCACGAAATCCTCACGCGTATAGACAATACTGTGCGCGCAGCCATGTGCCTTGGCCAGTTGCGCCTTGTCGTCGCTGGACACCGTGCCGATGACGGTGACGCCGAGATGCTTGGCCCACTGGCTGAGGATGAGGCCGACACCGCCGGCAGCTGCATGCAGCAGAATCGTCTCGCCGGCTTTCACGCGATAGGTCTGCCGGATCAGGTATTGCGCCGTGAGGCCCTTGAGCATCATCGCCGCGGCCGTCTTGTCGTCGATCTCATCCGGCAGCTTGAGCAGCTGCGCTGCGGGAATAAGCCGCGCCTCGGAATAGGCGCCGAGCGGTGACGAGCCGTAGGCGACGCGGTCACCGACCTTCAGGTCCGTTACCCCTTCGCCCAGTTCCTCGATCACGCCGGCGCCCTCGCTGCCCAATCCGCTTGGGAGCTGGACCGGATAGAGGCCCGATCGATTGTAGATGTCGAGGAAGTTGAGCCCAACGGCCGTTTGGCGGATGCGCGCCTCGCCCGGCCCGGGCTTGCCCACATTGATCTCCTCCCAGACGAGGACGTCGGGCCCGCCGGTTTTGTGAAAGCGAATGGCGTTCGTCATGGCTTGTATGTCCTCCCTGTTGGACGCCCAAGGCGGCACCGCCCTGCCTTGGGATTTCTGCCTGCATCGCAGCTTTGTCATGGGGCGACTGAGACCCGGATCTTTTGGTAGCCGCTCTCGCCGCCGCTTGGCAATCGCCTTCGACACCGCATGCCAGGCTTGGACCCGCCGTCAGGAACCACGCCACCGTTCCAGCGTTTTCGGGCGATACCGGAGATCAAACCCATGCCGCCCAAGAAACGCAGTGCGCTGATCAAGCCGGCGATCCTGATCGAGCTTGCCTGTCACACCTGCATGGGCACCGCCCTGGGGCTGGGCTTCGCCTTAGCTCTCACACAATTGGATGCGTTCGGTATCTCGCGCCTGATCGCCCACAGCCCGGATCCCCACATAACATTCATGATCTTCGTGGGTACGTTGACGTTGTCCTTTGCAGTCGGCTCGACGCTCACCGGCTTTGTCTTCACGATGATGGAGGAGAGATAGTTCAGGTAGGCTGTTGCGCTCCGCGCGCCGCCGGATACGTCAGGCGCTCCGCAAGAGCGGCTGCCGAGGACCGCCGTCCCTGTCATATGCGCGTCGCGCAAAAGATGCAGATGGACGGCAGGTTCGACCGGCGCGGAGATGACAGAATGGCCGGACTGCTTCGTACGACCGCCCCGCAGCTTCGGAAGGCGGACTTGCGACCGTGCCGTGTCACGCGTCGGAGCACGCCGCCATCATGAATGGCTGGCTCGCTTTGTTGGCCGCCGGTCTGCTCGAGATCATCTGGGCGCTGGGTCTGAAGCACTCTGATGGATTGACGCGCTTCTGGCCCAGCGTTGCAACCGCGATTGCGATCCTGCTCAGCTTCGCGATGATGTCGCTTGCGTTGCGCTCATTGCCGTTTGGCACCGCCTACGCGGTATGGACCGGGATCGGCGCCGCCGGGAGCATCGTCGCCGGCATGATCCTCTACAGCGAGCCGGCCGACCCGATGCGGTTGCTCTGCCTCACCTTGATCGTCGCCGGCATGATCGGGCTCAAGCTGAACTCGCCGGTGTGACGTCACCGACGACCTGGACCGCGACAGCTCGACAGTCCCGAAGACCACGAACGCCAGCACGAAAGGCAGCAGGTGATAGAGGGCGCGGAAGATCAGCAGCGCCGCGAGCAGCGGCTCCTGATCATCGCCGCCGAGCCCGAGCAGGATCGTCGCATCGAACAGTCCGATGCCAGCCGGAGCATGACTGGCAAATCCGAGCAGCGTCGCGGCAATGAAGACCGCCATCAGTCGCGTGAGGTCGATGTCGAGTTCTGCCGGGATCAGAACATACATCGCGAGCGCCGCCGCGCTGAGCTCGAACAGTCCGATCACGATCTGCAGCAGCACGGCCGGACCGGAGGGCAGCCGAACGGGCCACCGCCGGCTGCGACGCCCCGGCCAGCTCCAAAAGACGAAGGCGACCACGCCGCACAGCAGCGTCGCGGCGATCAGGCGGTTGAGCGTCGGCGGCCAGTATTCCAGCGAACCGAAAGCATCGGGGTCGATGATCAGGCTCAGGCCGAGCGCGGTCAGATTGCCGAGCCAGAACGTCAGGCCGGTGAGAAAGCTGATGTTGGCAATATCCATCGCGCCCAGCCTGTAAGGCGCATACATTCGATAACGGACCAGCGGTGAGATCAGCGCGACGGCACCGATGCCGTGCGCGATGGGATAGCTCGTGAAGCTGCCGAGCGCCGCCGCCCGATAGGGAATGTCGAGACGGCCCATCGTCCGTAGTGCGAAGAGGTCATAGAGCGTCAGGCTCGCATAAGAGAGCGCGACCAGCGCCATCGCGACGACGATCAAGTGCGCGTCGGTGGATTGCACGATCGCGAGGACGTGACCAAAATCCAGCTTCTTGATCGCACGGGTGAGGACATACGTCGCCACAGCTGCAATCGAAATGCTCAAGGCCAACCCGCCCAAGCCGCGCAGCCAGGTTCTGCGGTTCGACTGCTGCGGCGGATCGTCGTTCAGGTCAGCCATTCAACGCGTTTTCAAGTCAGTGATGCGCACCCGGCCGATTCGAGCAGGACGATGGCGCGCTGTGACACACCGATGTGACAGGGACGTTACCGTTCCTGCGCAGACCGTCTGCCTTAATATTTTCTTAACGTTACACGGCCGTTCACCGCAACCCACATAGCTGGCTGCATTGCTGCAGCGCGCACACGAGATCATTCAAATTTGAATTAAGCCCCGGCCGGTTCGGGCGTAATCAAAGTGAGCCGTATCACTACGGATGCATGAAGGTCGCATCTTCGTCACGCGGACTTCCTAAGACGAATGCGGGACGTCAACATTCGAGGCAGCATGAACGCGGAATTCGAACACGAGCTCACGCCGGACCAATGGGAGACGCTGAAGGCGCTCCGCATTCCCGCGCGTGAACGCCGCCGGCTGAACGGTGTGATCGTCGATCAGCTCGCTTCACTTGGACTCGCCGTCATCAACAACGAAGCTGCAGAGATCACCGCGGCGGGACGCAAGGTTCTGGTCAGAGGATCCTCACGCCTGCTCGACGTCGCGGCCTGATCATCAGGGAAGAACGTCCTCGACCTCGAGTCGAGGGCCGGCCTCACCACATCGATTTCCGCGCGCGCTCGGGCCACTCGCGGTCGTACTCTGCACCATCGATGTCGTTGGCCGTCATGGCCGCGAGGATCTGTCCCGGCGTCGGCAACTGCCGCGGATCGACCTGCTTGTCGGCGTTCCAGAGATCGGCACGGACGATGGCCCGCGCGCATTGGAAATAGATCTCCTGTACCGTCATCACCAGGACCGAGCGCGGCAGCTTGCCTTCCATCCGGAACGATTCCAGCAGATCGGGCGCCGTGGAGAGATGACCAATTCCGTTCACGCGCAACGTATTGCCTGATCCCGGAATCAGGAACAGGAGACCGATCCGTGGATCGCGCACAATGTTGCGCAATGAATCGACGCGATTGTTGCCGCGGCGATCCGGCATCATCAGTGTCTTCTCGTCATGAATTCGGACAAAACCCGGAAGATCGCCGCGCGGCGAGCAGTCGAGACCTTCGGGACCACAGGTCGCAAGCGCCACGAAGGGCGACTTCTCGATCATGATCCGGTAGTGCGGCGTCACGCGATCCGCGACTTTCGCCGTCGAGGTGATCCCCGTCTGGCCATAGATCGATTCGAGCTGCTCAATCGTGGTGATGATCGACATGGCTTCCTCCGGTTTCGATCGGTACCGCGTCGGCCGGTCCCTTGATCACATCCGCGAGCCTGTGACCGTGCGGCTCGGGATCGCCGACATTGACGATCGTGACATCCGCCGCCACAGCGTCCTCGCTCACTGCACGATGCAGCCGCTCGCCGATGTCGCCGTCGCTCGGCCGGTGCCGTTTGCCGAGCCGCTCGGCGAGAACGTCCGCCGGTGCGGTGATGGCGACGACGATGACGTGGGCGTAGTCACGTCGCGCCGCTGGAATGACCGTGCGCGAGACGTTCACGACCACGGTGCGGCCGGCCAGGATGTCATCCTTGATCGCCCGCGGCACGCCGTAGCCGTGCCCGTGAGCATCCCAATACAGGGCGAACTGACCGGCCTCAAGCGCCTCTCGAAATCCGACGGTGCTCATCTCGAGATTGTCTTCGAAGGCCGAAGCTTCGCGGGTGACGACCCGCCGCGGGAAAACGACGCGATCATCGTCGGCGCAATCACGGCGCGCCACATTGAGCAAGGTGTCCTTGCCGGCGCCGCTCGGCCCGACCACCAGGACCAGACGGCCCGGGCCGAGCTTCACGGAGCCGCTCACCGATGCTGCCGACGTCTCGCTCATGCCACCCGCAATCCTTCCCGCCAGACGCTGCGGACAACCGACAGCTGGCCTACGACATGCACGCGTATCAGGTCGGCGCGCTTGCCGACGGCGATTTCGCCGCGATCATGGAGCCCGACCGCGTCGGCGGGGGCCTTCGTGACCGTGCGCACCGCCGCGGCAAGATCGATGGAAGGCACCCGCTGCGGCAGTTGCAACGCGCCCATCAGCAGGCTCGACGGCACGTAGTCCGACGATAGAATGTCGAGCAGGCCCTCGCGCGCGAGGTCCACTGCGGCGATGTTGCCGGAGTGAGAGCCGCCGCGCACGACATTGGGAGCGCCCATCAGGATGCTGATGCCCGCCTGATGCAGGCCGCGCGCAGCTTCCATCGTGGTCGGAAACTCCGCCACCGCGATGCCGTCCTTGACCGCGTCCGCGACGTTCTCCTCGGTGGTGTCGTCATGGCTGGCCAACGGCACGTCATGGGTCTTTGCCAGCGCAACGATGTCACGCATGTTCGGCGCCGCATGAGCCTGCTGATAAGCGAAGCGCCGCGCGAACATGACGTCGAGCTCGGCATCGGTCTTGCCGCCGCTCTTGCCGCGATAATAGTCCCGGAGCTTGCCCTCGTCGCGAAACTGACGCTGCCCCGGCGTATGGTCCATGAGCGACATCAGCCGAACATCCGGCCGGCCGGCCAGCTGCCGCGCCTCTTCGACCACCGTCGGCATCGGCACCTCGCATCGCAGATGCAGGAAGTGATCGGACCGCAGCAGCCCTCCGTCGCGTGCCGTCGCGATCGCGTCTGCGAGCAAATTGGCCTGGCCGTCGACGCCCTCGGCGCCCTCCTCGCTCCACACGCGCAGCGAATCCAGCACGGTGGTGATGCCGGCGGTCGCGAGCTGCCCGTCATAGGAAATGACGGCGGCGACGGGATCCCAGTAGACCTTCGGACGCGGCACGAAATGGGCTTCGAGGTGATCCGTGTGCAACTCGACGAGCCCAGGCATCAGCAGGTCGCCGCCAGCGTCCAGGCCGCCGGCCGGCGCTGCCCCCTCGCCCAGTTCGATGATCCGGCCACCCGCGATCGCCACCCAGCCCTGCTCGATGACGCGGTCGGCGAGGACGAGCCTGGCATTGCCTATCACGGTATCGGACATGTTCGCGCTCATCTGCAATTCTCGCCTTCTATGCCGCCGCTGCGAATGTCGTCACGTCGACCGTACGATCGGCGATTTCCGCGCGGATCTCGTCATCATGTACGATCGCCAGCATTGCTGCGCCGTCCCTCTTCTTCGCTGCGATCAGCCCGACCACGACGGCACGGTTCGCCGCGTCCAGCGAGGCCGTCGGCTCGTCCAGCAGCAGGATCGGAACGTCCGAGATGAAGCCGCGCGCGATGTTGACCCGCTGCTGCTCGCCGCCGGAGAAGGTCGATGGCGGCAGCGACCACAGCCGCTCCGGAATGTTCAGGCGGCCGAGCAACGCGCCGGCCCGCGCGCGGGCGTCCTCGCGCGATACGCCCGCTGCAAGCAGCGGCTCGGCAACGACATCGAGCGCAGCCACGCGCGGCACGGCACGCAGGAACTGGCTGACATAACCGATGGTCTCCCGCCGCGCCGTGAGGACCGCACGCGGCTCGGCGCCGGCGAGGTTGATCATCTCGCCGTGATGGCGGACGTTGATGCGGCCGCCGTCACAACGATAGTTTCCGAAGATCATTTTCAGGATCGACGACTTGCCTGCGCCAGACGGCCCCGACAGCACGACGCATTCGCCGGCCTTGACCTGGAACGACACGCCGCGCACCACCGGCAGCGAGATGCCGCCCTGCAGATGCATGGTGAAGGTTTTTTCTGCATTCTCGATATCGATCATCACGGTCATTGCATCGGGCTCATGGCGGCAGGATCGAGGACACGAGGAGCTGTGTGTAGGGCTCGCGCGGATCGTCGAGCACCTGATCGGTGAGGCCGGTCTCGATCACCCGCCCCTCCTTCATGACCATCACACGATGAGACAACAGGCGCGCCACCGCAAGATCGTGCGTGACCACGATCGCTGCGAGACCGAGCTCGTTGACGAGGCTGCGCATCAGGTCGAGCAGGCGCGCCTGCACCGAGACGTCGAGGCCGCCGGTCGGCTCGTCCATGAACACCAGCCGCGGCTCCGTCACCAGATTGCGCGCGATCTGCAGCCGCTGCCGCATGCCGCCCGAATAAGTGCGCGGCGCGTCGTCGATGCGGGCAACGTCGATCTCGACCCGCTCGAGCCATGACGACGCAGTCTGCCGGATGCGGCCGTAATTATTCCAGCCGACGGCCATCAGCCGCTCGCCGACATTGGCACCGGCGGAGACCGCCATGCGCAGGCCTTGCGCCGGGTCCTGATGCACGTAGCCCCAGTCGGTCCGGAACAGGAAACGCCGCTCGGCCTCGCCGAGTGCAGCGAGATCGCGCAGCACGCCGTCACGCATCCGGTAGGACACGCGGCCCGCGCTCGGCGGAAGCTGCGCCGAGAGCATTTGCAGCAGCGTGGATTTTCCAGAGCCCGATTCGCCGACGATGGCGAGCACCTCGCCCGGATAGAGCACGAAGGAAACGTCGCGGCAGGCTGCGAGCTGGCCGTAGCTCTTGGCGAGACCCTCCGCGACCAGTAGCGGCTGATCGGATGCTCCGATGACCTCAGCCATGAGCGCCCTCCTTGTGCGGGGCGGCGTTCTCTATGCCGCGATGCCCGGCCGCCTGGCGGCCCTCGCAGTAATCCGTATCCGAGCAGACGAACATGCGGCTGCCCTTGTTGTCGGTCACGATCTCGTCGAGATAGGACTGCTCCGCACCACACAGCGCGCAGGGCGCATCGAACTTGTAGCGCGTGAACGGATGGTCCTCGAAATCCAGCGACACCACCGATGTGTAAGGCGGAATAGCATAGATCCGCTTCTCGCGTCCTGCTCCGAACAGCTGCAGCGCCGGACAATTGTCCATCTTCGGATTGTCGAATTTCGGCGTCGGCGACGGATCCATCACATAGCGCGCATTGACCTTGACGGGGTACGCGTAGGACGTCGCGATATGACCGAAGCGCGCGATGTCCTCATATAGCTTGACGTGCATCAGCCCGTATTCGGCCAGCGCATGCATGCGACGCGTCTCGGTCTCGCGCGGCTCGAGAAATCGCAGCGGCTCCGGGATCGGCACCTGATAGACCAGCACCTGCCCGTCATGCAACGCCGCCTCGGGAATGCGGTGGCGGGTCTGGATCACGCTCGCCGCGTCCGTCGATGTCGTGGTTGCGACGCCGGCCGTCTTGGCGAAAAACTTGCGGATCGAGATCGCGTTGGTGGTGTCGTCGGAGCCCTGGTCGATCACCTTGAGCACGTCGTCCGGGCCGAGAATTGCCGCCGTGACCTGCACACCACCGGTGCCCCAGCCATAAGGCATCGGCATCTCGCGGCTCGCAAACGGCACCTGATAGCCGGGAATGGCGATCGCCTTGAGAATCGCGCGGCGGATCATCCGCTTGGTCTGCTCGTCGAGATAGGCGAAGTTATAAGTCGGCGCGTTCATTCCGCGGCCTCCTTCAACACCGGAGCAGCATTTGCGTCCGCGAACTCCTGGCGCAGCTTGCGCAGCAGGCCGAGCTCGGACTGGAAGTCGACATAGTGAGGCAGCTTCAGATGCTCGACGAAGCCGGTCGCCTGCACATTGTCGGAGTGCGACATCACGAACTCCTCGTCCTGCGCCGGCGCAATCACGTCCTCCCCGAGCTCGCGGGCGCGCAAGGCGCGATCGACCAGCGCCATCGACATCGTCTTGCGCTCGCTCTGTCCGAAGGCGAGACCATAGCCGCGGGTGAAGCATGGCGGCTCGGTCGCCGAGCCCTTGAACTGATTGACCATCTGGCACTCGGTCAGCTCGACCGATCCGAGCGGCACAGCGAACCCGATCTCTTCGGCGAAGAATTCGACCTCGACCTCACCGAAGCGAATCTCGCCGGCGAACGGGTGGTTTCGCCCGTAGCCGCGCTGGGTCGAATAACCCAACGCCAGCAGAAAGCCCTCATCACCACGCGCGAGATTCTGCAGCCGCAGATCACGGTCGGCAGGAAAGCTCAGCGGATCGCGCGTGAGGTCGCCGACCGGCGCCCCGACCGCGGCGTCTGGAGATGGCTCGATCAGCCCATCCTGCCCGAGAATGTCGGTGACGCGCGGCATCGGCACTTCGGACGCTGACGCGAGCACGGGAGCGGCGGGATCCGCTGCTTCCGCCAGCGCTGGATCGAGCAGCCGGTGCGTGTAGTCGAAGGTCGGCCCCAGCACCTGTCCGCCCGGAATATCCTTGAAGGTCGACGAAACGCGCCGCTGCACGCGCATCTCACCGGTGTCGACCGGCTCGGTTGTTCCAAAGCGCGGCAGCGTTGCACGGAAGGCCCGTACCAGAAAGATCGCTTCGATGAGATCGCCGCGCGCCTGCTTGATCGCCAGCGCGGCAAGCTCGCGGTCATACAACGAGCCCTCGCTCATGACGCGATCGACCGCGAGCCCGAGCTGCTCGGAGATCTGTGAAAGCGACAGCTCCGGAACCTTCCGATCACCGCGGCGCTCATGCGCAAGCAGCCGGTGTGCATTCTCGATGGCGCGTTCGCCACCCTTCACGGCAACGTACATGCGTCAAACTCCTGCGGATGCCAGTCGCGTCGTGCGCGGGATCGCCACCAGCGAACGATCGTCGACCAGAATCACATCGATGCCGCGCGGAAACAGAGCTTCATTGATAGACAGCCGCGCGAACAGGTCGTTGGGCTCGAGCGTGGCCGTCAGCGACGTCGTCCCATCGATCCCGGGACCACGCAGACGAAACGTTTGCCCCTCGGACAGGCTCGGCACCTGCAGGATCAGCGTCGTCGACCGGTCGGGGTATTCAGGCGTCCCCAGCGCGAACGACGCCAGATCCGGCAGCATGGCCGGCGCAGCCACCAGGGCAAAACTCGCGAGCTCGGGCCGCATGACGACCGGCGCGCCGGTGTGAAACTTCAGCCACGCGCTGACCTCAGGGACACCCACAAAGGCCGGATCGAGCCAGACCGGCGTATCCTGGTCCAACAAGGTCAGCGCGATCGCCGCGACGCCCGCCATCATCGACGGCGGCCGGCCAACTTCATCATTGGCCGGCATCACCTGCCCCGGCCGCGCCATCGCTTCCATCACAGTGCGGAAGGTCGACTGCGCCGACAGGACCTTGTCGGCAAATCCAGGCTGCAGCTCGGTCGTTGCCACCGTCATCAGCCTTCTCCCCGCACCATCGTGTAGAAATCGACCCGCGTGGCTGCAGCTTCCGCCGCGCTCCGATCATGGTCGGCCTGCATCTGGGCCCGCAGCGGCGCAACGACCTTGGTCTCGATGACAGCGGCATGATCGGGCGACTGCAGCAAGGCGTCGCACAGCGCGACCAGGCGCGCCTTGTCGCCGTCCCGCCCGAGAACATAGCCAAATCCGACCTGACCGCCCTGCAGACGAACCGCGGCGCGGGACACGGTCGCCTCACCGAGATTGAACGGCGCACCGTCACCACCGATCCGGCCACGCACCATCACGAGACCGCTCTCGGGCGCACGCAGATCCTGGTGAGGCGGCAGCGACAGTTCGGCCATCAGCACCCCAATCTCGGCGGCCGGAACATGCGACAACACCCGCATCGCGCCCCGCCGCTTCTCCTGCAACCCCGTTCCGCCGCTCATCGCCATCTCTCGATCTTGCCCGGCTCAAGTTGTCTATGATACTAGACAACTTGATAAGAGAGCGCCATGACTGTTTGATGACATGGACGTGATGTTCACAATCGGACGCGGAGTGCCGCGATGAGCATGCAGGACGCCGGCTCGGGCGTGGCGCTGTGGCGGCGGGTGGCCGACGGCATCGAGCGCGACATCGCCGACGGCCGCTTCGCCGCCGGAACGCGGCTGCCCGGCGAAACCGAGATCGCGGAGACCTACCGGGTCAACCGCCACACCGTGCGGCGCGCTCTGGCGACGCTGGCCGAACGCGGCCTCGTGCGTGCCGAGCGCGGCAGCGGCACCTATGTCGAAGCGCCGCGGCTTTCCTATCCGCTGCGATCGCGGACGAGATTCTCCGAGATCGTGGGCGCCGGCGGCCGCGAGCCTCGTGGGCAGCTAATCGCCGCATCCGAGGAGCCCGCGACGCGCGAGCTTGCGCGCGCGCTCGGATTGAAGACGGGCGCGCCGCTGGCGCGAATCGAGGCGCTGCGCTTCGCCGACAAGACCCCGATCTGCGTCAGCACATCCTGGCTGTCAGCCGAGCGGTTTCCAGATGCAGGGCGCATCTTCGCCGCGGCCCGATCAATGACGGCGCTGCTCGCGCATTACGGCATTCGCGACTATCGCCGCGGCGGGACGCGGATCACGGCGGCCATCGCCGATGCAAGCGACGCCGCCCGGCTCGAGCTTTCGCTCGGCCGCCCGGTGCTGGTGGTCGACAGCACCGACATCGATGCCGAGGGCATGCCGCTGATCACGAAGCGCTCGCGCTTCGCCGCAGAGCGCGTCACCTTCGAGGTGGAGGGTTGATCGGCGTCCGGCTGCCGGAATCAGCTCACCGGGACGAAGGATCAGTCGATGAGCGTGCCGTCGGGATTGAAGAAGGGATGCGGTCCCTCGAACGCGCCGATCGGCACCTGATGGGTGACGACCGTTCCGAATCCGGAACCTGGAAACCACGCATGGAGATGGAAGGCCGGCGGCTCGATCTTGAAGGATGGCGGCCGAAGCATCGCCAGATCGAGATCGACGGCGTGATTCGGCGCCGGACAGATCGTGCACGGTACCCCGGCAAATCGGGTCAGCGCGGCGCGGTGCACGTGGCTGCATCCGATCAGTTGGACCCGCGGATGACGCGCGACGATGGTCGCGAGATCATCGGCATTGCGCAGGTTCTGCCGGTCCATGTGCCAGATGCCGGCGGCGAATGGCGGATGATGCAGGAACAGCAGCGCTGGCCGATCCGCAGCAGTGGACAGCGTGGCGTCGAGCCAGTCGAGGCTCTGCGCATCGAGCTCGCCATGGGGATGGCCGGGCACGCTGGAATCCAGCAGCAGCAGATCGAGACCGGCGAGTTGCACGTGACGGTTCAGCGGACCGGATGGCGCGGCATAAGGATGGTCCGGGAATGCGGTCCGCATCAGCTCGCGTGAATCGTGATTGCCGGGAACGGCGACGAACGGAAGCCTGAGCTCGGCCAGCACGGCCTTGAGATGCTCATATTCGGCGGCCGTGGGCGTGTCGGCGAGGTCGCCCGAGATCACCACGAGATCGATCGTCGGCGAGAAGCTGTTGAGCTCCGCGATGCAGCGGGCAAGGGCTTGCGCCGTATCGACCCGGCGATAGGCGAGACGCCCGGGCACCTTGATGTGCAGGTCCGATATCTGAGCGATGGTGATCGGGCTCGTCGTCATGGGATCGTCAGCCTTCTTGCGGGAGCAGCCGGACGGCATCCGGCGCGATCGAGAGGCCGACGCGATCGTCGGCATTGACCCTGATCGTGTTCGGTGCATCCACAGTCAGCGGACTGGCCGCAGCGTCGCGGACGATGATGCGCTGGCGATCACCGGCAAAGCGAACGCTGTCGACCACGCCGGTCAGTTGAGCCTGCGCTGCATCCACGATGGCGATCGTTTCGGGACGAACCATCGCTACAGCTTTGGTGCGCTGATCCGGCGCGGCGACCAACTGCCGGCCGCCGGGAAGAATGAGATGGCCGCCTTCGATGGCAGCTTCGAGGATGTTTGCGGCACCGACGAATTCAGCGACGAAGCGATTGGCGGGAGTGAAATAGATCTCCCGCGGCGTTCCGACCTGGGCGATCGCCCCCTTGCGCATCACCACGATGCGGTCGCCGAGCTCCATCGCTTCGGCCTGATCATGGGTCACATAGATGGCGGTGATGCCGAGCTTGCGCAGCAGCCCATTGAGCTCGCCGCGCAACCGTTCGCGCAAGGCAGCGTCGAGCGCGGTCAGCGGCTCGTCGAGCAGCAGCACACTCGGCCGGATCGCGACGGCGCGCGCGAGCGCGACGCGTTGGCGCTGGCCGCCGGAGAGCTGATCGATGCGCCGGTCTTCCAGCCCGCCCAGATTGGTCAGCGCGACGAGCTCAGCCACCCGGGCCGCGCGGTCAGCCTTGGCGACCCCGCGAATCTTCAGCCCATAGCCGATGTTGTCGGCCACGCTCATGTTCGGAAACAGCGCATAGGATTGGAACACCATGCCGACATTGCGCTTCTCGATCGGCTTGCGCGTCAGATCGGCGCCATCGAACAGGACACGTCCGCCGGCATCCGGTGTCTCGAGACCGGCCACGATCCGCAGCAGCGTGGTCTTGCCGCAGCCGGACGGGCCAAGCAGCACGAGCGTCTCGCTCTGGGCAATGTCGAGCGTGGCGCGGGCGAGCGCGCAGGTCCCGTCGGCAAACGTCTTGCCGCAATTCTCCACCGTCAGCGCGGCGCCGTGCCGGGTCATCATGGTCACCTCGAACTCCCCTTCTCGCCGATCCATTGCATGGCCATCAGCAGCGGAATGATCATGACGAAGAAGATCAGCGTGTAGGCCGAGGCCACTTCGAGCCGCATCGACGCATAGCTGTCGGCAAGGCCGACCGGCAACGTCTTGGTCAATGGCGTGTGCAACATCCAAGTCAGATTGAATTCGCCGAGTGAGAGCGTGACGACCATCAGGCTGCCGGCCAGGATTCCCGGCGCCGCATTGGGAATGATGACATCGACGAAGCGGCGCCACGGCGAGGCCCCGACCGATGCGGCGCCCTCATCGAGCGACCTGACGTCGATGGTGGCGAACACGGCCATTACCGAGCGGACCATGAACGGCATCGTGAAGATCACATGGCCCGCGAGAATGAACAGCCACGAGCGGCGAAAGCTGCCGAAGCCGCCATAGGTCAGCAACAGCGCCAGCGCGATCGCGAGCCCGGGGATTGCAAGCGGCAACGTGATGATCTCCTCGGCCAGACGGGCCAGGCGCCCGCCGCGCACGAACAGCGCGTAGGCGGCGGGAACGCCGACCACCAGCGTGACCGCCAGCGTGCCCAGTGCAATCAGGATCGAAGCCACGATCGTGTCGGCATAGAGCTCCCAGACCTGGACGACCCATTGCAGGGTGACGCCGGACTGAATGCCGCGGAAATAATTGACCGTGACGCCGGCCGCGATCGAGAGACCTGCAGGCACAGCAAGAAAGGCCGCGACGAGCAGCGTGAACAGGAACTGCAGGCTGAATGTGACCCGATCTCGCACGTGCCTACCCTGCCGCAGCGACGGCGTTGCCGGTGAAGGACCGCGACAAGGCCAGGATCAGCCACGTCATCACGCCGAGCCCGACCGACAGCGCCGCCGAGGTCGCAAGATTGCCCGCCAAGGTGAACTCCGTGTAGATCAGCATCGGCAGCACGTCGATATTGGTGGCCAGCGTGAACGCCGTGCCGAATGCGCCCATCGCCGTTGCGAACGCGATGGCCCCAGAGGCGACCAGGGCCGGCGCGAGCGCCGGCAGGATCACGTCGCGCAGCACGGCCCAGGGCCCTGCGCCGAGCGAGCGCGCCGCCTCCTCCAGCCCAGGATCGAGCTTCTGCGCCGCCGCCATGATGGTGAGGATCACGCGCGGGATCGAGAAATAGAGATAGCCGAGGAACAGCCCGTAGATCGAATAGGCGAAAACGAGCTTGTCGCCGGTGAGGCGCGAGGAGACCTCGCCGATCAGCCCCTGTCGTCCCGCAAGCAGGATGATCATGAAGCCGATCACGACACCGGGAAAAGCGAGCGGGAAGGTCAGGATTGCGACCAGAAGCGCCCGGCCCGGAAACCGATGGCGCTGAAGGAATAGCCCGGCGATCGTCGCAATGACGAGCGTCGCGATCGTCGTCGCCGCGGCCAGCACGACCGTGTTGAGGAGCGTGGCGCGGTAACGGGACTCGAGCAGGATCGCCAGATATTCCGCCAGCCCGCGCGGCCCCTCGGCGCCGGTGACGAGCAGCCGCGACATCGGCAGGAGAAAGAAGGCTGACGTTACCGCCGCCAGCGGCAGCAGGCAGAGCCAGAGGAAGGATTTGTGCGACATGGGATCAGGGCACGCCCCGCCGGATCACATCCGGCGGGGCGTCGCGCTCTCAACGAACTTCGGACAGATAGCGATCGACGAACGCCTTCTGGGCCGTTTCCATGTCGCCCCAGTTCACGCTCTTGGCGCGCGCGTAGTCGCTGTCGGGCAGGAACTTGTTCTTCACGGCGTCAGGAAGCTCGATCGGACGGGCCGGCCGCAGATAGGCATTGGTCCAGATCGCCTGCCCCTTGTCGGACAGCAGATAGTCGATGACCTTCTTCGCCTTGTCCTTGTCGGGGGCGTTCTTCACGAGGCCGACGACGTAGGGGAAGATCACCGAGCCCTCACACGGAATGACGAACTCGAAATTGCCCTTCTCGGCGTACTTCGCGCGGTAGGCGTTGAAATCGTAGTCGAACAGGATCGGAATCTCGCCCGAGACCACGCGCGCATAGGACGTCTGCTTCGGCACGATCGGTTCGTTCTTGCGCAGGTCCTTGAAGAAGGCGAGAGCCGGATCGAAATTGCTCTGCGACCCGCCTAGCGCCAGATTGACGGCAACGGCGCCGACATAGCCGACCGCCGCCGAGCTCGGGTCGAGATAGCCGACCATCCCCTTGTAGTCGGGCTTGAGCAGATCCTTCCAGCAGGCCGGAACAGGCTTGCCGCCGAGCGCATCCTTGTTCACGAACAGGCCGAGCGTGCCCGAATGGATCGTCGTCCAATAGCCGTCCGCGTCCTTCAGACCGGCCGGGACCTGATCCCAGTTGGCCGGCTTGTAGGCGTCCAGCGCGTCCTGCGCTTTCGCCTTCATGCCGAAAGTCACGCCGAAATAGCCGATGTCGCCGACAGGATTGCTCTTCTCGGCCAGGATCTGTGCCAGCGCCTGGCCGGAGTTCTTGTTGTCGTGCGGAATGTCGTAGCCAAGATCGGTCTTGATCGCCTTGAGCATCGAGGCCCAGTCGGCCCACTCCGGCGGACAATTGTAGCAGATAACATCAGCAGCCTTGGCCGGCTGCCACGGCGCTACAACACAGAGCGCGAGCAAAGCGAGAACGAGGCGGGTGACCTTCATGAAGACTAACTCCGTATTCTTGGCACAACGGCCAGTTCCGAAGCTTCCCCTAAAGCCGGCACATGAAGGATTTGCGACAGCGAGTGCAGTGCACACAGCACGAACGGCATCCTGATCGTTTGTCTACGAACGATCGCAACCTGCAGATGCCGATCCGTTCACGCGACGGCGCGGCGCCCGATGATGGCAAAACGCAGCTTGCCCGAGATCCAGTCGATCGCAGCCACCGCCACCAGGATCATCAGGATCAGGAACGACACCTTCTGCCATTCCAGCACGCGGATCTGCTCCGCCAGCTGCAGTCCGATGCCGCCGGCGCCGACGATGCCGATGATCGTGGCCGAGCGCGTGTTGGATTCGATGAAGTAGAGCACCTGCCCGGCGATCACCGGAAGGACCTGCGGCAGCAGGCCGAAACGAATCTCATGCAGCGCATTGCCTCCCGCGGCGCGCACGCCTTCCACCTGCTTGCGGTCGGCGCCTTCCATCGCCTCGGAAAACAGCTTGCCGAGCGCACCGAAGTCGGAGACCGCGATCGCGAGCACGCCGGCGAATGGTCCGAGGCCGACGACATTGATCCAGACCAGCGCCCAGATCAGCGTGTCGACGCCGCGGATGGTGTCGAACAGCCGGCGCACCGGAAACCGGAAGATTGCCGACGGAATGACATTGCGCGCCGCGAGCAGGCTGACGGGAAATGCAAAACAGGCAGCGAGGGTGGTGCCGAGCACCGCGATCGACAAGGTCTCTCCGAGAGCCTTGAGATAGATCGGCAGCGACGAGCCCGGATCGGGCGGCAACATCAGGCGGGCGATCCAGCCAAGCTGGCTGAGGCCCGACAGCATCCGCGACGGCGAGAAATCCAGATCGACGACGCCGAACACGAACACCGCAAGCGCTAATAGCAGCACGGCCGGGGTGGCGAGGCGCGCCGAAACCGGCCGGTCGAAGATGTGCGGATGGCGCGCCCTGAGCTGCTCGATATCCGGGGTCTCGACGCTGTTCATGTCCGCGCCTCCGCGCCGAACAGCCGCCCGCGTAACCAGCCGGTGCCGATATCGATCAGGAACACGGTCGCCACGATCATGAGCAGGATGGCGCTGACGTCGGAATAGTAGAATTTGCGGACTGCGACCACGAGTTCCTGGCCGATGCCGCCCGCACCGACGAAGCCCATCACCGAGGCCTCACGCACGTTGATCTCAAAACGCAGCAGCGTATAGCTCGAGAAGCCTCCGATGACCTGCGGCAACACGCCAAAGCGCATGCAGGACAGCCAGCTGGCGCCGGTGGCGCGGACGCCCTCGACCGGCTTCATATCGGCGTTCTCCACGACTTCGGAGAACAGCTTGCCCAGCGCTCCGCTCGAATGCAGGGCGATGGCGAGCACGCCGGGAACCGGGCCGAGTCCAAAGGCGATGACGAAGATCAGCGCGAAGACGATGCCGGGGACCGTGCGGGCGAATTCGAGCAGCCGGCGGACTATGAATCGTACCCATGGCCCCGGCGAGGTATTCTCCGCTGCGAGGAAGTTGAGGCAGAAAGCGACGAGCATTCCTGCCATCGTGCCGACATAGCTGATCAGCAGCGTCTCGCCGAGCAGCTTGATCCACTTCTTGAAACCCCAGAACCACTCCGGCAGGTTGGTCCAGACGCGATGGCCGTCGTCAAGCGTGAAGATGCGATCGAAATAGCTGACGAAGTTGCCGAAATACGTATAGAGCGTGCGCAGATTGACTTCCGCACCAATGGCTGCGGCGGCGAGAACGGCCACGAACACCGCCGCCGAGACCGCGAAACGCAACCGACGTTGCGACATCGCCCGGCGATAGGCCTCGTTTAGAGCCGCAAGCTGCTGGCTTGGAAGGATCGAAACGGCAATCGCCATCGGGTCGTGCTGCTCTCGATTCAGGCGCTTCGGATCTTTGCAGGAGACGAGCCGGGCCACGGGGACCCGACTCGTCTCGGTGGGCTGTCGGTCAGGACGCCTTCTTGCGCAGGCTGTCAACGAACTTGATCAGGTCGATCGTGCCATCCCAATCCTTGGTCGTGGCGGGATGGAAGCCCTTCTTCTGGCCGTCGGAGAGACGGTCGAACGCCGCCTTGTCCTTCGTCGGCGCCTCGGAGAAGGCCTTCGCGATCGCCGACTTCAGCTCAGCTGGCAGATCCGAATTATAGGCATAGGGGCCGTTGATGATCGGGGCCGATTTGTGGATGATGCGGAAGTCCTCCTTCTTCATCGGCGAGCCGTCGGCGTTCTTCAGCATGCCCTTGGTCAGCATCTGCGCCAGAGTCGAGTCATTGTCGCTCGTCCACTGGTTGGCCGCGATATCGACGGTCCCCTGGGACAGGGCCAGCACGGCGTTTTCGTGGCTGCCGGTGAACACCACCTTGCCGAAATAGGTCTCGGCATCGGTGACGCCCATCTTGTTGAGCTCGAAGCGCGGCACGTTGTTGCCCGACGTCGAGTTCGGATCGACCAGGCCGAGATTCTTGCCCTTGAGATCTTCGACCTTCTGATACGGGCTGCTCGCCTTGACGAAGAACACCGAGTAATAACCGGTGCTGCCGTCGGAATTGATGTCGTTGGCGAAGGCATCGGTCTTGACACCGGTCAGACGGGCGCGGGCGAACGAGGCCGAGCCATAGCTCGCGATGTGGATGTTGCCGGCGCGCTGGCCCTCGATGACGGCAGCATAGTCGTTGGCGATGCGCAGCGTCACCTTCACGCCGAGCTCCTTCGACAGGTAGTTCACGAACGGCGTCCAGCGCTCGGTGACACCCGAGGCGTTCTCCGCCGGGACCACCGCGAAGGTCAGCTCGGGATATTTCGCCTTCCAGTCCTCGGCCGCAGCCGAGGCGGTGAAAGCCAGCGCGGCGACGCCCGCCAGAACGATGCGACGATTGATCATAACATGCCCTCTTGTTGCAGTAAGTAACAGGCCTCACCCCAGCGCGATGCGGGAGCGGAGGTTGCAGAAATCCGCTTGTCAGGCCACGGCGGCTTCGCCGAGGGCCGGAACGGTTGCCGCCGGTGCGGGATGGACCTTGTCCATGACCTCATCGGCTTCGAGATCGTAGAGCTCGCGCGCAATCTGCGCCGTCAGCGCCGCCGGCACGTCGTCGAACACGACCCGCCCGGTCGCCATGCCGATCAGGCGATCGCAATAGCCGCGCGCGAGATCGAGCGAATGCAAGTTGCAGACCACCGTGATGCCGAAATGCTTGTTGATGCGAAGCAGCGCGTCCATCACGATCTTGGTGTTGCGGGGATCGAGCGAGGCGATCGGCTCGTCCGCGAGAATGATATCCGGGTTCTGGACCAGCGCGCGCGCGATCGCGACGCGCTGCTGCTGGCCGCCCGAGAGCTGATCGGCGCGTTGCGCGGCGAGCGAGGCCATGTCGAACTGCTCCAGTGCCGACATCGCCACGGCGACGTCCTCAGCCGGCCAGAGCTGCGCCAGCGAGCGCCACGACGGAATCTCGGCCAGCCGTCCCATCAGCACGTTCGTCAGCACGTCGAGACGGCCGACCAGGTTGAACTGCTGGAAGATCATCGCCGAGCGCGCACGCCATTGCCGCAGGTCGCGGCCGCGCAGCGCGGTCACATCGAGATCCTTGAAGAGAATGCGTCCGCCGGTCACCGGGCTCAGGCGATTGATGGAGCGCAGCAGGGTCGACTTGCCGGCGCCCGAACGCCCGATCACGCCGACGAAGCTGCCGGGTGCAACAGAGAACGATGCATTGTCGACCGCGGCTCTCGTGCCGAACCGGCACGTCAGGCCATCCACCACCAGCATTGAATTCTCCAGACGCCTCGCTTTGCCGTATCGCTAGCGTCTGGATTCTACAGTTATGTGACAATGGCACTGCAGCGCCACAGTCGTGCACATGCCGCCACGGTCATGCGGACGTCATGCATCCGTCATAGTGGACGACATACACACTCCCCGGAGTGAAGACAGGACTTGAGATGGCCGGCAAATCGCTTTCGATAACTCCTACCGTTGATCCCTCGGCGAAACTTCAGGATGTAGGGCTCGGCATCTATTGCGAGGTCGGCGCCCGCACCATCCTTCAGGAGGTGACAATGGGCGACTACTCCTACGTGGTCAACGACGCCCAGATCACCTACACGACGATCGGAAAGTTCTGCTCGATCGCGGCGATGACCCGGATCAATCCGGGCAACCACCCGATGCACCGCGCGACCCAGGCGCACTTCACCTACCGCGCCAGTTCCTATTTCCCTGGCGAAGCAGACGATGCGGAGTTCTTCGCCTGGCGCAGAGAACATCACGTCGACATTGGGCACGATGTCTGGATCGGCCATGGCGCGATCATATTGCCTGGCCGCAACATCGGCACCGGCGCGGTCGTGGCGGCTGGCGCCATCGTGACCAAGAGCGTGCCGCCCTACACGATCGTGGCCGGCAATCCCGCACGACCGATCAAGCGCCGCTTTCCGCTCGAGATCGAGCAGCGCCTCGTCAATCTCGCCTGGTGGGATTGGGAGCACGAGGCACTGCGCGCCGCGCTGCCGGATTTCCGCAGGCTCGGGATCACCGAGTTTCTGGACAAGCATGAAGGAGCACTCGACGCAGCGCACAGGGTGCGGCAGAGTGCCGCCCCATGACTGATATTTTCATCTCCGGTGGCCGCTGCCTGATCGGCCCTGATCTCACCCACACATCATTGACGATTTCCGAGGGCCTGATCTCCAGGCTCGACGCCTCCGGCCACGCCGGTCTCGACCTCGACGCAGGTGGACTTGCGGTGCTGCCCGGCATCGTCGATATCCATGGTGACGCCTTCGAGCGGCAGATGATGCCCCGCGCAGGCGTCGATTTTCCGATCGACGTCGCGCTGATCGACAGCGATCGCCAGGCGGTCAGCAATGGCATCACCACGGTCTTCCATGCGGCCACCTGGTCATGGGAGCCCGGGCTGCGCAGTGCCGCCAATGCGCGTCACCTGCTGGAATCGATCGAAGCGCTGCGGCCGCGGCTCGCCGCCGACACCCGCTTCCACCTGCGTCACGAGACCTACAATCTCGACGACGAGAACGAAATCCGCGGGCTGCTCGCCGCACAGCGGATCGACCTGTTCGCCTTCAACGACCACATGGACTCCACCGTCGCGAGCCTGGACAAGCCTCACAAGCGTCAGCGCATGGTGGATCGCGCCGGCCTGTCCGGCGACGATTTCGATCGCCTCGTCCAACGCATTGCCGCGCGCGCCGACGCCGTGCCGGCATCCATCGCACGCCTTGCCGAAGCCGCACGCCAGGCCGGCATCCGGATGCTGTCGCATGATGACGAGAGTCCCGAGATGCGCCGAGCCTTTCGCGGACAAGGCGTGGGCATCGCGGAGTTTCCAGTCAACGAGGAGACCGCGCGCGAGGCCGCTGCGGGTGGCGATGCAATCGTATTTGGCGCCCCCAACGTCGTCCGCGGCGGCAGCCATACCGGCTGGACCAAGGCCAGCGAGATGATCAGCAAGGGCCTGTGCTCGGTGCTGGCGTCCGACTATTATTATCCAGCTCCGCTGCTGGCCGCCTACCGCCTCGTCGCCGACCGCATTCTCTCTTTGCCTCGCGCGTGGAGCCTGATCTCGGCTGGCCCGGCGCATGCCGCGGGCTTGTCGGATCGCGGCGCTCTCGCCGCGGGGCAACGTGCGGATATCATCCTCGTGGATGACAGCGCGCCGATGCGCCCGCGCGTCGTTGCCGTGATCGCAGCCGGCCGCTTGGTCTACCTCACCGAGACCAATCGCCTCAGCACCGCCGTGGCGCCGCGCGCGGCCGCGGCAGAGTAACGTTCTCATGACCGATTTCCCGCGTTACGCAATCTACTACGCACCGGCGGCAGATGCGCCGCTCGCCAGATTCGGCGCCAGTCTGCTTGGTTACGATGCCTGGGTCGGCTGCGGGCTGGACTTCCCGCGCGAGATCACCGACGCGGTTCCAGATTGGTCCGAGCTGACCGCTGACGCCCGCAAATACGGCTTCCATGCCACGCTGAAGGCGCCATTTGCGCTGGCCGACGCGCGCACCGAGGCCGAGCTATGTGAGGCCTGCGCCGACTTCGCCGCGACACCTCGGACCATTCCGCTCATCCGGCCTGTCGTGGAGGCGATCAGCGGCTTCATCGCAGTGATCCCTGGTGAGGCGTCGCCGGCGCTGCAGGAGTTTGCGGCCGCCTGTGTCCTTGCGTTCGAGCCGTTTCGTGCGCCGATGACTCCCAATGACCGCGCCAGGCGCAAGCCAGAACTGATGACGCCGCGCCAGCGCGAGCACCTCGATCGCTGGGGCTACCAATACGTGATGGAGGACTTCCGCTTCCACATGACGCTGACATGCCGGTTGTCCGACGAACGACGTCGGCCGATACTGGCCATGCTCCAGCGCCGCTTCGCAGCCCTCGAGATCGCCACGCTGGCGATCGAGCGCATTGCGCTGTTCCGGCAGCTCGGCGCAAGCAGCCGCTTCAGCATCATCGGAAGCTGGCCAATCACCGGCAAGTAACCGAGTGGTTCAAGCGAAGTTGGGAAGCCGGCCTACACCGCCTTCGTCAGAGCGCCGTCAATGACGAGGTTGGTTCCGGAGATCCGGCTGGCCAATGGACTGGCCAGCATCACCACGCCGTATGCCACCTCCGCTGCGGTTCCCATCCGGCCAGTTGGATTCAAGCCCATCGCGGTCTTGAACAGGTCAGGCGAGCCGTTCTCGATGTTCTGCCAGATGCCGCCTTCGAAATACGTGTTGCCCGGCGAGACGGCGTTGACGCGAATGCCCTTGGCCACGAGCTGGTGCGCGAGCCCCTTCGCGTAATGGATCAGCGCGCCCTTGATCGCCCCATAGGATCCCGCGGCAAAGTCGACTTCAAATCCAGACACGCTGGAGATGATGTTGATCGAAGCCGATGTCGACTGCTCGAGATAGGGTACGGCCGCCGCCACCGAGTTGACCGTATGCATCATGTCGATCCGGAAGGATTTTTCCCATGTCTCCGGCGAATCGCCGACGGCGAGCGCGCTGACATTGCAGACCACGCAATCGACGCCGCCGAACTCCTGCGCCGCGCCGTCGACCCAGCCCTTCAGCGCAGCGGCATCGGCAACGTCGATCACCTGCCCCCACGCCTTGACACCCTTTGCCGTGAGCTTCGTCACCGCCTTGCCGACCGCTTCCGCATCGCGCGCGCAGATCGCCACGTTTGCGCCCTCAGCGGCAAACAACTCCGCGATCGCAAGTCCGATACCTTTGCTGCCACCTGTCACCAGCACGCTCTTGCCGGCCAATCCCAGGTCCATGATCGTCTCCGTTGGTCTTTGTGTGGGCGTCAGCCTGCTCACGCTGGGGAAATCGTCCCAGGCCTTTGCAAGTCCGCGAGGAGACTATGGTCGCGCGGTACAGCAGCAAGGCGAAATAACAGACGCGATCTGCTGAAAAGCTGACAACCTCGTGCAGCCCGACACGTGGGAGCAGAGGCGATGGCATTGCGCTGCCGATCGAATGTCACCTTGCTGCCGCTTACAGGGTCGCTTTGGTCAAACCCGCATCGCAGTCGCGGTCACGATGTCGATTTTGCCACTGCGACCGCACAAAGAAATTGCAGGGCCGCCGCAGCTGAGAAGGACCATTGTCCAGGCGTGAGGCGATCGGTCGATGCCGCGCCGTCAACTCGTCTTTGTGCCTGGCATGAGCCGCACGCTCAGAATGCATCGCGCGCGTTCGACCGAATGTCACGAATCGGACGCTGCGTATTCCGCTCCCAAGCTCGTGGCAGTGTCTTGGGCAGATCCCGAACATCACTCTCATTCGCAATCGCAGCAACATCAAACCCGCTGTCGCCTTTACGACAAAGCATTGATGTTGATAGCTAATGGCATATCGCTTGCAATGCACAACGGGCCTCGCTATTGCAGCGCAATATTTTCTTGGAGTGCGACATGCTCGGAATTGGAAGTAAGCTGCCTTCGTTCGAAATCGTCGGCGTGAAGCCCGGTTTTCATTTTCAGGAGGAGAAGGGCGAGAGCGCCTTCGAGACCTTGACCGAGACGAGCTTCCCCGGAAAATGGAAGATCATCTTCTTCTATCCGAAGGACTTCACTTTCGTCTGCCCGACGGAAATCGCCGAGTTCGCTCGGCTCGCAAACGACTTCGCCGACCGCGACGCGGTCGTGCTCGGCGGCTCGACCGACAATGAATTCGTCAAGCTGGCCTGGCGTCGCGACCACAAGGATCTGCACAAGCTGCCGATCTGGCAATTCGCCGACACCAAGGGTGCGCTGGTGGACGGTCTCGGCGTCCGCTCGCCGGACGGCGTCGCCTACCGCTATACGTTCATCGTCGATCCCGACAACACGATCCAGCACGTCTATGCGACCAACCTCAACGTCGGTCGCGCACCGAAGGACACGCTGCGCGTGCTGGACGCGCTGCAGACCGACGAACTCTGCCCCTGCAACCGCGAGGTCGGCGGCGAGACTCTGAAGGTTGCTTGATCATGTCGATCGAGCAGCTGAAGGCCCAGATCCCGGACTTCGCCAAGGACGTCAGGCTCAATCTGTCGTCCATGGCTTCGGATGAGACGCTACCGCCGCAGGCCAAATATGGGCTGTTCGTCGCCTGCGCGATTGCGACCCGCAATCCGACGGTGACGACGGCACTCGAATCGGTCGCAGCCGCGCAGCTGTCGCCGGCCGCCTTGGCGGCGGCGAAATCAGCCGCCGCGATCATGGCCATGAACAACGTCTACTATCGATTCGTGCACCTTGCCTCGAACAAGGAGTACGCAACGATGCCGGCACGGCTGCGGATGAACGTCATCGCCAATCCCGGTGTCGACAAGGCCGATTTCGAGCTGTGGTCGCTGGCGGTGTCCGCCATCAACGGCTGCGGCACCTGCATCGACGCGCACGAAAAGGTTCTGCAGGATGCGGGTGTGAACGCCGCCACGGTCCAGACGGCCGTCCGCTTCGCTGCCATCATCCAGTCGGTCGCCGTCGCGATCGAAGCCGCTGGTGTGGCCGTCGCCCTCGCGGCCGAGTAGAAAATCGACCCGATATGTGAATGCGGCCGGCATTGTCCGGCCGCATTTGCTTTTCAGACATTCACGTCTGGGTTGTAGAATATTGCGCAACGCCCGCAACCGGGCCGGCAGCTAAGCATCTGACTTCACGGCAAAGTCGCAATAGCCGCGGCATTCAGATACTCCAGTCTTATTCCGGCGGCCGGTTGGACTTACGTCCCGGCTCGCGCATTGCGCGTATCGACGGATGCGGCAAGCCGGGAAATTTCCATCAAATAGCCTTACCTACTCACGCTTCCCGCCAAGAACATTGATCAGCTTAGGGCCAAGCAACATCGATTGTGACCAGGACGCGCGAAAACAGTGGCGCGCATGTCGGAAGGAAACCGGACCTGTCAGTCTCGACGGAAGCGTTGGTGCATTTCCTCCGAGCTCGCATCATGCGATCCTCGGTTGGACCGCGCGTGCCTGACGCCCTGAAGCTCTCTCCCACGACCCGGTCGTCGGAGACAGGAGGCTAGTGATGAGTGCTCCAGTTCAGAACGATCCGGCGAAGCCGGCCCCGCCTTGGGCGAGTGAGGAGCTTCGCAAATATGCGCCGCGCCGTCGCCAGGCGGACGTCGGTCCGACGATGCATGAGTCGCCGGTAGATAACGTCCCCCTGCCGCATCATCTGATCGCACGGCCCAACTCGCTGCCGGCACGGCCGGCCGCCGTCGACCTCGATGACGAGGAACAACATCGCGCCTGGAATTCGAAGCTCGATCCCGTCGTGATGCCGTTGCCGCCGGATGATCCGGACAAGTCGTTCCGTCTCGGCGGCCTCGTCAAGATTGGCGCCGCCATCGGCATCGCCGCATCCGTTGCGATGATCGTCGTGAACATGGTCTCCTTCGACAATGGCAATGGCGGAACGGCACCGAGCGGCAAGAGCCAGATCATGCCATCGACCGTCCTGGAAAGCCTGGCGCAGATCGACCCGGCAGAAGCCAAGGTCGCCCAGGAGGATCCGCCGCAAACGGTCGCCTCGCTGATGGCCCCCAGCAATACCGACGTGATGACGCGGAGCTGGCCCTCATCTCCATCCTCGCCTCCGCCGGCCATGGCTGCACCGGCGGTCTCGAACCCGTCTCCCCCGCTCCCGCCGATCGCATCCCGTCCAACCGTTCCTCTGCCGAGAGACGAGGTCGATATGCTCATGAAGCGCGGACGCGACCTGCTCGCTGCCGGCGACGTCGCAAGCGCGCGCCTGATCCTGACACGGCTCTCTGACGCAGGGATCGCCGAGGCCTCGCTTCTGCTCGCGCGGACCTACGATCCCACCGAGCTGACGAAATCTCGGATCCTTGGGGCCGTTCCCGACGCCGCCAAGGCGCGCATCTGGTATCTCAGGGCGGCAGAGCAAGGATCGCCGGAAGCCAACCGCCGCATCTCGGCCGCACGCTAACAAGCTCAGAACCGGAGCGCTCGCGCGCGATCCGTCACCGCTTTCGGCAAGACGGGCGGCCGCGATTGTGTGCGCCGAAAAACGACATATCGATGGGAGGATTGATGATGCAGGGCATCGACGCTGCAGTTCGCGCCTGCTCAGCCAGTACAGGGAGCCGACGCCTCGAACGACGGCCGAACAACAGCCGGGCCGGGGCAGCCGCATGTCTCGCCTTGGCTCTGTCCGCTCCGATCGCGCTGACCGGCCATCAGGCGGCGGTTGCGGCCGACAGCGAAATCCGCATCGGCAACACGATGCCCTATAGCGGCCCTGCCCTCGCCTATGGCGTCATCGGCAAGGCCATCGCCGCCTATTTCAACAAGATCAATGCCGAGGGCGGCATCAACGGCCGGCGCATCAACTTCATCTCATACGACGACGGCTACGCTCCGCAGAAGACCATGGAGCTGACGCGCAGGCTCGTCGAAGAGGACAAGGTGCTGTTGACGTTCGCGAGCTTGGGCACGGCTCCCAACCTGGCGGTCCGCCCGTATCTCAACGCCAACAAAGTCCCGCAATTGTTCGTCGCCTCCGGCTCATCGCAGTGGGACCAGCCGCACGACTTTCCGTGGACCATGGGCTTTCAGCCGAGCTACCAGGCCGAGGCGCACGTCTATGCCCAGTACCTGCTGGAAACCCACAGCCGCGGCAAGATCGCCATTCTCTACCAGGACGATGATTTCGGTAAGGACTACGTCAAGGGACTGAAGGACGGCCTGGGCGGCAAGCTTCCGATCGTGGCGGAGGCGACCTACAAGGTGACCGACGCCAACGTCAATCAGCAGGTCGCTACGTTGAAGGCCTCCGGCGCCGACATCTTCTTCGATGTGACCACGCCAAAATTTGCCGTCATGGCGATCCGCCGCGCCGCCGAGCTCGGCTGGCATCCGGATCACATCATTTCGACGGTGTCGGAGTCGGTCTCGGCGGTGATGCAGCCGGCGGGTCTGCAGAATGCCGAAGGCATCCTTTCCGCGGGCTACTACTACGAGGGTGACGAGGCCGCGGCTGCGGGCGATTCGTCCTACCGGGAATGGTCTGCGTTCATGGACCGCTATCTGCCCGACATTCCCCGCAGCAATGGCCTTGCGACGTTCGGCTACCTCGCGGCAAATGCGATGGTGGCGGTGTTGAGGAATTGCGGCGACGACCTGTCGCGCGACAACATCATGAAGCACGCGGCGTCCTTGAAGGGCCTCAAATTGCCGATGCTGACGCCGGGAATCACCATCAACACCAGCTCACACGACCACGCGCCGCTCGAGCAGATGCAGATGATGCAGTTCACGGGCGGCAAGTGGCAGCGCTTCGGGCCGGTGCGCAGCGGCATCGATCCCGGCAGCGTCAGCGACTCCTTCAAGACCATCTTCCGCTACGGCACCGCGAAGCGCGACCTGGCGAACCAGCTGAATGCCAACACCGTGACGCTGATGACGGGATCGCTCGGCAGCACCTACGCGAACATGGGCGCGGATCTCGCATCGGTGCTCGACAAAGGCACCGAGTTGCGCGTGCTACCCGTGATCGGCCGCGGCTCGGTCCAGTCGGTGGCCGACATCCTGCTGCTGCGCGGCGTCGATGCCGGTATCATTCGCAAGGACACGTTGGCCTTTCTCGAGCGCAAGGATTTCGCCAGCAATGTGCACGAGCAGCTGGTCTATGTCGCCAAGCTGTTCAATGAAGAGATGCACGTCGTGGCGCCGAAATCGATCACCAGCCTCAGCGAACTCGACGGCAAGACCATCGCGGTCGACCTGCCCGATGGCGGCACCTTCGTTACCTCGATCAACGTGTTCGAACGCCTGGGGATCAGGCCTCACCTTCTTTACATCGAGCCGCGGCTGGCGCTGGACATGCTGCGGCGGGGCGACATCGATGCGATCATCGCGGTCGAAGGCAAGCCGTTGCAGTGGCTGAATCAGGTCAACGACCCCAATCTGCATCTCGTGCCCGTCGAGTACGACAAGGCGCTGCATGACGATTATCTGCCGGCGCAACTGTCTGCCGAAGACTATCCCAACCTCGTCAGTGCCGGGGCTCCGGTGAATACGATTGCCGCAGAGGCTTTGCTGGCGTCGTTCAACTGGCAACCCGGCACCGATCGCCACCGCCGCCTCTCCCTGCTGGTCGAGGCATTGTTCAACAACCTGCCGACGCTGCAGCGGCCGCCGTTTCATCCCAAATGGATGGAAGTGGCGCCGCTCGCTCCGATCGCGGGCTGGACGAGGTTCAAGACGGCGCAGGAATGGCTCGACCGCAACATGCCGGCCACGCAAGTCCTGGGCGCCAATGCGCAGGCCGGCGAGCTGCCGCCGAGCGGTGCACCGACGACCGACGCCCGTCTGTTTCGCGAATTCCTGGAGTGGCGGGTCAACCGCCAGAAGCGCGCGCCTGTGCGCCAGCCGCAATAGTCCGAAGGGCGTCGTCAAACCGCGGCCGGCGCCCTGACGATCCGTACCTGCACGTCGCAGGGACGCGCAAGGTATGGCGCCGAGGTGACCAGCAGGTCGGCGCCGGCGGCCGCATAGGCGGCCGCGTTGTGCGCATTGACGCCGCCCGCAGCGGCAATGATCGGCCGTGTCCGCAATGCCGCCATCGCGTCGATCCGCCTCACGAGTGCCTCGATGTCTCCAGGCGGAAACTTCTCGGCCTGGATGACGTCGAAGCCGGCAACGGCAGCCGCGACAGCCTGCTCGATTCCCGTGACCTCGATGACGAGCCGCTTCTCCGGCGCGGCGCGCCGCAGCCGCTCGGCGGCGTCGGCAAGCGGCGTGTCACCGAGAAACGCCCGGTGCTCGGGAAAGACCAGGATCGTCTCGGACAGGCCGAGCCGGTGCATCACCGCACCGCCTGCCTTCACCGCGGCGACCGCGAACTGCTTCGTGCCCGGGACGTTCTTGCGCGTGCAGGCGATCGCAATGCCCGGCCTCACCGCGCGCGCTGCGCGGACGATCGCCTCGGCTTCCGTCGCCACGCCGGACCAGATTTCGATCAGCGTCTGCGCCACCTTCCAGCCGCGCAACAGACCCGCGGCGGATCCCTGCGCCCGCAGGATTGGAGCACCCTGCTCCAGCACCGTTCCGCTTGCCGCGAGCAGCTCGACCTGGCACCCGGCCAGCTCGATCAACGCCGCCGCGTCCTCAGCCAGCGCCAGCACCATCCGGTCGCGTGCAGCGAACTGCATCGCCCCAGGCACGGCGCCGATCCCGAGCGTCTCGGTGGTCAGATCGCCATGGGGAACGTCGTCCCGAAGCAGGGACTCGAGCTCCTGGTGGGTGGCAGTGGTCCGCACGGGCGACATCTCCTCTTTGTCTCAAGGCCGCATCATCGCTATAGTCGCCGCCGGCGCCGGCCTTCGATCGCCAGACCAGCAAGCCTGGACGGCCGAACGGAATGACGGCCCCAGCCGAGGCCCAACCGACGATGCTGCACGACCCTGCCGAGCTCAATCCGCTCCGCCTCGCCGCCATCCTGTATGGACCCGGCGACGATGCCGATGTCCTGCTGGACGATTTTGTCCAGGGGCTCCAGCAGGGCGGCGTGCGCGTCGGCGGCATCGTTCAGCGCAATACGAGAGACGAGGTCGGCAGGAAGAGCGGGATGGACGTCATCGACCTCACGAATGGCGATACGATCTCGATCTGCCAGGACCTCGGCAGCGGATCCACGGCCTGCAAGCTCGATTCTGCCGGCCTCGCCGAAGCCGGCATGGCCGTTCATCGCGCCATCGCTGCCCATGCCGACCTCATCGTGATCAACAAATTCTCCAAGCAGGAGGCGTCGGGAAGCGGACTGCGCGGCGAGCTGGCCGACGCGATCACGTCCGGCATCCCCGTGCTGACCGCCGTCCCGCAGAAATGCATCGAGGACTGGCGGACGTTTACCGGCGACCTCGGCACCCTGCTGCAGCCGTCGCGTTCCGCGATGGATGCCTGGTGGCTCACGCTGAACTCACACGCGGAAAGCGGCCGCTGAGCCCCGTCAAGGCCCCCCTGGCGTCACCACTACTTGCCAATCATGACGTCTGACGACTTGATCACCGCCGACACGCTGTCTCCGACCTGAAGCGCGAGTTCATCGACGGCCTCATTGGTGATGGCCGAGAACACCGTCAGTCCTGGCGCGAGCTCGACCTTGACGTGAGCCGTGGTCGTGCCTTTGGCGACAGAGATGACTTTCCCCGGCAAAACATTTCGTGCGCTCAGCTTCACCTGCTGCTCCTCATCTGCTGCAGCTTTGTTGCTGCAGGAGCGATGTAAGCAGAGAGATCGCCTGAACTCAATGACCTATATCAATTTTGATATAGCATCACGCGGCGGCGGCGCGCACACACACGATGGCACGTCGCCTGCCCGGCCCTTTCAACCCACGCCTCAGCCGAACTTGAACAACACGCCGTAACCACCGCGCGGATAGCTCCACTCGATGTCGCCGCTGGCCTCGCCGATGACGCGGCAGGTGCCGCACTCGATGCAGCCGTCGACCGTGATCTCGACCTGCCCCTTGTCGTTGAGCTCGTAGCAGCGCGCCGGGCACGCATTCAGCAGCGCCTTGAGCTGCGGCGTCGGCGTCGTGTGCGGACGGACCTTGATGTGGGCCCGGCCCGGATCGACTTGATAGCGATTGTAGAACAGCTTGTCCTCGACGCGTACCGCGACATCCGTGCTCATGTCTGATCTCCCTTGGCCCAGTTGTTTCGTTCAGTCGACAGATCAGCGCCACGCCCGTGCAAAGCGGAACGCATCGCCGAACAGACCCGTCCACGACCTCGCGCTCACGAACGAGCGCAGCGTGCTGCTTTCCTTCTCCTTCTTCGGCGTGCCGTCGACACGGACGAAGTTCTGCATCGCTTTCGAGACGAGCTGCGGATAGGTCAGGAAGAAGTTCTGCGACTGGTTGTGCAGCAGCGCCGGCATGTCCTTGTATTTCTTCAGGTCCTTGATGACGAAGGAATCCTCCAGCATCTTTTTGTAGAGCGCGAGGTTGGCTTTGGTCATCGGGTCGCGGCGCGACTTCACCTGGAAGATCGCCTCGGCCGCGATGCGGCCGGAGGTCATCGCCAGATTGGAGCCTTCGCGGTGAACGGCATTGTTGAGCTGGGCGGCGTCGCCGACCACGACCCAGCCGTCACCGCAGAGCTCCGGGATCGCGTTGTAGCCGCCCTCGGGAATGAGATGCGCCGAGTACTCCTTGACCTCCGAGCCCTCGATCAGCGGCGCCACCGAGGGATGCTGCTTGAAGCGCTCCAACAGGCCGTACGGCGTCTCGCCGGTCTTCTGGAAGTCGGACACGAGACAGCCGATGCCGAGGGAGATGCACTCCTTGTTGGAGTAGATGAAGCCCATCCCCGTCATGCCGCGGGAGATCGTGCCGACGGCCTCGATGACGGCACCTTCATCGCCCTTCAGATTGAAGCGCGCCTCGATCGTCTCACGCGGCAGGAAGTGCATCTCCTTGACCGCCAGCGCGACGTTTTCCGGCTTCGGCCGGTCGCGCAGGCCGGCGCGGCTGCCGAGCAGGCCGTTGACGCCTTCGGCGAGCACGACGACATCGGCATGGATCTCACCATCGCGCCGGTCGGTCCTGACGCCGATGACCTTGCCATAGGCGTCCTGCGCCAGTTCGGTCACGGTCGTCTCGCACAGCACGGTGGCGCCGGCTTCCTTGACCTTGGACGAGAACCATTTGTCGAACTGCGCCCGGATGATGGTGTAGCGGTTCGGCTTCTCTTCATTGAAATCGTCCGACTTGTAGTGCAGGCCGACATGGGACTTGTCGTCGAGCATCCAGAAGCGCTGCTCGACCAGATGCCGCTCCAGCGGCGCTTCCTCGCGGAAATCCGGAATCAGCTTCTCCAGCATGTCCGCATAAAGGATCGCGCCCTGCACGTTCTTCGAGCCGGAATACTCGCCGCGCTCGAGCTGCAGCACCTTCATGCCGCGCTTGGCCATGGTCAGCGCAGCAGCATTGCCGGCCATGCCGGCGCCCACGACGATCGCGTCGAACCGTTCCTCGATCATTGCCCTGCTCCTCTCTCTAGCTTGCGATGCGATCGCGCGAATGCGGCGACAGCCGCGCCCGGAAGGCTTCGGTGAGTGCCGGCAACAGCCGGATCGCGTCGGTGACGATGCCGACATGGGCGAAGTCGAAGATCGGCGCGTTCTTGTCGGTGTTGATGGCGACGATCAGGTCGGCGCCCTCGACGCCCACCCGATGCTGGATCGCGCCGGAAATGCCGGCCGCGATGTAGAGCTTCGGGCGGATCGTCTTGCCGGTCTGGCCGATCTGGCGGTCCGAGGTCACCCAGCCCTTCTGCACCAGCGGCCGCGAGCAGCCGAACTCGGCGCCGAGCACCGCGGCGAGCCCCTTGACGAGCTGGAAGTTCTCGGGCGAGCCAAGTCCGAGACCGCCGGCGACCACGACGTCGGCATAAGCGAGGTTGGATTTCGCCGAGTCGCGGTCCGGGATGAAGGACAGCACCTTGGTGACGATGTCCTCCTCGACCAGGCCGAGCTTGTGCTCGATGATCCGGGTCGCTGGCTTCTCCAAGCGCTCCGGCATCGGCATCACGCGCGGACGCACGGTCGCCATCTGCGGCCGATAGTTCAGCGTGTAGATCGTACAGAGCAGCGAGCCGCCGAAGGTCGGCCGCGTGGCCGCGAGCGACCCGTCGGCGTCGACGTCGAGTTCAGTGCAGTCGGCGGTCAGGCCGGTGAGCAAGGTCGTCGCCACCGAGCCCGCGAGATCGCGGCCGAGCGTGGTGGCGCCGAGCAGCAGGATCTCCGGCTTGAAGGTGTTGACGACGTCGGTCAGCGCCTTGGTATAGGCCTCGTTGCGATAGTCGGTGAGAACATCGTCGGCAACGATGTAGGCAAGATCGGCACCGTAGCAGAACGACTCCGCCGCGGCATGCTGGACCGCCTCGCCCGGCGGTCCGATCACGACCGCGGCAAGATCGACCTTCAGCTTGTCGGCGAGCTTGCGTCCCGCCCCCATCAGCTCCCAGGAGACCGAATGGACCTGGCCGCGCTCCTGTTCGATGAACACCCAGACGTGCTTGTAGGCCTTGAAATGCTCCGGCAGCTCCTTCTTGGTCGCGGCGCGACCGGCTGCGGCAGGCGGTGCTTTGGTGGGTTCGCTCATGGTCGTCGTCCCGTTGATCCGTCAGAAGCCCGATGTCTGAAAAGCGATGTCAGATGGCGAAGTCAGAAGCCGTGCGCCGATGTGATGAGCTCGGCTTCGAGCTTCGGCTGGCGCTTGAACAGTTCCTCGATCAGTGCTTCGGCCGGCGCGCGCGTCGAGAAATCGACAAACGTCGCTTTCTCCGCGCGCGCAGACGGCGCGAACACGCGCTTCACGATTGTCGGCGAGCCCTTCAGGCCGCATTTCGAGAGATCCTCGACGCCGGCATCCTTGGCGCTCCAGGTCACGATCTTCGCGCGCGCGGCACGCAGCGCGTCGGCCATCGCGCCGCGGCGGATCTCGTTGGTCGCTTCCAGCATCGTGACCAGGCACGGCAGCCTGGTCTTGAGCACCTGAACACCACCTTCGGAGCGACGCTCGGCTTCGATCGTGCGCGCGACCGGATCGACCTCGCTGATCTTCGCCACATAGGTCAGCTGCAACAGACCGAGCCGCTTGGCGACCCCAGGACCAACCTGCGCCGTGTCGCCGTCGATCGTCTGCTTTCCGGTGAACACGATGTCCGGCGCGCCGAAGGTTTCGCTGATCTTGCGAATGGCAGTCGCAAGCGCGTAGGTCGTGGCCAGCGTGTCAGCGCCGGCAAAGAAGCGGTCGGTGAGCAGCACGGCGCGATCGGCGCCGTAGGTCAGCGCCCTGCGCAGGGAGTCCTCGGCTGACGGCGGCCCCATCGTCAGCACGGTCACTTCGCCACCCAGCTTGTCGCGGAGCTGCAGCGCGGCTTCGAGCGCGAACAGATCGTAGGGGTTGATGATGGTCGGCACACCCTGGCGCATGATGGTGTTGGTGACGGGATGAACGCGGATCTGCGCAGAGTCCGGAACCTGCTTGATGCAGACGACGATATGCATGCGATCACTCCGGTGTGTGGGCCTGCGATGAGGACAGCAATTGTCGTACCAGTTTGGATCGGAACGAATCCTGTCGCTGTTTCAGCGACTTGGCAAAGCATCCTGATTTGCTGCTCAGGATTGCCGCAGAGTCCGACACGTCGCAAGCAACACGCGTCGGGAATGCGACAGGAGCTTGAAAGCACGAAGCTCGCTTGAAAGCAGAAGTGCCGCCAGTTGTAGCTGGCGGCACTTGGGGGCGTGATCGTCAGTTCGTCCGCTACTTGAGGGTCGTCAACGACACGAACGGTTTGGGAGCCGGCTTCGGGGGTGCCACCGCTTCCTTGAGCACCTTGAACACGCGCTGATCGAGCGGCGTCGAGACGACGAAGTCCTGATAGGCCTGCTCCAAGAATGATTTGCAACGGGTTGCGACATCTTCGTTGGAAACATCCGAGAAGTCCTCGCTGACGAGATACTGGCCCATTCGCCGGAGAATATGCAGCCGGCAGACGTTGAGAACCTTGGGATCGTACTCGACCCCCAACAGCTTGAAGAACTCTTCGGCTGCAGAGGTCTGTTTCAGTTCCTCGAGAACGTTCGGTGTTGCCGCAGTCATTGCTTGGCTCCTTGGGTCAGAATCGGATCAACCTCGCAGGCACTGGTCGGCGCCGGCAGTGGCGGCCCCTGGCGCACCTTCTGCCTGATGTGAGCCAGCTGCGCTTCGAGGAAATCGATGCGGTCCAGCATCACTGAGAGTGCCTCGCCGACCGGATCAGGCATCAGATGGTGATCCAGATCGATGCGCCCGACGGTGCGCCGATGCGTGAACTCGGGCCGCACCACTTTGGCGGGGATGCCGACCACCGTGACGTCAGGCGGCGTGCTCTGGATGACGACGGAGTTGGCGCCGACGCGGGTGCGAGGCCCGATCGTGATCGGTCCGAGGATCTTGGCGCCAGCGCCGACGACGACCCCGTCTTCCAACGTCGGGTGCCGCTTGCCCGGCGACCATGACGTGCCGCCCAGGGTGACGCCGTGATAGAGCGTGACGTCGTCGCCGACCTCCGCGGTCTCACCGATCACGACGCAGGCGCCGTGATCGATGAAGAAACGGCGCCCGATCTCCGCGCCCGGATGGATGTCGACATTCGACAAGAAGCGCCCTAGCCAAGACAGCAGCCGCGCCGGAAAACGCCAGCCGCGCGCCCACAGCCGGTGTGCCAGGCGGTGCCAGATCAGTGCGTGGATGCCGGGATAGGTCAGCAGCGTCTCGACCTCGCTGCGCGCCGCCGGATCGCGCGAGCGGACGCAGCCGATGTCCTCGCGGATCAGGCGGAGCAGCGAGGGCGGGCTCGCGGCGGCCGCGATGGGCTTGGCAATCGGCGTATCGACGATATCGCTCATGATCAGGCAAAGCTCGCAAGCGGGTGATCACAGACCTCGCGCCAGATCGCGGCAACCGCCTCTTTCGGTACGGGCCCCTTATGGGCGACCGCATGCTTGCGCACGCGAGCGAGGATCCGCTGGGCCTGGTCGGCACTCACAGGCAGGCGCAGATCTGACAGCAGCGAGGTGATCGCCGACAACCCGGAATGCTTGCCGATCACGATGCGGTTGGCGCGGCCGAACAGCACGGGATCGAGCGCCTGATAGGTCCGCTGATCCTTCAGCAGACCGTCGACGTGAATGCCCGATTCATGCGTGAAGACGTGCTCGCCGACGATCGCCTTGTTGAGCGGAATGGCGCGCGCGGCCGCCGCCGCCACGACGTTCGCGACATGATCCAGCTCAGCGAGCACAATGCCCGTGTCGCGCCGATAGAGCTGCCGCAAGGCGACTGCGACCTCCTCGAGCGGCGCGTTGCCGGCGCGCTCGCCGAGGCCGATCACGGTGACCGACGCGTGGGTCGCGCCGGCCTTGATCGCGGCGAGCGTGTTGGCCGTGGCGAGCCCGAGATCATCATGGCCATGAAACTCGATCTCGAGGTCCGTCGTCGCCCGCAGAGCGCCAACTAGCGCGGAGGTCGCATCGGGATCGAGCACGCTCAACGTATCCGCCACGCGGAAGCGGCGCGCGCCGAGCGACTTCGCCGTCGCGATCACCTCCGCCAGAAACCCGACATCAGCACGTGACGAATCCTCGCCGCCGACGGCAACGGCCAGCCCGCGCTCCCGTGCATAGCCCACCACACGCTTGAGCAACTCCAACGCAGCGCTGCGGCCGCCGCCGAGCTTGGCCGCTATCTGGATGTCGGATGTCGGAATCGACACATTCACCATCGACACACCGGCGGCGATCGCCGCGTCGACGTCAGCCTCGCGCATGCGGCACCAGCCGATGATGGTCGCCGGCAGACCGACTTCGACGATCGCGCGGATCGCGGCGATTTCATCCGCCCCCATCGCCGGCGTTCCGGCCTCAATCTCCGGCACGCCGGCACGCGCCAAGGCGCGCGCGATCGCGAGCTTCTCGCCGAGGGCGAAGGCCACCCCTGGGGCCTGCTCACCGTCACGCAAGGTCGTATCGTTCAGGATCACCCGCGGCATCGGGCTCCCAAATATCCGGCTCGCGGCAGAGCCGGCATCCTGGGCGGTGTGCGGCCCGCGCTGTCCGGGGACGTCAGGCATTCACTTGCTCCGTCGCAACCTGTGTCGACCGCTGGAACGAGACACTCCGTCGCGGCCTTAAAGTCACTGAGCAACGGCCATGCCACGGCCGGAAATCACTCCAATCCATTGAGAAGATGATGATTTTTCCTACGAGGGAATTGTCGGATTCGTAACAGGGTCGGGAATCCAACGCAGGAGGCGGCGGGCCCTGCGCACAGCCGCGATGCGGCAAGCCGGCCGACGCCGTCAGGCGTCGCGCTTGCGGCGCAGGTGGATGATGACGTCGATCCGCTCCATGCCGTAGCCCGGCAGCGGCTCGGGCAGTTGGTCGAATGCGACATGGCCGGGCACGTCGACGAGCACGCCCTCGTCCTCGTAGAAGAAATGCGGATGCACGGTCGTGTTGGTGTCGAAGAACGATCTGGAGCCATCGACCCCGATCTGCCGCAGCAATCCGAGCTCAACGAACTGATTGAGCGTGTTGTAGATCGTCGCCTGCGAGATCTTCATTCCGGTCGCGACGGCCGCGGCATAGAGCGCATCGGCGGTGATGTGACAGTCGCCATTGCCGAACAGAATGCGGCTCAGCTGCTGACGCTGCTGCGTCGGGCGCAGGCCAGCCCGGCGCAGCGCGTCCTCGCAGCGGCGCATCAGGATCTCGCCCGCTTCGCAGCTTTCCGCGACGGAGCACAGCTCACCATCAACGGTGCACGGCGATCGGAGCTGGCTTTCCATCAACATCATCGCAGTCCTCGAAACTCACATTGCGGCGCTTGCCGCCTCCTGGAGCGCGACCTCGCGGCGGCGCTCGGCCATCCGGCTCTCGCCGCTCTCCTCGCCGAAGCAGAGCTGGAAGTCGTTGCACTGGGTGCAGATCGGCGTCGTGCACATCACGAAGCCATCGTCCTCGCACAGCATGCGGTAGAAGAAGCGCTTCCAGCGCATGTTCCTGGTATTGCGGCTGGCCAGCGGTGCGAAGTGGCGCAGCAGCAGCCGCGACAGCTCGGAGCGCTCGCGCAGACCGAGGTCCTCCCACAGATGGTTCGGCTCCATGGCGCGGCGCGCCACCATGGCCGTGAGCCACCGACCGACGTCGCCCGCTGTGGAGCGCTGTGCCGCGAGCAGGTCGCGCACCATCGCGACCTCATCGTCATCGGGCGCCGCCGCGGCGCCGGTGACCGGCAGCCAGGAGGAATCGATCGATGCTGCGGGAAACAGCCGCGCCAGCAAGGCAATCAGTTCGACGGTCGAAAGCCCAACGCGCTCCGCCAGCGCGCCGTGTTCCATCGCGGAGACCGCGAGGATCGATGCGATCACGTGGCGGTCGAAACTGGCGTCGCTGTCGATCAGCGCTTCGGCGGGATCGGTGCCCGTCAACAGGCGGTAGATCTCGCGCCCGTGACGCCGCCTGTCGTCGTCCAGGAAGGCTGTGCTGCCCGGCAGCGGTTGCAGGCTTCCACCAACGGATGTTGATCCAGTTGCGATGGCCATGTCGCGATCCCCTGCTGTATCTGCCGATGGGACATGCAATGAGGTACCGGCCCTCCGACGGGAGGAAGGCCGGTACCAAGACTGCTTAAGCCGTTGCGGCGAGATCGGCGGCAGTCTTTCCGATTTGGCTCTCGTCGACGGCCTTCATGATGCCGTGCTCCATCAGCATGTCTTCGAGCTCGTCCATCGTGATCGGGGTCGGGATGATGCCCTTGCCGGCGTTGTTGTGGATCTTCTCCGCCAGCGAACGGTAGTGGCCGGCCTGCACCGAGTCCGGCGCATATTCCAGCACGGTCATGCGGCGCAGCTCGGCGTGCTGCACGATGTTGTCGCGCGGCACGAAGTAGATCAGCTTGGTGCCGAGCTTCTTGGCGAGCGCATCCGCCAGCTCCAGCTCCTTGTCGGTCTGGCGCTCGTTGCAGACCAGGCCGCCCAGGCGCACGCCGCCGGAGTTCGCATATTTCAGAATGCCCTTGGAGATGTTGTTGGCGGCATACATCGCCATCATCTCGCCGGACATCACGATGTAGATCTCCTGCGCCTTGTTCTCGCGGATCGGCATCGCGAAGCCGCCGCAGACCACGTCGCCGAGCACGTCGTAGGACACGTAGTCGATGTCCTCATAGGCGCCGTTCTCTTCCAGGAAGTTGATCGAGGTGATGACGCCGCGGCCGGCGCAGCCGACGCCCGGCTCCGGACCGCCGGACTCGACGCAACGGATGTCGCGATAGCCCACCTTCATGACCTCCTCGATCTCGAGGTCCTCGACGCTGCCGGCGGCAGCGGCCAGGCTGAGAATCGTGTCCTGCGCCTTGGCGTGCAGGATCAGGCGGGTCGAATCCGCCTTGGGGTCGCAACCGACGATCAGGATCCGATGACCCATCTCGGCCAGCGCCGCCAGGGTGTTTTGCGACGTCGTCGACTTGCCGATGCCGCCTTTGCCGTAGAATGCGATTTGTCGCAGGGATGACATTCTGCTCTCCATCAACCGATTGCCTAAGTCGCGCCCGCTTCTCGCGAGGCGTGACTGCGTCCTCTCATGTGTCCGAACCGGCAGACGGGTTGTTGGGAAGGAGAGCATCGCTCGTCCGAAGCGTCGGCGTGCACTCAGCCCTCAACCATTGCCTGGCAAACAGTTTTGCAACCGCTGTGCCAGAGCTTGCGAACAACGAAAATGGCCATGTTTTGAAGGCGATGAGGAGCAATCCGCAGCCGATCGCGGCGTGTTGCAAACCCGACATCGGAATGCCTCGCAAGATCCGATGACGCGCCGCGCTGTCCGAAACGACACAACGGAGCCGCTCTGCAGCCGCGCAAGGTGCGGAACGAGATTTGCTAGTCCTCCTGTGCAGCCTTGCGGCAGAGACTTGAGGAGGATGCAATGCAGATCGGCGTTGAAACGGCGAAAGCGGTGGACCAGCGGCGCGTGTTCGTGATCGATGACGACGAGATCACGCGTGCGGCCCTGCAGTTCATGTTACACGATGAAATCGAGACACATGAGCTGGCGACACCGGAGGAGGCTTATGAGAAGGGCGTCGACTGGCTAGCGCCGAACGTGGTGCTGCTCGGCGTCTCATTTCTGAAGCAACGCGGTCCCGAGCTCATCCGGGAGATCGCTGCCAAATTCAAGGGCGTTCGGATCCTGATCGTCACCGCGAAGTCCGACGAGGCAATCGCGATCGAAGGGCTCAAGGCCGGTGCACACGGCGCCGTGGTCAAGCCGCTCACGATCGAAACGGTGCGCAAGAAGGTCGACACCATTCTCGGCCGCGCCGGCGGCGCGACGCTGGTCCAGCTCGGTGGCATCTGACGTGACGACGATCGTGTTCTACGAGAAGCCGGGTTGCGGCACCAATGCGCGCCAGAAGCTGATGCTGGCGCGCGCCGGCCATGAGGTGGTCGCCCGGAATCTTCTGACCGAGCCCTGGACCGGCGAGCGGCTGCGTGCGTTTTTTGCCGAGACGCCGGTCTGGGCCTGGTTCAACCCAGCCTCGCCGCGCGTCAAATCCGGCGAGATCGAGCCGGAGACGATCGGCGCCGTCGCAGCGATCGATCTGATGCTCGAGGACCCACTGCTGATCCGCCGCCCGCTCATCGAAGCCGATGGCCAGTGCTGCGCCGGCTTCGACCGCCAGCCGGTGCTGTCGCTGCTTCAGCGTGACGATGACCTGGACGATGTCCAGGGCTGCACGCGACCCGAACCGTCTACACCATGTCCGGAGCCGCGCTGAGCGGCTCCGGTCCACACGTTCAGCGCTTCAGGACCATCACGAGGCGATCGACGCGCTTGCCCTGCTTGAAGTGGGACTCGACGATCTCGTCGATGTCCTCAGGCTTGGTCGGCCGATACCAGATGCCATCGGGATAGACCACCATCATCGGGCCTGCACTGCAGAAGCCGAAGCACCCGGCGGCGGTGACGCCGATATCCGTCAGCCGCTGCGATTCGATGGTCTTGGTGAGCCGGTCCCACAGCGGCTGCACGCCGAGCGCGCCGCAGCTGCCGCGCGGATGTCCCGGTGGCCGCTGCGTCAGACAGACGAAGGCGTGATATTTGTAGAGCTGCGGAACCTCGAACTCGTCATCGGCCTCGGCGACTTCAGAATCGCTCATGACGCCGGCGCCTTGATGCCCTTGTCGGCCAGCAGGGTCGCGAGCTCACCGGCCTGGAACATCTCGCGCACGATATCGCAGCCGCCGACGAACTCGCCCTTCACATACAGCTGGGGAATGGTCGGCCAGTTGGAGAATTCCTTGATTCCCTCGCGGATGAAGGGATCGGCCAGCACGTTGACGCCTTCAAAGGGCACGTCGAGCTTTGCCAGGATCTGTGCCACCGCGGACGAGAAGCCGCATTGCGGTGCCGCCGGCACGCCCTTCATGAAGAGAACGATATCATTGCTGTCGATCAGCTTCTGAATGCGTTCGGATGTCGACATTGACGTAATCCTTTCATCCCTGGATGCGACCGATCAGTTCGGCAGCGCCGATCATTTCGGCAATGATGTCTCGAGCGCGAGCGCATGCAGAACGCCGCCCATCTGGCCCTTCAGGGCCGAATAGACCATCTGATGCTGCTGCACCCGGCTCTTTCCCGCGAAAGCCTGTGAGGTGACGCGCGCCGAATAATGGTCGCCGTCGCCGGCCAGATCCTCGATCACGACGATTGCATCCGGGAACGCGTCCTTGATCAGACGCTCGATATCAGTTGCTGCCATCGCCATCGCCGTGTCTCCCGCTGGATTGGCAGGGCGTCATGCAAGCTCCGAACCAATCCTTTGCAGGTCGTATTCGCCGGCTCATCGTCGTTCGACGCCCGTGCTGCACCGAAGCCGTCACGAGGCGCGTCGTCTTTGCGACATCGCTGACAGCGCAGCAAAGATCGAGCGTTGAAAATGCAACATCCGCCGCGTTTTCCGCGCGCTTCGTACCGACGCCCGCGCCTGCTGCGCCTGCGTAAGAACGGTCCGCGTCTTGCAAAGCTTTGATCGAGGTCAATGCAATGCTCGAACTCGTCAGTGAACCCGACACGATCAACTTCGGCGACCTGCCTGAAGAGATCGATGCGTTGCTGCAGCAGGGCGTGGCGGCGTACCGCCGCGACCACGTCCGGGCCGACCGGCTGTTTCGACAGGCGCTGGCCGCCGCGCCACAGCAGCTGCCGACCTACTTCTGTCTCTATAAGATTCACACCTATCAGGGCCATCTCGACGAGGCGAAGGCGGTCGCCGAGCTCGGTCTCGCGGAGGCTGCGCGCCAGGCCGGCTGGCCTGCGGATTGGCGGCGCTGGGTGCCGCACGATCCGCTGCCCGATGGCGCCGGCCGCTTCGCGCTCTACACGCTGAAAGCCCTCGCCTTCATTCACCTGCGCAACAACGATTCCACCAGCGCGGCCAACATGCTCGGCGCGTTGCGCCGGCTCGACCCGACCGGCGCCGTCGGATGGCCGGTCGTCGCCGCGCTCGCCGAGGGGATCGGCTCGGAGTGAGACACCATCATGCTTGAAGCAACGCGCAATACGGACACGAAGCCGAACGACCATCGCCCGGAGCGAACCAGAATCCAGAGAGGAACCAACGCATGACCACCATGCACGCCGCGCCCCCTCCTCCCACGGCGCAGACCGCCCTGTCGACCGGCTCCCAGGATGCCGCCGAGAGTGTGATCGCCGCCTTGCGGACGGTCTATGACCCCGAGATTCCGGTCAATGTCTACGATCTCGGATTGATCTATCGGATCGCTCACCAGGGTGGCGGCGCGATCGAGATCGACATGACCTTGACGGCGCCAGGCTGCCCGGTCGCGAGCGAGATCGTCCGGATGGTCGAGGAAGCGGTTCAGTCCGTCGACGGCGTCGTCTCGGTCACAGTCACGCTCGTGTTCGAGCCGCCGTGGGACAAGTCGCGCATGTCCGAAGAGACCGCGTTGGAGCTGGGTTTGTTGTAACGCGCGGCTACCGCGCCGAAAGAAGCAGGAGCATCGCATGCCCACGGAGAGCACGGTCAGGCTGACCGCCAGCGACGGACACACATTCCAGGCGTTTCGCGCCGATCCCGCCGAGACGCCGAAGGGCGCCATCGTCGTGCTGCCGGACTGCGCCAACGCCGCGGGCAAGGTGCGAAAACTCGCCGGCACATTCGCAGCCAGCGGCTACGTTGTGATCGCGCCCGAGTTATCGCCCCCGGTGACGACCGCGACCGAAACTGACAGCGAGCCCGCCGCGGCCGCGCAGGATCCAGCGGCGGCTCTGCTGGCCGAGATTCAGTCGACGGTCGATAGCGTCAAGGATTGCGGCAAGGTCGCATTGGTCGGCTTCGGCGGCGGCGGCGGTCTGGCCTACAACGCGGCCAACCGCGTGTCGGGCTTGGCCTGCGCCGTGAGCTACTACGCGACCGGCGTGGTCGATGCGGCCGGCGCCAAGCGCAAAGTGCCGACGCTGCTGCATTTCGGCGAGGCCGACGCCGTCGTCCCCTTCACGGACGTCAGCATGTTCCGCGCCTATCATCCCGAAGTCAGCGCCTTCTCCTATCCCGGCGCCTCCCACGCGTTCGATGGCGAGGGTGAGACGTACGACGAGGCCGCCGCCGCGCTGGCGCATGAGCGAACCATGGCGTGGATCTCGCAATATGTCGTCGGCCAGCCCCCGATCACGCTGAAGAATGCCGGCGCCTACGCACTCGCCAAGACCGACAAGAAAAAGAAGAAGAAGGCCGACGACGACATGGGACCACCGGCTGACTGATGGCCACCGAGCAATAACCCATGGAGCGATGGAGAGCGCAACGATGCTGCCGACCACCATCCTGATCGACGAGACTCCGCGCTGCGTCGTGCGCCCCAACGACACCAGGGATCTCAACCGCTTCATTCGCAACGGCAAGCCCTATCTGCTGGCCGAGAAGCCGGACGGCAAGGTCACCCACCGCAGCGCCAGCGATGCCGAGATGGCGCAATGGCAGAACGCCCTGGCGCTGCATCGCGCCTGGGGCGGCGACGACGAGAACTTCTTCGGCGTGCCGCTGTATTAGCTACGCAGCCGTTGATCCGTAGGGTGGGCAAAGGCGCCACCGGCGGTCGTGAAACACACCGCCCGAAGTGCGCCGTGCCCACCGTTCGAACAGTCTCGTCGGGTGGCAGCGTTACGGTGGGCACGCTTCGCTTTGCCCACCCTACCAACTACGAGCATCAGCTCACGGCCGTCCCGCGCGGGCGTCGTGCGGATTGCCGGCCTGGTTGCGCATCCAGTCGGCGAGCTTGGTCATGGCGGCGTCGACATCCTGCCGCGCTTGGATATCGCTGACCGTCTCCTCGAGCGCGCCGCGCATGCACAGCAGCCAGGCGTCGCGCTCGGCATTGCCGATAGCAAAGCCCATATGGCGCTGGCGCAGCCGGGGATGGCCCTTCTCCGGCGAATACAGTTTTGGGCCGCCGAGCCATTCCGAAAAATACCGCTTCAGGATGTGCTTGATCGGCCCAAGATTGGTGCCGTGCATGTCGCGGATCTGTTTCGCCTCGGGTAGCGTGTCCATCCGGTGGTAGAAGGCTTCAACGAGACGATCGACCACGACCGCGCCACCGATCCGCTCATAGGGCGTGACCACCGGTGCCGCTTTCGAAGTTCCAGTCTCTGACGTCCCAGCATCCGTCATTCGGCCGTTCCTGTCTCTACTCGTCCAAGCTTGGCTGCAGGATGACCTCAGCCGGCGCGCCGGGCCCCTGCTCGTCCACGAGCTCCAGCGCATCGACACGCGACAATCCGGCGCCGCTGTCCATCAGCACGATAGCGTCCTTCGGCATGCTGGCAAGAGCCTCGATCAGCTTGGCGACAGTCACGGCCCCTCCCGCTCACGCAGCATCTTGCGCGGCCGCAGGCGCGCCGTTCTCGTCGAAATTCAGCGTCACCGGCTCCTCGTCGAGCATCACGATCTCGGCGCGGCTCAGCACGCCATTGGCATGGTAGCTGTAGCTGTGCGTGAGCTCGATCTCGCCATAGACGATCTTTTCGAACCCGGTCAGCGCACCCGCGGCATCGAAATAGCCGCGGATGAACGTGTTGCGGTTCGACAGCTGCTCCGGCGTGATCGCCGTGACCAGCCGCAGCGGCAGCTTGACGCCGGTATACGAGACAAAGAACCGGCAATCCCGCTTTGTATCCGTCATCACGCCGCCGCTTCAAGCATGGGTCCGCCGTGCAGCTGTCACGCCACGGCCGCGGTCTTCAGCGCCTCGATCTGGTCGCGCGCGACCTTGAACACGCCGCGACCGCCGGCGAAGGTCTGATAGGCCTTCATGCCGATCGCCTCGCTCAACTTGTCGAACCACTGCTGCGGCGTCAGCCCGACCGGCCGCTCGCTGATTTCGGCGACCGTTCCATCCGACGCAAACCGGACGTGAAGCGTAATGCTGTCCATGTGATCCCTCCTGTTACAGACCTGAGCCAAAGCCGAGCAGTTCGATCTTGACGTTCTCGGTGCCCAGAATGGTTGCCTGGCATGCGAGCCGGGATTTCGAGCCGACGCCGACGATGCTGTCGAGCTTCTCGTTCTCGAGCTTGGAGACCTTCGAGACACCCTTGCGACCTTCCTGCAGGAAGATGTGGCACGAGCCGCACTTCGCCTGGCCCTCGCACTTGTGCGGGATCTCGACCTCGGCGCCGAGCAGCGCCGCCAGAATCGTCGTGCCCTCCCCCACCTCGATCGTCTTGCCTGATGGCATTACCGTCAATGTCGCCACTTGGATTCTCCTTCTCCAGTTTGAGGTCAGAACTCGTCAGTAGATCGCCGCGCCCGCTCCGACATTGACCGACGCGTCCTTCATGGTCGCGACGATGAAGGCGATCTGGTCGGAAGTCAGATGAACGTGGAACGGCAAGGCCACCACGCGGTCGGCGACCTTCTCGGTCACGAGGCAGTCGCCGCGCCGGTAACCCATGTCGAAATAGTGCCGCTGCAGATGCAGTGGATTCGAATAGGCGATGGCTTCGATCTGCTCGACCCTGAGATCCTCGACGATCGAATCCCGGCTCGACTTCGAGAACCGCGTGCCCAGATGGACTTGGTAGAGAAACCAGTTCACCTCGGTGACATCTGGGCCGACATAAGGGTCCTTGATACCCTCGAACGACTGCACCTCGCTGTAGTAGATCTGCTCGACCAGCTTGCGCCGCTCGAGGATCTCATCGATCCGCTTCAGCTGCGCCAGCCCGAGCGCCGCGGTGACGTCGCTCATCACGGCCTGATGCGATGCGCTGCTGCTGACCACCACCGATGCGCGCTCGTCGAGCCGGTGCGAGCGGTGGCGGCGCACGGCAACGGCGATGTCGACATCGTCGGTCACGACCATGCCGCCCTCGCCGCAGGTCAGCGCGAACGGCTGCGAGAAGTCGAACACCGAGGCGGCGCCGAAGGTGCCGACCAGCGCACCCTGATATTTCGAGCCGATCGCCTCGGTCGAATCTTCGATGAGCGGCAGACCGTGCGTCTTCGCAATCGCCTGCAGCTCGGTCCATTTGGCCGGATGACCGTTGGTGTTGCCGGCGAGGATCGCCCTGGTTCTGTCCGTGATACGCGCCTCGATCTTGCTGGGCGCCAACGTCCCGGAATAGTAGTCGATGTCGGAAAACACCGGCTTGGCGCCGACGATGCTGATCGCATGAGCGACCTCGCGGAACGAATAGGACGATGCAATCACCTCGTCGCCACCTCCTATCCCCATCGCCTTGAGGACCAGCAGCAGGCCGAGCGTCCCGCTTGGAACGGCGATGGCATATTTGCGCCCGAGATAAGCGGCGAACGCGGCCTCGAACTCCTCGACCAGCGGCCCCGATGACAGGCGCGGCGAGCGCAATGTCGCCTCCACCGCTGCGATCTCGGCCGTCGTGATATCGGGATCGGACAACGGAATGAAGTCGGAGCCGACCGGCGTCAACTCGGCTTCGTCCTGCTCCTGCCGATCGGCGTCATGCACGAGATAGGGCTTGGTCATGATCCGCTCCGCTTCGCCAGGATCAAGCCGGTCGCTTTCGCGGGGTCGTCGGTGACCCCGGCGCAATGATCGCTGGCATCGAGCAGATGCAGGTCGAACGCCGGGTAGCTGCGGAACGGCTCTTCCGTCACGTCGGAGGCATCGCAGCGCGTCAGGACCAGATGCGGAAAGCGCCGGCGCAGTTCGCCATAGGCGAAGCCTCCAGCGTCGGGTCCGGCGAGGACCTGCTCGATCTCATTCAGTTCCTGGTCGGCAAGTGCCATGTCGCCCGTCCTCTTCGCTCTACTGCCAGAATATCCGCTCGGGGTCGGCGTTCAGTTCGTCGACCGCCGCGGTCAACCGCTTGTGCACGCTGTGCAGCTCCCAGATCCCCTGGGCATGATCTCTCCAGAATAGTTTCCACATCGCATTCGTCGGATCGTGGCGCAGCAAGGCGACGTCGACCACGCCGCCGTCCTTATCGATGTTGCGCGAGCAGCACGGACTCTGGACGTGATAACCTTCATCGACCGGCGCGACCGTCGGCTCGACATAGCGGTAGCGCTTGCGCGACTTCAGCGCGCGCTCGATCCGCCTGCGATCCAGCTCGTTGGGATGCGCAGGCAGGATGAGGCTGGGCTTGAGCGCTGTTGCGGCCATGGATGATCATCACCCCTCTACCGGGACGATCTCCTCTTCGAGACAACCCACCACGAGGTGCTCGCCGAACTCGACGAGATAGATCGGCATGTTCGCTTCCGTATGCGTTCCGACCTGCACGATCTCGCCCATGTCGCCGATGCCGACGAGCTTCGCCTCAGTGGGCGCATTCGGGAACGAACCGTCGTTGACGAGATCAATCCGCGCCTTCACGCGCTGACCCCATTGATATTTAGGCAGGCGCGGCTCGATCATGATTGGTATGCTCCCGGCAGCGGCAAATCGTCTTCGAGCTCTTCCCGCGGCATGGCGGGGTCGAGCTCCTTGCGTTTCATGCCGACGCGGTTTCCACTTTCGAGAAACTCGACGCCGTAGATGTAGAATTGCTGCAGGAAGGTCCCGATCGAGACGACGTAGCCGATCTCGCCCTTCTTCGCGAGGATCTCGCCGATCTCCTTGCCCGCGTAGGTGCCGTCGTTGCGGATGGTGCGCTTCGCCTTCACCTTCTCACCGAAAGTGAAGTATGGCGGCGCGGACAGTTCCACCACTTCGCTGTCACGAACGATGTTGCTCATGCCGGTTTCTCCATCGCAGCTCCGGAACGGTTCGCAAGCCGGCCGCGCGCCATCTCCTGCACCAGCGGATCCTCGTCGCGCGCCAGTTCGGAGAGCTCGCTGATCGCAATGCGGCTCGCAACCTCATGGCGCACGCGCCAGTCGGCATCCTTGCACATCGCAGTGAGAAGATCCGGCGCAAGGCGCTCCGCGACCTCCAGCCGCACCCGCGCGTCGGGGTCGCTGATCATGCCAAGCAGCCAATCGGTCGGAATGCGGCGGGCGACGACGCGGCGAACCTCGGCCTCCGGATCGCCCATCATGCGGCCAAGCACCGACGGCACGATCCGCCGTGCCACGACGAGGCGGACGTAGTAGTCGTTGTCCAACATCATCGGCATCAGGTCTTCCGGATCGAGCACGGTCGCGATGCGGATGCGGACCTCGCGATGCGGATCATGGCGTAGCCGCAGCACCAGCCGCTTCGGCAGCCGCCGAGCTGCGTTCCAGCGCACCGTCTCCTCGGGATCGTCGAGCAGCGGCGTCAGATAAAACGGGCTGGCGTGCTTGGCCGCGATCGCGCGCACCTCGAAATGGGGATGCTTGACGTAGTCGTTGGCGAGCGCCGGATTCCAGTTGAAGAACCGGTCGATGCGCCGGGCATAGCGATCGTGCACGCAAGCATGTTTGAGACGGCAGCGCCCCGATGCTTCAAGCGCCTCATGCGCGCAGCCCGCACAACTGATATCGGTGCCCTGCCAGTCGACAGCCTCGTCGATGTCGTCACTCATCGTCGAGCTCCACCCGGTCTACGACCTCGAGCAGGACGCGCGCGCCGATCTTGTCGCTGGGATCGAGGTCGAGCAGCTTCTGCACTGCGAGCCGCCCTTCCACGAGATTGCCGAGCCGCATCTGCAGGTATGCGTAACCCTTCAAGGTGAACATGAAGAAGCGCGGCAGCATGTGGTCGAAACTGCCAAATTCCGCGTGCTCGGGCCGGACGTCGCGCCAATGTGGCGGCAGATGGTTCTCAACCGCGGCCTTTGCCAGGCACCGCTTGGCGATCCGCAGCGCGTCCGCCAGCCGCCCCTTGTAGAAATAGAAGCGGTAAAAGCCGATCAGCACTGCGGCATGATCCGGCGCCAGCGCCTCGGCCTCCTTCAAATGTCCCTCGGCGACTTCGTCGAAATGGTAGCTCTGGCTCGCCTGCCACAGGTGGTGCTCAGCCTCCTCAGGCAGCCCACCGCCGAGCAACGCGTCGGCAAGCAGCGCGTCCTCGATGGCGGTCTGGGAGCTGGGCCGGGCATCGGTGGGCATGGCGCTGTTCCCCGCTACTGCAGCGCCTTCAAGGCGTGGCTAGAGCACGAGACCTGCTTCGGATCGTGAAACACGAGCCCCGTCTGGGTCGCGGTGTCAGTAAAGTCGATGGTGACGCCGTCCAGCAACAGCCGGCTCTCCGCCGGCAGGAACAACTTGACGCCGTCGCGCTCGACCACGGCGTCGCCGGGCTGCGGCGTGGCGAGCACGCTGATGTCGGCTGCGAGACCGGAACAGCCGCCGGGAGAGACGGCGAGCCGGAAGCCCGAGCCAGTGATCCCGTCGGCCCGCAGCATCATGCGCATGAATTTCTGCGCGGCTGGCGTGAGAGTGAAGTTCATCTCGCTCTCCCTCAAGCCGGCGGCTGATAGCGCGGAAACGAATTGTCGATCACGCAGGTGTTGTCGACCGGGCAGACGGCGGCGCATTGCGGCTCGTCGAAATGGCCGAGGCACTCGGTGCACTTCTTGGGGTCGATCACGAAGGTGCCGTTCTTTTCGGAAATCGCCACGTTCGGACATTCGGGCTCGCAGGCCGAGCAGCTCGTGCACTGCGAGGCGATGATCTTCAAAGTCATCAGATGCTCCTGTCGAAAGGGACCGGCGGCACCGCAGTGCCGCCGGAATTGGACGTCACGCGGCCGAGATCAGGGCGCCCTGGCGAATTTCAGCGTCACCGCGCACGACGTGCTGGATCTCGCCGCTATTGACCTTGTCGAGATAGTTCTTGAACCAGGCGATCGCGGACTTCTCGATGAACTCGTGGGCGAACTGGTCGACCGGCTCGATGCCCGCCGCCTGCAGGTCGCTCTTTGGGCAGCCGCCGATCTTGGCGACGAACACCGCATGACAGTCGTTGATGGCGCGGATCACGGTCTCCAGGCTGTCCTCGTCACCGTAGCCGCCCTGGCAGTACAGGTCGACGCGGCGGTGACCGACGAACTTCGCACCTGCCGTGGACAGTTCGTAGACCTGGAACTCCTTGGCGTGGCCGAAATGCTCGTTGATCAGGCCGGAGCCCTTGGTGGCGACGGCGACCAGCAGCTTGATGTCGCTGGACTGGCCGGCGAGCGAGGCAAGCTCCTCCTGCCGGGCGACGACCTTGGCCACGCGCTCGCTCTCGACCGCTTCCTGATAGGCCTTGCGGCTGTCGATGTCGTAGTTCACCTCCATCGCCATGATCTTGTCGGTGGTGAACTCGGCGGAGCGATCCTCACCGAGCAGGCCGACAGCGTCGGCGCGGCACTGGCGGCAATGCCGCATCATGTTCATCTCGCCTTCGCACTCGTCCTGCAGGGCCTTCAGCTCCTGCGCGGTCGGGCCGCGCTGGCCGGTCAGGCCGAACACGGTGCCGTGCTCGGGCGAGGAGATCAGCGGCATGATGTTGTGCAGGAAGGCGCCGCGCGACTTCACTGCCTTGTTGACCTCGACGAGATGCTTGTCGTTGACGCCCGGGATCATCACCGAGTTGACCTTGCAGAGGATGCCGCGCTCGGTCAGCATCTCCAGGCCCTGCAGCTGGCGGTCGGTGAGCAGCTTGGCGGCTTCGACGCCGGTGTAGCGCTTGTGCTTCCAGAACACCCAGGGATAGATCTTGGCGCCGATCTCGGGATCAACCATGTTGATCGTGATCGTGACGTGGTCGACGTTGAAGCCGGCGATGGTGTCGACATGGTCGGGCAGCGCAAGACCATTGGTCGACAGGCACAGCTTGATGTCGGGCGCGGTGCGCGCGATCAGCTCGAATGTCTTGAAGGTCTTCTCGGGGTTGGCGAGCGGATCGCCGGGGCCGGCGATGCCGAGCACGGTCATCTGCGGAATGGTCGACGCGACCGCGAGCACCTTCTTGGCGGCCTGCTCGGGCGTGAGCTTCTCGCTGACCACGCCGGGACGCGACTCGTTGGCGCAGTCATATTTGCGGTTGCAGTAGTTGCACTGGATGTTGCAGGCGGGCGCCACGGCGACGTGCATGCGCGCATAGTGATGATGCGCCTCTTCGCTATAGCAGGGATGGTTCTTCACCTTCTCCCAGATATCCGGCGGCAGGTCGTTCTCGCCGGCGCCCGAGCCGCAGCTCGCCTTGCCGCTGCCGCCCGAGGTACCGCAGCCCTTGTGCTCCGCGATGGTCTGCATCACCGAGCTCAGCTGCTCGCCGTCCGGTATCGTCGCCTGTTCGTGCTGCACTGACGCGTCCATGTCCGCTCCTAAACGTTGCTGGCGAGCCGCAAACCGCCTTGGCTTAGGGATCAGCAACTCGCGTGCCACGCCGCGGACACGATCATTTCGTCGGACTATCAACGCGTTAGCGAAGCAACCGCAGCTGTCGCCTTGTCAACATGCGAGAGGCTCTCGCTTCGGCCGATGTTAGAAACGTTACAGACTCACGCCAGCACGCGGCGAAGGCGGATGGAACAACGAAACAGCGCGGCTTGCGCCGCGCTGCCCGATGATCCGATCGAGTGTTTCGCTCAGCCGCCGATGATGATCTCAGTGGCGCGCGCCAGCGGGATCGCGATCGGCGTCAGCCGCTCGGCAATGAAGAACTTGAGCTCGTTCTTCGAAAGCGAGTCCGGCTCGACCAGCACATAATGCTCGGTGCCGGAGCGCTTGATGACCTGGCGGCCATAGGTCCGCAGCAGCTGGTCGTTGAAGCGGCAGCCGATGAACAGGAAGCTGCGGTCGGTGCGGCGATCCTTGACGGTGTCGGGGATCGGCGTCTGGATGTCGATGTCGGTCAGGACCTCAACATAGTCGGCGTCGGTGATCAGAAAGTTCTTGGCCGGGACGATGCCGCCATGCGGCTTGTACAGCAGCGTCGTCCAGCCCTGGGCGCCGTCACGGCTGGCTTCGGCGCCGGCGGCATCATAGAAACGATACCAGCGATCCTCGCCGATATGGGCGCGGGTGATGCCCTGAACCTCACCCCAATCGCTGCGCTGGGACAGCGCCGTCCGCATCGCGCCGTCATACCAGCTGTCGACGATCATCGGCAGCGGCAGCGACGCCAGATGTTGCTGCAGCGGCGTGGGCGCAACCGGGACGGCGAAGGCTTCCGCCATCAGCGCGGTGACGCTCGATCGATGCCTGGTGCTTTCGATGTGCTGGGCTGAGGCCCAGGCATTGCCCTTGGCGCGGCGCGGCAGCGCCACCTTGGTGCCGAAGAAGGCCGCCAGCGCTTCGGGGCTCATCGGCACCGCCGTGCCTGACGGCTCCGACACGGCCGGACCGAGATAGGGCACGACCTGGCTGTTCCTGAGCTTGGCCACGACGTCCTTGAGCAGCGCCTCGGCGTCGGCCTGCTTGACGATGTCGATATGAGGAAATGGCGCGTTCATCACTCGTCTCCCTCTCCGCCGCGCTTGCGCGCATTGATCGTGATGGGCAGTCGCGTGTCGGCGGCCATCTGCGGCAGCTCCAGCACCCAGCCATTGGCGATCTTGATCCAGCCGCCCCACAAGGTCTCGTGCTCGGTCTCGACGATCGGCTCCTCCAGGTCCTTCTTGGGGACGTAGATGGAAAGGCCCGTTTCCGGCGAGCGGCGGATCATGACTTTCATTACGTGAGCTCCGTGGATCGAAGAGGGTCCGCCGATGACGAGGGGTGATGCTGCAGCCAGGCCGGCGAGGTCTCGCGCAGCCGGCCGACGATGTCGGGCAGCACTTGGAGCACGCGCTTGATGTCGTCTTCCGTGGTGTCGCGCGACAATGAGAAGCGCACGGCACCGCGTAGGAGATCCGGCGGCACGTTCATCGCGCGCAGCACATGCGACGGCTCCATCGAACCGGATGCGCAGGCCGAGCCGAGCGAGGCGGCGATGCCGACCTGGTTCAGACGCATCACGATCGGCTCGCCTTCCAGATGCTGGAAGGCGATATTCGCGGTGTTCGGCAGCCGGTGCTCGGGATCGCCGAGCACGGCGCAACGGCCGATGCTCTGGATGATGCCCTGCTCTAGCCGGTCGCGGAGCGCGCACACGCGGCCCTGCTCGTCGGCAAGATGTTGTCCGGCGAGTTCGGCCGCCTTGCCGAGGCCGATGATAGCCGGCACGTTCTCGGTGCCGCCACGGCGGCGGCGCTCCTGCGGACCTCCGCGCAGCAGCGGTGCGAAGGGCGTTCCCTTCCTGACATACAGCGCGCCGATGCCCTTTGGGCCATGCAGCTTGTGGCCGGATAGCGACAGCATATCGACATCGGCGGATTTCAGATCGATCGCGATCTTGCCGACCGCCTGCACGGCGTCGGTGTGGAACAGCGCGCCGGCCTCGTGCGCGAGCTTCGCCAGCTCAGGAACCGGAAACAGCGTGCCCGTCTCGTTGTTGGCCCACATCACCGAGGCGATCGCAGTGCGCGGCCCCAGCGCGCGCTTGTAGGCCTCCAGATCGAGGCAGCCGGCGGCATCGACGCCAATCAGATGCGCCGTGAGGCCGCGTCTATCCCTGAGATACTCCACCAGCGACAGAATCGCCGGATGCTCGACCGCCGTGGTCACGATCTCGTCGCGGCCGCTCTGCGTTTCCAGCGCCGACAGGATCGCCGTGTTGTCGGACTCGGTGCCGCCCGAGGTCAAGACGATCTCATGGTCGAAGGCGGCGCCCAGCAACGCCTGCAGGCTCTTGCGCGCCTGCCTGATGGCGCCTGCGACCTCGCTGCCGAACGCATGCGAGGACGAGGCATTGCCGAACTGGTCCGAGAAGAACGGCAACATCGCCGCGACGACCTCTGGATCCGCGCGTGTCGCCGCGTTGTTGTCGAGATAGACCGGACGCAAGGCCGCTCCTTAATGCCGCGCCTTCGGCGGGCCGGCGACGGGCACGAGGCGAACGAACTCGCCGAGCTTCTCGATCATGCGGGCCTGGATGCCCTCGAGCGTCGCACTGGCGAGCTTGCAGAAGATGCAGGCGCCCGCGAGCCTCACCATGATCTTGTTGCCATCGATCTCGACGAGCTCGCAATCGCCGCCGTCACGCTTGAGGTTCGGACGAACCTCCTCGATCACGGCCCGTATGATCCGCTCGCGCTCGCTCATCTGGGCCGGCGCTTCGACGATGCCCTGGGATTCGACCAGCATGATGTCACTTCTCTCGAATGTCTTGGGGGTCACGCAAACGACTTGCCGCAGCCGCAGCTGGACTTTGCGTTCGGATTTTCGAAGGTGAAGCCGGAGCCCTCCAGCGCGATGACGAAATCGATCGTCGTTCCCTCGAGATATTCGAGGCTCTTGTGATCGACGAGCACGCGCACGCCCTCGCGCTCGATCACGGTGTCCTCCGCCTCGCTGCCGCTGACGAGACCCATGTTGTATTTGAGCCCGGCGCAGCCGCCGGCCTCGACCATGATCCTGAGGCCGTCGACCGGCTTGTCGGAGGTCGTGATCGCGTTGCGAACCGCATTGATTGCGCTGTCGGTCAGGTTGATCATCATCGTCTCGCCTTTCCCATTCGGCTGCTGCGAACAGGATTGGCAAGTCTCGTGCCATCGGCAATAGGCTGAAAGAACTCGGCTTTTTGCTTCGCTCCTGTGGCGTTTCCGACGCGTGTCGGCTTTCCGACACGACCGCCGCGCGGCGCGTCGCCGGCGTGTCGGAAGGATGTCGGGGCGCAAATCCGACAATGCGCTTTCACGACAGGCAAAAGTGCCAAGCAAATCAACGCGTGAGCTACACCGGCAGACAATTTGCATCACGCCCCTTTTGACCGCGCCGTGCGGCGAGACGGCTCAAGAGACCATGCGAGGGGATTGCTGATGACGACATTGGAGAAGACGGTTGCGATCGAGACCACCGCGCTCGCGCAGCTCGACAAGGAAGGACGGCTGCTCAACGCCGTGCTGAAGGCGCCAACCACCAAGCCGGGACGGTTCGGCTTCCGCGGCGACATCGCGTTGAAATTCCAGACCCAGGTCGCGGACGAGAAGCGTCCGCCCGACTTCTCGGTCGAGCAGGTGCTGACGATCGTCAATGACGGCGAGCCGACCATTCCGGTGCTGGTCGGTTACATCCATTCGCTCGCCTATCTCGAGACGGCCGTCGAGGTTCTCAAGGGCCTGTTGAGGCCCGACGGCAGCTACTTCATGTTCTGCAACAACATCGACCTTCTGGCGAAGTATCGCATCAAGATGGGCGACGTCACCTTCTATGTCCTGCCCTGCGACGAGTCGACGGTCTGGAAAGAGATGATGGATCTGCTGGGAATCGACAAGAACGACATCAAGAAGCTCGATACCGCGGGCAAGCTCGACTATGTACTCGACGCCGCCAAGGCCTTCAACGAGGCCTACGAGGTCATCGCTTACGCGGATGCGCTGGCCAAGATGGAGCCGGTGAAGAACCGCAACGAGAACCGGCCGGTCTGAGATCCACCGGATCTTCAGCTGATCTTGAGGTGCAAGGTGAAGCCCCGGCCCTGTCTCCGGGCTTCACCGACCGCTTTGGCCTCAGCCTTCCTCGCACTGCAGGCCGGTCTCGTCCTCTCCATCGTCGTCATCCTCGACCAGCGTCACGCCGGTCACGCAGATGTCGCCATCGAGCACCGTCAGCGCGACCGGCGTCAGGCTCTCGCCCTTGCACGGACCGTCGACGCACATCCCGGTGCCGATCTCGAACAGCGAGCCGTGCTTGCCGCACAGGATCCGCAGGCCATTTCCATCGAGGAACTGATTGCGCTCCCAGTCGAGATTGACCTTGTCGTGGGGGCATAGGTTCAGATAGCCGAACACCTGCTTGCCCCAGCGGATGATGAAGATCGGCCAGGGACGGTGACTGCCGTCCTCCGCCACGATCATGAGCTGGAAGCCGATGGCGCGGCGGCTCGGGATGTCGTTGAAGCTGCAGATGGCGTAGGCGACGTCGGTCGTCATGTCAGGCCTCATCGATGTCTGGCGCATGTCCGACAATGCCGCTTTCAGCACGGCGAGAGCGACGGTCGGCTCGCTGAGAAGACACGTTGCAAGATTCGCGCAACTCTGCCTGTTCGCCTCGCGTCTTCGCTCCTGCGAAAGACTGGCACAGAACTTGAAAATTTCTCCTGCAAACGCGCCCAAACGCGCCATTGTAAGGAGATCGACATGAACGTGACACTGGACTTCGTCGAGAGCTCGCTCGACGACATCAAGGCGGCCCTCGATGGCGGCACCTTGACGGTCTACTCGGTGGCGCGCCCGACGACGGCCGACAAGCCGGTCGATCGCAGCGGCGTCCTCGCGACCTTCACCTTCGGCTCTCCCGCTTTCGGCCCGGCGACGGACGGCTTCGAGCATCCGAACTTCGTGGCAGCGGCCGTGCCCGCCACCACGGTCGGCACGCCCGGCTTTGCGCGCGCCCGCAAGGCCGACGGCACCACGGTCGCCGATTTCTCGGCCGGTCCGGGCGAACGCGAGATCAAGTTCACCGAAGTGTCGTGCTCGCCCGGCGCGCCGGTCACGGTTGCGACGTTCAGGATCATCGCCGAAGGCGGCTGGCCCGAGCGTCCGGAATACTACGACACCCACCCACGCACGGGCTACCCGATGCCGAAGACGCTCTGACGCGCCACGGCCGTCATCGGATCGACCATCTCTTTGGGATCAACGACATCGCGAGCGAACGCATGAGCACCGACACCTCTGACGCCCTGGTCAGCTCCGAATGGCTGGCGCAGCACCTCACCGATCCCGGCATCAAGATCCTCGACTGCACCTGGCATCATCCGAGCACCAATCTCGACGGCCGCACGCAATATCGCGGCCGGCATCTGCCGGGCTCGGTGCATTTCGACATCGACCAGGTCGCCGACAAATCGACCCTGCTGCCGCACATGCTGCCGGCTGCGGAGGATTTTGCGCTCAAGGTCGGACTGCTCGGCATCGGCAATTCCGACCGCGTCGTCGTCTATGACCGCCACTATGGCGGCTCGGCCGCGGCACGCGTCTGGTGGATGTTCCGCGTGTTCGGGCACGACAACGTCGCGCTGCTCGATGGTGGCTTCGGCAAATGGACCAAGGAGAAGCGGCCGGCGGAAATGACACCGGTGCGTCCGGCGCCAGCGAGCTTCACGGCGGACTTCAAGCCCAAGCTGGTCGCGACGTCGGCCGGCGTGCAGGGCCAGCTACGGAGCGGCAGCGCGCAACTGGTTGACGCGCGCGGCCCCGGCAAGTTCGACGGGACACAGGCTGATGTGTTCACATTCAAGCGCCAGGGCCACATCCCCGGCGCGGTCAACCTGCCCTGGGCCGATCTGGTCAATCCCGACACCGGCGTCCTCATGGCGCCCGACGCGCTCGCCGCACGCTTCGCGGCCACCGGCGTCGATCTCGGCAGGCCGATCGTCGCCACCTGCGCCTCGGGCATCACCTCCTGCATGCTGGCGCTGGCGCTGTATCGGCTGGGCGTTCCCGATGCCGCCGTCTACGACGGCTCCTGGGCTGAATGGAGCGAGCTCGACGACACGGCGGCGGCTGCGTGATTCAGCTGATAGCAACGACGGGAGTACGAGCATGGCAAAGACCCTGGTCAAGACCACGCAGGACGGCCGCAAGGTCGAGGTGATCGGTCTCGCGATTTGTCTGGATGGCGAACTCGAGGCGTTCGAACTGGTTGAGGTCAAGCTGCACCCGAACCGGCGCAAGATCTGGGAGGCCGCGCCCGACGCGACCCACATGGCCGGCCGCATCACCCTGACCAAGGACGAGGCCGCGATCGTCGAGGGCGCCTTCGCCGCCGCCCAGGCCGACATCCTCGCCAACCCCGCCGCCATCAACGAACGCTTCCGGATCGCCGCGATGTGGAAGGCCCGGGAACAGGGGATCGAGTAGGCGTTGCATCGTAGGGTGGGCAAAGCGTCGGGCGGCGCATAGCGCCGCGCGATGGCGTGCGCACCATGATCGTTCCGCGCGCGCGGACGGATGGTGGGCACGGCGCGTTAAACCGAGCTCGATTGAGAGACCGCCCAGGCGCCTTTGAACACCCTACTGATACCATCGCGAGCGCAGCGAAGCGAAGCGATCCAGGGCGGCACGACGACTCTGGATTGCTTCGTCGCCTGCGGCTCCTCGCAATGACGGTTGATCAAACGACTACTGAAACATCCGCCCGCGGTAGTGGTAGCCGCCGCCATCATCGACATCGAACAGCTCGCCGATGTCGGGATGCTTGACGGGCTCGCCCGTGACGTCCGCCACCAGGTTCTGCTCGGGAACATAGGCGATGTAGCTGCTCTCGCCGGATTCGGCGAGCAGGTAGTAGAACGGCTGCTCCTTGTCGAGCCTGGCATCCATCGAGATCGCGCGCCAGCCCTCTCCTTCCGAGAACGACAGGTCGACGTCGAACACGACACCGCGCAGATCATAGACGCGGTGCCGGGTCACCTGACCGATCGTGAATTTCGCCTCCATCCGCAGCACGGCAGCACGCTCCACAATCTCAGGCCGCCGGCGAATGCGTCTGGCAGTTGGTCGGGCAGACCCTGGCACAGGCGCCGCAACCGATGCAGGCACCGGTGTCGTGCATGACCATGATCTTCTTCTCGACCTCGTCATCCTCGTCGTCGTCGAGTTCGACGAACTCGCCCTCGTCGTTGATGCCCTTCAAGGTCATGACCTCGCGGCCGCACACCTTGTAGCAGCGGCCGCAGCCGATACACTTGCCGGCATCGATGGCGACCAGATAATCCGGCCGCCAGTCGCGGCCGTCGCGGGTTGAATTGGACATTATGACGGGTCCTTGTGCAGGCTCACGCGGCTTCGAGCTTCTTCAGCTCGGCCCGCTTCTTCTCCAGCTCGGCGAACGCCTCGTGGGCCTTCTGAGCTGTCGGCAGGATCTGGTCCCAATTGATGGGCAGTTCCTCCGACAGATCGTGCAAGTTCATCTTGGCATCCATGGCGCGCGCCGAGAGCTTCTTGATCTCGGCCTTCAGGGTGTCCAGGTCGCTCATCTCTCATCCTCGCCGTTAGTAATTCGCGACGTCCTTGAACTTCTCGATCATCTCGACGCCGGCGTTGACGAACTTGTCGCCCTCGTCCGCCAGCTTGCCGAGATTGTCGAAGCCGAAGCGGTGCACATCGCGCAGCTGCTTGTTGACCACGATCAGCCGGCCGCCGATCAGCACCATCCGTCCAAAGCCTTCGTGGCTCATCTTGAGCATCGGCGAGATCATCACGCCGGTAGCCTTCTCGATCGACAGCGCGATCGCGTTGAAGAACAGCTCGAGCCGCCAGATCGTCTCGGGATCGGGATCGCCGATGATCGGCAGGGCCCGCCGCTTCTCCTTGTCCAGGATGTAGGGCTCGAGCAGGTCGATGTCTTTCTTGCCTTCCCAGGCCCCGTGCGTGTCCTGGGCGCGCCAGACCTTGATCAGCTCCTTGACGAAAGGACGCTGCTCGGCGGGGACGGCTTCGACGGCTACCGCGGTATCGGACATGTTGGTTTCCTCATTCCTCGAAATCGAGAACACGTTCCTGGCCCTTGGCCAGCGCCTTGCGCAGCCAGGGCGGCGGCGTGCCGGCCAAGACGGCCTGCAGCTTGCCCAGGAGATCGCTGATCTCCTCGGGCTGGGTGACCTTCATCGGATGGATGTTGTTGGCAACGACGCGCGCCGCGCCGGAGCCGCCGATCGCAGCGACATAGAGGATCGCGCAATCCTTGATCGCCTCGATCTTCGGCGCCAGCTTGTCCTCGTTGCCGTCTTCCTTGAGATCGCCGTCGAACTCGACGGCCTCGACGAAACGATGTCCATCGGGGTCGACGTCATAGATCGCGATGTTCTTGGCCCAGCCGAAATGGGCATCGACGCGTTTCAGATCCTGGGTAGCGAATGCGACTTTCATGTCGTCGGTCCTTTCTCCTGAAACGTCAATGCAGTGGCGCCACGACGGCGGAGTCCGGCGACGGTGCCTGCTGGGCCTCGGCCCAAGGATCGAGCCAAGTGTCGGGCGTCGGCTGGTGGTTGTCCTCGCGATCGGCGATGATGAGGTTGGCCAGCGCGAAGATCAGATCGCGAGTGCCGCGATAGCCGACCGTCAGCAGATGCCCTGCCCCGAGCCGGTCGAACATCGGGAAGCCGATCCGATAGAACGGGATCTTCAGCCGCGACGCCGCCTGGCGGCCGTGCGAATGCGTCATCATCAGAGCGCAGTCACGCGCCTTGGCCAGGTTCTCGAGATCTTCGAGATCGCCGATCAGCACCTCGTCGCACGGCATGCGCTCCAGCAGGGGCGACTGCGTCGTGGTGACCGCCACTGCGACCTGCGCGCCCATCTCGTGCAGCATGCTCGAGACGTCGAACAGCAGGTCTGGCTCGGCGCCGATGGCGAGCCTGCGGCCGCCGATGTGGAAGTGCGCATCCAGCATGGCGTCGGCGAGCTGGCCGCGCTGCCGGCGATATTTCGCCGGCACGGGTCGTCCCGAGATCTCGCTTAGGAACGTCATCAGCTCGTCGTTCGGCAGCAGCCCACACAGACGCTCGAACAGCCGGTACGGCACGCCGGTCCTGACTTGCATCGCTTCCGCCGCGCGCTTCATCTGCGCGCCGATCGCGATCGTCCAGCTCGCGCTGCCCATCATCGCGATCTCTTCCAACCCGATGCCGCCGATCGTGGTCGGCGTGAACTCGTCGGGGATATGGCCGTCGAGCGAGCCACCGATATCCGGCAGGAACGATGGCTCCAGGCCGAAATCTTCGATGATGGTGCGCAGCTCCTCGATATCGCCAGGCGTCAGATGGCAGCCGGGCAGTACATTGACCCGCGCGGGATCGCGCCGCGTCGATGTCGGCTTGTCGACCAGCACCTCGACCATCTTGGCCACGGTCTTGTCCCAGCCGTCCTGGAACGCGTCCTTGAAGTCCGGGGTCGAGACATAGACCAGCGGATAGCTCGCGAGCTCCGGATGCTTTTCTCGGATCAGCCTGATGTAGCCATCGACGTCGTCGCCCTTGGTCTCGGTCACACCGGTCGAGCAGATGCCGATGATCTCCGGCTTCTGCCGCTTATGGATGTTGAGGATCGCCTGCTCGACATTCTCATAGCCGCCGAGCACGGTCGCGACCTCGCTCATTGCGGTGGTCTGCATCGGCACCGCTTCCTTGAAGTGGCGCACGAACAGCGTCAGTCCGAACGAAGTGCAGCCCTGCGAGCCGTGCAGCAGCGGCATCGCGCCGCGCAGGCCGAGGAAGGCGAACGCGCCGCCAATCGGCTGGCTCATCTTGAGCGGATTGACCGCGCAGGCCTTCTTTCCAATGGTGACCTTGGCCATGAGCGTCCGCCCTACTCCGCCGCCTGCAGCAGTTCGGCGGGCGCGCTCACGCGGGCCAGGATGTCCTCGACCCGCCCGGCGCAGGCGCCGCAGCCGCCCGAGGCGTTGGTATGGGTACGAACACCGGCGACGTCGTTGAGAGCGTGCGCCTTGATGGCATCCTCGATGGTGCCGAGATCGACCGACTTGCAGTGGCAGATCTTCTTGGCGCGCCGCGCGGCTTCCGCCGCGACGGGATCAGCCGCGAGCGCCGCGGCTTCGGCATTGGCCTGCGCGATCGCCTTGGCCTGCCAGGTGTTGCTGGCGGTCTCCCACGGAGCTCGCTTGCGCAGCTGGGCCCACATCGGATTGTAAATCGCCTTGTCGATCTCCGCCACCAGCTTGACCATGCCGATGTAGCCCATGAAGGCGTGCGATCGCTCCTGGTTGATGTCAAGCCAGGGCATCGCGGCCTTGAGCGCCACGAACTGCGACTTGCCACCGGACAGCATGATGTCGGCCTTGGCGTCCTTGAGCATCTTGTACATTTCGCGCGGCGCCATATCGTCGATCATGTGCGCGTCCTGGCCCATCAGCTCCTTGATGCGCTCCTTGTCCTCCTTGGTGGACTTCTTGACGCTGGTGCCGACCAGTTCCATGCCGGCCTCCTGCAGCGCCGCCACCACCGACCACGACTTCACGCCGCCGGTGATCAGCAGCACTTTCTTGCCGGTCAGCCGCTGCTTGAACGGCTCGATCGCGGCCCACGCCTTGGCTTCCTCGCGCGCGATCACCGCCTCGGTGCGGTCGAGCAGATCGGCCGGCGCGCCGCGCTCGACCAGCAGCCGCGCGATCTCGCGCAGCGAATCCGAGGAGTCCTGGATGCCGTAGAACGAACCCTCGAAGAACGGGATGCCGTAGCGCTCCTCCATCTTGCGGGCGACGTTGATCATCGCCTTGGAGCACACCATCATCGCGGCGCGGGCGCGGTGCGACGAGGCCACGTCCTTGTAGCGGCCGTCGCCGGAGATGCAGGCGGAGATCCGGATTCCGAGCTCGTCGAACAACGGCTTCACCTGCCACAATTCGCCGGACAGATTGTATTCGCCGATGATGTTGAGGTCGTAGGGCGTCGTGACCTCCGGCTCGACCGTGCCGATGACATGGTCGAGCAGAGCCTCGCCGGCGAGCTTGTTGCCGAGGTTCTTCGGCCCGACGAAGCCAGGCGAATTGACGGGAATGCAGGGCTTGCCGAACTTCGCAGACGCCGCCTTGCAGACGGCATTGATGTCGTCGCCGGTCATGGCCGGCACGCAGGTCTGGTAGACGAAGACCGCCGGCGGGTCGTACTTCTCGATGATTTCCTTGATCGCCTTGTACAGCCGCTTCTCGCCGCCGAACACAACGTCGGTCTCGTTGATGTCGGTGGTAAAACCGGTGCGCCAGAGCTGCGAGCCCGACGAGGCTGCACCACGGTTGTCCCAGGAATTTCCTTCGCAGGCGATCGGCCCGTGCACGAGATGGGCTACGTCAGCCAGCGGCTGCAGTGCGACCTTGGCGCCGTCGAAGGCGCAACCGCCGGCCGCGCCACCCGGCTGCAGCTGCTTGGTGCAGCCCTTCTTGCGCTCGGCCTCGGACTTGTTGGCGTTCTTGCCGCAACCCGGCTCGTTGAAGACGTTCTGGATCGTGGCAGACAGCGAGCTCATTGGCTTCTCCTGTTGGCGGACCGCGTGCGCGTCTTTGAGAGAGGAGGCTCAGGCTTTCGTTGCCTTCCCCGTGAGCCTCGTCCTCCAGATCGAAGCGCGGCAGCTCTGAGGAGCCGCCGCGCACCGTACTTAGCGAATGATGTCGAAGCTGTAGTCCGACTTGGCCGGCACGTTGGTGTTGCGGTCGATCTCGTCGAAGATCTTGTCGAGGATCGTGACCAGCACGTTCAGGCCGCCCTGATAGCCCCACACCGGATAGCGATGCTTGTGGTGGCGATCGAAGATCGGGAAACCGATGCGGATCAGCGGCGTGCCGGTGTCGCGCTCCAGATACTTGCCGTAGGTGTTGCCGATCAGAAAGTCGACCGGCTCGGTGAACAGCAGCGAGCGCATGTGCCAGAGATCCTTGCCGGGATACACGTGGCAGTTCTTGCCGAACGGCGAGCTGTCGAACACCGCCTGCACCTTCTCGGCCCAGTGCTTGTTGCCGTTGGTGGCGAGCACGTGGGTCGGCTCAGCGCCAAGCTCGAGCAGGAACGCGGCGAGGCCGAGGCAGAGGTCCGGATCGCCGTAGATCGCGAACTTCTTGCCATGGATGTGCGCGCTGGAGTCCGCGATCGCGTCGACCAGGCGGCCCCGCTCGAGTGCGATCTCTTCCGGGATCTCCTTGCCGGTGATGCGCGACAGCGCCATGATGAAGGCGTCGGTGCCGGTCACGCCGACCGGATGATTGAAGGCGACCACTTCCTGGCCGTGGTTTCCGATCATCGGCAGCGTCTTCTCGGTGCAATATTCCTGCATCGAGATGGTCGCCTTGGCATGGATCGCGTTGGCCGCATCCTCCAGCGTGGTGCCGCCAGCGTACATGCGGAACTCGCCGTCGGTGGGGGTATCGAACACGTTCTCGTTGTCACCGAGGATCGTGTAGTCGATTCCCATCGTCTTGAAGATGCGCTTGATCTCCCGGAGATTGCCGACGGTGTAGCCGTCGAAGCCGCCGATGAAGTTGATCTTCTCGTTCGGGACGCGCTCGAGCTTCGGCGCGGTGCCGGCCTTGCCGTCCCAGAAGTGTTCGATGATGCCCTTGAGCGCATTGTCGTAGCCGGTGACGTGGCTGCCGACGAAAGCGGGCGTATGCGCGAACGGAACGTCGTATTCGGCTGGAACCGAGCCCTTCTCCTTCGACGTCTTGATGAAGGCATTCAGGTCGTCGCCGATCACTTCCGCCATGCAGGTGGTGGAGACCGCGATCATCTTCGGCTTGTACATGCTGTATGTGTTGGCGAGGCCGTCGATCATGTTGTTGAGGCCGCCGAACACCGCAGCGTCCTCGGTCATCGACGACGACACACAGGAGCTCGGCTCCTTGAAATGGCGCGACAGATGGCTGCGATAGTAGGCCACGCACCCCTGCGAGCCATGCACGAACGGCATCGTGCCTTCGAATCCGACCGCGACGAACACGGCGCCGAGTGGCTGGCAGGCCTTGGCCGGATTGACGGTCAGCGCCTCGCGGGCGAAGTTCTTCTCGCGGTATTCGGGCGTCTTGGCCCATTCGCGAATGCGCTCGACCTCGGCGGGATCGCGCGGATTCTCGAACATCTTCTTCTTGTTCGCCAGCATCTGCTGGTATTCGGGACCACGGAAAAGCTCGAAGTGATCGAGCACATGTTCGGCAGACTGCGTCATGGGAGTACCCTCTCTATTTTCCTGTGTCGATCAGGGAGCGCTGGCTCTCCGCCGAAGGAGAGCCAGGCCGTGGGCGGTGGTGATTACTCGGCCGCCTGCAGCAACGGCTTGGGCGCCTGCTTCCAGGGCGCCTTGGCCATCTTCCAGACCGGCGAGTTGATGGCCATGTCCATGTCGCGGGCGAAGATCGCGAACCCGTCATAGCCGTGATAGGGACCCGAGTAGTCCCAGGAGTGCATCTGGCGGAACGGCACGCCCATCTTCTGGAACACGTACTTTTCCTTGATGCCCGATCCGACCAGATCCGGCTGGACCTTCTCGACGAACTTCTCGAACTCGTAACCGGTCACGTCGTCATAGATCAGCGTGCCGTCCTTGACGTAGTGCTGGGCGGTGCGCTGATAGTCGTCATTGTGGCCGAACTCGTAGCCGGTTCCGACGACCTCCATGCCGAGATCCTCGTAGGCGCCGATCACGTGGCGCGGACGCAGGCCGCCGACGAACAGCATCACGGTCTTGCCTTCGAGGCGCGGCCGGTACTTGGCGATCACCGCGTCCATCAGGGGCTGGTACTTGGCGATGACGCGCTCGGCACCTTCCTTGATCTTGTCGTCGAAGAAGCTGGCGATCTTGCGCAGCGATTCGGCGATCTTGCTGGGTCCGAAGAAGTTGTATTCACACCACGGAATATTGTACTTCTCTTCCATGTGACGCGAGATGTAGTTCATCGAGCGGTAACAATGCAGCACGTTGAGCTTCGCCTTCGGCGTTGCCTCCAGCTCGGCGAGCGAACCGTCACCCGACCACTGGGCGATCACGCGCAGGCCCATCTCCTCGAGCAGGATGCGCGACGACCAGGCATCGCCGCCGATGTTGTAGTCTCCGATGATCGCGACGTCGTAGTCCGAGGGTTCGAAGCGCGGCGCCGCGTCGGCCGGGATCTTGTCGAACACCCAATCCCGGATCGCGTCGTTGGCGATATGGTGGCCCAGCGACTGGGAGACGCCGCGGAAGCCTTCGCAACGCACCGGAACGATGGTCTTGCCGTCATACTCCTTCGACTTGACCTTGGAGACCGCCTCAATGTCGTCGCCGATCAGGCCGATCGGGCATTCCGACTGCACGGTGATGCCATTGTTCAGCGGGAACAGATCCTGAATCTCGTCCATGATCTTGGCGAGCTTCTTGTCGCCGCCGAACACGATGTCCTTTTCCTGGAAATCGGAGGTGAACTGCATCGTCACGAAGGTATCGATGCCGGTCGTGCCGATGTAGTAGTTGCGGCGCGCCGCCCAGGAGTACTGGCCGCAGCCGACCGGGCCGTGGCTGATATGGATCATGTCCTTGATCGGGCCCCACACCACGCCCTTGGAGCCGGCGTAGGCGCAACCGCGGATGGTCATGACGCCGGGGATCGACTTGATGTTCGACTTGACGCCGCAGTCCGACTTGCCGTTCTCGTGGACATTGAGGTGCTTGGCACGGCGCTTGGCGGTCTTTTCCGGATAGACCTTCAAGACCTCGGCAATCAGTTCCTTGTTGCGTGCCTTGATCTCGGCAACGCTTTGTTTCTCGGTGACGCTCATCTGGCTTTCCTCGATGATCGATTGCGGAGGTCATCCGGCCCCTGAAGATGATGGGCCGGATGACCGGTGACGGTTACGCCGTTGCGGCGAGATCGGCGGCAGTCTTTCCGATTTGGCTCTCGTCGACGGCCTTCATGATGCCGTGCTCCATCAGCATGTCTTCGAGCTCGTCCATCGTGATCGGGGTCGGGATGATGCCCTTGCCGGCGTTGTTGTGGATCTTCTCCGCCAGCGAACGGTAGTGGCCGGCCTGCACCGAGTCCGGCGCATATTCCAGCACGGTCATGCGGCGCAGCTCGGCGTGCTGCACGATGTTGTCGCGCGGCACGAAGTAGATCAGCTTGGTGCCGAGCTTCTTGGCGAGCGCATCCGCCAGCTCCAGCTCCTTGTCGGTCTGGCGCTCGTTGCAGACCAGGCCGCCCAGGCGCACGCCGCCGGAATTGGCATATTTCAGAATGCCCTTAGAGATGTTGTTGGCCGCATACATCGCCATCATCTCGCCGGACATCACGATGTAGATCTCCTGCGCCTTGTTCTCGCGGATCGGCATCGCGAAGCCGCCGCAGACCACGTCGCCGAGCACGTCGTAGGACACGTAGTCGATGTCCTCATAGGCGCCGTTCTCTTCGAGGAAGTTGATCGAGGTGATGACGCCGCGGCCGGCGCAGCCGACGCCCGGCTCCGGACCGCCGGACTCGACGCAACGGATGTCGCGATAGCCGACCTTCATGACTTCCTCGATCTCGAGGTCCTCGACGCTGCCGGCGGCAGCGGCCAGGCTCAGGATGGTGTCCTGCGCCTTGGCGTGCAGGATCAGGCGGGTCGAATCCGCCTTGGGGTCGCAACCGACGATCAGGATCCGATGACCCATCTCGGCCAGCGCCGCCAGGGTGTTTTGCGACGTCGTCGACTTGCCGATGCCGCCTTTGCCGTAAAATGCGATTTGTCGAAGTGATGACATTCTGCTCTCCATCAACCGATTGGCTTTGTCCCGCATGCGCCTTGCATGACGAGACCGCGTCCTCTCTCCAGAACCGGCAGACGGGTTATTGGGAAGGATTGCATCGCTCGTCCGAAGCGTCGGCGTGCACTCAGCCCTCAACCTTTGCCTGAACAAGAGTTTTGCAACCGCTGTGCCAGAGCTTTGGAATCGTTAAAAAGGCCATCTTTTGAAGGAGATGCGGCCAACGTCGGCGCTAGACTATGCGTGTTGCAAACCCGACATCGGGAGTTTTCACCCGACGCTCTTACGCCGTGCTGTCCGAAACGACACACGTCATCGCAGGCTTCAAGCGGCGCTCCAGCGAAAACCGTTCGGATGCACGTGCGATCAGCCGGCCAGGCGCGGCGGTACGGAGTTTGCTTGATATAAATCAAACCCGTTTTCGAGCGGGCAGCAGGAGTTATTTCGATGTCGAGCAAGGCGCGCGTCTTTGTCATTGAAGCCGATCAGGTGGTCCGCTCTGCGCTCGGCTATATCCTCAGTGAGCGTCATGAGACCTTCACCTTCGCGGAACCCGCCGACGCGCTGACGAAGGCCGCCCGCTCGGCGCCCGACGTCGTGCTCGTCGGATCCAGCCTGATCGCGGATGACGGCGCCGAGACGGTCGCCATGCTCGCCCGGAAGCTCAATCGCGCCGGCATCGTCGTCGTTGCGGATTCGGTGAAGGCTCCGCTGGCCTTGGCCGGCCTGCGCCAGGGGGCCGAAGCCATCATCGCCAAGCCGATCACCTTCGATGGCGTCACGCACGCGGTGGAGTCGGTGTACGCAAGGCGCGGTACGGAACCGGGTTTGGCGAAATCGCCGCGGCTGGTGCCCACCGAAATCAGCAGATGACCAGGAGAGGACGATGTTGAAGATGACCCAGACCGCGACGCGGGGCATGCCCGACATCGCGGACATCATCGAGAATTTCGCTTTGCTCGACGACTGGGACGACCGCTACCGCTACGTGATCGAGCTCGGCCGCGGCCTGACGCCCCTCCCCGACGCCGACCGCAACGACAGCAACAAGGTCCAGGGCTGCACCAGTCAGGTCTGGCTCGCCACCACGGTGCGACACAGTGCAGCAGCGCCGGCGCTCGACTTCATCGGCGACAGCGACGCCCACATCGTCCGCGGCCTGGTCGCGATCCTGCTCGCGATGGTGTCGGGCCGCACCGCATCCGAGATCCTGGCCGCGGATCCGATCGCACTGTTCGAGCAGCTCGGCCTCCGCGAGCATCTGACCCCGCAGCGCTCCAACGGCTTCCGCTCGATGGTGAGCCGCATCAGGGCCGATGCGCAGGCCGCGCTGGCCGCGGCGGCGTAGGTTTGTTTGTTTGATTTCTGGTTTGATTGATCGCGCCTGTCGCGCATCGACCTCGATGCACCCTCTCCCCTTGCGGGAGAGGGTGGCAGCCGGAGGCTGCCGGGTGAGGGGTTCTCTCGGCACACTCAAAGCATCATCGCTCGCGGACGCGCCCCCTCGCCCGAGTGAGTCCAGGGCTGACAGCGGCGCTGCCCTCTCCTGAAAAGGGAGAGGGCGCATTCACTGGCGCCGCTTCGTCGTGATCTACGTGTAGGAAAGGCCGCTTCTACGCAAAGAACTCCTGCGCCTTCTTCAGCGCGCGCACGAGGACATCGACCTCATCGCGCGTGTTGTACATCGCAAATGACGCGCGGCAGGTGGCTGTCACGCCGAAGCGCTGCAGCAGTGGCATGGCGCAATGGGTGCCGGCGCGGACGGCGACGCCGGAGCGGTCGATGACGGTGGCGAAGTCGTGGGCGTGGGCGCCCTGCATCTCGAACGAAACGATGGCGCCTTTGTCGGCGGCGGTGCCGATGATCCGCAGCGAGTTGATCTCGCGCAGCTGCTCGGTGGCGTAGGTGACGAGATCGTGCTCGTGCGCCGCGATGCGCTGCTTGCCGATGGAGGCCACGTAGTCGATTGCAGCGCCCAGCCCGGCGGCCTCGACGATCGGCGGCGTGCCCGCCTCGAACCGATGCGGCGGGTCGCCATAGGTGACGAAGTCGCGCGACACCTCGCGGATCATCTCGCCGCCGCCGTTGAACGGCGGCATCGAAGCCAGCAGCTCGCGTTTGCCGTAGAGCGCGCCGATGCCGGTGGGGCCGTAGATCTTGTGCCCGGTGATGCAGTAGAAATCGGCATCGAGATCTCGGACGTCGACCTCCATGTGCACGGCCGCCTGGGAGCCGTCGATCAGCACCGGAATGCCCTGCGCATGCGCGATGCGGATGACCTCCTTGACCGGGACGACCGTACCGAGCACGTTCGACATCTGCGTCATCGCCACCATCTTGGTGCGCGGCGAGAGCAGCTTCTCGAATTCGTCGATCAGGAAGTTGCCGGCATCGTCCACGGGAGCCCATTTGAGCACGGCGCCCTGGCGCTCCCTGAGGAAATGCCAGGGAATGATGTTGGCGTGGTGCTCCATGATCGAGAGCACGACCTCGTCGCCCGGCCCGATGCGCTCGCGCCCGAAAGTCTGCGCGACCAGGTTCACCGCCTCGGTGGCGCCGCGAGTGAAGATGATCTGTTCGGGGCTTTCGGCATTGAGAAAGGCCGCGACCTTGGCGCGGGCGCCCTCATAGGCTTCGGTGGCGGCGTTGGCGAGATAGTGCAGCCCGCGATGCACGTTGGCGTATTCGGACGTATAGACCTGGTTCATCCGCTCCAGCACCGCTTGCGGCTTCTGCGCCGAGGCGGCGTTGTCGAGATAGACGAGCGGCTTGCCATGCACCTGCATGCCGAGGATCGGGAAGTCCGCACGGATGCGGCCGACATCATAGCCGCTTCCGTTCACCGCTGCATGCATCATCTACTCCCGTTGTCCGAGCCAGCCCAGCATCGCCTCGGTCAGCGCCGTCCGCACGCTCTCATTGGCCGCGCCCTCGATGATCTCGCCGATGAAGGCCTGGATCAGCAGCGCCCTCGCCTCCTTGGGCGGAATACCGCGCGCCATCAGGTAGAACAGCAGCTCGTCATCGATGGCGCCGGTCGTGGTGCCGTGACCGCACTGGACGTCGTCGGCAAAGATCTCCAGCTCCGGCTTGCTGTCGGCCTCGGCCTCGTCGGACAAGAGCAGCGCCCGCGACATCATCTTGGCGTCAGTCTTCTGCGCGCCGGGGTTGACCGTGATCTTGCCCTGGAACACCGCCCGGGCGGAATCGCCGACGACGGCCTTGAAGGTCTCGCGGCTCTGGCAGTTCTCGGCAGCGTGTTCGATCGCCAATGTCGTGTCCGCATGCTGGGTGCCCGACAGCAGCGAGCCGCCGCGGATGTCCGCGATGGTGCCCTCGCCCGCGATGTGCACGAACAGCTGATTGCGCACCAGGCTGCCGCCGGCGACGAAGCCGAGCTGGTTGAAGGTCGCGCGTGCGCCGATATTGGCGAGCAGCGAGGAGATGTGCAGCGCGCTGGTGCCTTCGCTGACGACTTTGATGTGGTCGATGCGGGCCTCGTCGCCGACCACGAGCTGCATTGCGGTGTTGACCTGATAGTCGCTGCCGTCAGGCCCCTGATGCGACTCGACGATGGTCGCGCTGGCGCCGGCACCGATGTTCACCTGCGAGCGCGTGAACATCGAGGTCGCGACCCAGTTGGTCGTGACGAACGCAACATGGATCGGCCGGCTCAGTGCCGTGCCCGGCGCAACCAGGATCACGACGCCGTTGGCGGCGAGCGCCGTGTTGAGCGCGAGCGCCGGATCGTCATCCGGCACCACCGGGCCAAGACGCTGCGACAGCAGCGGCTTGTCGGCCGCGAGCGCATCCGCCATCGGCTGGATAGTGAGGCCTGGCTCGAGGTCAGCGAGGTCGGACAGCTCCGGCACGAAGGCGCCGTCGACGATGGCAAGCTTGCGGAAGCCGGCGCCGGCGAACAGGTCCTTTGCCTCGCGCGCCCTGGCCTTGGCCGCATCGTCCGGCAGCGACGCGAGCCGCTTGGCTTCCTTCATCTGCGTGCGCAGATCGGTATAGCGCCAAGCCTCGACGCGCCGGTGCGGCAGCCCCACCGTGTTGAAGCGGTCGAACGCCGCCGCACGTACGGCCGTAATCTCCTCGCCGCCCGGCAGATAGCGGCGGGCGCCCTGATACAGGTCGGCCAGTCCAAGCTCGGCCTTGGTCTTGCGGATCGCGACGCCCATGTTCGTGCTCCCCGGCCCTTACGCCGCTTCGCTCTGGTACTGGGCGTAGCCGGTCGCCTCGAGCTCGCGCGCGAGGTCCGCAGCGCCGGTGCGGACGATGCGGCCGGCCGCGAACACATGGACGATGTCCGGCACGATGTAGTCGAGCAGCCGCTGATAATGGGTGATGACGATCATGCCGCGCTCGGCCGAGCGCAACGCGTTGACGCCGTTGGCGACCACCTTGAGCGCGTCGATGTCGAGGCCCGAATCCGTCTCGTCAAGCACGCAGAGCGACGGCTGCAGCAGCGCCATCTGAAGCGTCTCGTTGCGCTTCTTCTCGCCGCCGGAGAAGCCGACATTGAGCGGCCGCTTCAGCATGTCGGCGTCAATGTTAAGCGTCTTGGCGATCTCGCGCACGCGCTTGATCAGGTCCGGCGACGACAGCTCCTCCTCGCCGCGCGCCTTGCGCTGGGCGTTGAAGGCCGCCCGCAGGAAGGTCAGCGTGGCCACGCCGGGGATCTCCAGCGGATATTGGAAGGCGAGGAACACGCCCTTGGCGGCGCGTTCATCCGCCGCCATCGCCAGCAAATCCTCGCCGTTGAGATAGACCTCGCCGGCCGTGATCTCGTAGCCGGGCTTGCCCGCGAGCACATAGGACAGCGTCGACTTGCCGGCGCCGTTCGGGCCCATGATGGCGTGGATCTCGCCCTTGTTCACTGTGAGATCCAACCCCTGGATGATCTTGCGCCCGCCGGCGATCTCGGCATGGAGCCCCTTGATTTCGAGCAAGGCCGTCATCGAACACTCCTTCTGTTCTCGTCGCGAGGCGACACGTTCCTATCCGACCGAGCCTTCGAGCGAGATCGAGATCAGCTTCTGCGCCTCGACCGCGAACTCCATCGGCAGCTGCTGCAGCACGTCCTTGACGAAGCCGTTGACGACGAGGCCGACTGCCTCCTCCTGGCTGAGGCCGCGCTGGATGCAGTAGAACAGCACGTCCTCGGAGATCTTCGACGTCGTGGCCTCATGCTCGAACACCGCCGAGGAATTCTTGGCCTCGATATAGGGCACGGTGTGCGCGCCGCATTTGTCGCCGATCAGCAGCGAATCGCAGGCGGTGAAGTTGCGCGCGCCCGACGCCTTGCGGTGCGCACTGACCAGGCCGCGATAGGTGTTCTGCGACTTGCCGGCGGCGATGCCCTTGGAGATGATCCGGCTCGACGTGTTCTTGCCGAGATGGATCATCTTGGTTCCCGAATCGACCTGCTGGAAGCCATTCGAGATCGCGATCGAGTAGAACTCGCCGCTGGAGTTGTCGCCACGCAGGATGCAGCTCGGATATTTCCAGGTGATGGCGGAGCCGGTCTCGACCTGGGTCCAGGAGATCTTGGAATTGGCGCCGCGGCAGTCGCCGCGCTTGGTGACGAAATTGTAGATGCCGCCGACGCCTTCCGAATTGCCGGGGTACCAGTTCTGCACCGTCGAATATTTGATCTCGGCATCGTCGAGCGCGACCAGCTCGACGACCGCGGCATGCAGCTGGTTCTCGTCACGCTGCGGCGCCGTGCAGCCTTCGAGATAGGAGACGTAGGCGCCCTTGTCGGCGATGATCAGCGTGCGTTCGAACTGGCCGGTGTTGCGCTCGTTGATGCGGAAGTAGGTCGACAGCTCCATCGGGCAGCGGACGCCCGGCGGGATATAGACGAACGAGCCGTCGGAGAACACCGCCGAATTCAGCGTCGCAAAATAGTTGTCGGTGGTCGGCACGACGGTGCCGAGATATTTCTGCACGAGGTCGGGATGCTCGCGCAGCGCCTCGGAAATCGGCATGAAGATCACGCCGGCCTTCTTCAGCTCCTCCTTGAACGTCGTCGCCACCGACACCGAATCGAACACGGCATCGACCGCGATCTTGCTGCGCGGCGCTGCCAGCTCGCCATCGGCATCGGTTTCCGCTGCCGCCGCCGGACGCTCCACGCCTTCGAGGATCTCGACCTCGCGCAGAGGAATGCCGAGCTTCTCATAGGTCTTCAGGATCTCCGGGTCGATCTCGTCGAGCGAGGCGACCTTCTTCTTCGGCTTCGGCGCCGCGTAGTAATAGAGATCCTGGTAGTCGATCTTGGGATAGCCGACCCGCGCCCAGGTCGGCTCCTGCATGGTCAGCCAGCGGCGATACGCCTCCAGCCGCCATTCCAGCATCCAGGCCGGCTCGTTCTTCTTGGCCGAGATGAAGCGGATGGTGTCTTCCGACAGTCCCTTGGGGGCCTTCTCGGACTCGATGACGGTTTCGAACCCGTAGCGATATTGATCGACGTCAATGCCCTTGACGCGATCGATCGTCTCCTGAACCGCTGCCATCTGTCACTCCGCTTCCAAAATGTCCGGCACGCGTCCGCTTCAGGCAGGCACGCAGGTGTCCGGCACCGGACAGACGGCCGCGCACTGCGGCGCGTCGAAGTGGCCTTCGCACTCGGTGCACTTCTTCGGGTCGATGATGTACATGTCGTTCTTGAGCCGAATGGCGGCATTCGGGCATTCGAACTCGCAGGCCCCGCAGACGGTGCATTGTGAGGCGATGATCTTGTAGGTCATGTGCAGCTCCCCGATCCCGGCGACATCGGACGACGTCATTCACGGGGGTATCTTTCAAGCACCGTGCCAGAGGTCACTTGGTTGATTTCTAAGGAGGATTCTAAACTTCGCCGGGGATGGTCAGCTGTCGCTCTCCCGACAGCATGTCGCAAGTGCGACAGGCCCGCGGCGCATCGGACCTTGGCGCGTTTGAGCCCACCTCTCTCCCCGCCGGCGGTAAGCTCCCCTCCCCCAGCTGCAATCGCGCAGCGATTGTCGGCAAGCGGGGAGGGGTCGGGGGTGGGGGGGCCGCGAGCCGGCCTGCAAGTCATGACACATCGTAGTGCATGAGTAACGCGTCGCGGAGCGTCGAACTCATCGAGAGCCGGAATGCAAATTCCGCTCATGCGGAACAGGTTTTGTAACATCCGCACAAGCGGGCTGACGATCGTTCGGCGGGCGTAGCCCCCGCCTCCGCCCCCTCCCCGCTTGCCGACAATCGCTACGCGATTGCCGCATGAGAAAGGGGAGCGCGCCGTCAACGCGGCGAAAGGTCGAAACCAACGACCCGAGGCAGTGGAATCACTGGCGTAGACCCCGCCGCCTCACGCAAAAAGGGCGCGCTATCCGCGCGCCCTTGAAGCACCTCCAGCCAAGCTGCTCAGAACCGCTTGACCTCAATGTTGTGCTTCTTCAGCGCATAGCCGATCTGGCGCGGGGTCAGGCCGAGCAGGCGGGCGGCCTTGGCCTGCACCCAGCCGGACCGCTCCATCGCCTGCACGATGCGGTCGCGCTCCGGCACCGGTCCGCCGTCCATGCTCTCGGAAAACTCCTGATCATCGCCATCGATCGCCGGCAGCTCGACGGGAGCCTCGAGCGGCGCCGAGGGGCGCGGGAGGATCGGCAGCGGCACCATCGGCTGGCCGCGCGGTGGCGGCGGCGTCACCGTGTTGCCCTTCCACAGGATTGCCGACATGCATTCGTTCCGGCTGCAGGCGAAATCGTCCATGCTGATCGCAGAGCCCGTCGCCATGGTCGCAGTCCGCTGCACGCAGTTCTCGAGCTCGCGCACATTGCCCGGGAAGCCGCAATGCATCAGCACCTCGATGGCGCTGACGTCGAAGGTGAGATCGCGCTCGTTCTCGGCATTGAAGCGGCGCAGGAACTCGCGCGCCAGCTGCGGAATGTCGCTGCGCCGCTCGCGCAGCGGCGGCAATTTGATCGGCACCACGCTGATCCGGTAATAGAGGTCGGCGCGGAACTCATTGCGCGACACCGCCTCTTCGAGGTTGCGGTTGGTGGCGGTGACGATGCGGACGTCGACCTTGATGGTCTGGTTGCCGCCGACGCGCTCGAACTCCTGCTCCTGCAACACGCGCAGCAGCTTGGCCTGAAACGCCGGCGAGATCTCGCCGATCTCGTCCAGGAACAGCGTGCCCTTGTCGGCCAGCTCGAAGCGGCCCTTGCGTGAATTGATCGCGCCGGTGAAGGCGCCCTTCTCGTGGCCGAACAGCTCGGACTCCAGCACGGTTTCGGGCAGCGCCGCGCAGTTGATCTTGATGAAAGGCCGCTTGGCGCGGTTCGACAATTCGTGGATCGCCTTCGCCACCAGCTCCTTGCCTGTGCCGGACTCGCCGCGCAGCAGCACCGGCGCGTTCGACTTGGCGACGACGTTGATCTTCTCGAGCAGCGCGCGCAGCGCCGGGCTGTCGCCGACGATGCCGTCGACCAGCACCTTCTTGCGATCCTTCGGCACAGGCTTCAGCTCGGACAGCTCCTTCTGCAACCGGTGACTCTCCGCCATCAGCCGCTCGCGGTCGCGCGCCACGACGCGATGCAGCTTGATGGTCTGGCCGATCAGGTTGGCGACCATCGTCAGGAAGCGCACATCGGAATCCAGCCGGAACACGGCGCGGCCATCCCAGACCCGATCGATCGTCAAGGTGCCGACCACGCGCTGGTCGATGCGGATGGGAACGCCGAGGAACGACACCCGGGTATCGGCTCCGGCGCCGAGCGTGACTGCGTCGGCAGCGCTGAACGCCGCATGATCGGCGACGTTCTCGGCGATCAGCGGCACCGCGGTGGCGACGATCTGGTCGATCGCCTTCTGCGGCAGGCGCTCGCGATAGCGCTGGTCGCTGCCTTCGCTCCACCCGGCGCCAACGGCGAGGTCCGGAATGCCGTCGTCGGCGAGCAGCGACACCACGCCGTGGCGCATCTGCATGAAGGACTGCAGCAGGTTGACGACATTGGCAAGGGTGATTTCAAGCCGCGTCGGCGCCGCCAGGATTTTCGAAATTTCGAAAATGCCGGTCAGGGCGATCTCGCTCAGCGGGATCGGAGCGGCGTGGGACCGGACGTCCTGCGCTTCGACCTGACGTGTTTCCGTTTGGACCATGGCCGCTTCTCTGATCGTCACGGAGGCTCGCTCGAAGCCGCCCGTGATTGTAGATGTTCTAACATCCTCCCCTAACTGCAGATGATTGTCGTGCCTAACTTTGCTGCATTGCCGCAGAAGTAGTGTGCAACAGAAAGACCAGAAAAACCGCAGGCTCTCATGATGTTAACAAATTAGTTTACAGTCGGCGCAAGGTGGGCGTTGCACAGCCATACATACGACAAAAGGCGTAGCCCAGACGATGTCGTGTTGGCGTCCCGGGACTACGTTTCAAGGGTGGCGCGCCCTGTTTGCGACGGGATCGCAAAGGGTCAAACTGAACACCAACTTTCCACCCGCACCATGGCATTCGCCGTTTGACTGCCAACCGCTTGCATCGACTCTTCACATTGGCGTGTTCTCATCCCTCCGCCGGGATCAACCTAGAGGTGCTGCCCCCCATTGATCTGAATCTCCTCACCCGTCACGTAGCTCGCCGCATCCGAGCAGAGAAAGAACAGCACCTTGGCGACCTCCTCCGGAGCGCCGATCCGGCGCATCGGAATCAGCGGCGAGAACCGCGCCTCGGTCTCCGGCGACACCATCTCGGTCTTGATCTCGCCGGGCGCGATGGCGTTGACGCGAATGCCATGCGGGGCGAAGTCGTGGGCCATCTCGCGGGTCAGGCAGGCCAGCGCCGCTTTCGAGGTCGCGTAGGCCGTGCCGGCGAACGGATGGACGCGCGTGCCGACGATCGACGTCACGTTCACGACAGCGCCCTGCCCGCGCTTCAACTCCTCGAACAGTCCGCGCGCCAGCAGGATCGGCCCGAGAAAATTGACGTGAAACACGGTCATCCAGGTCTCGACGGGGGTGGCGAGCGAATCGAGCCGGCCGCCATCCTCGGCCTTCGGCGAGATCGCGGCGTTGTTGATCAGGGCATGCAGCGGCGCGCCGGCGAGCTTCGCCTTGATCTCGGCAATCGCGCGCGGGATCGCCGCGCGGTCGCTGAGGTCGAACTGCACGTGATTGTCGGCGCCGGAATCCCAGGGGCAGCGCCCGCCGTCGAACGGCTGGCGTGAGCAGGTGAGAATGCGCCAGCCGGCATCGGAAAACAGTTTGGCCGTCGCATGTCCGATGCCGCGCGAGCCGCCGGTCAGCACCAGCGTCTTCTGCTCGCTACGCCCGGGCCACTCGGCCGCCGCCAGGTCCCGGTGAAACGGACACGACGCAATGGACGCAGCCCCGTCATCGGCGGGCTCGCGGACGTCCTGGTCGAGATCGAGGCTCACCTCATGCCGTCCTGACCAAGCGCCGATACGCCATCACCGGCTGCCAGATTTCGGCTGCTGCATTCGCCCGACATGTCCAGGCGGCGAGCCCCACGATCGATCGCATCAGTGCACGAGAAGGCCATGCAGCGGTTTTGCAGAATCCGGGCCAACGAAAACCGCGCACAAGGCGGCGTTTCCTGTCGGGTTCGCGACAGATTGGCGGGTTCAGGACAGGTCTCGCGTCGGCTTTCCTCCGCGCCAATTGCAAGCACTTCAAACCGCGGAACTTTTCGAAAAGCGCCGCGATGGTCCGACTCTTGCTCACAGGATTGCTTGTTAGAACTGGAATCTGGCTTTCCAGTCTCACGACTGTCAGCCATGGGACGCCAACGCCGTATGGACCGGGACATGGGGACGAATGCACTGCGCTTCGCCGTGGTCCTCGGCACCAACGAGATTGCGTCCGCGATCGCCGTGCATCTGCATCGCGACGGCTTCTGCGTGGTGCTGTCGCACGATCCCAATCCGCCGGTCCTTCGCCGCAAGATGGCCTTCCACGACGCGCTGTTCGGCGACACGATCCGCATCGAGAACGTGATCGGCGAGCGCATCGAGAACACCATGGACGTGTTCAAGGCGCTGGCCGCCCCGCGGAACGTCCTGGTCACCTGGCTCGGGCTGCTCGATCTGCTGCCGGTCCGCGCCATCGACGTGCTGGTCGATGCACGCATGCAGACACGCGACCTGACGCCCAATCTGCGCGGCATGACGCGCCTCTCGGTCGGCATCGGTCCGGGCTTCTCGCCATCAGCCAATTGCGATCTCGCCATCGAGACCCGGCCGGACCGGCTCGGGCAGATCGTGCACGAGGGCTGGACGCTGGCCAAGGATGATTTCGGCGAACTCGGCGGCGTCGGGTCCGAGCGCCTGGTGCATTCACCGCATGAAGGCCGATGGCATACGCCACTCGAAATCGGCACGCGAGTCTACAAGGGCTTTGTCGTCGGCCACCTCTCGGGCATTCCCGTCATCGCGCCCTATGACGGCATCCTGCGCGGCGTCGTGCGCGACGGCAGCGACGTGCCGGCCGGCATCGCGCTCGCAGAGATCGATTCGCGCGGCCGTCACGCGCAATGGACCGGCATCGACGCGCAGGGACAGGCGCTCGCGCAGGCGACGCTGACCGCGATCCGTCAGCACGTCATCGGACGGCTACGGGCAACTTCCACCGTACCGGCCGGCAGCCGCTGATATCGGCCGTTTCGAACGATTCTGAATAGCCGCCGTTCTCTGGCTCTCCCCTGACGTCCCCTTGGCATCGCCGTTGCTTATCGTTGGCAGGAGCGAGCAACAGCCATGATCATCTGTTCCTGCAACGTCATCAGCGACACCGCCATTCGCGACATCGTCACGACGACCGACGTCACCTTCGGTTCGCCGGCTCAGGTCTATGATTGCCTCGGCTGCTCGGTCCAATGCGGCCTCTGCTCACGCTCGGTGAAGCGAATTCTCGACGAACGGCAGGGCGAGACGGCCGCCGCGGCGGTATGGCCGGTGCAGGCCGAGCCCGCACCATGCGCGCTGATGTCCTTTGCGTGAGGACAAAACAGCGCGCCATGTCGCATCGCGCGCTGTCGGATGTCTGACAAATCCGACAAGCCAGCGACTCTAGCATGGTGCGTGTCAGCCGAATTGAAGCGCGCCCGCTGGTCCAAGTGATGCCAGGTGAGGCGCTGTCAGATCAGCCCTCACCCACTCGCCACTCGAATCCGAGCTGAACCCATGCTCAGATGAACGGCTTGCCGCCGGTGACCGCGACCGTCGTGCCCGACGTGTAGCTCGACAGGGGATCGGCGAGCATCACATAGGCCGTCGCCAGCTCCGCCGGCTGGCCGGCGCGCTTCATCGGCACCTGCTGGCCGAAATTCTTCACCTTCTCCTCGGGCATCGTCGAGGGGATCAACGGCGTCCAGATCGGCCCCGGCGCCACCGCATTGGCGCGGATGCCCTTCTCCGCCAGCATCTGTGCGAGCCCCGCCGTGAAGTTCTGGATGGCGCCCTTGGTCGTTGCATAGGCGAGCAGCGTCGGATTCGGCATGTCCGAATTGACCGACGCGGTATTGACGATCGCGCTGCCCGGCTTCATGTGCGGCACCGCCGCCTTGGTCAGATAGAACATCGCGTGGATGTTGGTGCGGAACGTCAACTCCCATTCCTCGTCGGAGATGTCGCCGATGTCGCTGAAGGTGGCCTGATGCGCCGCGTTGTTGACGAGGATGTCGACGCCGCCGAGCTCGTCGACCGCGCGCTGGATGATGGCCCGGCAATGCGCGGGGTTCTGGATGTCGCCCGGCATCAGCACGGCCTTGCGTCCCTCCTTCTCGACCAGTTGCTGCACCTCCCTGGCGTCGTCATGCTCTTCGAGATAGGCGATGAGGACGTCGGCGCCCTCGCGCGCATAGGCAATCGCGACCGCGCGGCCGATGCCGCTGTCGCCGCCGGTGATCACGGCTCGCATGCCTTTGAGTTTGCCCGAGCCCTTGTAGCTGGTCTCACCGTGATCGGGCCGGGGTCGCATGGCTGCGGTCGTGCCCGGCATGGCTTGCTGCTGCGGTGGAAATGGCGGCGCGGGATGATCGGACATCGTGCTTCTCCTGGCGGTTGACGCAGCTTCAATCGCAGGACACAGGCGGCGTTCCTGCCGCGGCTGCGCCGTTCAGACGGAACGCGTCCGCCATCGCACGCATTGCCGTGATGAGAAGCGAGGAAAGGATCAGACGATGGCGAAGGATCTCCCGACCAACGGGCGCGAGCCCGACCGCTCCGAGGACGACATCCAGCGCGATCAGCTCGGCCCACCCGGCGTGCCGGGCGCGAGGGATCCCGCGAAGATGACACCGCTGCGTGAGAAGAAGACGCCGCACAATGTCGATCCCGGGCATACGGCGTGACCGGGTCGATGGCAGCCGATGACAGCTGTCCGAAGCAACCGATCTCTCCGCTTCCCAGGTAGCAGCTCTGAGCCGATGTCTGACAAGCGGCTTGGTGTTCACGTGCCCCGCTTGCCACAGGGGCCATCGCACACGATGAGCTAGTCTTCCGCTCCGAGGATGGCTGTCAGTGAGCTACTCGTCATTGCCGGGCCCGGGCATCAACGTCGATCCCCGACTTCGGGCGACGTGGATGGCCGGGACGAGCCCGGCCATGACGACGTTGAGGCAGACGAGAACAACCGGTTCACCTCAATGCGTCTTGCTCTCTGCCCACTGCTCCAGGTCCTTCGCCGCTTCGGATCGCTGCTCCTTCTCCGGCTTTTCGGCCCAGGGCTTGTCGGTCTGCTTCATCGATCCCCAGTCGCTCTCCTGGCGCGGATCGTCCTTCGGCGTTTCCTTGCTCATCAGATCATCCTTTCTGGTTTGATCACGTTCAGGTCGGCAGCATGGTCGGCGGCGGCGCCGTCGCCTCGTCGTGCAACTGCTCCATTTCACGGACTTCGCGTTCGGCCTGATACCAGAACTCATCCTCGCGGCCGTCCGGCCGTCCGGACTGCTCCCACAATGTGTGGGCGCGCTCGCGGATGCGCTCCTGCAGATGGGTGTCGTCGGTCTGTTCCATGGTGATCCTCGCCCGTGGTGCACGCCCACCGTCCGCAATGGGAAAGCGGCCGTGCAGGCCACATCGACTGCATGATCTGGTAGCAATCGTGGAGCCCATGCGAAGTTCCAGCGCGCGGCGGCGCGCAGGACCATGCGCCGCATGATGCGCACGCGTTGCGCGCCACGACCGCTCCAGGCTGGCCTCGCTCAGCTCAGATTGCCGGGCATGAAGCAGCGGATCGAGGTGCCGAGCGAGCCTTTGATGGGCCACACCATCGTGCGACCAGCGCGATTGGGCTCGGTGATGACGGCATCGTCGGGCACGACGATCCATTCGCCGTCGAGCCGCACCCGATAATGCGTGCCCTCCATATCCCAGTCGGGATCGGAGACCGCAAAGCCGTCCGCATCCGAGCAACACGGCCCGCGCCCGCTCCTCAGGCTGTCGAACCAGCCTTTGAGCGGCGAGTTGGTGTAGCGGCCGTCGTCACGCGCGACGGCCGTGTTGAACGGCAGCGCCGCCAGCAAGGCTGCGCCGCCCAGCGCAAGCAAGGTTCTGGTCATGTGATCACCGCAAGCGACCGGCGCGTGCTCCGGACTGCGGCTCACGCGAAGCGTAAGTAGCTCGCTGAATGCGCCGCCGGATCGTTGGTTCCTAGCGCTGAACTCACGCTGCATCCGCCGGCACCATGGCCTCGATCGTGACACCCGTGCCGGTCGAGGCTACCGTCAGCGTTCCGCCGAGCGCCAGCAGCCGCTCGCGCATGCCGGTGAGGCCGAAGCCGAGCTTGTGCCCGGGACTGAGCCCGCGGCCGTCGTCGCGGACACGCACCCGCGTATAGCTGCGGCGATGGCCCGCCATGGTCTGCTGCAGCGGCTCGATGGTGACGTCGACCGCGCTTGCCTCGGCGTGGCGGAACACGTTGGTTAGCGCCTCCTGCACCACGCGGTAGATCGTCAGCTCCGCGGTCTCGTTGCTGCGCACGACGGCATCGGTGAAGCTGGTCTCGATCGCCACCTCGGGCCGCGACTCCCGCCACAGCCGCACGAGCGCGCCGAGCGCCTCGCGCAGGCCGAGCTCGGCGAGGCCGACGGGGCGCAGCCGCTCCAGGATGCGGCGGTTGAACTGCTGCACCGCGTTGACCTGGTCGAGGATCGCCTGGCCGTGCCGGCGCATCGCGGCGACATCGACCGCGCCGCCTTCGGGCAGCCGCATCAGCGCGCTGGCATGCGCGCGCAGCGCGAACAGATGCGGCCCGAACTCGTCATGCAGCTCGCGCGCGATCTCCTTGCGCTCCAAATCCTGCAGCGACACGGTGCGCTCGGCGAGCCGGCGCTTCTCCTCCACGGCCTCGCCGAGGGCGCCGGCGAGATGGTTGAGCCTGGCGCAGAGTGCGGCGAGTTCGGGCGCGCCGCCCGGCTTGACGCGCGCGTCATAGGCGCCGGCCTCGATCCGGCTCATCGCGTCCGACAGATCCGCCAGCGGTGCCAGCGCGCGCCCGACCACCAGCATCGTGATCGCGAACAAGGCCAGCCCGACCAGCGAGCCGACGACGAGCTGGGTGACGATGCCGTCCCAGATCTCGGCGATCTCATCGTCGGGATGCGAGGTGATCACCAGGGTATCGGTCCGGCCGGCCACGACGACGGGCATGCTGACCGACGTCTTGTCGGGATGCACCAGCGCGATGAACCACGCCGGGGCCGCCCGGCCCACGCCCGGAGGGGGCGGCGGCTGCACCGGCGTCGCCTGCCTGATGACACTGACGTGACGCAGCTGGCCGAGATCGCCGACGATCCGGTTCAGCCGGGCATCCGGGTCCGGCGCGTCATTGACCTCGTCCATGATGGTTTCGATGAAGGCGCGCGTCAGCCTGATGACGCTCTGGTCCTCGGCCAGCACGCGCGGCGCCGCCTCCAGCACGAGCCGGCCGATGTTGATGGCGAGCCCGAGCGTCAGCACCAAAGCGAGCAGCACGTTGATGCGGGTCCGCAACGACCAATTCTGCCACATTCTCTCCGCCTCAAAGCCACCGGGTTTCAGCATGCTCACATTGACAGACAAATCCGCCAGCGATCTAATTGCAACATCATGCAACATCGCGCTGCACGCATCCATGATGCACTGCAATAATGACGCGAGTCGGAAGTCCGGGACCCCAAGGCCATGCGCGTACTGATCGTCGACGATCATCCCATTGTGGCCTCCGGCTGCCGTGCTTTGCTGTCGGGCGATCCCGATCTCGTGCTGCTCGAGGCGGCCGATGCGGAGAGCGGCGAGATCAGCTTCGTCGCCGAGCGCCCGGACGTCTGCGTGGTCGACATCAACCTGCCGACCGTGTCCGGCTTCGAGCTGGCGCGCCGCATCCTGGCGCGTGACGCCAATGCCCGGCTGATCATGTTCAGCATGAACGACGATCCGGTGTTCGCGGCGCGGGCGATCGACCTCGGCGCCAAGGGCTACGTGTCCAAGAGCGGCGATCCGAACGATCTGGCCGAGGCGATCCGTGAGGTCGCGCGCGGCGGCAGCTATCTGCCGCCGGCGATCGCGCGCAGCATCGCGTTCGCGGGCGCGGCCGTGGCGCAGAGCCCGCTGGCCAAGCTGACCTCGCGCGAGCTCGAGATCCTCCGGCTGCTGAGCGCCGGCAAGAGCCTATCCGAGATTGCCTGGCTGATCCACTCGTCCTACAAGACCGTCGCCAACACCTCCTCGATCATCCGCCAGAAGCTCGGCGTGAGAACGTCCGGGGAGCTGGTGCGTTTGGCCATCGAGAACGGCGTCGCTTGACTTCTCTCGAATGAACGACGCAGCCTGAAACAGGTTGGCGACATCAGCGCCGGCCTGACATCATTGCCGAACAGGTGATCCCATGACGCTCACGACCGTCTCCCAGAACAAATCCCATGGTGGCGTCCAGGGCGTCTACCGGCATGCCAGCCAGGAGACCAAGACCGAGATGACCTTCTCGGTGTTCGTGCCGCCGCATGCCGATGGCGCGAAGCTGCCGGTGGTCTGGTATCTGTCCGGCCTGACCTGCACCCACGCCAATGTCACCGAGAAGGGCGAGTTCCGTGCCGCCTGCGCCGAGCTCGGCCTGATCTTCGTGGCGCCCGACACTTCGCCGCGCGGCGATGGCGTGCCCGGCGATCCCAACAATGCCTATGATTTCGGCCTCGGCGCCGGCTTCTATGTCGACGCCACCGAGGCACCGTTCGCGAAGAACTACCGGATGTGGAGCTATGTCACCGAGGAGCTGCCGAGCGTGGTCGCGGCGAACTTCCCGGTCGATCCGCGTCGGCAGTCGGTGATGGGCCATTCGATGGGCGGCCATGGCGCGCTCACCGTGGCGCTGCGCAACCCCGACCGCTATCGCGCCGCCAGCGCGTTCTCGCCGATCGTCGCGCCGTCGCAGGTGCCGTGGGGCGAGAAGGCGCTATCAGGCTATCTCGGTGCCGACAAGGCGGCGTGGCGCAAGCACGATGCCGTGGCGCTGATCGAGGACGGCGCCCGCGTCTCCGACCTGCTGGTCGATGTCGGCACCGCCGACCAGTTCCTCGTGCCGCAGCTGCGTCCCGAGCTGCTCAAGGCGGCCTGCGACAAGGCCAACATTCCGCTGCTGCTGCGCAAGCAGGACGGCTACGACCACAGCTACTACTTCATCTCGACCTACATGGCCGACCATCTGCGCTGGCACGCGGCGCGGCTCGGACGCTGATATCAGCTGCGGCCATGATTTGCCCGACGGGCGCGGTCACGCGCCCGCGGCAGCGATTTGATCGTCGCCCCCGTCCGATCATCCCGTGCGCGCGCAGAGCAATTTTCGCAGGCCGCGCGAGACGATCACTCGTGTCCAGTCCGCGGGCGAAAAAGATTCGTCTTCGATTTTTCGGAATTCACGGTTGTATCGCGCTGTCCCGCCTCATCGAGAGGGCGTGCCGCGGGCGCCGGCGAGTCGCGGGGCCTGTCTACTGCGCCTGCGGCGCGCCGTAGTTCGGCGCCAGCAGGCGGTTGCGGATCAGCCAGGCCATGGTGCGGGTCCAGGATTCATCGGTGTTGCCGCGCATGTCGGCCGTAACAGCCGCGACGGACTTGCCGCTGTGAACGTCGTGCAGATAGATGTTCATGTTGAGGATGAGGTTGGAAACCTTCTGCACCGTTCCGGTGATCGCAAGATCGGCGCCGATGTCGGAGGCGAGCTTGACGTCGCAGCCGCCGCAGGCCTGCAGATTGCTGTGGTGCGCCGCATCGTTAACGGGTGCGATATCGAGCACGCGAAAACGTCCGGAGTCCTGCAGCGCCGATCGCAACTGCTCGGCCGCATGCGCCAGGCGCTGCTGCTCGTCCGCGCGCGGTCCCTGCACCTCGCCCTGCAGGCTGGTGTCGATCAGCTCGAAATCGAATACCGCGACCTTGGGCGGCTCGGCACGAGCCGGTGTCGCAAGCAAGGGGATCAAAGACGTAAGAACAAGAGCGAGTTTCAAGGTCGTGATCCGAAATGATGCAAGAGCGGCCAAAAGCGGGGTTGAAAGCTAGGCCAATTCGGTCATCTTGCAAGACGAAACCTCGCCGAAAAAGGACGAGGGAACAATGGGAGGACATGTGGTCCTGGGAGTTCTGGCTCGATCTCTGATCGGCGCGATCGGCCTCATTGCTGCCGCAACGGCGGCTTCTGCCGCGGAGCCGGTCGACATTGCGATCGGCTATCTCGGCCGTGCCAGCGTGCCGCAGACCTTGTCGCCGCTCGACCAGCCGGCAGCGGATGACGGCGTGGCCGGCGCCCGGCTGGCAATCGAGGACAACAACACCACCGGCAAGTTCCTCAACCAGCGCTTCACCCTGATCGACCGCCGCGTCAAGGATGACGAGGACGCAGGCCAAGCGGCCAACGAGCTCGCCGGCCAGACCGGCTTCATCCTTGCCGATCTCCCGGCCGATGCGCTGTTGAAGGTCGCAGATGCCTTGCGTGGACGCGGCATCACCCTGCTCAATGTCGGTGCCACCGATGACCGGCTGCGCGAGCAGGACTGCCGCGCCAATGTCATCCATGTCGCGCCGACCCGCTCGATGCTGGCCGATGGCCTCGCGCAATATCTGGTCTGGAAGCAGTGGAAGCGCTGGCTGCTCGTGACCGGCTCGCACGACAAGGACAAACTGTTCGCCGACGCACTGCGCCGCGCCGCCACCCGCTTCGGCGCCAAGATCGTGGAGGAGCGCACATTCGAGGACAGCGGCGGCGCCCGCCGGACCGATAGCGGCGTGACGCTCATTCAGCGCCAGATGCCGGTGTTCACGCAGAAGGCGCCGGCCTATGACGTGCTGGTCGCCGCCGACGAGAGCGAAGTGTTCGCCAACTATCTGCCGTATCGCACCTGGGATCCCCGCCCGGTCGCAGGCTCGGCGGGCCTGCGTCCCACCAGCTGGGATCCGTCGCAAGACCAGTGGGGCGCGACGCAATTGCAGAACCGCTTCATGAAGCTGGCGTCCCGTCGCATGGACGCCTTGGACATGCAGGCCTGGATGGCCGTGCGCATGGTCGGTGAAGCGGCATCGCGCACCAACTCCGGCGACGCCAAGGCGATGACCGACTACCTCAAGGGCCCGAACTTCACCATCGCCGCCTTCAAGGGTACGCGCCTCTCCTTGCGCGACTGGAACCTGCAGCTGCGCCAGCCGATCCTGCTCGCCGACGGCCGCATGATCGTTTCGGTCTCGCCGCAAGAGGGTTTTCTGCATCAATTCTCCGAGCTCGACACCCTCGGTGTCGACCGCCCCGAAACCAAGTGCAAGCTGCAATGATGTCGGATCTGATCATGCTGATGAAAGTGCTTCGTCCGACACACCAGAGCAATATGGCTGCTACTCCGGGGCCTCATGGTTCGAGACGCGCCGAAGACGGCGCTCCTCACCATGAGGGTCCTGAGCGCGCATGCGGCAACAAAGCGAGGCTAGAATTTTCCTGTCAACGCAGCCCTCGTCCTGAGGAGCCCGCCGGAGGCGGGCGTCTCGAAGGACGGCCACGACTTCGCAGGTGCCTCGGCATGGCAGCCTGCCTGCTCAGCGCCGCCCTGTCCCTCGCACCCATCGCCCCCGCCGCCGCCTACGTTGCCTTCATCTCCAACGAGAAGGGCAACACGGTCTCCGTGATCGACACCGACAGCTGGACCGTCACCAAGACCATCAAGGTCGGCCAGCGTCCGCGCGGCATTTCGTTCACGCGCGACGGCAAGTTCGTGATGGTTGCGGTCGGTGACGACGATACGATCCAGGTGATCGATGCCAAGAAGCAGGAGATCGTCGACACCCTGCCCTCCGGTCCCGATCCCGAGCTGTTCGCGCAGGACGCCGCCGGCAAGACGCTCTACGTCGCCAACGAGAACGACAACACCGTTACTGTCATCGACCTCGAGAAGCGCATCCGCATCGGCGACGTCCAGGTCGGCGTCGAGCCGGAGGGCATGATGCTGAGCCCGGACGGCAAGATCCTGATCTGCACCTCCGAGACCACCAACATGGCGCATTTCATCGACACGGCGACGCGCCAGATCGTCGCCAACGTGCTGGTCGATGCGCGGCCGCGCTATGCCGAGTTCAAGACCGACGCTTCGGAGCTGTGGGTGTCCGCCGAGATCGGCGGCACGGTGTCGATCATCGATCCGGCCAAGCGCGAGGTCACGGGCAAGATCAAGTTCGCCATCCCCGGGCTGCGCAGCGAGGCGATCCAGCCGGTCGGCATCGCCCTGACCAAGGACGGCAAGACCGGATTCGTCGCGCTTGGCCCGGCCAACCGGGTCGCGGTCGTCGACGGCACCACCCACGAGGTGAAGAAATATCTGCTGGTCGGCCAGCGCGTCTGGCACATGGAGTTCACGCCGGACGAGAAATATCTGCTCGTCACCAACGGCGTCTCCAACGACGTCTCGGTGATCGACGTCGCCGCGCAGAAGGTGATCAAGACCATCCAGGTCGGCGAACTGCCCTGGGGCATCACGATTGCACAGCCATGATGACGCAGAACGCACCCGCTCTCGATACGACGAGCTCTGCACAGCAGCCGGTCTCCGACCAGGTCCCGGCGCTGTCGGTCGCCGGCGTCAGCCATTCCTACGGCGCTCGCAAGGCGCTGAACGACGTCAGCTTCGCCGTGCAGCCCGCGAGCTTCACCGCCCTGCTCGGCCTCAACGGCGCCGGCAAGAGCACGCTGTTCTCGCTGATCACGCGGCTGTTCGCGGTGCAGACCGGCCACATCAGTATTTTCGGCCATGACATCGGCCGCACGCCCGGCGAAGCGCTGCGGCTGCTCGGCGTCGTATTCCAGCCGCGCACGCTCGATCTCGATCTGTCGCTGACGCAGAACCTGCTCTATCACGCCGCGCTGCACGGCATCTCGCGCCGCGAAGCCCGTGCGCGCAGCGAGAAGCTGCTGACGCGGATCGGTCTCGCCGACCGCGCCGGCAGCAAGGTGCGCGACCTCTCCGGCGGCCAGATGCGCCGGCTGGAGATCGCCCGCGCCCTGCTGCACCGGCCGCGCCTGCTGCTGCTCGACGAGGCCACTGTCGGGCTCGACGTCAAGGCGCGCGCCGACATTGTCGGACATGTCCGCCAGCTGGTGACCGAGCAAGGTATCGGCGTGCTCTGGGCGACGCACCTGTTCGACGAGATCGCGGCCACGGACGACCTCGTCGTGCTGCATCAGGGCCGCGTGCTGGCACGCGGACCGGTGCCGCAGGTCATCGCGGAGTCCGGAGCGTCGGATGTCAATGCAGCCTTTGCGCGACTGACGACACAGGCCCGCCCTGCAAGGAGCTCGGACGCATGACCGTCACCACCGTGCACGCGCCCGCGCCGACACGCAGCGGCTTCTCGGCCGGCGAATACGTCACCTGCCTGACTGGCATCGTCTGGCGCGAAGGGCTGCGCTTCCTGCATCAGCGCGAGCGCTTCGTCTCGGCGCTGGTCCGGCCGCTGGTCTGGCTCTTCATCTTCGCCGCCGGCTTCCGCCAGGTGCTGGGCATCTCGATCATCCCGCCCTACGAGACCTACATCCTCTACGAGGTCTATATCGCCCCCGGCCTGATGGCGATGATCCAGCTGTTCAACGGCATGCAGTCGTCGCTGTCGATGGTCTACGACCGCGAGATGGGCAACATGCGCACGCTTCTCGTGAGCCCGCTGCCGCGCGGCTATCTCCTGTTCTGCAAGCTGCTCGCCGGCACGGCCGTCTCGGTGCTGCAGGTCTATGCCTTCCTGGCGATCGCCTGGTTCTGGGACATCACGCCGCCACCGATGGGCTATCTGACCGTGCTGCCGGCGCTGATCCTGTCCGGCCTGATGCTCGGCGCGCTGGGGATGCTGATCTCCTCGGGCATCAAGCAGCTGGAGAATTTTGCCGGCGTCATGAACTTCGTGATCTTCCCGATGTTCTTTGCCTCGTCGGCGCTCTACCCGCTGTGGCGCGTCGAGGAAGGCAGCCCGTGGCTCGCTTACCTCTGCGAAGCCAATCCTTTTACCCACGCGGTCGAGCTCATCCGGTTCGCATTGTATGGCAAGATGAACTGGGTTTCTTTGGCTGTGGTCGCAGGCTGCACAACCGTGTTCATGATCGGCGCGATCATCGCCTACGATCCTTCGCGTGGTTTGGTACGGCGTGGTCCCGGAGGCGAGGCATGAGGTCGAGATATCTGTTGGCGGCAATCCTGTCGTTGTCGGCATCGACAAGCACCGCGCTGGCCGCCGACCCCCGCTATCCGGATTGGCCCTGTCCGCAGGCCAAGGTGCCGGAGATCTCGATCGCGGCGGTCTGGTCCGGCCCAGCCATCGACGACGTCGGCGCGAGCTGGAAGGACGATGCTAAGGTATCGCCCCTCGTCGCCAAGCTCGCCGCGCGCCGCATTCCGCTCGAAGAGGCGCAGAAGGACGTCGCCGATTTCCTTACCGGGACGCCTGAGGAGAAGGCGCGGAAGGGCAAGCTGCTGTTCGCCGGCCTGTTCGATACGCTGAATGCGCAGCGGACATCGGTCATGAACGGGCTCGAGCGCGTCATGCGCAAGCAGCGCGAGGCGGTCGACAAGGTGCGCGGCGACACCATCGCGCTGCAAGAGCTGCAGAGCGGCGCCACGCCGGATCAGGCCAAGGTCGAGGAGCTGGCCAACCAGGTGAATTGGGAGACGCGCATCTTCGAGGATCGCCGTCGCGTGATGAAGTTCGTCTGCGAGGTCCCGACCGCGATCGACCAGCGGCTGTTCGCCCTGGCCCGCGAGATCCAGCAGGACATGGAGTAGGTCTGCCGATGCCGCTCGCTCATCACCATGACGGCGTAGAGGGAGCGCACCAATCCTTCATCGTCATGGCCGGGCTTGTCCCGCCTGCGCGGCCGCAGCCGTTTCGGCGCGGCGAAGGCCCGGCCATCCACGTCGTTCTACGCGGCAACACGTGGATGCCCGGGTCAGGCCCGGGCATGACGAGCAAGACAGCTGGCGATGGCCTTTGGAGCTACCAAGCTATCCGCTTACTCCTCCGGCCGCGGCTCGGGCTGAATCTGCTGCAGCGGCAGGTTGGCGCGGCTCCAGCCGTCGGTGCCGTCGGGATACCAGGCGACATTGCGATAGCCGTAGGTCAGCGCGCGCCTGGCGGCATTCCACGACATCCAGCAATCTTCGAGGCAGTAGAACACCAGCAGGCGGCCGAGATCGCCCCCAGACGCCTGAGCAAGCCCACGCTTCAGATAATCCTCGGTGGCGGCCGCCAGCACGCCATAGCCGGTGTCGGGCAGCCAGATGCTGCCGGGAATGTCCTGGCGCGGCTGCTCACGCCACACTGTGCCGGGAGGCAGATTTTTCGGCTTGGGCGGCCGCGGCAGCACGTCGACGAAGGCGGCGGACTTCGCGCGCCAGATCGCCTCGGTGTCCTGGGTCGACAGCACCCGCGCCCCGGCCAGCGTGGTCGGCACGGGTGCGCGGTAGCTCTCGGTGCGATAGCTGTCCGGCTCAGCCACCAGATCATCGGCCCGCACCGCCGCGGCGATCAGCAGCGCGCCTGCCAACGCCACGGCGGCGAGCCGACCGATCATGGCGACGACTTGGCCGCAGCCTCGGCGGTGATCAGATGATTACCCTCGTCCAGCAGCGGCACGCCGAAGTCGAGCAGGATCTTGTTGATCTCGCCCTGGTTCTCCTGGATCAGCTTGTTGAGCTGACGCCGCCAGTTCTGGTCGGCGCCGCGCACCCCCATGGCGATTCGATAGATCAGCTTCGGCCCGCTGGTCTCGCCGACCAGCGGCGTCACGTGCAGTTGCGGGCTCGCCTGCTTGGCGTAGTAGCCGGCCATCGGCCCCCACAGCACGCCGGCGTCGATCTCACCCGATTTGAGGTCGTTGATCATCGCCTCGGCCGAGGAATCGACGCGGGTGTCGATCATCAGCGGATAGGGTTTTGCCGTCGTCATCAGCCCGGCCAGCGCCATGTTGGTGGCCGGCGGCGTGCCCGCCACGATGCCGATGTGCTTGCCCTTGAGCTTGGCGTCCTCCAAGGTCGTGACGTCGGCCAGATCGGAGCCAGGCTTGGTCACGATCGCGTACGACGTCCGGTAGTAGGGACTGGTGCTCTGCACCAGGTCGTCGCCTTGCGGGAAGCCCATGATCACGTCGCAGCGATGCGAGCCGAGCGTCATGCGCACGAAGCCGGTGGCCTGCGGAAAGAACGTGTAGTCGACCTTTTTCTGCAGCTTGGCGGCAAAGAACTCGGCGAGCTTGTTCTCGAACCCCTCGCCCTTTTCGTTGGAGAACGGCAGGTTGCGCGGATCGGCGCAGACCCGGAGCACTTTGGGATCGACCAGCTCGATCGACAGGTCCAAACCGTCATTGCTCTGCGCGCGCGAAGGCGCCGATCCCAGCAAGGTCATTCCCGCGGCCAGAGCCAACAGCCAGCGGACATCAACGTGACGCTTCGTCATCCGTATTTCCATCCCTATGGAGCGCATCGAGGTATTTTTGAAAATGCTAGGCTGCCGGCCTCGCGAGCGCAACAGCTGCCGACATCGCGAAGAGTTGACCGCATGCTGCGGCGCAACTCGAGCAATCCAACGAGCCCCTTCCGAGCATGCGAGGCGAGCCGATGATACGGCAGCTCATGGTGGGGTTCGCGCTCTGCTGCGCGCTGGTGCTCGCCGGCGCACTGCATGCCGCCTCCGGGGAACTCGAGGTCAGCGAGATCGCGTCCGGCGTCTTCGTCCATATCGGCCGGACGGAGTTGATGAATGCGGAAAATGAGGGCGCCATCGCCAATGTCGGCTTCATCATCGGCAATGACGCCGTCGCCGTGATCGACACCGGCGGCAGCGTGCGCGAGGGGCGCGCTTTGCTGGCCGCGGTCCGGGCCCACACCAGCAAGCCGGTCCGCTACGTCATCAACACCCATGCCCATCCCGATCATATGTTCGGCAATGCCGCGTTTCAGGGGAACGGCACGAGCTTCGTGGGCGCCAAAAATCTTTCCCGCGCGCTCGCCGTCCGCGGTCCGCATTACATCGAGGCCTTCCGCCGCCTGATGGGCGCCGAGCTGATCGACGAGGTCCGTCTCGTTGCCCCCTCGATCGTCGTCGACGACCAGATGGCGCTCGATCTCGGCGGGCGCACCCTCACGCTGAAGGCCTGGAGTACCGCGCACAGCGACTGCGACCTGACCGTCTTCGACGACCAGAGCCGGAGCTTGTTCGCCGGCGATCTCGTCTTCCTGCGTCACATCCCGGTGATGGACGGCAGCCTGCGCGGCTGGATCGCCGATATCGACACGCTCGCTGCGCTCCCGGCCGATCGGGTGGTACCGGGCCACGGCCCCGTCAGCCCGTGGCCGCTGGCGCTCAGCGACGAGCGCCGCTACCTCGACACATTGGCTGGCGACGTTCGCGGGCTGATCAAGGCGGGCAAGCCGATCGCCGACGCTGCCGGTGCCGCCGGGTCAGAGCGCGGCAAATGGCAGCTGTTCGACGATTACAATGCCCGCAACGCGACCGCGGCATTCTCAGAAATGGAATGGGAATGAGGCCAGCAACGCGCTATGATTGTTAGCACTCCAGACCGCTTGAGGAGGACTGCGCCATGATCCGTCTGCCGTCCACACTGCTGCTCGGCGCATGTCTCGCATTCGCTTTCGCACCTGCGAACGCCGCCGACGCTTACGATCCCTGGCCGGGACTGGTTCAGGATATCTTCAACAACAAGGCGATGCAGGACGGCGCCGACGTGCTGGCGATCGAGATGCCCACCCGCGCCGAGGATGCGTCGGTGGTCCCGGTCACCCTGCGCAGCAAGCTGTCGCCGGCCGACGAGCGTCGGATCAGAACCATCACGCTGGTGATCGACCAGAACCCGGCGCCGATGGCCGCCAAGTTCACGCTCGGCGCCGACGCCAATGTGACAGCCATTTCCACCCGCGTCCGCGTCAACAACTACACCGACGTGCATGCCGTGGCCGAACTGAGCGACGGCCAGCTCTATGTGGTCAAGACCTTCGTCAAGGCCTCTGGCGGCTGCTCGGCGCCGGCGGCGAAAAATCCGGACGAGGCGAAGGCGCGCATCGGCCAGATGCGCTACCGGCAGTTCACGCAGAGCGGCGACGGCGCGACGAGCGGCGTCCGCGAAGCGCAGGTCATGGTCGGGCATCCCAACAATTCCGGGCTGCAGATGGACCAGCTGACGCAGCTCTACATCCCCGCCTTCTTCATCGACCGGCTGACGCTGTCACAGGACGGCAGCCTGGTGCTGTCGGTCGAAGGCGGCATCTCGATCTCGGAGGACCCGAACATCCGCTTCACCTACGTCTCCAGCGGCGCCAAGCAATTCCGCGCCGAAGCCAGGGATACGCAGGGGCACGTGTTCGAGCATGAGTGGCCTGCCGACGGCTCAGGAACCTGATGATCCGCTGGAGCGTCAGGGCGTCAGAAACATCTAACTTCGGCCTCGGCCTGCGCGCGCCGGAGATCGTTCAGCGCGTTGGCCGCCTGCTCGGAGGTTCTGAACTGGGTCCCGAGCGTGCTGTGCACCTGCGACATGCTCAGCACGGTTTCTGCCGTGACGTAGCGCTCATAGGGGATGATCGACGCGATGATGTCGATCGAGCAGGAGCATTGCGAGATTGCCTGGCGGGTTTCGCCATTGGCCTTCATGCAGCCGAACACATATTCGGCGCGCGCCGAGGTCGGGTAATCGTTGAGGTCCTCGGCACGAGCGACCCCGCTGATCCCGATCAACACGAGATTGAGGGCGACAATCGGTCCTACCGAAACAGCGCAACGCATGACAGTCCTCCGCGGCATCGCAGCCGAAGCTATGCTAAGGGAATGAGGCTGAAAAGAACACATCTCGAGGAAATGCAGACGCGCCCATGACGCAGATCGGTCGTTTGTTGATCGCGATACTCGCCTGCGCCGTACTGCCGGTTTCCGCATGCTGCGCCGCCGAGACCGTCAAGGTTGCGGTGCAGAAGACGGGCACCTTCGCATGGGAATTGGCCGTCATCCGCGCCCATCAGCTCGACAAACAGGCGGATATCGCGATCGACGCAGTCGAGCTCGCAAGCCCCGAGGCCGGCAAGATCGCGCTGCGTGCCGGCAATGCCGACATCATGGTGTCGGACTGGCTCTGGGTCTCGCGCGAGCGCACGCTCGGCGCCAAGCTGACATTCTATCCCTATTCCAGCGCGCTCGGCGCCGTGATGGTCCCTGCCAGTTCCCCCCTCAAGACCCTTGCCGATCTCAAGGGACGCAAGCTCGCCGTGGCCGGCGGCCCGCTCGACAAGAGCTGGCTCCTGCTGCAGGCCACGCTCAAGCGCGACGGCGTCGACCTGAAGTCGCAGGCGACCATCACCTATGGCGCGCCGCCGCTGCTGGCGGCCAAGCTGGCCGATGGCGAGATGGATGCCGGCTTGAACTACTGGAATTTCTGTGCGGCGCTGGAGGCGAAGGGCTTTCGCCGTCTCGCCGGTGTCGAGGATCTCCTGGCGCCGTTCGGCGCCAAGGGCCGCACTGCGATGATCGGTTATGTCTTCGACGAGGACTGGGCCGCCAAGCATCGCGATCTCGTTGCACGTTTCCTGTCCGTCACGGCCAAGGCCAAGGAGATCCTGGCAACGTCGGATGCCGAGTGGCAGACGATATCGCTGCTGACCGGCGCGCCCGATGAAGCCACCTTGCGCGCCTATCGCGACCGTTATCGCGAAGGCATTCCGCGCCGGCCGGTGGCCGAGGAAGAGGCCGACGCCCGCATTCTCTACGGCGTGCTCGCTTCGATCGGCGGCCGCGATCTGGTCGGCCCCGCCACTGAGCTCAGTCCCGGCACCTACTACAGGGCGGATGCGAGGGATTAGTGCTGCGGCTGTTGTCCTTTGCGCTTCTGCTGGCCACCTGGTGGGTGGCCGCGACCGTCGCCGGCAGCGCCAAGCTGCCGCCGCCCTCCGTGGTCCTGGCAGCCGCGGTCGCGGAAGCGAAGTCCGGCGCGCTGTTTCTGCATCTCGGCGCGACGCTCGCCCGCGTCGTCCTCGCCTTCACCTTGTCCATGGCGCTCGGCTCGGCGCTCGGATATCTGATGGGGCGCAGCCGGCTCGCCAATCGCCTCGGCGATCCCTGGCTGATCCTGCTGCTCAATCTGCCGGCGCTGGTGGTGATCGTGCTCGCCTACATCTGGGCCGGGCTGACCGAGGTCGCGGCCATCGCCGCGATCGCGATCAACAAGCTGCCGACGGCCGTCGTCACCTTGCGCGAGGGTGCCCGCGCGCTTGATCCATCGCTGGATGAGATGGCGAAGGTGTTCGCCTTCCCACGCAGCCGTATCCTGCGCCACGTCCTGCTGCCGCAACTGGCGCCTTATATCGCCGCTGCGGCCCGCTCCGGCCTGTCGCTGGTCTGGAAGATCGTACTGGTCGCCGAGCTGCTCGGACGGCCCAACGGCATCGGCTTCGAGATCGGCGTGGCCTTCCAATTGTTCGACATCCCGCTGCTGCTCGCCTACTCGCTCAGCTTCGCCGCGGTGGTGCTGGTGATCGAAGCCGTCATCGTCCAGCCGTTCGAGCTGCGCGCATCGAGGTGGCGGCTCCGTGCGGCTTGAGGTCGATATCAGGTCCAAGAGCTTCACCAGCGCCAATGGCAAGCGCCAGGAGGTGATCGGCGGCATCGCGTTTGCGCTGCAGCGGGGCGAGGTCGGCGTCGTCGTCGGCCCCTCCGGCTGCGGCAAGAGCACGATGCTGCGGATCTTGGCCGGTCTCGACAGCGACTATCAGGGCCACGTCGCGCGCCCCGACGGCGCCCGGCTGGCGATGGTGTTCCAGGAGCCGCGGCTGCTGCCGTGGCGGTCCGTCGAGGACAATGTCCGGCTGGCCGCGCCTGATGTCACGGATGACCGGCTGGCCGCGATCTTCGGCGTGCTCGAGCTCGACGCGCATCGCACTCACTTTCCCGGCGAGCTGTCGCTCGGCCTCGCCCGTCGCGTGGCGCTGGCGCGGGCCTTTGCGGTCGAGCCGGATTTCCTCATCCTCGACGAACCGCTGGCCTCCCTGGACGATGCGCTCGCGGCGCGGCTGCGCGACGAGATTGCGATGCTCGTGGCCTCCAGGCCGATGATCACGCTTCTGGTCACGCACAGCATGGACGATGCGGTGCGGCTCGGCGACCGCATCTTCCTGCTGTCCGCGCGCCCTGCCCGTCTGCTGCATGCCGTCCCGATCGAGGTGCCGCGCGCGCAGCGCAGCAACGACGCGGTTGCGGCGATCAAGGCCGATCTGGCGCGCCGGGATTTTTCCATGTCATAGTCAGGGCAAAGGACATCGGACCCCAGGGAAACGCCATGAGACGCGCACTCGCAGTGACGGCCATCATTCTGTTCGGCCTGCCGCTCGCCGCCGTCGCGCAAAGCAAGGGCATCCGGCTCTGGAATCTGACCACCGCGACGATGACCGGCTTTCAGCTGTCGCCCGCCGGCCAGAACAACTGGGGTCCGAATCAGACGCTGAGCGACAAGGACAAGGAGCTCGATCACGACGAGCGGCTGAAGCTCACCGGCGTCGAGCCGGGCCGCTATGATGCCAAGGTGAGCTATGCCGGCGACCGGCAATGTTTCGTGCGCGGCCTCGACATCAAGGCCGACGCCGTGGTCTCGGTGGCCGACAAGGACCTCAAGGAGTGCACCAAGTAGGCAGCCAACACAGCCGCGGCCAAACCGGCCTCAGGCCTTGTCGTTGCTGTGCGGATATTCGCAGCGCCACCGCACCGCGGTCCATTTCGGGTGCTCGCCGATCCACTGGGCAATGTAGGGCGGCGCCTTCATCGCGCATTGCTGCAGCGACGCGCCACCATTGGCGAAAACCAGATGCTGCTCTTCACAGGTGGTAGGCGACAGCACCGCGCAGACCGTGATGACGAGGTCGATGGGGCTCATGGCTCGGGATCCTTCGATAAGCCTGACGTTGCAGACTACCTGAAAATACGAGATCGGGCCGCATCGGTTTCTCGGCGCGCCACACATTATGTGAGCGGAACTGAGGCGGGAGCGACCATCCATAAGCGAACCGGGTCCTGACGCTTGATCCGAACCGGCAGATCGGCTGCAATGGCGTCGGTCGATCGACCTCAGAAAAGCGAATGCGGAGGAAGCAGATGCCCAAGGTTCTCGTACTCTACAAGACCCCCAAGAGCGCCGAGGCGTTCGACAAGCACTACATGACCATCCACGTGCCGCTGGCCAAGAAGATTCCGGGCTTGAAGAGCTACGACATCAGCCGGGGACCGGTGAATGGCCCGGCGGGCCCCACCAATATCCACCTCGTTGCCACCTTGGTCTTCGATTCGATGCCTGCGCTGCAGGCAGGGATGGGCTCGGCGGAGGGCAAGGCAGCGGCCGGAGATCTGCCCAACTTCGCCGATGGCGGTGTCGACCTGTATATTTTCGACACGCAGGACGTCTGATCGTTCGAGCGGATCGGTCGAGAGGTCCAGGCACCAGTTCGGATCGGCCGATGAGCCGATCGCCGGGACAATCTCGCGGATCATCCCCAATAACGGATCTGCCAAGCCGCTCGATGGCGAAGTTCGCTGTCAAGAGGCTTGGCAGATCGCTAGTCGTTACTTGCGCGCTGCGCAGGCATACATGTTGATTTCCATGCCCACCGGCACTTCGACGATTTTCGGGGTCTTCCAGGCCATTTCAAACTCCCAAGTTCAGACTATCATTGACTGGCGCATTGCTCACGCCAACGCCGAAGCTAGGATCGTGTCCCGGGGAACGCAAGGCTCGACAGATGCCAGGTGCATTTTGGCAGTGGTCGCTTAGTTGAACAATCGGATGCAACGGCTCGAATCGACAACGTTTCGCCTCAATGATCGCACCGCTCCCCATGGGGTCCTCGACCGCAGAGGCGCCGCGTTTTCCGCCTGTGGCAGAGTGGCGGTAAAGGCCGCTCACGCGCCGCCCGGCTGTACGTAGCAGAACACATATCGATTGCGGCTCAGGAAGATGATGCCGTGCCCCGTCGGATTTCCCTTGTCCCATTTCAGCTTGTGATCCGGGACCTCGATTTCCGTACCGATATCGACATGGGGACGACCGCGCGGCTCGTCGGGACGATCGTCGGTGATGATCGCATAGGTCTTGCCATCGCGGACATGGATCTCGTCGGCGAAGTACGCGTCAGCCTCTCCGCAGCACGATGCCGTCGGCACGTCGGGCTGCATCAGGGCCTCGTACCATTGGCGCAATGCAGGATCTACTGCTCCCCATTGACCGAGATCACGCGCACTCGCACTCACCCAAAGGCAACACAGCATGCCGAGCCAAAGGATGGTTCGTCTCATCCGCCTACTCCTCTGTTGTCCCGGCATGTTGCAGTGAAGCAATGTTCATGCCGCAAAGCAGCATGAAACAGGTGCCATCATGCCGCTGCTGATCACCAAGTGATCGCAAGGATTTGGCGTGCTCTTCGGTGACGGGCCTTGACGGCTTCCCGATCGGGCGATGGCGCCTGCCACCATTTCATATTGACGGTTCCCGATTTCGAGGGGAGTGTTGTTCCCGCAGCGTCAGGATAGGCGCGCATAAAAATCCTGGAGGAAATGAATGAAGCGGATCGCGCTGGCCGCAGGCCTCGCTATTTTTGCATCACATGGTGCAAGCGCGCAGAGTGCCGATCAGTTGGTCAAGGGTGCAACTGATACGGGGAACGTCCTCAATTACGGCATGGGCTATAATCTGCAGCGGTTCAGCCCGCTCACGCAGATCAACAAGGACAACGCCAAGAGCTTGGTCCCGGTCTGGAACTACAGCTTCTCCGACGATCGCAGTGAGGAGTCTCAGCCGCTGGTCTACCAGGGCGTCCTCTACGTCACGACCCATAATGCAACGATGGCGGTCGACGCCAAGACCGGCAAGCAGATCTGGAAGAGCAAGATCGACTATCCCGCCGAGACGCCGCGCGTGGTCTGCTGCGGTATCATCAACCGCGGCGCGGCCCTGTTCGATGGCAAACTCTTCCGCACGACGCTCGATGCCAATGTGATTGCGCTCGACGCCAAGACCGGCAAGGAGCTCTGGCGTCAGAAGGCCGCCGACATCAAGGAAGGCTACTCGATGACGGTCGCACCGCTCGTCGCCGATGGCGTCGTGTTGACCGGCATCTCCGGTGCGGAGTTCGGCACCCGCGGCTTCATCGACGGCTGGGATCCGGCGACCGGCAAGCATTTGTGGCGCACCCACACGGTGCCTAGTCCGGACGAACCCGGCGGCGACACCTGGAAGGGCGATACCTGGAAACTCGGCGGTGGCTCGACCTGGATCACAGGCTCCTACGATCCCGAGCAGAACACCGTGTTCTGGGGCGTCGGCAATCCCGGCCCGTTCAACGCGGCGGTGCGCCCTGGCGACAACCTCTACACCTGCTCGGTGCTCGCCTTGGATCCGAAAACCGGCAAGACCAAATGGCACTTCCAGTTCTCGCCGAACAACCCGTTCGACTATGACGCCGTTGCCGAGATGGTGCTTGCCGACATGAACGTCGAAGGCAAGCCGACCAAGGTGCTGATGAATGCCAACCGCAACGGCTTCTTCTACGTGCTCGATCGCACCAACGGCAAACTGCTCGCAGCCAATCCCTATGTGAAGGTCAACTGGGCCTCGAGCATCGACATGAAGACCGGCAAGCCGGTCGAGACCGACGTCACGCGTGATGCGCGCGAGGGCAAGAAGGTCGTGGTCTATCCCTCGATCCTCGGCGGCAAGAACTGGGAGCCGATGTCGTTCAATCCGCAGACCGGATTGGCTTACGCCAATACGCTGGTGTTCGGCGGTCACTACAAGACCGAGCCTGCGACCTACAAGGCCGGCGAGTGGTACCTCGGCATGGACCTGACGGACCTCTGGGATTGGCCGGAAGGTCCGCGCGGTCAGCTGAAGGCCATCGATCCGATGAGCGGCAAGACCAAGTGGGAGCAGCCGAGCGACATCCCGCGCTTCTCCGGCGTGCTGTCGACCGCCGGCGGCGTGGTGTTCTCGGGCAAGCTCACCGGCGAGTTCGAAGCGTTCGACGCCGACAGCGGCAAGAAGCTGTGGCAGTTCCAGACCGGCTCCGGCATCGAAGGCCAGCCCGTCACCTGGCAGCAGGACGGCGTGCAATACGTCGCTGTCACCTCCGGCTATGGCGGCGTGTACTCGCTGTTCTCCGGTGACGAACGCCTCGCCAACGTTCCGGCAGGCGGCTCGCTGTGGGTCTTCGCGGTCAAGAACTGAGCGCGGATTGCCCGTGAGACAGAACATGTTCATGAGAACGGCGGCGACCTTCGCCGCCGTCGTGGCGATCTCGGCCCTGTTCTCGGCGGCCGTCTTCACGCAACAAGCCCTGGCCCAACAACAAGACGAGAGCGCTGCACACAACCCGGTCGACCTCGGCAAGACGACATTTGCGCAAAAATGCTCGCACTGCCACGGCCCGAACATGGTGAATTCCGGCACGATCACACCTGACCTGCGCCGGTTTCCCGATGACCAGCCTCGTTTCGTCACGACGGTGAAGCAAGGCAAGAACGGCCGCATGCCGCCATGGGGCGACATCCTCAGTGACGACGAGATCACCGCGCTCTGGGCCTATGTCTCCAGCCGGAGAACGCAATGATGCGCCGACTCACTTGGTGGGCGGCTGCCTTCCTCATTTTGGCAGCGTCGACGGCGGCTCGGGCCGCCGACGATGTGCTTCGCATCTGTCTGGACGAAAATCTTCCGCCACTTTCGGTCCATCATCGCGGCAAGCCGGGCGCGGGCTTCGATGTCCTGCTGGGCCAGGCGATCGCCGAGCGCCTCGGCAAGACGCTTGAAATTCAATGGTACGAAAGCAAGCTGGACGAAGATTCCAGCCCCGCGCTGGAAGCAAATGCGCTGCTTTCGGACGGGCGCTGTTCGCTGCTCGGCAGCTATGCCTTCACACAGGACGGACTGGTCGCGCCGGGCGTCAAGACGGCGAAACTGCCGGACTTCGAGGGCGCGACCCGCGACGACCGCCGCCGCCGCATTCCGCTCGGCGCGCTGATGCCGGGCAAGCCCTATATGTTCTCGACCTTGACGGTCGTTCTCGGCCCTGCCGCGGCACAGCGCCGGATCAGCGATATCGGAGATCTCGCCGGACTGCGGCTCGCGATCGAAAGCGGGACGCTGGCGGACGCGATCCTGATGACCTTCGACAAGGGACGCCTGATCGACGACATCACCCATCTGATCCCCACGCGGGATGATCTGCTGGGCGCGCTCGAACAGGGCAAATTCGACGCCACCCTGCTCGATAGCCGACGCTTCGATGCCTATCGGGCCGCCCATCCCGAGACCAAGCTCGCCGCCTCCGGCTACAGCTACCCGATCGGCGTGAACCGCGGCTATGTCGGACTATCGAGTTCTGCGGAATTGCTGGGGTCGGTCGACAAGGTCCTGTCGGAGCTGGATGCCTCGGGAGCTCTGGCCAATCTGGGACGTGCGGCGGGCCTGACCTATCTTCCGCCGCGTGAGCCGATCATTCTCGGCGATGCATTCCAGAGGATCATCCGGAGCGGAGCGCGCTAGCGCGCGCCCGCCGCCGTCTTGTGAACCGACGACGGCACGACGCCAAAATATTTGCGGAACACCCGGCTGAAGTGCGAGGAGCTCGAAAAGCCCCACGAGAACGCGACATCTGTGATAGTCTTGCCGCTCTGCGTCTCCAACTCCTGGCGGCAATGCTGCAGCCGGGCGCGCCAGATGTAGTCGCTGACCGTCATTCCCCGATCGCTGAACACCATGTGAAGGTAGCGCTTGGTACAGCCCAGGGAGGCCGATATCTGATCGATGCAAAGATCAGGGTCGCGCAGATGCTCACGAATGAACGCCTGCGCCCGAATGTACACCGCTTCGGGTCCCGCACGGTCGAGCATCCGATCCGCTTCCCGCAGCGGCAACAGCAACAGATCGATCAGCGATTCGGCGACGCTGGCCGCCGAGTTGGCCGACAGCCGGGTCGCCTCGTCGAAGGCGGCGTGCGTGACGTCATGCGCAATCTTGCCGGTGCCGCTCCGCGCAGACAGCTTGTAGGCCGGCATCTTCTCCGACCGGAAGCCACGCTCCTGCAGCAGTTCCTTCGGCACGATCACGACATCATGGCGCGTCACCGCGGGGCTGACGATCGTGTGCGGCGACGAGACGTCATAGGCCAGGCAATCACCGGGGCCGATCTCGATCTGGCGGCCATCCTGCTCGAAATAAGAGATTCCATAGGTCTGAAACAGGATCTTGATGTAGGGGTGCGCGGTCTTTTGCGCGCGCGCATAGGTATGCGCGATGCGGTGCTGGCTGGCTTCGATCTGGCACAGCTTCAGGCGCGAGACAGTGGTGAAATTGATGCGTCCCTCGAACGACGCGCCTTCCAACGGGTCGACATCGAAACGGCCGCAGAGATCGGTCAGTGCATCTGACCAACGCTGAATCTGGCTCTTCGGTGAGAACCCCGAGGTACTAAGCGAGCGGATCGTATCGGACATGTCCATCCACCGATTCTTGATCGAAACGCGACGTCCCGCCAAGCAGGGCGGGCGAGAGTGGAGCGGAATTACTCCCTTTTTGAGGTCGACCAAAATTCGTGGTGCATCAGCCCCGGCAATGTCCCTGTTCGATCCTCCGCCTTCGCCTCTGTGCCGTCAAGCGAAACGTCAACCCTCAGTGGAACCACGACGCCGCAAATTGATGCTGTGCAACAAGAATGTGCGTCATGTTGCGGGCCAGCAAAGCAAAATCTCCTTCAAAAACTTCTATCCGCTTCACTCTTGAGCAAGCTCTTTTCTCTTTTGGGCAAGTTTCCCGGTTGGGAAGTGGATAATCAATGATGCCGAAGAAGCAATACTGGGCCGCGTGATGCGGAACCTCAGTTGAACCCGGGAGGAAAGACGATGCGAAGAGTTCTACTCGCAACATGTCTGACGTCAGTCGCGGCACTTGCCGCGGGTGGCGCATGGGCCAGCGAAGAGCTGGTCAAGATGTCGGCAAACCCGAAGGACTGGGTGATGCCGGCGGGAGACTACGCCAACACGCGTTACTCCAAGCTGAACCAGATCAACGCCCAGAACGTCGGCAAGCTGCAGGTCGCGTGGACCTTCTCCACCGGCGTGCTGCGCGGCCACGAAGGCGGTCCGCTCATCGTCGGCAACATGATGTATGTGCATACCCCGTTCCCGAACAAGGTGTATGCGCTCGATCTGTCGCAGGACAACAAGATCGTCTGGCGTTACGAGCCAAAGCAGGATCCGAACGTCATTCCGGTGATGTGCTGCGATACGGTCAATCGCGGCGTCGCCTATGGTGATGGCAAGATCTTCCTGCATCAGGCCGACGACAAGCTGGTCGCGATCGATGCCAAGACCGGCGCTCATGTCTGGACCGCCGTCAACGGCGATCCGAGCAAGGGACAGACCGGCACCTCGGCTCCGCTGGTGGTGAAGGACAAGGTCCTGGTCGGTACGTCCGGCGGTGAGTTCGGCGTTCAGTGCAGCATGACCGCTTACGACATCAAGAGCGGCAAGCAGGTCTGGAAGGCCTACTCCGAAGGTCCGGATGACCAGATCCTGTTCGACGCCAACACCACGGCGCTCGGCAAGCCGGTCGGCAAGGACTCGAGCCTGAAGACCTGGCAGGGCGACCAGTGGAAGACCGGCGGCGGCTGCACCTGGGGCTGGGTGTCCTACGATCCGCAGCTCGACATGGTCTATTACGGGTCGGGCAACCCCTCGACCTGGAATCCGAAGCAGCGTCCCGGCGACAACAAATGGTCGATGACGGTCTTCGCACGCCATGCCGATACCGGCGTCGCGAAGTGGGTATATCAGATGACGCCCCACGACGAGTGGGACTATGACGGCGTCAACGAGATGATCCTGTCGGACCAGGCGATCAACGGCCAGCCGCGCAAGCTCCTGACGCACTTCGATCGTAACGGCCTCGGCTATACGCTCGACCGCACCAACGGCGAACTGCTCGTCGCCGAGAAGTACGACCCGAAGGTGAACTGGACCAGCGGCGTCGACATGGACAAGAACTCCGCGACCTACGGTCGTCCGAAGGTTGTCGATCAGTACTCGACCGACAAGCAGGGTGAAGACGTCAACACCAAGGGCATCTGCCCGGCGGCGCTCGGCACCAAGGACGAACAGCCTGCGGCCTACTCGCCGGATACGCAGCTGTTCTACGTACCGACCAACCATGTCTGCATGGACTACGAACCCTTCAAGGTGAGCTACACCGCAGGTCAGCCCTATGTCGGCGCGACGCTGTCGATGTACCCGCCGGCGGGTGAGACCCATATGGGCAACTTCATCGCCTGGGACGGCAAGACCGGCAAGATCGCCTGGTCGAACAAGGAGCCGTTCTCGGTGTGGTCGGGCGCGCTCGCAACGGCTGGTGGCGTGGTGTTCTACGGAACGCTGGAAGGCTACCTCAAGGCGGTCGATGCCAAGACGGGCAAGGAGCTCTACAAGTTCAAGACTCCGTCCGGCATCATCGGCAACGTCACGACCTACGAGAATGGCGGCAAGCAGTACGTTGCCGTGCTCTCGGGTGTCGGCGGCTGGGCCGGCATCGGTCTCGCAGCGGGCCTGACGGATCCGACCGCCGGTCTCGGTGCAGTCGGTGGCTACGCAGCGCTGAGCAACTACACCGCCCTCGGTGGTGCGCTCACCGTGTTCTCGCTCCCGCAGTAAGCTAGGCAATCCTGGCCGGCGCATGGATGTCCTCCATGCGCCGGTTCGCCTACTCCAAAAAATTAAGGGAAAACGCCCTTGCGTAGAATATGTTTTGCGGTCGCCGCGGCTGTGAGCCTGGCAACCGGCGGAATGACTGTCGCCGAAAACGCCTGGGCGGAAGGTCCGGGAGATCCTGCGGCCGTCAAATCCGAGGACGGGAAGTACTTCGACAAGGATGGCAATCCGACCTACAAGGTGGGCGCCGATGGATCGGTCGACTGGTACACCTACTCCGGATACCGCCGCTATCATTCCGAATGCCACGTCTGCCACGGCCCCGACGGCATGGGCTCGACCTATGCCCCCGCACTCAGGGACTCCGTCAAGAACATGAGCTACGGCGATTTTCTTGGCGTGGTCGCGAGCGGTCGCAAGAACATCAGCACGGCCCAGGAGAACGTCATGCCGGCGTTCGGCGATAATCCAAACGTCGCCTGCTACATGGACGATCTCTACATCTACCTGCGTGCTCGCAGCAACGATGCGGTGGGACGTGTCCGTCCCGGCAAGCACGAGGACAAGCCGCCTGCCTACACCGAGGCAGAGAATGCCTGCATGGGCAAGAAGTAGCTGACGACGTGGACCGCGACTGGACCCTTTCCCCGGACAGCGTCGCGGGCCTGAGAGACTGAAAGAGGAGTTGAAGACATGAAGACGCGCGCCGCGGTCGCTTTCGAAGCCAAGAAACCGCTGGAGATCGTCGAGGTTGACCTCGAGGGCCCGAAGGCGGGTGAAGTGCTGGTCGAGATCAAAGCGACCGGCATCTGCCACACCGATGCCTACACGCTGGACGGATTCGACAGCGAAGGCATCTTCCCCTCGATTCTCGGCCATGAGGGCGCCGGCATCGTCCGTGAGATTGGCCCCGGCGTGACCTCGGTCAAGCCCGGCGATCACGTCATTCCGCTGTACACACCGGAATGCAGGCAGTGCAAGAGCTGCCTCAGCCGCAAGACCAATCTCTGCACCGCGATTCGCGCCACGCAGGGCAAGGGACTGATGCCCGACGGCACCTCGCGCTTCAGCTACAAGGGCCAGGCCATCTACCACTACATGGGCTGCTCGACCTTCTCCAATTTCACCGTGCTGCCGGAGATCGCGGTCGCGAAAATTCGCGAGGATGCGCCCTTCGACAAGAGCTGCTACATCGGCTGCGGCGTCACCACCGGCGTCGGTGCCGTCGTCAACACCGCAAAGGTCACGCCCGGCTCGAACGTCATCGTATTCGGCCTCGGTGGCATCGGCCTCAACGTGCTTCAGGGCGCCAAGATGGCCGGCGCCGATAAGATCATCGGCGTGGACCTCAACGACTCCAAGGAAGAATGGGGCCGCCGCTTCGGCATGACGCACTTCGTCAATCCGAAGAAAGTGACCGGCGACATCGTCCAGCATCTGGTCGCGCTCACCGATGGCGGCGCTGACTACACCTTCGACTGCACCGGCAACACCACCGTGATGCGCCAGGCACTGGAAGCCTGCCACCGCGGCTGGGGTGAATCGATCATCATCGGCGTCGCCGAAGCCGGCAAGGAGATCGCGACCCGTCCATTCCAGCTCGTCACCGGGCGGGTCTGGAAGGGTACTGCGTTCGGCGGCGCGCGCGGGCGCACCGACGTTCCCAAGATCGTCGACTGGTACATGAACGGGAAAATCGAAATCGACCCGATGATCACCCACACGCTCAAGCTCGAAGACATCAACAAAGGCTTCGACCTGATGCATGAGGGCAAATCGATCCGTTCCGTCGTCGTGTTCTGACCCCAAGCACGCAAAACTGAGGAGGATTGCGCCATGACTGTCCACATCCACCCGTCCGTTGACAACGGCGTCAAACAAGGAAGCGGCCATTTCGCCGGCGGCACGCTGGTCTGCAAATGCCATGACCGGCCGGTCAAGGTCGGAATCACCGGCGACGTCGCGCACAACCACGCGTGCGGCTGCACCAAGTGTTGGAAACCCTCCGGCGCGACGTTCTCGGTCGTCGCCGTGGTGCCGCGGCAGAACGTCACGGTGCTGGAGAACGGCGACAAGCTCAAGATCGTCGATCCCGCCGCCGTCATTCAACGCTATGCCTGCACCGGCTGCGGCACGCACATGTATGGCCGCATCGAAAATACGGGCCACCCGTTCTACGGCCTCGACTTCATTCACCCCGAGCTGTTCCAGGAACAGGGTTCGGCAGCGCCGGGCTTCGCAGCCTTCGTGTCTTCGGTGATCGAGTCGGGGGTGAAGCCGGAGCAGATGGGCGAGATCCGGGCGCGGCTGAAGGAGCTGGGGCTGGAGCCCTATGACTGCCTGTCGCCGGCCCTCATGGATGCGATTGCCACCCACGTGGCGAAAGCAAAGGCGGCCTGATGGCCGCAGCGTACCAAGCGTAACAACTGAAGCGTTCCTTCCTGAAGACTTGGTGCCTCGCCTGCCTTCGTGCCGGCGAGGCATTCTTTCTTTTCGCAGCACCTCTGTTGCGCATCTTGCTTTTGCCCATCCAGCTTTTTGCGCTGCGTTGTACGACGTCGCGGGTCTGCAATACTGCACCCGCACACGGTCGCCGCGAGTTTTAGCAACACACGCGCCTGTGTAGACCGACACCCGTCCCGGTCTGCTATCATGAGCGGCTTTCCAACAACTCTCAATTGAGCCGGCGCGCGCACCAGGGACATGTGGTCCCGCGCGCGTCCACCAGAGATCAGAAATGACGACGATTGATCCGATGGAGCGAGGGCAAAGATGATCAAGCTGAAAATCAATGGACAGGAACAAGCCTGGGATGGCGATCCGAGCCTGTCGCTGCTGTGGTATCTGCGCGACGAGCTCGGCCTGACCGGCTCGAAATATGGCTGCGGCGCGGCGCTGTGCGGTGCCTGCACCGTATTGGTCGACAAGGAGGCTGCGCGCGCCTGCATCACCGCGGTGTCGGATGTCGCGGGCCGTGAGGTCACCACGATCGAAGGCCTGCATCCGACCGGTGACCATCCGGTGCAGAAGGCGTGGCGCCAGGTCAACGTCCCGCAATGCGGCTTCTGCCAGGCCGGGCAGATCATGCAGGCGGCGGCGCTGCTCAACCAGAATCCGAAGCCGTCGCATGATCAGATCAGGGACGCGATGGCCGGCAACATCTGCCGCTGCGGCTGCTATCAGCGCATCGAGAATGCCGTTCATCTCGCCTCGACGGGGGTGTGATCATGACCATCATCGCAAATCCCGCTATCGCCAATCCCGCTATCGCAAAGTCTGCTTCGCGCCGCGGCTTCGAGCGGCATCTCAAGGTCGAGAACGTCTCGCGTCGCGCCATCCTGCAGACGCTGGGCCTCGCCGGCGGTTTCGTGCTTGCCGCACCACTGTTGTCGCGCCCGGCCTTCGCCGCCTATGAGACCGGCGCCGGCAAGATGCCGCACGGCACCGTGGTCGATCCCAAGGTCTTCGTTTCGATCGCGCCCGACGGCATCGTGTCGATCCTCGCCCACCGCTCCGAGATGGGAACGGGCGTTCGCACCAGCCTGCCGTTGATCGTGGCGGAGGAAATGGAAGCCGACTGGTCGCGCGTGCGCGTCGTGCAGGCGCCCGGTGACGAGGTGAAGTTCGGCAACCAGGATACCGACGGCTCGCGCAGCACGCGGCATTATCTGCTGCCGATGCGCCAGATCGGCGCCATGGCGCGCGCGATGCTCGAAGCCGCGGCGGCGAAACGCCTCGGCGTCCCAGCGGGCGAAGTGAAGGCCGTCAACCACGAGGTCGTTCACAGCGCGAGCGGCCGTCGCCTTGGCTTCGGCGAGCTCGCGGCCGATGCCGCCAGCCTGCCGGTGCCTGCGGTCGACACCATCCAGCTGAAGTCGCCGAAGGACTTCCGCTATCTCGGCAAGGGCCAGGTCAGCATCGTCGATCTGCACGACATTACCGTGGGCAAGGCGCGCTACGGCGCCGATGTCCGCCTGCCCGGCATGAAATACGCGGTCATCGCCCGGCCGCCGGTGACCGGCGGCAAGGTCAAGTCGTTCGACCCGGCGGAGGCGCTGAAGGTGCCCGGCGTCGAGCAGGTGATCGAGGTCAAGGGCTGGCCCTGGCCGTCGAAGTTCCAGCCGCTCGGCGGCGTCGCTGTGATCGCGCGCAACACCGGCGCTGCGATCAAGGGCCGCGACGTGCTCAAGGTCGAGTGGGAGGACGGCGCCAATGGGAGCTACGACTCGGTCGCCTATCGCGCCGAGCTCGAAGCTGCCGCGCGCCAGCCGGGCCTCGTGGTGCGCCAGGAAGGTGACGTCGAGGCCGCGCTGAAGTCGGCCGACAAGGTCATCACCGGCGAGTACTACCTGCCGCATTTCGCCCATGCCAGCATGGAGCCGCCAGTCGCGGTCGCCGACGTCAAGGGTGACAAGGCGGAGATCTGGGCGCCGGTGCAGAGCCCCGGCGGCACGCACGAGGACGTCGCCAAGACGCTGCAGATTCCGCCGGAGAACGTGACCGTCAATGTCACGCTGCTCGGCGGCGGGTTCGGGCGCAAATCCAAGTGCGACTTCGCGCTCGAGGCTGCCCTGCTGTCGAAGACGCTGGGTGCGCCGGTGAAGGTGCAGTGGACGCGGGATGACGACCTGCATCACGATTTCCTGCACACGGTGTCGGTGGAGCGCATCGAGGCCGGGCTCGACAAGAGCGGCAAGGTGGTGGCTTGGCGTCACCGCAGCGTCGCGCCGACCATCCTGTCGACCTTCGCGGCCGGCGCCGACCACGCCGCGCCGTTCGAGCTCGGCATGGGTCTCGTCGACATGCCGTTCGAGATCGCCAACATCCAATGCGAAAACCCAGCGGTGAAGGCGATGACGCGCATCGGCTGGTTCCGCTCGGTCTCGAACATCCCACGCGCCTTCGCCGTGCAGTCGATGGTCGGCGAGATCGCGAACGCCACGGGGCGCGATCAGAAGGACACGCTGCTCGATCTGATCGGCAGTCCGCGCGTGCTCAAGCTCACCTCGGTGAAGGATCTCTGGAACTATGGCGAGCCCTATGAGAGCTACCCGATCGACACCGGGCGGTTGCGCCGGGTCGTCGAGTTCGTGGCTGAGAAAGGCAATTGGGGCCGCTCGGTCCCGAAGGGCCACGGCCTCGGCATCGCCGCGCATCGCAGCTTCGTCAGCTACATCGCGACGATCGTGGAGGTCTCGGTCGACGACAAGGGCAAGCTCACGGTCCACCAGGTCGACAGCGCGATCGACTGCGGCACGTTCGTCAACCCCGAACGCATCCAGTCGCAGCTCGAGGGCGCTGCGATCATGGGACTGAGCCTCGCCAAATATGGCGAGATCAGCTTCAAGAACGGCCGGGTGCAGCAGCGCAACTTCGACGACCATCCGGTGGTCCGGATCGACGAGGCGCCGCTGATCACCAACGTGCACATCGTGCCCGCCGATGCCGATACGCCACCGAGCGGCGTCGGTGAGCCCGGCGTGCCGCCGTTCGCACCGGCGCTCGCCAACGCGATCTTTGCCGCCACCGGCAAGCGCCTGCGCGCGCTGCCGATCGGCAATCAGCTCGCGACCTGAGGCGATGAACATGCCATCGGCCGGAGCGATCCGGCCGATGATCGCTCTAGCAGAACAGTGGTGAGTTAGCGGCCGTAGCGCACCGAAGCATAGCGGCCGATCACGGCGCCACGTCCCTGCCCCGGCGCACCGGCCCCGCCGTGGGGCGTGCTGCCGCAATCCTGGCGCAGCAGCTGCGGCGCGGCTTTCACGGAGGCTGGTGGGGCATTCGCCCGGCCTTCGACGAGCTTGGTCACCAGCGCGCGCAGCCGCTGGTGACCGATCTCCAGCTCCTTCAGATGACGCAGGGCAGGACTGCTCAGGCCGCCATAGCGCCGGCGCCAGCGATAGAAGGTGCGCAGCGACACGCCCGCGGTGCTGCAAATTTCGGCAATCGGAACACCCGACTCGGCCTCGCCAAGCAAAACCAGTATCTCGTGCTCGGTGTGCAGGGAACGACGCATGATCAGGGATCCCGGCACGGCCATCAACGCTATTCTCGCATGAATGCCATGAGCTTGGTAGTGGCGCGACGCCTCGGCCTCGCGACGGCACGGCCCATTCGCATGCTGCGGATGTCGCCGGCCGAGCTGCCGCTGCATCGTGGCGGCCAGATCGCTCACGCTCGCCAATTGGCAAAATTGACATGAGATGCCGGAACGACGCAGCCGTGCCGGTGCCGTGAGCAAGGCTGACCAGTTTTTGGCATTGCCCGCTGCGATATCCTGCCTTGAAATCAGTGCTGACCGAGTCCCCCGGAGCCAGCCCATGTCCAAACGCCACGAAATTCCCGCGACCCATGAGAGCATGGTGTGGGGCTATCTCGACAGCACCACGCCGCCGGTGCTCGAGGTCGGCTCCGGCGACACGGTGACGCTGCATTCGTTCCCGGCCGGCGGCAAGGAGACCTTGCCGGAGGATCGGAGCCTCGTTCCGCCCGCCTATCTCACCGCACTCGACACCATGATCCAGGGGCCTGGACCGCATTTCATCACCGGTCCCGTCTACGTGAGGGGCGCGCAGCCCGGCGATACGCTCCAGGTCGACATCCTCGACGTCAAGGTCAGCCAGGACTGGGGCTTCGTCTCGATCCTGCCGCTGCTCGGCACCCTGCCCGACGAGTTCACCGAGTACGAGACCATCCACCCCAAGGTCGATCATGACCGGCAGGTCTGCATCATGCCCTGGGGCACCGAGATCGCGCTCGATCCGTTCTTCGGCATCGTCGCGACCGCGCCGCCGCCGGCGTGGGGGCGGTGCGGCTCGCCGGTGCCGCGCAGTTTTGGCGGCAACATGGACAACAAGGAGCTGCGACCGGGTACGACGCTCTATCTGCCCGTCTTCAACGAGGGCGCGCTGTTCTTCGCCGGCGACGGCCACGGCGTGCAGGGCGACGGCGAGGTCTGCATCACTGCGCTCGAGACCGGCGTCACCGGCACCTTCCGCCTGACGGTGCGCAAGGACATGGACATCACTTGGCCGTTCGCCGAGAACGCCACGCATCTGATGTCGATCGGCCTCGACGAGGATCTCGACGACGCCGCCAAGCAGGCGGTACGCGAGATGGTCAAGCATGTCTGCGCCCGCACCAACCTGTCGCGCAACCAGGCCTACATGCTGTGCTCGCTGGCCGGCAATCTGCGCGTCACCCAGTTGGTCGACGGCAACAAGGGCATCCACATGCTGCTGCCGAAGGCGTATCTGTAGACCCTCCTCTATCGGTTGATGAAGCGGTCGCGCGCGGTCAGCAACACCTGCCCGTTCGGATCGACAGCCTGAAAGGTGACGTCGCCATCCACAGGCTCGGGCATGGTCAGGGTCACGCGCAGCGTCTCCGAGCCATCCGGCTCGACCTCGATCGCATCCGCTGTCGCATGGCCGACGATGGCGAGCGCCGCATCGACGCCGCTGATGCCGAGCCTGAAGCTCTGCATCGCCGACGACTTGTTAAGCAGCTTGACGGTGTAGGCGTTGCGCACCGCGCCGTCGGATAGCCGCACCGCCAGAGGATCGCGATCGTGCTGCACCGACAGCACGGCGGTGGTCTTGGTGACGAACGACACCGCGATGACAGCGGCCAGAGCGACACAGGCGAGCGCGAGCCCAATCGTCTTCGGCCGGACCAGCAGCGAGACACGCGGCTCGCCGACACGGCCACGCTCGATATTGCGCCAGCTCTCGTAGTCGATCAGGCCGCGCGGCCGGTCGAGCTTGGCCATCACGCCGTCGCAGGCGTCGACGCACAGGCCGCAATTGATGCAGGCGAAGCTCGGCCCCTGGCGGATGTCGATCCCGATCGGACAGACCGCAACGCAGGCGCCGCAATCGACGCAGTCGCCGGCGGGCAGCCCCTGCGAGCGCGCCTCGACGGCCTTCTTGGCCGACATCCTGACCTCGCCGCGATAATCGCGGTAGTTGACGGTGAAGGCTTCCGGATCCCAGATCGCGCCCTGCAGCCGCGGCCAGGGACACATGAAGGTGCAGACCTGCTCGCGCGCGAAGCCTGCGAGGCCGTAGGTCGTGCCGGCGAACACCAAGGTCCAGGTCAGCGCCGTCACCGACATCTCGCCATGCAGGACATCGCGCACCAGTTCCGGCGCGTCGGTGAAGTAGAAGATCAAGGTGCCACCGGTGCCGAGCGCGATTGCCATCCACAGCGCGTGCTTGGTGACGATCTGCGCAATACGCTTTGCGGTCAGCGGCGCGCCGATATTCTTCAGCCGCTGCCGGCGGTCGCCTTCGACCAGCCGCTCCACCAGCAGGAACAGGTCGGTCCACACCGTCTGCGGACAGGCGAAGCCGCACCACAGGCGGCCGGCCAGCGCGTTGACCAGGACGAGGATGAACGTCGCCAGCAGCATCGCCGCGGTGATGAGATAGAGATCCTGCGGCCAGATCTCGGCCGGGCCGAGGTAGAGCTTGCCGTGGGCGAAGTCGAGCAGCACCGCCTGACCCGGTGCGTTCGGCCCGCGGTTCCAGCGCACGAACGGCGTGACGTAGTAGACGGCGAGCGTCAGGATCAGGATCAGCCATTTCAGCCGCCGGATCGGCCCCTTGACGCCCTGCGGAACCACCGGGCCGCCCGCGGTCTGCGGCGATCTGCGCGCAGGCGCCTGGGATCGGCTCCGACCCGGCCCCTGCGCCATGCGCCGCGTGTTGGCGTGATCGATCTCGATGGTGATGGCCACGTCTGCCCTCGTTCGCCTGCCTGCTGCAAGCGACGATAGAGGGCGGTGCGCGGCGGCTCTTTGTCGGGCCACAAACTTGCGAACGGCTGGCAGCACCTGTTTGCGCGGGAACAACGATGGAAGGCAGTCGGCACGCGATGAGAGGCGCGGCACCGCGAGTGCCGCGGCGGCAGGTGCACCATCCGGAGGGATGATTGCACCTGCCGCAATTGTGGGGATCGCGTGCAGCAACGCTCGCTGCCGCGTCCCCCGCGCGCGGCAGGGCGATCGCATATGACGACCGGAGTTTTGCGCGCATCTCTCCAGGTCGTCATGGCTGGGCTTCTCCCGGCCATCCACGTCGTCGGCGTTCCTGAGAACGACGTGGATGCCCGGGATGGGCCCGGGCATGACGGAGTAACTAACTGGCAGGATTGCTCGTCCCAGCAGCGTCACACCTTTATATGCGATCGCCCCGCCGCGTGCGGGGAGAGGGGGCGCGCCGCCGCCGCAATGAGCTTCGTCCTGATGAGCATCGCAGAGAAGCTGCACTGGGGGACCACGACGCAACCCGACCTCGCCCTCAAACGATCTTGATCGACATGTCCGGCAGGCCCTCCAGCTTGCACAAGAGCACGTCGCCCTTGACGACCGGGCCGACATTCTCCGGCGTGCCGGAATAGATGATGTCGCCAGCCTTCAGTTCGAACGCCTCCGACAGCTTCGCGATCTGCTCGGCGACGCTCCAGATCATCTTGGTGAGATCGGAGTTCTGCCGGACCGTCCCATTGACGGCCAATGAGATCGCGCCCTTGGTGAAATGGCCGACCTTCGCCACCGGATGGATCGGGCCGAGCACGGCGGCATGATCAAAACTCTTGCCGATCTCCCACGGCTTCTTCTCGGCGGCCATGCCGTTCTGCAGGTCGCGCCGGGTCATGTCGAGGCCAAGCGCGTAGCCATAGACGTGATCGAGCGCCTGTTCGGCCGGGATGTTGGTGCCGCCGGATTTCAGCGCAGCGACGAGTTCGACCTCGTGGTGATAGTTCTTGGTCAGCGACGGATAGGGATGATCGACGACCTCGCCGACGGCGACGTTCTGGATCGCGTCGGTCGGCTTCTGGAAGAAGAACGGCGGCTCGCGGTTCGGATCGGAGCCGCGCTCGATGGCATGCGCCGCATAGTTGCGGCCGATGCAATAGATGCGGCGGACCGGGAATACGCCGGGTTCGCCGACGATCGGAATTGAGATCGCGGGAATGGCGAAGATCGGCTTCGGCCCGGTTTGCGCTTCAGCCGGACGCGCGTCCGTCAGGATCGCGGCGGCGGCGGCGGCGCTGCCGGCGGCGAGAAGATTGCGGCGTGAGGTGTCTGCCATCTGGGTTCCTCCTGGAATCGGCCGTTGCGACCGGCGGCTTGTTTGTCTTTTGCGCGGTTTCGGCGCACTTGACTGATAAGCATATCCAGTATGCCAGCGCCACCATGCGCTCAGCCACTCATGCGCTCACGCGCCGTCGCTCTCGCGGCGCAACACGCGTCCGAGGGGATGCTCGAGACCCTCGCAGAAGACGCGAGGGCGCAGGGAAGGCCGGACCTCGACTGAGGCCCGTGGCCCCCGTGCGGAAAAATTGCACGGGGCAGGAACCACAGGTTCAGCCGGACGACCCGGCCCTCCCTGCGCGATAGTCTTAACGTCTGCTCCGTGCTCTCCTCGGGGACCGGCTTGGTTGCCCCCGTCGTCAGTGTGACACGTCATGTCACGCCAACTTAGCGCCAGCGTCGGGGCGCCAGGACCACACGGCTTGAACGTCCACGAGCTGCCAATCGTCCAGCGCAAAGCACCTGACAAGCTCGCGGCCACCGCTCCCCGCCCCTACGTATCGTGACGACGCGTACGCCCCTCTGCATGGGACGGGATAGCGGGAGGAGAGCATGAATTCCAATAAAGCGAAATAAGAATATTTTCGGGCGACGGTCTGGACAGTGGTGATCGTGCTGAGGGTGCTGCGGAATTTTCGTTTTCGGCGCATGGCAATCGGATCTGTCGAGCGAGCCTCAGCAGCCGATTAAGAGGTGCGATTCGCTCATTGGGCACAGGCCGAGTCGCCCGTCGGGCAGCAACCGCTTGCCAGCGAACGAACGGTTTCTCACAACAACAAGTGCGAACAATTTGTCCCGGCTGTCGCGCCGACAACAGCGCGCTCCCTCTCCCCGTTCTTACGGCTACGAGATTCAGACATCTCTAGAAATTGGAGACGAGCTCCCGCCGCAACGACGGTGCGCTCCCTCTCCCCGTTCTTCACGGGGAGGGGGTTGGGGTGAGGGGCAGACGCACGGGAAGTGTTGGTAGGGGCAAACGCACCGGGAGAGTGCGTGGAGAGACCTGTACCCCCTCACCCGGATTGCATCTTCGATGCAATCCGACCTCTCCCCGCAAGCGGGGCGAGGTACACCGCCATCGCCGCTCGACCTGTGATGAAGTCAAAGAGTGGCTTGCGGGACGCAGACTCAAAGCTCCCCTCACCCGTCCACAATCGCCACCGCTCGCGTCCAGCCCGCCGAGGCACGCTCGATCTTCACAGGGAAGCACGACACCGTGAACCCCGTCGACGGCAATTGCTCCAGATTGTGCAGCTTCTCGAGATGGCAATAGCCGATGTGGCGGCCGGCCTTGTGGCCTTCCCAGATCAAGGCGGCGTCGTGGGTCTCGGCGTATTTCTGCGCGGTGAACACGAACGGCGCGTCCCAGCTCCAGCCGTCGGTACCGGTGAGACGCACGCCACGCTCGAGCAGATACATCGTCGCCTCGTAACCCATGCCGCAGCCGGAATTGACGTAGTTGGCCTGCCCGAAGCGCGCACCGGCCGCGGTGTTGACGACGACGATCTCGAGCGGCGACAGCGTATGATCGATGCGCTTCAATTCGTCCTCGACATCCTTGGCCGTCACCACATAGCCGTCCGCAAAATGGCGGAAGTCGAGCTTCACGCCGGGCTGCAGGCACCATTCCAGCGGCACCTCGTCGATGGTCCAGGCGCGCTCGCCGCGGTTCATGGTGGGGTGGAAGTGCCAGGGCGCATCGAGATGCGTGCCATTGTGGGTCGAGAGATTCACCTGCTCGACCGCCCAGCCCTGCCCGTCCGGCAGATCCTCGGCCTTCAGCCCGTCGAAGAACTGCAGCATGCGCGGCAGCCCCTGCTGGTGATCGATATAGGTGATGGTCGGATGGTTGCCGGGCGGATCGGCGGGCACGTCGTTCTGCAAGGGGACGGAGATGTCGATCAGCTTGCGGGCCATGGGCGGTCCTCTCTCATTGTTGTTGTCGTTGTCGCGTGAGTTGTCGCCGGCCTCAGCTGTCCTGCCGTTCGACCTTGTTCTTCAAGATCCCGATCTTCTCGACCTCGAGCTCGATGACGTCGCCATGCTCGAGATACCAGCCGAGCTCCAGCCCGCAGCCGTTGCCGACGGTGCCGGAGCCGATGAACTCGCCCGGCATCAGGGTCTCGTCCTTGCTGATATAGGCGATCAACTCCTCGAACGGGAACAGCATGCCCTCGCTAGTGCCGCGCGAGCGCACCTCGCCATTGACCCGCGCCTCCATCTTCAGGCGGTAGGGATCGCCGATCTCATCGGGTGTGACGATCCATGGCCCCATGACGTTGCCGCCATCAAAACTCTTGCCCTTGGACGGGCCGAGCCGACCGTCCATCTCGACGCGCTGGGTATCGCGCGCGGAGAAGTCGTTGAAGATGGTGAAGCCGAAGATGTGGTCGCTTGCCTTCGTCGCCGGGATGTCCTTGCCCCTGCCCTTGGTGATGACGCCGAACTCCAGCTCGTAATCCATCACCTTGCTGTAGCGCGGCCATTTCACGGTCGTGTTGGGGCCGCGCACGCTGAAGCGGTTGGTGATGTAGAAGATCGGCACCTTGCGATAGACTTCGGGCAGTTCGCCGAGCGGCTCGGCATCGATGCGCGCGAGTTCATCCGTGTCGCCGCGTTGCCGCGCCGCAAGTTTGCGCTGGCCGCGAGGCGCCTGCAGGATGTGCAGCGGGAACGACATGCCGTCGCGCATCTGTCGCGGCTCGGGTACCGGCGCCAGCAGCTCGGTCGCGGCGACGTCGTAGGACAGACTCTCGTCGCTGCCGTAACGCTCGACCAGTGCGCGCGCGTCGTCCAGCGCAGCCTCGCCGGCATCGATCAGCGACAGCATCGAAACGAAGGCCGGATTGCCCGCGCTGGCGCGTTCAGCGGCCGCGGCCAGGTCAAACAGTCTGGTGTCGCCGCCATGGACCACGCCGATCCGCTCCCCGCCCTCGGTTCGAAATGTCGCAAGTTTCACACCGGCCTCCCCTTGTGTTCTATCTGAAAATATACAAACATAGAAAATATCGATAAACAAGAGGGGGCCGAGACGGGTCCTCCGGCGAGGAGACAACGATGCGTCATCGGCTCAGGAGTGCTGTTGTCGGCTTGGTGCTGACGACGCTCGCACTCGCATCCGCCACGGCACGCGCCGAGAAGATCCAGATCGGCTGTACCGCGACCTCCGACTGCGCCTCGGCCATGGTTGCGGTCGACGAGGGCATCTTCAAGAAGCACGGGCTCGATGCCGAGATGGTGCTGATCGGGATCAACTCGAACATCCCCGCCGCCATCCTCTCCAACTCGATCCAGATCGGCGGCCCGACCTCCACCGTGTTCCTGCAGGCGGCCGACGGCGGCCTCGACCTCGTCGCGGTCTCCGGCGCCTCGATCATGAACAAAACCTCGAACGATGCCATCGCCGCCTTCGTTCGCAACGGCATCACCATCAACGGCCCGCAGGACTTCAAGGGCAAGAAGGTCGGCGCCCCCGGCATCGGCGCGTTCCTGCAGGTGCTGTTCGTGAAATGGCTGGTCGAGAAGGGCGTCGATCCGAAGAGCGTCAACTTCGTCGAGGTGACGTTCCCGACCATGGCCGACACCATCAAGTCGGGCGGCGTCGATGCGGTGCTGACGGCCGAGCCGTTCGTGATGCGCATGACCAATGCCAACCTCGGCACCGTCGGCGCCCGCTACGCCGCCGAGCTCGCCCGCACCGAGCCGATCATCTTCTACGCGGCATCGCGCGAATGGGCGGAGAAGAACCCGGAGACCGTGAAGAAATTCCGCGCGGCGATCGCCGAGGCCGCGCCGATCGTCAACAACGACCGGGAGAAGGCCTCGGCCGCAATCGCAAAATTCACCAAGCAGCCGCTGGAACTGGTCAAGCTCACGACGCCCAACTCCGCCGAACCGGTGCTCAAGCCCGAGCAACTCGCGTGGTGGGTCGACGTGATGTCGGCCCAGAAGATGCTACAGAGCAAGCTCGATCTCAAGAAGCTGATCCTCGACTGATGACCGCGTCGACCCCGATCCTGCAGACCGAGCCGGCAAGCGGCGACACACTGAGCGAGCGCGCCGCCGCTTTGATCGAGCGCGACATCGTCGCAGGGGTGCTCGCCCCAGGCTCGCGGCTCGGCATCGTCGAGCTCGCCAAGCGCTATGAGATCGGGCCGACGCCGGTGCGCGAAGGGCTGTCGCGGCTGGTGTCGCGCGGCCTGATCGTCAGCATCGGCCAGCGCGGCTTTCGCGTGGCCGAGGTCAGCCGCGATGATCTCGTCGACATCACGCGATTGCGCACCGTGGTGGAGAAGGAGGCGCTGCGGCTCGCAATGCTGAACGGCAGCGACCAATGGGAGGCCGGCATCATCGCCGCGCTGCATCAGATGCGCCGCTACATCCAGCGCATGCAAACCGAATTCCGCGAAGGCGCCCCGGAGTTCGATCAGTTGCACAAGGCGTTTCACACCGCGCTGCTTGGCGCGTGCGGATCGCGTCGCCTGCTCGCGGCGCATTCCGATCTCTACGACCAGGCCTATCGCTATCGCCGCGTCATGATGCGCAGCTTCGATGACAGCAGCGGTTTCATCCGGGAACATGAGGCGCTCGCCGACCTCGTGCTCGCGCGTGACGCAACAGCGGCGCAGTCGCGGCTCGCGGCGCATCTGCGCTCGACGGTCGACATCGTCTATCCCGAGCCGAAGGGAGCCTGAGATGGCAGAGCCTGCCCTTGCCCTGGTGCGATCATCTCCTTCGCCTGCTCGGGCGCAGATCGCGTTCGACAATGTCTCGCTGGTGCTCGGCGGCAAGGCGATCATCGACACGATCAGCCTGGACGTCGCCCCGGGCGAGATCCTGTGCGTGGTCGGCGCCTCCGGCTGCGGCAAGACCACGGCGCTGCGGCTCGCCGCCGGCCTCTATCAGCCGACCGGCGGCACCGTGCGTTTCGAGGGCGAGGCGATGCGCGCGCCGCGGCGCGAGATCGCGGTCGTGTTTCAGGACTACGGCAAGGCGCTGCTGCCGTGGCGCACAGCGGCCGGCAACGTGTCGCTGGCGCTGGAGACCATCGGCATGCCCTCGGCGCAGCGTGAGGCGCGCATCGCCGAGCTGCTGGCCAAGGTCGGCCTCGCCGGCCATGCGGCGAAATATCCAACGGAGATGTCCGGCGGCATGCAGCAGCGGCTGCAGATCGCGCGCTGCCTCGCGCAGGATCCGAAGGTGCTGCTGATGGACGAGCCGTTCGGTGCGCTCGACGCGATGACGCGGCAAGCCCTGCAGGACGAGATGCTGGCGCTGGTCGCCTCCACCGGCGCCACCGTCGTGTTCGTCACGCATGATCTGGAGGAAGCGATCTATCTCGGGGACCGCGTGGTCGGCCTGCTGCCGCATCCCGGCCGCATCGGCCTCACGATGACCATCGACCTGCCGCGGCCGCGCGACCAATTGGCAACCCGCGAGCATCCGGAATTCCTGCGGCTGCGGCGCGCGCTGTTCGACTTCATCGAGGCAAGCGAATGACGATGCCGGAGCGCATCAAGCCCGTGCTGCTGCCGCTCACGGCGCTGCTCGCGTTCGAGGCCTGGATGCGGCTCGCCGGCGTGCAGAGCGACTCCCTTGCGCCGCCAAGCGCGATCGTGCTCGCGCTGATGGGGGCGCTGACCGACGGCTCGCTGCTCGTGGCAACGCGCGACACGCTCGCCTCGGCGTTCGCCGGCTTCGCGCTCGGCGGCGCCATCGGTCTGGTGCTCGGCATCGCACTCGGCCTGTCGCACATCTTCAATCGACTGATGGAGGTGACGATCGAGGCCATCAGGCCGATCCCCTCGGTGGCGCTGCTGCCGATCGCGCTGATCGCGCTCGGCTTCGGCTATCGCATGGAGATCGCGATCGTTGGCTTTGCCTGCGTCTGGCCGGTGCTGATCGTGACGCGCGCCGCCGTCGGCAGTATCGAGCCGCGGCTGATCGAGGTGGCTCGCGTGCTGCGGCTGACGCAGCTCGATCGTATCAGGAAGATCGTCATCCCAGCCGCGCTGCCCCGTATATTTCTCGCGTTCCGCCTCGCCGCCGGCATTGCGCTGATCGTCGCCGTTACGGTCGAAATCGCCATCAATCCGCTCGGCCTCGGCGCCGGCATCATGACCGCGCAGCAGGCGCTGCGGCCGGACCTGATGCTCGCTTATCTCGTCTGGATCGGCGTGACCGGGTTTGCGCTCAACACCGCGTTGATGGCTGCGCAGCGGAGCTTGTTCGGACGCGCGGCGGTGATGGGAGAGCAGGCATGAGATGGTCTGCGATCGCCTGGCGCGTCGCCAGCTTCGTGGTCGCAGCCGGCGAGATCGCGCTGTGGCAGTTCGCGGCCGATCAGCGCCTGATATCGCCGGTGTTCCTGCCCGGCCCCGATCGCGCCTGGGCCTCGCTGCTGCGCGGCTTCACGAGCGGCGATCTGCTGACCAAGCTCACGGGCACGCTGACGCACATGGCCTATGGCTGGCTGCTCGCCTCGGTCGCCGGCATCGCGCTCGGCGCGATGATCGGTTCGTCCAGGGCGATGCGCATCTACGTCGCGCCGACGCTGGAGCTGCTGCGGCCGCTGCCGGTGTCCGCCATCATTCCGGTCGCCATCGCCTTTCTCGGACTGAGCCAGGGCATGGCGCTGTTCGTGATCGCGTTCGGCTCGCTATGGCCGCTGCTGCTCGGGACCATCCACGGCTTCGCTGCGGTCGAGCCGCGGCTCTATGAGGTGGCGCGGGTGCTGCACATGTCGCGGCTCGCGGTGATCTTCAAGATCGCGCTGCCCTCGGCGGCACCCGACATCCTTGCCGGCATGCGGCTCAGCCTGACGGTCGCGCTGATCCTCGCCGTCGTCTGCGAGATGCTGGCCGGCCTCGATGGCCTCGGCCAATGGGTGCTGTTGTCGGCGCGCGCATTCCGCTCCGCCGATCTGTTCGCCGGCGTGATGCTGCTCGGCGTGATCGGCTACGTCACCGCGCTCACCATGGGTGCAGCCGAGAGCCACCTGCTGCGCTGGCAGGCGGCGCGGCGGTGACTGAGCTCAGCGCGCGAGACCGGCGACGCGGCCGAGCGCGACGGCGGTGAGCAGGCCATTGCCGGAGAGATAGCCCGAGGCATCGGCGCCGGAGACGCCGCAGGCAGCGCCGCCGGCCGCGAACAGATTGTCGATCGCGCGGCCGTCGTTGCGCAACACACGCGCGCGATCATCGATGACGAGGCCGCCCTGGGTGTGGAACAGCGCGCCGGTGACCTTCACGGCGCGATAGGGCGGCGTGAGCTGCGGCACGCCGGCGAAGCTGCGGCCGAAGCGATCGACGCGCTGCTGTGCCTTGGCCTCGCTCACCTCATCATATGTCGCTGCGAGCGCATCGGCCGGCACCCGCATGACGGCTGCAAGGCCCGCGACATCGTCGGCTTCGAGCACCGCGCCATGCGCGACGGCACTACGAAAATCCTCGAACTGCGCCGCAATGCCGGCGATGCGCGCATCGAAGATGGTCCAGGCGATGCCGTCCGGCTGCGCCAGCACGTGGGCCGCCTGCTCGGAATAGCCCGACGCCTCGTTGGAGAAGCGGTGCCCCATCGCATTCACCTGAAAGCCGCCTTCGGTGATCGAAGCCCAGCTGATGAGAATGCGCGCCGGATGCGCCACCGAGCCGTGGCCCTGATGGCCGCCGAGATGACGCGTCGCGGCGCCGAGCTGTTCACCCCAGGTCAGAGCATCACCCTGGTTACCGGCATGGCCGAAATAAGTCGCACCGGCCATCTCGGGGATATGCCGGGCGACCAGCGCCGGATTGCCGCCATAACCGCTGCAGGCGAGGATGAGACGGCGACAGCCGATCTCGTCGCTGCTGCCATCGGGCCTCGTGAACCGCACGCCGACGATGCGTTGCGTGCGATCGAGCAGCAGCGTCGTCGCATGCGCGTTGCAGAGAATGTCGATACCGGCGCTCTCGGCGGCGCTGCGCAGCCGGTCGATCAACTCGCGCCCCGCGCGGCTCGGCAGGCCGTGCATGCGATAGCGCGAATGACCGGGATAGCTGAAATTGTCGACCAGCGAGAACGGCAGCTGATGGCGATCAGCGAGCCATTCGAGCGTCGGGCCGATCGTGCCCGTGACAAGCTTGACCATCGCCGCATCCGGCTCATCATGCGCCTTGTGCATGATGTCCGCCGCGAAGCGCGCCGGATTGTCGTCGATGCCGAGCGCCGCCTGCCAGCGCGTGCCGGCTGCCGGTATCAAGCCGGCAGACAGCGCCGTCGAGCCCTGCGGCACGGCATCGCGCTCCAGCACCAGCCCGCTCTCGCCGTTCTCGCTCGCCGATAGCGCCGCGACGAGCCCCGCCGCGCCGGCGCCGATGATCAGGCAATCGACCGCGAGCTCGGGCGTGCGATCAATGATTTCGATCGCACTCATGTGCCCTCCTCATCGCGCCTGCGGCCGTCCTTCGAGACGCTCGCCTTCGGCGAGCACCACAGGACGAGGACTCTGGTTGCGGCGATACTATCCCCCTCATGGTGAGGAGCGCCGTCTTCGGCGCGTTCAGGCGATGCTCTCGCATCGCCTTGAGAACCATGACGCCCCGCAGGTGGCCGTACTCGGCGACTTGCCTCATACCGCGGCAAGCTCCTTCATCACCTCCGCAATTGAAGCGACGCGGCACACCGGCTTGAGCGCCGCGATCGCCGTGGCATGCGTCTCCGCGGTGAACGCGGCGCAGCCGTCCTCCAGCACGACGGTCTCGAAGTCGCGGATATGCGCATCGCGCACCGTCGACGCCACGCCGCCATTGGTGACGATCCCTGCGACGTAGAGCTTCTCGATGCCGCATTTGCGCAGCACCCATTCGAGCCGCGTCATGTAGAACGCCGAATAGGCGATCTTCTCGATCGTGACGTCGGCCGGCTGCAGCATGTCGACCAGCTGATGGCCCCAGGCGCCGGGCAGGAAGTCGCCCTTGGCGAGGAATGGCCGCAGCTGCTTCAGGTGCGGCGAGATCATCGGCTCGCCGCCCTTGCCCGGCACCAAGGTGAACTGCGTCGAGATCACGAAGCCGCCCCTGGCGCGCATCAGGTCGGCGAACGGCTTGAGCCGCGGGGGCAACGCTGCGATGTCGGCCGCCGTCTGGCCGGCACGGCCGTATGCGCCCTTGGGATCAAGGAAGTCGTTCTGGAGATCGACGATCAGCAGCGCGCTCTGCGCTGCCGGGATTTTGTGATCGCTCATATCAGCTCCACGATGACGTTGCCGAACTTGTCCACCCGCGCGTTGAAGCCAGGTGCGATCACGGTCGTCGCATCCGGCTGCTCCAGGATCGCAGGGCCCGCGATCTCGCTGCCGACGGGAAGATCGAGACGGGCGTAGATCGCCGTGTCCCACCACCTGCCGTCGAACCAGACGTCACGACTGCCGAGCTTGGCTTTGGCCAGATCGGCGGTCGCGTCCGGCGCGAGCGTCGCAAGGTCGAAGCGCGGGCGCACGCCGATCGCCGCCGTGCGCAAATTGACGATCTTGATCGGCACGCCCGGCAACAGCCGGCTGAAGCTCTTCTGGTAGGCCGTCTCGAACGCCCTGCGCACGTCATCGATCGTGAGCGCGATCGCACCATCACGGATCTCGGCCGGCAAAGTCGCGCGGATGGTGTGGGTCTGGCCGACATAGTGCATGTCGAGTTCGAACAAGGTGTCGACGCGCTCGATGGCGAGCCGCGCATCCTTGACCACGCCTTGCGCATGCTCGGCTTCGGACAGCATCCAGCGCATCAGCGCCGCGATGTCGAGGCCGTCGACGAACATGTTGAGCGTCTGCACCTGGTCGTGGCGGATGTCGGCGATGACGCAGCCGAGCGCCGAGGTGACGCCGGGATAGCGCGGCACCAGCGCCGCCTTGAGCCCGACATCCTTGATCAGCGCCGAGACGTGCAGCGCGCCGCCGCCGCCGAACGGCACCGCCGCGAAACGCGCCGGATCATGGCCGCGCTCGATCGACATCAGCCGGATGGCGCCGGCCATCTTGCTGTCGGCGATGCGCACGATCGCTTCCGCCGCCTCCATCACGCCGAGCCGAAGCGGTTCGCCGACATGCTTGGCGATGGCGCGCTTGGCAGCCTCGACATCGAGGGCCTTCAGCTTGCCGCCGATCGGCCTGCCAGCATTGATGCGGCCGAGCACGACATTGGCATCGGTCAGCGTCGGCCGCTCGTTGCCGCCGCCATAGCAGACCGGACCGGGACGCGAGCCCGCGCTCTCCGGGCCGACCTGCAGCAGGCCGCCGGCATCGACATGGGCGATCGAGCCGCCACCGGCGCCGATGGTGGTGATCTCGATCATCGGCGTGCGCACGACGAGGCCGAAATCGATTGTAGTCTGCGCCGCCAGCGACGTCGCGCCGTCAACCACCAGCGACACGTCGAACGAGGTGCCGCCGAGGTCGCCGGTGATGACGTTGGGGAAGCCCGCTGCTTTCGCAATCTCCGCCGCGGCGATCACGCCGGCCGCAGGCCCCGATAGCGCGGTGCGGATCGGGAAGCGCCGTGCCGCGTCGGTGGACATCACGCCGCCATTGGACTGCACGATGTGGAAGCGGCCGTCGAACGCCTCGCCCGCCAGCGCGTTCTGCAGCTTCTGCAGATAGGAGCCGACCACCGGCTGCAGATAGGCGTTCAGCGCCGTCGTCGAGGTCCGCTCGAACTCGCGTATTTCAGGCAGGATCTGGCTGGAGCAGGCAACGTTGTCGTTCGGCCAGATCGACTGCACCGCTTCGAGCGCGCGCCGCTCATTGTCGGGATTGGCGAAAGCGTTGACGAACACGATGGCGAGCGCCTGCGCGCCTTTGGCCAGCAACTCCTGCGCGGTCGCTCTGACCTGTGCGACATCGACGGCGGTGCGGATGGTGCCGTCGGAGAGCACACGCTCGTCGACCTCGGCGCGCATGTCACGCTCGACCACGGGCACGAAGTCGCCCCACAGGCCCCAGGTGTTGCGGCGGTCGCGGCGGCGCATCTCCAGCACGTCGCGAAAACCCCGCGTGGTGATCAGGCCGATGCGCGCGCCCTTGCGCTCCAGGAGTGCGTTGGTGCCAACGGTGGTGCCGTGCACGATCGAGGTGAGATGCGACACCGCCCCGAAACCTTGCAGTCCTTCGAGGAAGCCTGTCGCTTCGTCGCCGCGGTTCGACGGCACCTTGTTGGTGCGGAAGGTCCGCTTCGCCTCGTCGAAATAGAACAGATCGGTGAAGGTGCCGCCGACATCGACGCCGACGATGGTGCCGAGCCTGCTCATGCCGCACCTCCTGCGCGCAAGCTGCGCGTCGCGGCTTCATCGACCGCGCCGTCAGCCGCCACTGCGACTTTGTAGACCTCGCGCGCCTTTGCCGGCGAGACGAAACCGAGCGCGACGTCATGCGCGACAGCGGCGACGGGCCGCGCCTCCGGCGGACCCCAGCCGCCGCCTCCGGGTGTCTCCAGCCGCACGCGCTTGCCTGCCTTCAGATGCAGATCGGTGATCTTGGAAACCATCGGCGGGCTCGCTTCGCCATCATCGGTCTGCCAAGTAAAGCGATTGAGCGCCGCACTGCCGCCACCGGCGACGCCGAACGGCGCCGCCTTGCCGCGCTCGCCGAGCAGCGCGACGTCGGCATCGGCCAGCAGTTCGACCTCGTAGACCGCACCAACGCCGCCGCGATGCGTGCCCGCGCCAGCGGAATCCGGGCGCAACGCCCATTGCGTGAACATGACGGGATAGGCTGCTTCGAGAATTTCCACGGGCGGGATGGTCGCGGTCGAGATCGGGTTGTTGGCGTGGTTGAGGCCGTCGGTCGCGGGATTGCCGCCGAGGCCGCCGCCGAAGAACGAGAACATCACGAAACGGCTGTTGTCCTGGCGGTGTCCCGCAATCGACAGCGCGTTGATGGTGCCGAACGGCGCCGCCGTCGCGCGCGATGGGTCGGCCTTAGCGAGCGCGCCGAGCACGACGCCGATCAGGCGCAGGATGGTCTCGGTATAGCCCGCGACGGGCTTCGGCGGCCCGGCCGCCAGCAGCGAGCCGTCGACGATCTTGAACGAGATGGGCCTGAGGCAACCGGCATTGGCCGGCACCTCCGTGAATACGTGCTTGAGCGCGACGTAGCAGGCGGCGATCGTGGTCGAGCGCGAGATGTTGATCGGACCCTTGCAGGCGCCGGACGAACGGGTGAAATCGAGCGTCAGCGTATCGCCAGTGATGGTGACGTCGAGCGCAACCGTCAGCGGTTCGTCGACGATGCCGTCATTGTCGAGCACGTCCTCGAACGAATAGGTGCCGTTTGGCAGCGACGCGATCGCTGCGCGCATCAGGGTTTCGGCGCGATCCGAGAACGCCTCGAACGCATCGGAGACGGTCTTGTCGCCGTAGTCGTCGAGCAGCGCGCGCAGGCGGCCTTCGCCGAGATCGAGCGCGTTGAGCTGGCCATTGAGGTCGCCCCAGTTCGACATCGGCACGCGCGAATTCGCTTCGAGGATGCCGATGATGTCGTGGTTCATGCGCCCCGCCGCGATCAGCTTCACCGGCGGAATCCGCATGCCTTCCTGAAAACTCTCGACCGCTTTCGGATTGTAGCCGCCGGCGACATTGCCGCCGATGTCCAGCCAATGGCCGACCGAGGCGATCCAGCAGAACACCCGGCCATCGCGGAACACAGGCCGCACCAGACGGAAGTCGTTGAGATGCGTGCCGCCGTCATAGGGATCGTTGAAGATGAAGGTGTCGCCCTCCGTGAGCCCGCCATCCTTCGCGACCTTGGCGATGACGGCGCGAACGGCGAAGGCCATCGCGCCGACGAAGATCGGCAGGCCGCCCTGCCCCTGCACCAGGGTGTCGCCGGTGGTCGAATGGTAGATGCCGTGGCAGGCATCGCGCGCTTCGGCAATGGTCGGATTGAACGCCGAGCGATACAGCGTCGCGTCCATCTCGTCGGCGATTTGCTCCAGCCGGCCCTTCAGCACCGCGAGCGTGATCGGATCCAGAGTCGTCATGCCTGCGCCTCCGCGTCGGTGGGTGCATAGCGCGCACCGTTGGCCAGGATGTCGGCGGTGCCGAGCATCGCATTGAGGCCGTTGAAATCGAGCATGCGGTCGGCGAACGGCTTGGTCGAGCCGGCTTGCGCCAGCGACTGATAGTAGGCGCGCGCGGCAAAGGCGAGCGCGCGGACGATGCCGCCGGGGAAGATCACGAGCTTGAAGCCGAGCGTGCCGAGCTCGGCCGCGGCATGGATCGGCGTCGAGCCGCCCTCGACCATGTTGGCGAGCAGCGGCCGCTTCGACGCCAGCCGTCCGGCGATCACAGACAACTGCTCGCTGCTCTTCGGCGCCTCGACGAACAGCACGTCGGCGCCGGCCTCGGCATAGCGCTCGGCACGTTCGATCGCCGCCTCCATGCCCTCGATCGCCAGCGCATCCGTGCGCGCGACGATCAGCGTGTCGGCCGACAGCCGCGCATCGAGTGCGGCCTTGATCTTGCCGACCATCTCGCCGGCACTGATCACGGTCTTGTCGGTGAGATGGCCGCAGCGCTTCGGCGTGGTCTGGTCCTCGAGCTGGATGGCGGAAGCGCCCATGCGCTCGAAAAGGCGCACCGTCCGCTGTACGTTCAGCGCATTGCCGAAGCCGGTGTCGGCGTCGACCACGAGCGGCACGTCGACGCGGTCGCGGATCATTGCGATGGTGTCGGCGACCTCCATCATCGAGACCAGGCCGATGTCGGGACGGCCGAGCTTGGTATACGCGATGCCGGCGCCGGTCAGATACAGCGCCTTGAAGCCGGCCTCGGCGGCGATGCTCGCCGTCAGCGCGTCATAGACGCCGGGCGCGATCGTCGGCTCGGCTAGTGCCAGAGTGGATCTCAGGCTCATTGTCGTTTCCTTGTTTGTCTCAACTATTCGCTGAAGCGCCGGGTCTCACAGACCGAGATAGGCGCGCTTCAGCTCGGCATTGGATTTCAGTTCGGAGGCCTGGCCGGAGAGCGTGATGATGCCGTTCTCCATGATGTAGGCGCGCCCAGCCAATTCGAGCGACTGCACGACGTTCTGCTCGACCAGCATGATGGCAAGGCCTGACGCTGCGAGCCGCGCGATCAGCGCGAACATCTCCTCCACCATCAGCGGCGACAGGCCGAGCGACGGCTCGTCGAGGATCAAGAGCTTCGGCTCACCCATCAGGCCGCGGCCGATCGCCAGCATCTGCTGCTCGCCGCCGGACAGCGTGCCGGCATATTGCCGCGCGCGCTGCTTCAGCTTCGGGAACGTCGCATAGATCTGCTCGATGCGTTCGGCGCGCCCGCGCCGCGGCCGGCAATAGGCGCCGAGCTCAAGATTTTCGCGCACCGACAGGTTGGGGAAGATCTTGCGCCCCTCCGGCACATGGATCAGGCCGGCTGTCACGATGTCAGGCGCGGTCGCATGCTCCAGCGCCGCGCCATTGAATCGAATGGTGCCGACAGTCGCCGGCACCACGCCCGAGAGCACCTTGTTCAACGTCGTCTTGCCGACGCCATTGGAGCCGAGCACGGCGACGACCTCGCCCGCGCTGACGTCGAGGCTGACACCGCGCAGCACTTCCGTTCCGCCATAGCCGGCGCGGAGATCGCGGATCTCAAGCATGGGCCTGCTCCGCGCGTAGCCGCTCGGCAGCGCCATGGCCGAGATAGGCCTCGATGACCTGCGGATCTTCGCACACGGCCTTGGGCTCGCCCTCGGCGATCATGCGTCCCTGCGAGAGCACATAGACCTTGTCGCAGAGATTCATCACCGCCTGCATGATGTGCTCGATCATCAGGATGGTGACGCCCTGGTCGCGGATGTCGCGCACCAGCGGCAGCACGTCGCGGATCTCCGAAGGGTTGAGACCGGCGAGCACCTCGTCGAGCAGCAGCAGCTTCGGCCCGGTCGCGAGCGCACGCGCGACCTCGAGACGCTTGCGGCCGGCGACGGTGAGATCGGACGACGCCTTGGTCAGGTCAGCGCCGAGACCGACGCGCTTGGCAACATCAGCGGCCTGACGCAGCGCCTCATTGGCGTCGGGCGTATGCAGATAGGCGCCGACGGCGATGTTCTCCTGCACGTTCAGGCCTTCGAACGGCTGCACGATCTGAAAGGTGCGCGCGATGCCCGCGCGCGCCCGCACATGCGGCGCCAGCTGCGTGATGTCGCGGCCGTCATAGCTGACGCTGCCGCCATCGGGCTGCAGGAAGCCTGCAACCATCGCGAACAGCGTGGTCTTGCCGGCGCCGTTCGGGCCGATCAGGCCGGTGATCGAGCCTTTCGTGACCGACAGCGATGCCTGGTCGACGGCGACGAGGCCGGAGAAGCGCTTGGTGAGGGACTTGACCTCGAGCATCACGCTTCCTTCGCTTTCGACGGCGCGCGCAGGCCGAGGCTCTTCATCAGCATCACCAGCCCGTTCGGCGAGAACGCCACCGACAGCACGAGGATGACGCCGAACACCATGAGGTCCATGCCGGGTATGCCGTGGGACACCCCTTTGGTCAGCTCGCCCAGGCTGAGTAGAACGATCGCGCCGATCAGCGGACCGAGCACCGTGCCGGAGCCGCCCACGATGGCCGCGAACAGCGCTTCGATCGAGATCCACGACCCGAACGCCACATTGGCGTCGATGAACAGGTAGTTCTGCGCGTACAGGCAGCCGGCGGCGGTCGTGAGCGCGCCTGAGATCGCGATTGCCTTCATCTTGACCGCGAACACGTCGACGCCGAGGGCCTGCGCCGCTTGCTCGTTCTCACGCAGCGCGACGAGATAAGCGCCGAAGCGCGAATGCTCCAGCCACCAGCTGACGACGAGGCCGATCGCGACGAAGCCGATGGTGATCAGCAGGAAGTAGCGGCGGTCGGAAAACTGCAGATAGGGCAGCCCGGTCTGCAGCTTGATCAGGATGCCGGCGGCGCCGCCCGTAAAATTCCAGCTATTGGCAATGATGCGCGCGACCTCGGCAAAGGCCAGCGTGATCAGCGCGAAATACGAGCCTTTGAGGCCGGAGCGGAAGCTGAGGAAGCCGATGAAGGCGCCGACCAGCGCGCCCAAGGCGATGCCGATCACCAGCGCGATCCAGGCATTGACACCGAAGCGGGTCTGCAGCACGGCCATCGCGTAGGCGCCGGCGCCGAAGAAGGCGGCGTGGCCGAACGACGACAGGCCGGCATAGCCACCGAGAATGTTCCAGCCCTGCGCCGCCAAAGCGATGATCATCATCAAGATCATCAGGTTCAGCAGCGCGCCGGACAGGCCGGCGAACGGGATCACGGCCAGTGCCGCAACGATGATGGCGAGCGTCGTGAGGCGCGGCTTGGTCATGCGCGCGCTCCGAACAGGCCGGTGGGGCGCACCAGCAACGTGACGATGAAGATCAGGAAGATTCCGATCTGGCCAAGGCTGTCGCCGAGGAACAGGCTGGACGCCGCTTCGACGACGCCGATCAGGAGGCCGCCGATCAGCGCGCCGGGGATCGAGCCCATGCCGCCGAGCACAACGATGGTGAAGGCGACCAGCACGAACGCCGCGCCGGTCTTCGGGCTGACATAGAAGGACGGCATCAGCAGGCCCGCAGCCACCGCGAGGCAGGCGCAGCCGATCGCGAAGGTCATGGCGTAGACATGCGGCACGCTGATGCCGACCAGGCTGGCGCCGAGCTTCTCTTTCGCCACCGCGCGGATCGCCTTGCCGATGTCGGTCTGGTGCAACACCAGCCACAGCAGCAGCGTGGTCGCGATGGTGACGCCGAAGCCGACGACGCGCGGGAACGACAGCAGCAGCGGGCCGAGCTCGACGACGCGGAACGAGTAATCCGTGGTGATGGTGCGGGTGTCGGACTGGAACGCCGCGAGCAGCGCATTCTCGATGATGATCGACAGACCCAGGGTGACCAGCAGGATGCCATTGTCCTTGCCGTGGCTGGCAGGGCCGATGATGAAGCGCTGCAAGGCATAGCCGAGCGCGAACATGGCAGGTGCGACGAACAGGATCGCCAGATAGGGATCGAGCCCGAAGCGCGCGCAGGCGAGCCACACCATGAACATCGCCACCGTCAGCAGCGCGCCGTGGGCGAAATTCACGATGTGCAGCACGCCGTAGATCAAGGTCAGGCCAAGCGCGATCAAGGCATAGATCGCACCCAGCATCAGCCCGTTCAACAGCGCCTCCACGACGATCTGGGGCGAGTACATCGCATCCTCTGGTTCAGCAGACGCCGTGGGCGATCTACTTGGTACGCGACTCTTCTGCCGCTTGGTCGTTGTAGCCTCTCCCCGCCTGCGAGGAGAGGCCGGATTGCATCGCCAGATGCGATCCGGGTGAGGGGGACTCTCCGCACGGCCGGTGCGTGTGGCTGCCCCTCACCCCAACCCTCTCCCCGTAAGAACGGGGAGAGGGAGCGCACTGCTCGTGCGGGAAGAGCTCGAACCCAACGTGCGAATGACGTCACATCGAACTGAGCGGCTAGCGCTCCCGATCACCCGTTGATCGGGAACACCGGCTTCGCGTCGGCATACTCCGCCGGATAGATCACCTTGATGTCCTTGCCTTGCACCTGCGTGTTCAGCGGCAGCGCGCTCGAGTTCTGGCCCTTGGCGTCGAACTTGGTCTTGCCGTAGGGCATGATGCCGCTGTCGAACTCGTTCGCTGCCAAGGCTTCGATGATCTTGGCGCGGTCGGCGCTGCCGGCCTTCTCGACGGCCTGGGCGAACACCTTCACCAGCGAGTAGTTGATCGGCGTGTTGTAGGCGTAGAACTTGCCGGCCGCGGTCACGGTCTCGCGGAGTTTCGCCGTGATCGGGCTCTTGGGATCGCCCCAATGGTTGCAATCCATCACGCCCTGGGCTGCTTCCGGAAACTCGTTGACGAAGCGGTAGCTCGACGCGGCGCCGCCGAACACAGCGTAGATGCCCTTCGCACGGACGCGCTGCTGCTGCAGGGTCCGCGCCATCAGCACGAACTCGTTGAAGTAGTGCGACGGCACGATCAGGTCGGGATTGAGCGCACGCAGCCGCAGCACGACGTTGGTCATGTCGCGCGCCGGTGTCGGATGCGCGATGGTCTCGACGATCTGGAAGCCGAGCGGCGGCAGCTTCTCCTGCATGATCTTGGCGAGGCCCGAGCCGAACAGGCCGTCCTCGTGCACGATCGCCACCGTCTTCACCGGCTTGCCGGCATCGTCGTTGAGCTTGACCAGGTTCTTCAGCGCGACCGCGGTCGCCATGCTGAAGTTCGGGTTGAAGCGGAAGGTGTTCTTCAGGCCTCGCTCGGTGATCGTATCGGCGACAGCGCAATCGACGACGAAGGGCAGATCGTAGCGTGCCGCGGCCTGCGTCGCCGTCAGCGCAATGCCGGAAGCAAAGCCGCCGAGCACGGCGGCGACGCCGGCCGACTGCAGCTCCTCCGTCGCCTGCGCACCGGCTTCCGCATTGGAGCGGCTGTCGCCGACCACGAGATCGAGCTTGGCGCCGCCGAGCGCCTTGATGCCGCCGGCATCGTTGATCTCCTTGACGGCGAACTCGGCGCCGATCTTGGCGAGATCACCATCGAGCGCAAACGCGCCGGAGATCGGCTGCAGCAGGCCGACCTTCACCGGCGCCGGCTCGGCGCGGAGCAGACCGGGCGCCGCCAGCATCGAGGTGAGCGCGACACCGCTTTTGAGCACGGTGCGGCGTGACAGTGACTTCGAGCTGCGCGTCATGACTTCCCCACTTTCCTGACTGGCGGCCGCCGGCGCGGCCGCTCCCTGCGGTACACCTCGGCAGTCGGGCTCCAGTGCCGGTGCCCTTCATCGCCCGTCCGTTCGAGGTTCATCTGCAATGTGTAGCGATCGGGCCGATAGAGCGCCTGCAGATGCTCCATCGGCTGCCCGTCCTTGCCGTAGACCGTGCGGCGCAAGGCCACGAGCGGCATGCCGACGTCGACATCGAGGGCCGCGGCCACATCGGGGCTCGACAGCACCGCGCTGATCTCCTGGCGCGCCGATGCGCTGGTGAGCCCGGAACGCTCGATCAATTCGAGCAGCGGCATGCGCGCGAGATCATCGCGCGAATAGAGCCGGCCGATGCGCTCCGGCACGTGGGCAATGAGATACGAGAACGGCACGCCGTCGACGAGGCGGACGCGCACCGAGCGCTGCGAGCGTTCGTCTGGCGCGAGCTGCAAGGCCTCGCGAATCTGATCGGGCGGCGTGACATAGTCGAAAGACAGCAGACGCACGTCCGTGGTGCGGCCCATCTCGATCAGATGCGCGAACACGTTGGCGACGTCGGCGAGGACCGTCCGTACCTTGGAGGGCGGACGATGCACGAAGGTGCCGAGCCCGCTCTTCTTCTGGATCAGGTCCTCGCCGGCGAGCAGATCGAGCGCCTGGCGGATGGTGACGCGAGAGACGCTGTGCTCCTCGGCCAGCGCGAATTCGCCGGGCAACCGCTCGCCGTCCGCAAGCTCGCCGGATGCGATCTTGTCCTTCAGCAGAAGGTAGATCCGTCGTGCCTTCAGTGGCTCGGACGCAGCGCGCAAGGCGGGTGACCCCCAGTGATTTCGACCTATCTTGCTTTCAATACATGGGGTGTATAGAAAACATGACAGCTTGGGTCAACCGGTCCGCCGCCATGGGAGCAAGGATCGAGCCATGAATCGATTCCTGGGAGGATCGCGCGATTTGTCGCAACATCGGCCATCTGCGCAGGACGGGAACAACCACGGCTGCAGGGAGTGATGACGTGAGCATTGCGCGGTGACGACGAGATCGGCCGAGGACGCCCGGGGGATGACGGACGACGCAGGGCAGCCGCGAACACTGTTCGACAAGGCCTGGGATGCGCATGTGGTGACGCACCGCGAGGATGGCGCGGAACTGCTGTTCATCGACCGCCACCTCGTGCATGAAGGCTCGTTCCACGCCTTCAACAAGCTCAAGGAGAAGCGCGCGAAGGTGCGCCGGCCCGATCTCACCATCGGCGTCGCCGATCACTACGTGCCGACGCGCACCCGGGTGCTGAGCGCGATCGCGCCTGATATCGCCGGCATGATCCGCCAGCTCGACGATAATTGCCGGGCCAACAATATCAGCATCTTCGGCTTCGACGATCCGCGCCAGGGCATCGTCCACGTGGTCGGGCCCGAGCAGGGTCTCACGCTGCCCGGCCTCACCATGGTCTGCGGCGACAGCCACACCTCGACGCACGGCGCGTTCGGCGCGCTCGCCTTCGGCATCGGCGCCTCGGAAGTCGCGCATGTGCTGCTGACGCAATGCCTGTGGCAGACGAAGCCGAGGCGGATGCGCATCATCATCGATGGTGCGACTGCGCCGGGGATCACCGCCAAGGACATCGCGCTGTCGATCATCGCCAGAATCGGCGCCGATGGCGCGCAGGGGCATGCAATCGAGTATGCGGGTTCAGCGATCCGCGCGCTGTCGATGGAGGGACGGCTAACGCTGTGCAACCTCTCGATCGAGAGCGGCGCGCGCTGCGGCATGATCGCGCCGGATGAGTCCACTTTCGCTTATGTGAAGGGACGGCCGTTCGCGCCGGAGGGCGAGCTGCTCGAGCGCGCCGTCGCGGCGTGGCGCGAGCTGCCGACGGATGCCGACGCGGTGTTCGATCGTGAGATCGCTCTTGATGGCATCGACGTTGCGCCGACGGTGACCTGGGGTATCAGCCCGGAGGATGCGCTGCCGATCGGCGCGCGCCTACCGGATCCAGCCAGCCTCGACGACGCCTCACGCGCGGGCCATGTGCGCGAGGCGCTCGACTACATGGGGCTGACGGCGGGCCAGGCGCTCGACACGATCAGAATCGACCGCGTCTTCATCGGCTCCTGCACCAATGGCCGCATCGAGGACCTGCGCGCCGCCGCCGGTATTCTCGCCGGCCGCAAGGCCCGCGTACCCGGGATGGTCTCGCCCGGCTCGCATCTCGTCAAGCAGCGGGCCGAGCAGGAAGGCCTCGACCGCATCTTCATCGCTGCCGGCCTCGATTGGGTGGGCTCGGGCTGCTCGATGTGCGTCGGCATGAATGGCGATCTGGTGCCGGCCGGCGAGCGTTGCGCGTCCACGACCAACCGCAACTTCAAGGGCCGCCAGGGTCCCGGCGCGCGCACGCATCTGATGTCGCCGGCCATGGTCGCGGCCGCAGCCGTGACCGGCCATTTGACCGACGTGCGACCGCTCCTGAGGAGCGACGCATGAAGCCGTTCGAGATCCTCACGACCAATGCCTGCGCGCTGCCGCTCGCCAGCATCGACACCGATCAGCTGATCCCGGCGCGGTTCATGAAGCGCTCGCGCGCCGACGGCTATGGGCAATATCTGCTTTACGACATGCGGTTCGACGAAAAGGGCCAGACGCGGCCCGACTTTCCGCTCAACGCGGCGAGCGCCGCCGGCGCCGGAGTGCTGGTCGTCAGGCGCAATTTCGGCGCCGGCTCCTCGCGCGAGGCCGCGGTCTACGCGCTGGCCGATTTCGGCTTCCGCTGCGTGATCGCGCCGAGCTTCGGCGACATCTTCGCCTCCAATGCCGTCAACAACGGATTGCTGCCGGCGAAAGTCAGCGACGCCGATGCGGAAGAGATTCTCGCGCTGCTACAAACCACGGCAGCAGCGATCACCGTCGACCTCAACGATGGCCTGATCCGGCTCGGCAACCGCACGTTTTCGTTTTCGGTCGATCCGACCTGGCGCACGAGGCTGATCAACGGCTGGGACGATCTCGACCTCACTCTGTCGCTCACCGGCGATATCGCCAGCTTTGAAGATCGCGACGCCGAACAGCGCCCCTGGGCCCGACTGCGGGACCGGAGCACCTGAGCTGGCTCGTCCAAAAAGAAAGAAGCCGCCCACACATTTCGGTGCAGGCGGCCCAAGTCCAGGGAGGAAACGCCCCAAGAAGGGCTGCATTCGGTTTACTAGATCAGGTGAGTCGTGGGTATCCGGATGATACCGGAGGTTGCGGTGTCGAAGGCCGGTTCCCTGCCAGACTGAGATACCACTCAACGATCAGGCTGCAGCCTGACGCTCCTCGTGCCGAACGAATTCCAGCGTGACCTTCTCGACATTGGAATCGACCCACTCCGCCATCCGCTCCTCTTCCTGCAGCGACTGCGTGAGCGGGCCGCGCGCGTCTTCGACACCGGCGGCCCGGCACAGCGCAAGCAACGACTTGTAGGCGGCGATCTCGAAGTTCTCGAACGCATTGTTGGCGAGGGTGTTTTTCAGGATCTCGTCGCCGGACATCGCATGTCTCATGACCAACAGATTGGCCATACCCGACTGCATCGTGTCCTGACGAGTCTTGATGGACGCGAACACGAGGTCGTTATCAACGCCACATCGTCGGCGTCGCGAGAGGACGCTTGTGGTGGCCGTTCTCATGGAGTGAGCCGCCATCATCAGCGGCGTGATCGTGGTTCGTCTCGGGCTCGATCGCAGGAGATTGGTCGAGTTGGATCAATGGAACCGCGGTGGCTTGCGCCGCAGAGTCCAGCCCGCTGTCCGCGCTTGGCGTGCCGGAACTCGGCTGAATACTCGGCTGGTCAACGGGGTCGTGCATGCGGCAGCTCCGAGCCCTGAAGCGACGGTTACTAATCCCCTGCGAGATTAGGCGATATCAACTGCGTTAATCCATGCGCGATCTCGCCGCGTGCGGCTGATTCGACCGTAACGCGACGGAACGCGGTCTCAATGCCATCGGTTCGTGGCCACGCGATGACGAGTTCTGCGCTGCGGCAGGAATCGTGATCACAGGTTCCGCCGACGCTAGCTCTTGCTTGCGCCGACGCGGTCGAGCAGCGCGGCGCCGGTACGGATGCCATTGTAGAAGCAGTCGATCGTCATGTTCTCGTTCGGCGCGTGGTTTGCCTCGTCGGCATTGGCATAGGGAACGACGAAAGCGGGCACGCCCAGGATCTTGGTGAAGACGTAGTCCGGCAGGCTACCGCCGGTGCAGGGAAATTCCAGCGGCGGCACGCCTTGCGCCAATTCGATCGCGTCGCGGATGATGGCGCCATAGGGCGTATCGAGCGGCACGCGCGAGGGCAGCATGCCGCCGCGGGGGATGAACTCGACCTCGGGGGAATGTTTTTTGACGTGGGCTTCCACCTTCGCCAGCACATCGTCCGGCGTCATCGCCTCGACCAGGCGGATGTCGCATTTGACGACCGCCTCGCACGGCAGCACCGTCTTGCTGCCGGGGCCGCCATAGCCGCCGTGGAAGCCGTTGATGGTGAGCGTCGGATGGAACATCAGCCGCTCGTAATAGCCGCGCTCCGCCGGGGCATCGAGACGCGTGAGACCGAGGCTCGCCTTGGCAGCATCGAGATCGAGCGGCAGACGCTCCACCGCGGCGACGTCGAGCGCGCTCAGCGGCACGATCGCGTCGTGCAGACCGTCGATCGTGATCTCGCCGGCGGCATTCTTCATCGTCCCGAGCAGATGCACCAGGGTCCAGATCGGATTCGGCACGATGCCGCCGAGATTGCCGGAATGCACGTCTCGCCTGGCATGTTTCGCACGCAGCTCGAACGAGCACATGCCGCGGACGCCATAGGTCATGGTCGGCCGTCCCGACGGATGCATCGGGCCGTCGGCGGTGACCACGTAATCGGCCTTCAACTTCTCGCGATGTCCGGCGACAAACTCGGCGATGCGCGGACTGCCGATCTCCTCCTCGCCTTCGAGCAGGACGATCACGTTGCACGGCAGCTCGCCGTGAACCTTGAGATGAGATTCGATCGCCATCAACTGCGCGAAGTGCTGGCCCTTGTTGTCGCCGATGCCGCGCGCATAGATGCGGCCGTCACGGATGGTCGGCTCGAACGGCGGGCTCACCCACAGCTCGAGCGGATCCGGCGGCTGCACGTCGTAGTGGCCATAGAGCAGCACGGTCGGCGCGCCCGGCTTGTTCTGCCAGCGCCCGAGCACCATCGGATGGCCCGCCGTCGGCACCGTCTCCGCCTCGAGCCCGATCTCCTGCAGCATCGTCACCAGCAGTGCGGCGACTTCGGCGATGCCGATATTGTGAGCGCTGATCGAGGGATGCCGGACATAGTCCATCACGCGGGCGAGGAAATCCTGCTTTTGGTTCTCGACGTGAGCGAACACTGCATTCAAGCCAGCGGATGGACGCGGCAGGCTACGCTGTTCGTTCATGATGTCGGCTTTCGGTGGCGAATGCGATGGAGGGCACCCCATGTTCAATCGAATCGCCCCGGAAAGCAAATGACGCGCGGAGCGAGCCCCGCGCGTCATTAGCAGACCGCCCGATGCGGCGCGGCGCTCAGCCCTTGACTGCGGTGACCACGATCTCGATCAGGGCGCCGCCGCCGAGATCGGAGATGCCGACCGTGGCGCGGACCGGCAGATCGTCGCCGAAGAATGCGGTCCAGGCCGCATCCATCTCCTTCTTCTTCGACAGATCGGTGACGAAGATCTGGCCGGAGACGACGCGCGTCTTGTCGGTGCCGGCCTCTTTCAGGAAGCCGTCGATCTTGCCGAGAATGTTGCGGGTCTGCTCGCCCATGGACACCGAGGTGTCGTCGGCGATGGTGCCGCCGACGAAGACGAAGCCGTTGGCCTCGACGATGCGGTGATGGATGGCGGAGCGGATCTTGCGGGTGACGGTCATTATGTCCTCATGTGGTTGGTGACGGGATGGGGTCGCGGAAGCGCGCGATGCTGAGATCGCTGACGCGGGTCTGGGTGCCGCCGCTGACGATCAGCTCGGCCATCACGGCGCCGGCGCCGGGGCCGAGCTGGAAGCCATGCGCGGAGAAGCCGAACTGGTGATACAGCCCCTCGTGCCGTGCGCTCGGGCCAAACACCGGAATGTCGTCGCGCATGCGCGCCTCGATGCCGGCCCAGGCACGCACGATGGTGGTGTTGCGCATCACCTCGAACAGCTCGGACACCGTACTCGCACTATCCGACAGCTTGCGCCAGTCGAGCACCGTCTCGTTGCGGTCCTGATAGGGGGTGGCGAGATGCCCGCCGCCGATCAGCACCGTGCCGTTCGGGAACTGCTTGAACGACAGCTTGCGGCCGCGCAGGATCACGACGGGATCGATGAAGTGCGCGACGGGCGAGGTGATCATCAGCATCGGCGCGATGGTCTCGACCGGCACCGGCTCGCCGAACTGCGCCGCGATGCGTCCGGCCCAGGCGCCGGCGGCGTTGACCAGCACCGGTGCGGCAAACGTCTCGCTGCCAGCGTCGACATGCCAAAGACCATGCTCCTTCCGGATGCTGGTCGCGGCAATCCCCTCACGCACGAGTGCACCGAGCTGCTCGGCCTTGCGGCGAAACGCCGCCGTCGTGCGCGCGGGCTGCGCGGCGCCATCGCGCCGCGACACCACGCCGCCCGGGCAGCTCTCGGCCACGGCCGGCACGAGGCGGCGCAACTCCGTACCGTCGATCAGTTCCTCATGAGCGAAGCCGCGTCCGTTGAGATCGGCGACGCGGGCACGGCAGGCGTCGAGCTCCGCGTCGTTCTCGGCGACCAGGACCTGGCCGAAGCTCTCGAAGCCGCAATCATCGTCGACGAGCTCACTGATGTTCTCCCAGATCGCCATCGAGCGGATCGACAGCGGAATCTCGGCGACGTCGCGCGCGAGCTGCCGCACGCCGCCGGCATTGACGCCGGAGGCATGGCGGCCGGCATAGTCCTTCTCGATCAGCACCGGCTTCAAGCCGGCGAGACAGAGATGCAGCGCGGTGGAGCAGCCGTGGATGCCGCCACCCACGATGATGGCATCCTTTCTCACCGTCATCCGCGCACCACGGCTTTGGTCGCGTCTTCGTTCTTGGGAAGGTTCGCCAGCTCCGACAGCATGATCGGCTTCACCGGCGCACGCAGGCGATAATAGCCGATCTCCTGCGGGCTCTTGCCGCGCGCCTCCGCCATCAGTTCGGTGACGGTCAAGCCGCACAGCCGGCCCTGGCATGGGCCCATGCCGGTGCGGCGATAGGCCTTGAGCTGGTTCGGCCCGGTGGCGCCGATCGCGACGGAGTCGAGCACATCCTTGGCGGTGATCTCCTCGCAGCGGCACACGATGGTATCGCCTTGCGGGATGCGAAACTGCTTCGCCGGCTGGAACAGGACATCGAGAAAGGCGCGGCCGCGCTCGGCCCGCTTCAATTGCGACGAATAGTCAATGACCTTTGCGGCGGGCCGAAGCGCCTTGATTGCACTTACCGCCGCAATGCGCCCGCGCCACACGGCAGCCTGCGCACCACCGATGCCGGCGCCGTCGCCGGCAATCGCGATGCCCGGGATCGAGCTGTTGCCGTCAGCATCGAGCACAGGCGTCCAGCATAGCTGCAGTTCGTTCCAGCGATGCTCGACACCGGCGGCCATCGCCAGATTGACATTGGGCACCACGCCCTGATGCAACAGGAGCAGATCCGCCGGGATCGTCTCGCGCGGGCCGGCGGCGACGTAAGTGACGGAAGCGAGCTTGCCGTCGCCGCTTGCGGACAATTCGGTGACGCCCTTGACCACCTGCACCTTGGCCTTGACCTCGCGCATCATCGCCAGACCTTTCAAGAAGTAAGGCGAGGTCATGAACGCAAAGGCGTGCGGCAGGGCGGCGATGTAGTTGGCGCGCGGCGTGGTGTCGAGCACACGGTCGATGCGGCCGCCGAGCCGCAGGATCTGGGCGGCGAGCAGCCACAGCAGCGGGCCCTGCCCTGCGATCACGGCCGGACAATCCGGCACCAGCCCGGACGATTTCAGCATCGTCTGCGCTGCGCCGGCCGTCATCACGCCCGGCAGGGTCCAGCCGGGAATCGGGAACGGACGCTCCTGCGCGCCGGTCGCGATGATGACGCGCCTGGCCTTGATGAAGGCCGAGCCGCCACCCACGGAGATGCCGAGTTCGAGGTTGCGGTCGAGGCTCCACACGGTGGCGCGGTGGATGATCTCGGCGTCGCTCTCACTTGCTGCTTTGGCGATGCCAGCGCCGGACCAGTAGTCCGTGCCAAGCAACGCTTCAGTCTTCACTGGCGTGGAGTTGATCGCGCGCCAGACCTGTCCGCCCGGGCCGGCGTTCTCGTCGAGCAGCAGAGTGGACAATCCGGCATCGGCCACGGTGGCTGTCGCAGCAAGCCCTGCGGGGCCGGCGCCGATCACCACGACGTCATATTGATCTCGCTTCGGCGCCGCGCTCATTTGCCGATCTCCCGCTTGCCCTTCTGGATTTCGATCTGCATGCCGTCGGCGACAGGGACGAGGCAGCCCTGGCGGTTGCCGACGCCGTCGATGGTGACGAGACAATCGAAGCACACGCCCATCATGCAGTAAGGCAGCCGCCTGGCGCCGCTGACCGCGGTCGAGCGGCGGACGTCGAGGCCTGAGGCGAGCAGCGCCGCCGACACCGTGTCGCCCTCGCGCGCGGTGACCGCCTGGCCTTCGACATGGATCGTCACCGGCCGCCTGGCATCGCCGTCTGCTCGCTTGAACATCGTCATCTCCGTGGCCACGTTCGGCCTATCAACATCAGTAATAGCCACTGCCGCCCGCTCCAGTTTCGCTCGCAAAGCGGCTCGCCGTGAAGGCACCGACCAGCTCCGCATCGAGCGCGCCGTCCTTGACCATGCGCGCGATCTCGAAGGCGTGGTTGGCGGCCAAGGTCACACCGGAATGGCAGCAGGCGACGAAGGCGCCCGGATGAGTCTCCGACTGCTCGTAGATCGGGAAGCCGTCCTTCGGCATCACACGGATGCCGGTCCAGCTCCTGACGACGTTGAGCCGCGCCAGATGCGGAAAGGTGCGCTGAGCGCGATCGGCCATCACAGCGTTGACGGAAAAGTTCTGCACGCGGTCGTCGAGCTCATCCTCCTTGCTGTCGCCGATCATCACCGTGCCCTCGTCGGTCTGGCGGATCGTGGTCAGCGGATGCGGCAGGAACGGCACCGTGCGCTCGGTCACGACGATCTGGCCCCGCGTGGGTCCCATCGGCGCTGACAGGCCGACCATCGGCGCCAGCGTCTGGTTGGCATTGCCCGCCGCGAGCACGACCTTGGCGGCGTGCACCTCGCCTAGCGCCGTCGTCAGCCTGAACTCATCGCCCTCGCGCATGATCGCACTGACCGCGCGCTCCGGCAGATAGTCGACGCCGAACTGCTTCATGCCGGCATGCAGCGCGCGGAAGGTGCGCAGCGAATTCACGTGTCCGTCATAGGGACAGAAACTGCCGCCGGAGACCTCCGGCCCGATCAGCGGCAGCATCTTCTTCACCTCTGCCGCCGGCAGCATCTCCATTTGATAGTCGGCGGCGCCGGCCTGGTTGTGCATGCGGGCGACGAGTTGCGTGCGCTGCTCGTATTCGGCCTCGCCAAGGGTGAGATGAAAGCCGCCATTCTGCTGCAGCACCACGTCGAGGGCCGTCTGCGACTTCAGCTCTTCGGCGAGTTGCGGCCACGCCTTGGCGCCACGCACAGTCCAGCCGGTATAGGCCGGCATGCCCAGGCCCTTGCTCTGTACCCACACCAGCGCGAAGTTGGCGCGCGAGGCGCGCTTGGCGATGTCGCCTTCGTCGAGCACGGCGACGCGCTGGCCAAGCCGGCCGAGTCCCCAGGCAATCGCAGAGCCGAGCAGGCCGCCGCCGACGACGGCGACGTCGTAGTCTCTTTTCATGGTCTCTCCTATCGTCCTGCGTCGCCGCCTTTGGCGGTCAGCACGCGGTCGAGCCCGTAGAAGCGGTCGAGCAGGATCAGGACGGTCATGGTGACGGCAATGACGCTGGCGGACACCGACGTCACCAGCGGATCGATGTTGTCCTGGATGTAGAGGAACATGCGCACCGGCAAGGTCTCGGTGCCGGGCGTCGCCAGGAACACGGTCATGGTCAGGTCGTCGAACGACTGGATGAAGGCGAGCATCCAGCCGGACACGATGCCCGGCAGGATCGCCGGCAGGGTGACGCGGCGGAACATGGTCCAGCCGTCGGCGCCGAGCGAGATCGCGGCCATCTCGACCGAGCGGTCCATGCCCGTGGCCGACGCCAAGGTCAGCCGCAGCGCGAACGGAAACACGACGACGACATGGGCGATCACCAGCGCCACGAACGTGCCACCGATGCCGACCGAGGTGAAGAAGCGCAGGAAGGCGATGCCGAGCACGACATGCGGGATCATCAAGGGCGACAGGAACAGTGCCGACAGCGCATCGCGGCCGCGGAAGCGATAGCGGCTGAGCGCCAGCGCCGCCGGCACCGCGAACAGCAGCGCCACGCAGGACGACAGCGCGCCGAGCCACAGGCTCACGCCAAATGCGTGGACGAATTCCGGATAGTTCGCCAGCGCCCTGAACCAGCGCAGCGAGAAGCTGGTGATCGGGATCGACAGAAAACCTTCCGGCGTGAAGGCGACCCAGCAGACGACCACGATCGGCGCCAGCATGAAGACGACGAACAGCGCGTGGAAGATCAGCGCCAGAGGACCATTCCGGCTCATCGGAACATCTCCTGGTAGCGGCGCTCGATCAGCGCGTTGGAACCGACCACGATCAGCACCAGCGCGATCAGCAGCAGCACGGCGACGGCGGCGCCGAGCGGCCAGTTCAGCGTGTTCAGGAATTCGTCATAGGCGAGCGTGGCCGCGACCTTGAGCCGGCGGCCGCCGATGATCGCGGGCGTGGCGAAAGCGCTTGCCGACAGCGAGAACACGATGATCGCGCCCGACAGAACGCCCGGCATGATCTGCGGCAGCACGATGCGGCGGACCACGGTCAGCGAGTTGGCGCCGAGCGACAGCGCGGCATTCTCGATCTGCGGATCGAGCCGCTGCAGCGCGGTCCACACCGCGAGCACCATGAACGGCATCATCGCATGCGCCAGCGCGATCACCATGCCGGTCTCGGTGAACATGAATCTGACCGGCGAGTTGATCAGGCCAAGCGTCATGAGAAGCTTGTTGGCCAGACCGTTATTGCCCCCGAACAGCAGCGCCCAGCCGAGGGTGCGCGCCACCACCGAGATCAACAACGGGCCGATGATCACCAGCAGGAAGAGGCCCTTCCACGGCCCCTGCATGCGGTTGAGGATGTAGGCCTCGGGCACGCCGAACACCGCGGTGATCAAGGTCGCCAGCAGCGCGACCCGGAAGGTGCGCCAGAACATCTCGGCATAGTAAGGATCGTCAAATATCTCGATCCAGTTCTTCAGGATGAAGACCGGCTCGATGCCCTTGTACTGGCCCCAATCGTGGAACGACAGCATCACGGTCATCGCGAGTGGAATCACGACGACGCCAGTGAACAGCATCAAGGCGGGCAGCGCCAGCGAGAGGCCGGCGCGCGTGTCGGACGAGTTGGACGCGACCATCGCGCTCATGCCGCAGCCTTCGCGGCGCGCAGGCTCATGTCCGCGTCCTGCCAGACGAGATGCACCGCGGCGCCCTGCTCCGGCTGCATCTGACCGTCATTTTGCCGGATCACGATCGCGGGCCCGCACTCGGTGTCGCATTGGAACAGCCAGTGATTGCCCTGGAATATCCGGCTGGTGATGCGCCCCGCGAGACCGGCGTCGCCGAAGCTGATGCGCTCAGGCCGGACGGTGACCGTCACGGTCCCGGAGACCCCGACAGGCGCCGGCGCGCTCCACGAACCCGCAACGAGCTTGGCCTGGTCTGCGGTGCGAGCGACCGTCGCAGCAAACTCGTTGGTCTTGCCGAGAAACTGCGCGACGAAGGCCGAGGCCGGCTGCTCATAGACCTCTTGCGGCGTGCCGATCTGCTCGATCCGCCCCTTGCTCATCACGACGATGCGGTCGGACAGCGACATCGCCTCGATCTGATCGTGGGTGACGAGGATGGTGGTGGTGCCGAGATTGCGCTGGATCTGGCGCAGCTCGATCTGCATGTCCTCGCGCAGCCGTGCGTCCAGATTGGACAGCGGCTCGTCGAGCAGGAGCACGCTCGGACGGATCACCAGCGCCCGCGCCAGCGCGACGCGCTGCTGCTGGCCGCCGGACATGCGACGGGGATGACGGTCCTCATAGCCGGCAAGGCCGACCAGCGTGAGAGCCGATCGCACGCGCTCCTCGCGTTCGTTGCGCGCGACCTTGCGCATCTCCAGGCCGAACGCGACGTTCTCGGCCGCCGTCATGTGCGGAAACAGCGCGTAGCTCTGAAACACGATGCCGAGCCCGCGCTTCGCCGGCGGCACCGCGACGAGATCCTTGCCTTCGAGCCGGATCGCGCCCTGCGAGGGATCGAGGAAGCCCGCGATCATCTGCAGGGTCGTGGTCTTGCCGCAGCCGGAGGGGCCGAGGAACGAGATGAACTCGCCCTTGGCGACGCCGAGGCTGAACTCTTCGACGGCCGTGTTCGGGCCGAACGATTTTCCGACACGGTCGAGTTCGAGGAGGGACATGAAGGGGTTCCGAACTAACTCTGGACTTGGATCCGGTGGCAAGACAATGGTCAGCATCGGCAGACATCATCTCGGTCTATCAACGCGCTCGCTGCAACCTCGCCCCGCTCTTGTCCGCCGTAGCTCGAAGAGCGAAGGCGGATGCGGGGAGAGGTCGGATTGCATCGCAAGATGCAATCCGGGTGAAGGTGTACAGGTCCAACGACGTACACCGCCCGTGCGGCTGCCCCTCACCCCACCCCTCTCCCCGTAAGAACGGGGCGAGGGAGCTCACTGCCGTCTGGGCGAGGAGGCGTGGCAAACCATCAGCGCTCGACTTCGCGATTCCAGCGCTTGGTCCATTCCTCGCGCTTCTCATTGACCACGGTCCAATCGGGCGCATAGACCTTGGCGGCCCGCTCGCCGATCGGCGCCATGGCGCCGACGCCCTCGGGCACCACGACCGACTTCACCACCGGGCCGTAGCCATATTCCTTCAGCATCGTGAGCTGGATCTTCGGATCGAGCAGCAGCTTGATGAAGCTCGACGCCAATGGCGAGACCGAGGCCTTGGCGATCGGGCACGCCGTCGTCAGCAGGCTCACGGCGCCCTCCTTCGGATAGACGAAATCGACCGGAAAGCCGGTGTTGGCGAAGCTCTGCACGCGGCCGCTGCCCCACACGGCGATGACGGCCTGGCCCGACTGGAACAGCTCGGTCATCTTGCCCGGCGACGGCTCGTAGGCGAGCACGTTCGGATTGATATCGGTCTTGAAGATCTTGAAGCCGGCATCGACATTGGTCTCGCTGCCGCCGTTCATCTTGGCCAGCATCAACAGCGCGTTGAGTCCGTAGGTGTTGTTGATCGGCGGGATGACGAGCTGCTGTTTGTATTTCGGATCCTTCAGGTCATTCCACGAATTCGGCGCCGCCCAGCCTTTCTCGGCGAACACCTTCTTGTTGTACATCAGCCCCGTCGCGACGAGGCCGATGGCGACCGCCTTGTCGTCCTTGAAATGCGCGATGTCGAGGAGATCGCCGGGCAGTCCGGTGACCTTGTCGCAGAAGCCGAGCTGGATCGCCTGGTACATCGGGCCATCGTCGAGGATCGCGACGTCGATCTGCTGATTGCCCTTCTGCGCCTGCAGCTTGGCGAGCGTATCGGTGGAATTGCCGGCGACGTATTCGACCTTGACGCCGTTGGCCTGCTCGAACGGCGGGATCACCTCCTCGCGGACCGTCTTCTCGAACGAGCCGCCATAACCGGCGACATAGAGCGTCTTCTGCTGAGCCGAGACCTGGGAGGCCGGCGCCAGGACGGCGACGCTGACCGCCACCAGGAGGTTGAGGTGCTTCATTGGACCGATCTCCATTACCTTGAATCCACGACGGTATTTCAAAACCATCTGGGGAGATCAGCTTGGTCGATTGCGCCAGCAGCTCAGGGAACCTGAAGCTGAACAGCCTAAAAAACGAGCCACCCCTCACCCTGCCAAAAAAGATCGCAGTGGAGGCTTTGATCGTCCAATGAATAATGACGCCATCTTCATACTCAAATGTTATGAATGGCCATGGCGAGGATCAATTCGCGGCAAGTCGAAGCCTTCCGGGCAATGATGCTGACCGGCAGCGTCACCGAAGCGGCCAAGCTGATGGCGGTCACCCAGCCAGCCGTCAGTCGGCTGCTGCGCGACTTCCAAGCGCTGCTGAGGATGGAGCTGTTCGAACGGCGCGGCACGGGCCTGGTGCCGAGCGCGGCGGCGACCGCGCTCTACATGGAGGTCGAGCGCTCCTTCGTCGGGCTCGATCGCATCACCGCGGCCGCCGAGGAAATCCGCGGCCGGCGCACCGGGACGCTGCGCATCGCAGCGTTGCCCGCGCTGTCGAACGGATATCTGCCACGACTGGCCGGCGGCTTCCTGCAGGAGCGGCCGAACCTCAACCTCGCCTTCTTCGGCGTGATCTCGCCGATCGTGATCGACTGGGTGCTGAACGCGCAATGTGACGTCGGCTTCGCCGAAGTGCCGATCGCGCATGCCGGCCTGCCGAGCATCAAGCTGCCGGCGCTCGCGCGCGTCGCGGTGCTGCCCACCGGGCATCGGCTGGCCGCCAAGGCCAGCCTGGTGCCGCGCGATTTCGAGGGCGAGACCTTCATCTCACTCTCGGCCGGCTCGACCAGCCGGCATCTGATCGACCAGATCTTTCATCGCGAGGACATCAGACGGGTGCTGCGGGTCGAGACGACGCTGTCGGAGATCATGTGCGGGATGGTGTCGTCCGGTCTCGGCGTGGCGATCTGCGATCCGTTCACGGCGCGCGAGTTCGACGGCCGCGGCGTCGAGATGCGGCCGTTCACCCCACGCATCGATTTCGAATTCGCCGCGGTGTTTCCGCCGCAGCGCAGCCCTTCGCCAGTGGCGCTCGATCTGGTCGAATCGGTTCGGAGCGCACTCGACGAATTCGACAAAGCGTCAGCCATCTGACGAATTGGGAAGGCCTTGCGATTGCTAGGAGCCAGCCCGGGCCTTGCTCGCGGCGATCTGATGCAGCGCCCATCTCGCGTTCTTGCGCACGTCCGGATCGAGATCGTTGGCGACCAAAGCGAGGAACGGCTCGCCGTCAAGCGCGGCGATCTCGCCGAGCGCAGCCGCCGCCTCCTTCCGCAGATTGGCCTGCTCATGGGTGATGCAATGGCCGATCGGCCGCACCGCATGCAGGATCTTCATTCGCCCGAGGCTGCGGATCGCCTTCAACCGCACCTGCCAGAACTCGTCCGCCAAGCAGTGGATCAGCGGATCAGCCGCGACCGCGCCATTGATGTTGAGGCCGAGCGTTTCGGCTGCCATCTCTCGCACCATCCAGTCGGAATCCTTGAGCGCCCGGGTGATGGTCTCGGCCGCGATCTTCATGTGCGAGAACGCGAGCGCGCTGACTGCGGCGCGCCGGACATGCGCGTCGGGATCGCCGATCAGCGCCGTCAGCGCGGGAATCGACTCTTCCAGCTTGAGGAAGCCGATGACGCCGATCGCCTGCACGCGGACCGCGGCATCCGGATCCTGCAGCGCCTCCAGCGCCGGCTTCAGCGTATCCTTGCGCCGCAGCTCCTTCAGCGCGCGCAGCGCTCCCGTGCGAACGAAGGCATGGGCGTGTTTCACCAGCGGCAGGATGGCGTCGGCCGACGCGGGATCCTTGAACTCGGCGAGACTCTCGGCGGCAGCCGACGCGACGATCCGCTCGGGATCGACGAGCAGCTGCACCAGCGCTTCGGCCGCCTCCGGCCCGTCGAACTCGCCGAGCGCCATCGCAACCTGCTGGCGCACGCCGGCGTCGGGATCGGTCACCATCCTCGCGAGATGTGCGACCGCCGCGGCATCGCCGGAATGTCCCAACGCGATGATCGCGACCCGTCGCTCCGCCGGATCGGCGGCGCCGAGCCGCTCGTCGGCGTCGTCGAGATCGTCGTAGGATTCGAACGGGCTCGACATGATCACCTCAGCAGATAGGGAATGTTGACGGTGACGGCGCCGGTCGGGCAATCCGCCTCGCAGGGCATGCAATACCAGCACTCGTCATAGGCCATGAAGGCCTTGCCGGTCATGTCGCTGATCCTGAGCACGTCGAGCGGACAGACGTCGACGCACACCGTGCAGCCCTTGTCGGCAATGCATTTGGCGTCGTCGACCACGACCGGAACCGACGTCTGATAGGTTGCAAGAGGCATGTCTCGTTCTCCTTCTGATCGTCAGGCGGTGGCGCGGATGCGCTGCTTGTCGTAAAGGTCCTTCTCGTCGTCCGCGATCGGCACGACATAGGGCTGCACCGCTCGCTTCTCGCTGGTCATGCGGCCGTCCTGCTTGCTCAGCAGCGTGTGGCAGAACCAGTTCTCGTTGTCCTTGTCCGGGAAATCAGTGCGCCAGTGATAGAGCCCCCAGCGGCTCTCCTCGCGGAACAACGAGGCATGGGCCGCCATATCGGCGCAATCCATGATCGACTGCACCTCCAGCGCGCGGAGGAGTTCGTGCGCGTTGCGCGCGATCATGCGCTCCTGCATGTCTTCGCGGGCCTCGGCGAGCCGACGCATGCCGAGCTCGTATTTGCGCGTCACCTTCGGCGGCTGCAGATAGTCGTTGACCAGCCGCCGCGTCTTGTACTCGATCTGGTTCGGCGGAATGCCATCCTCGCGCTTCGTCGGCGCCAGCACGCGCTCGCGCTCCAAGGCAATTTCGGCAGCATCGATGTCGCCGAAATCATGATTGTCGGCGAACTCCATCGCGTCGAGCCCGGCGAACGAGCCGTTGGTGAAAGCGCCCAGCATGTAGTTGTGCGGTACGCTGGCCATATCACCGGCCGCATAGAGCCCGGGGACGGTGGTGCGGGCGTTGTCGTCGACGAACACGCCCGACGCGCTGTGGCCGGAACAGAAGCCTATCTCGGAGATGTGCATCTCGATCGACTCCTTGCGGTAGTCGACGCCGCGGCCCTGCTGGAACAGGCCGCGCGTCGGACGCTCGACCTTGTGCAGGGTCGTCTCGATCTCCTCGATCGTCTTGTCGTGCAGATGCTTCAGCTGCAGGAACACCGGCCCCTTGCCCGACAGCAGCTCATTGTAGAATTCCAGCATCATCTGGCCCGACCAATAGTCGCATTCGATGAAGCGACGGTCCTCGTTGTTGGCGGTGTAGGCGCCAAAGGGACCGGCGACATAGGCGCAGGCCGGACCGTTATAGTCCTTGATCAGCGGATTGATCTGGAAGCATTCGAGATTGGCGAGCGCAGCACCGGCGTGATAGGCCATCGCATAGCCGTCGCCGGAATTGGCGGCGTTCTCGTAGGTGCCGAACATGTAGCCGGAGGTGGGCAGGCCGAGCCGTCCGGCGGCGCCCATGCACAGGATCACCGCCTTGGCCTTGATCACGAGAATCTCGGCGGTGCGGGTGTTGACGCTGACCGCGCCGGCGATGCGGCCGTCGCTCGATTTGAGCAGGCGCGTCGCCATGTAGCGGTTGGAGATCAGGATGCGCGCCCGCCGCAGCTGGCGATACAGCGCCTTCTTGACGGTCTCGCCGTTCGGCATCGGCAGCACGTAGGTGCCGATGTGGTGCACCTTCTTGACGGCATAGTCGCCGTTCTCGTTCTTGAGAAAGCGGATGCCGAAGCTGTCCAGCTCCTCGATGATCCCGTAGCAGCTCTGGGCGTATTTATAGACCGCCTTCTGATCGACGATGCCGTCATTGGCGATCGTGATCTCCTTGGTATATTGCTCCGGCGTCGCATAGCCGGGGATGACCGCGTTGTTCAGGCCGTCCATGCCCATCGAGATCGCGCCGGAGCGCTTGACGTTCGCCTTCTCCAGCAGAACGACGTTGGCCTTCGGATTCTTCATCTTGGCCTTCAGGGCGGCCATCGGGCCGGCGGTGCCGCCGCCGATCACCAGCACGTCGCAGGACACCTCCGAGAGGCCGTCGACGATCTCATCCATTGCCATTCTAAGCTCCTGCTTGGCCGGAAAACCACCGGTCCGGATCAGAGTTGTTCAGCGGCGCGTCCGGCGATAGCAATTAGTTGTCGCCGGAGCGAAATTGCCCGAAACGGCGCGGTCAGCGCTCGACGAACGCCTTCTCGACCACGAAATGGCCGGGCGTGCTGTGGTTGCCTTCGACGAAGCCGCGGTCTTGCAGCATGGCCTGGAGCTCGGCCAGCATCGCCGGGCTGCCGCAGAGCATGACGCGGTCGGTCTCGAGGTCGAGATCGGGGCCGCCGATGTCGGCGAACATCTGCCCCGATGCGATCAGGTCGGTGATGCGGCCGCGGTTGCGGAACGGCTCACGCGTGACGGTCGGATAATAGAGCAGCCGGTCCCGGACCAGCGGGCCGAAGACCTCGTGACGGTGCAGGCTCTCGATGAGCTGCTCGCCATAGGCCAGCTCCGAGACATGGCGGCAGCCATGGGCGAGCACGATGGTCTCATAGGTGTCGTAGATGTCGGGATCCTTGATCAGGCTGGCGAAGGGCGCCAGACCGGTTCCGGTCGACAGCAGCAGCAGACGCCTGCCGGAAATCAGGTTGCCCGCGATCAGTGTCCCCGTCGCCTTGCGCCCAACCAGGATGCGATCGCCCTCCTTGATCTTTTGCAGCCGTGACGTCAGCGGCCCGTCCGCCACCTTGATGCTGAAGAACTCCAGCTCCTCCTCGTGATTGGCGCTCGCCATGCTGTAGGCGCGCATCAGCGGCCGGCCGTCGACCTCCAGCCCGATCATCGCGAACTGGCCGTTCTGGAAGCGGAACCCGGGATCGCGGGTGGCGGTGAAGCTGAACAGCGACTCGGTCCAGTGCCGGACCGACAACACCGTTGCGGTCTGAAAAGCGCTCATCATCGTCTCCTCGAGGCGCGGAAACGCGCCTTGCGCCGGTTGATGGCGACGATGTCGCGGAAACGGCGCGGCTCGGCAATTTGGAACGCGCCGCGCCGGTCGATTAGTTGCAAAGATTGCCAACCCGGCTGTCGAGGGCCGGCGATGGAGAGCGCCGACATTCACCCCGATCAGGCAATTAGTTGCTGGGCGCCCCTAACCGCTTGCCTCAAGATGACTCGAGGGCCTTGGCACAACCAGGAGGCAACATGATCGCAGCCGACATCGCGGGTGGCGAGGTCAGTCCCGACCTCACGTCATTGCTGCTGCGGAGTGCGAGCGGCGCTCCTGCCGTGGTATCGGCCGAACGGCTGCGCCTGGCCTGCATGTGCGCGCATTGCAAGCGGGCCCGCTTCGACGGCCGCTTCCCCGCGCAATTCCCGGGGATCGGCATCGTCGCGGTCGGAGATCTCGGCTACGGCCTGAACATCGCGTTTTCCGACGGCCACAATCGCGGCATTTATCCGACATCATACCTGTCGGAACTTGCCGGCAGCTGAGCTGCAGCCAGCCGTCTCGGATGGCACGAACATTGCTCCGCTTCTGATCAGTGTGATCAATGCGGAGGCAAGACATGTTGCTGCAGGCGGCCAAACCAGCTGCGGACGCCGTGCCCTCGCCGCCGCCATCGGCGCGCGCGGTGACCAGTTCGTCACTGCTGCTGACCGAAAGCCAGCAATCCATCGGCGGACCACCGTCGCTGATCGAAAGGCTGAGCCTGCGCGAGCGTGAGCAGGTACTCAAACAGGGACGCCGCAAGGTGCTCAATCGCGGCCAGACGCTGTTCAGTCAGGGCGCCAAGCACGACGGCATCTTTCTCGTCGAGAGCGGCCGCATCCGGGTGTTCTACACCTCACCACAGGGCCGTGAGATCACGTTGGCCTACTGGCATGTCGGCAACTTCGTCGGCGGTCCGGAGGTGTTCGATACCGGCGTGCATCAATGGTCGGGCGTCGCCGCCAGCAATGCCAGCGTCATTCAGCTTCCAGGCAGGGAACTGCGAACGCTGGTCGCGGAGATGCCCAACCTTGCGGTCGGACTGATCGAGGGATTGAGCTTCAAGGGCAAGTGCTACTCCGCCCTGGCGCAGATGCTGGGAACGCGTTCGATCACCGAGCGGCTCGCGCATCTTCTGCTGCATCTGGTCGACCTCTACGGCGTGGACGATCCCGACGGCAAGGTCATCGCCGCGGCGTTTACCCATGCCGACATCGCCCACATGGTCGGCGCGACGCGGCAGTGGGTGACGATCAGCCTCAAGCGGATGCAGGAGAAGCGAATCGTCCAGACCCGGCGCTCGCAGATCGTGGTCTGCCGGCCCGATCTTCTGGACGAGATGCGCGGTCAGGCGGTCGACTAGGCGGCCTGCTCATGCAAGCGGCTGTCATGAGCGAAATTGCCCAAGGAGTACGCAACCGGATTTTGACGGCAACTAATCTACCCGCTGCTGAAGTCCGGATTTGCGCTCGCGGACGCCGCAATCATCATGGCGCCATCAGCCATCCAACCGAACGGGGATGAGAATGGTCCGCCGCTATCACGCGCTGCTATTGTCCGTCACCTGCCTGTCCTGGATCGCGGCGCAACCGGCCGCAGCAGAGACGGTCACAATCGGGATAGGTACCCAGGACACCACGAGCAACACGGTGACCGCCGGCACCATCGTGCGGCAGCTTCATCTGCTGGAGAAGTATCTCCCCAAGGACGGCAAATACGCCAACATCAAGTTCGAGATCGAGTGGCAGAACTTCACCTCGGGTCCGCCCGTCACCAACGGGATGATGGCGAACAAGCTGCAGTTCGGCATGATGGGCGACTATCCGCTGATCGTGAACGGCTTCACCTTCGAGAACAATCCCGAGAGCAAGAGCCGGCTGATCGCGGTCGCCGCCTATAGCCTCGCCGGCTCCGGCAACGGCATCGTCGTTCACAAGGACTCGCCCTACTACGAACTCTCCGACCTCAAAGGCAAGCTGGTCAGCGTTCCCTTCGGCTCGGCGGCGCATGGCATGGTCCTCAAGGCGCTCCAGGACGGCGGCTATCCCGCAGACTTCTTCCAACTGGTGAGCCAGACGCCCGAGGTCGGCTCGACCAACCTGCAGGAAAAGAAGATCGACGCCCACGCCGATTTCGTGCCGTTCGCGGAGCTGCTGCCGTTCCGCGGCTTCGCGCGCAAGATCTTCGACGGCGTCCAGACCAACCTGCCGACATTCCACGGTGTCGTGGTCCGCACCGACTTCGCGGAGAAATATCCCGAGGTCGTCGTCGCCTATATCAAGGCGGTGATCGCCGCCAACCAGTGGCTGCGCCAGGATCCGAAGGCGGCGGCTGAAAAAATCCAGGAATGGACCGGGATCAACAAGGAGGTGGTCTACATCTTCCTCGGCCCCGGCGGCAACATGACCACCGATCCGACGATCAAGCCGGCCCTGGTGGATGCCGCCACCACCGACGTCAAGGTGCTGCAGAGCCTCGGCCGCATGAAAGAGTTCGATCCGAAGAAGTGGGTCGACGACAGCTACATCCGCAAGGCCTATGCCGAATTGAAGCTCGACTACGACAAGGATCTCGCCAGCACAGCGAACTACGAGGTCTCCGGCGAGGACAAGTTCTGCAACAAGCCGATCACCGAGCCGCGCAAGGCGGGCGAGGTCTGGGTCGACGGCGAGGGCATCACAGCCTTCAGCAGCGCGGCCTGCACGCTCGGCGCCTACGCCGACCTCAAGGCCAAGGGCAAGAAGATCAACGTCGCCTACGTCTTCGACACGGCGCGCGGCATCAAGCTGTTCGCCGACCAGGCCTTCTTCGCCGCCGCCAATGGCGAGATCGCACCGTTCCTCCTGAAGAAGGACGCCGAGGCCTATGCCGCCAAGATCGGCGGCAAGGTGATGGGGCTGGACGATGCCGTGAAGCTGGCCGTGACGGGAGGCAAGACTTGAGCAGCCCCGCTTTCATGGCGTCGCCCGACCAGGCCGCGGCAACCGCCACGCCTGGCGCCGCGATCCCGCCGAGCCGGCCGGAATTCTCCGCTCGTGCGGTGCGCTGGTTTCGCCTCAACCAGGACAGGCTGCGCGCCTTGCTGATCGGCACCGCATCGTTGCTCATGTTCCTGATCGCCTGGCACCTGCTGACGACCTACCGCGTCGTCTTCGTCGTGAAGTTCACCAACGTGCCGGCGCCGCTGGCGGTCTATGCGAGCTTCACCAAGGCGATCCATGATCCCAAATTCCTGATGCACATCCTGCTCAGCTGCCGCCGGATCTTCATCGGGTTCTCGCTGGCTGCGATCGTCGGCGTGCCGCTTGGACTGATCATGGGCCGCTTCAGGCTGGTGCACGAGATCGTCTTTCCTGTCGCGGAGGTGCTACGCCCGATCCCCGCGATCGCCTGGGTGCCGATGGCGATCATGCTGTGGCCGACCAACGAACAGAGCATCGTGTTCATCACCTTCCTCGGCTCGTTCTTCCCGATCCTGCTCAACACGCTGCACGGCATGACGCTGGTCGATCCCGTGCTCGTACGCGCCGCCAAATGCCTCGGGGCGCGGGAGACCGCGATCTTCCGCGAGGTCTACTTCCCGGCCTCGCTGCCACACATCTTCACCGGCCTCACCGTCGGCATGGGCGTCGCATGGGTGTCGCTGATCGCGGCCGAGATGATCTCCGGACAGTTCGGCATCGGCTACTTCACCTGGGAGGCGTACTCGCTGGTCCAATATGCCGACATCGCGCTCGGCATGATCGCAATCGGCGTGCTCGGGCTCGGCTCGAGCCTCGTGATCCGCGCTGCCGGACAGTTGGTGATGCCCTGGAGGTCGCGATGAGCCAAGCCGCAGCGAATATGAGACAGGGCCATATCGAGGTCCGCAACTTCGCCCTGAGCTACGAGACCATCGACGGCGCGGTCGAGGCCGTCACCGACACCCAGATCCATGTCGAGCCTGGCGAGTTCGTCTCGATCATCGGCCCCTCGGGCTGCGGCAAGTCGACGCTGCTCAACGCCGTGGCGGGCTTCCTCGAGCCGACCAGCGGCGTCGTAACGGTCGACGGCAACGCCGTGACCGGGCCGAGCGCCGAACGCGGCATGGTGTTTCAGCAATATTCGCTGTTTCCCTGGAAGACGGTGCGCGAGAACGTCGAGTTTGGGCTGAAGATGCGCGGCATGCCGAAGTTCGAGCGCGCACGCGCGGCGCGCACGTTGCTCGGGCTCGCCGGCCTCGAGGCATTCGAGAACCATTATCCCGAGCGTCTCTCCGGCGGCATGAAACAGCGCGTCGGCATCGTGCGTGCGCTCGCCACCGGTCCCAAGGTGCTGCTGCTCGACGAGCCGTTCGGCGCGCTCGACGCCCAGACCCGGATCATCATGCAGCAGATCCTCACCAACATGTGGCAACGGCTGAAGATCTCGGTGCTGTTCGTCACCCACGACATCGACGAGGCGATCTTCCTGTCCGACCGGGTCTACTGCATGACGGCCCGCCCCGGCTCGATCAAGGCCGAGATCAAGATTCCGCTGGAACGGCCGCGCCAGCAGGCCATGATGATGTCGTCTGAATTCCTGGCGCTACGGCGCGGGCTGATGTCGCTGATCCGCGAGGAAAGCCTGAAGGCGATGGGCGGCGAGATCACCGATCTCGGCATGCAGGGGCTCAGCATCGAGCTGCAGGGCCATTCGATCGCCGACCTCCTCTGAGGACGCGCAACGACGGGCGCACGCAATCGCTCCGCTTCAATGTTGATGTAGCTCAAGCGGCGATGACAGCGATCAGGATACCGGTGTCCGCGGCAGGAATGCCGAGGCCTGCCACAGCCGGATTCCGTGATGTCGCCGAAGCAAGACTGGACGCACGCGTTCCCGCCCTTGCGGCAATTGCCGGACGAGGTCTTCGCGCAGCTGCGTGACGCCAGCCTCATTGTCGAACTCCCCGAAGGCAGCCGCATCTTCGGCCCCGGCCAGGCGCCGGAGTCCTTCCTGCTGCTGCTGGAGGGGACCATTCGCGTGCAGCAGACGTCCGAGTCCGGCCGCGAGATCGTGCTCTACCGCGTCCAGGCGGGCGAGAGCTGCGCGCTGACCACCGCGTGCCTGATGGGGTACGAGGAATACCAGGCCGAGGGCGTCGCAGAGACGCGGATCCGCGCCGTGGCGATTCCGCGCGCGCTGTTCGACCGGCTGATCGCAAGCTCGCGCGAATTCCGCCAGTTCGTCTTCACCGCGTTCAGCCGCCGGGTCACAAATCTGTTTCGCGTCATCGAGGAGGTCGCGTTCGAGCGGATCGATGTGCGGCTGGCGCAGAAGCTGCTCGCGCTCGCCGGAACGAAGCTACAGGTGGTCGCAACGCACCAGGATCTTGCCAACGAGCTCGGTAGCGCACGTGAGGTCATCAGCCGGCAGCTCAATGAATTCGCCAGGCGCGGCTGGCTGCGAATAGCTCGCGGCACGGTCGAGATCACCGATGGCCCGGCGCTTTCGCGGCTTGCGCATCATGGCTAAGCGCCGACCGGCTTGGTGACTTAGTTACATACCACCGCCGCACCGCGCTCTACGGTTCATCATGGTAAGTCAAAAGGGGAGCAAGACATGACACAGAATATTGGCAGGATCGACCGGCTGCTCAGGATCGTCGTCGGACTGGCAGTCCTCAGCCTCACCGTCATCGGACCGCAGACGATGTGGGGCCTTCTTGGCCTGATCCCGCTCGGCACCGCGCTGGTCGGCTGGTGCCCGCCCTACGCGATGCTCGGCATCAACACCTGCGGAACGAAGTCCAATCCGACATCTTAGATCGTGAACGACGATCAACGACGCCTGGGCGGCGGCGCCGCCCAGGAGCCTCAACGCGGAGCAGCAGCCATGTCCTATCCGATCGACCTCCGCGTGCAGCCGAAGGTCGCAGGCTTCTTCGATCCGGACACCAGCACGATCAGCTACGTGGTGAAGGACCCGTCATCGCCGTCCTGCGCCATCGTCGACCCCGTTCTCGACATCGACTACGCAGCCGGCCGCATCGGCACCCGTTCCGCCGACGTGCTGATCGACTATGTGAGGATGAACGGCCTGCAGCCGGAATGGCTGATCGAGACGCATGCGCATGCCGATCATCTCTCGGCCGCGCCCTATATCCAGGACAAGCTCGGGGGCAAGATCGGCATCGGCGAACATATCCTCATCGTGCAGGAGACGTTCGGCAAGGTGTTCAACGAGGGCACGGAGTTTCGCCGCGACGGCAGCCAGTTCGACCGGCTGTTCAAGGACGGCGATACCTACAATGTGGGGCAGATGACCGCCGTCGTGATGCACACGCCCGGTCACACGCCGGCCTGCGCGACACATGTCATGGGCGATGCGGCTTTCGTCGGCGACACCTTGTTCATGCCCGATGGCGGCACGGCACGGGCCGACTTTCCCGGCGGCGATGCCCGCACGCTCTACCAATCGATCCGCAAGATCCTCGAAACGCTGCCGCGCGAGACCCGCCTGTTCATGTGCCACGACTACGGCCCGGACGGCCGCGCCGTGCGCTGGGAAACGACCGTCGGCGAGGAACGGCTGCACAACATTCATGTCCGAGACGGCATGACCGAGGATGAGTTCGTCGCGCTCCGCGAGACCCGCGACAGGACGCTCGGGATGCCGCGCCTGATCATTCCCTCGCTGCAGGTCAATATCCGCGCCGGCCATCTTCCTCCTGCGGACGCGACCGGCAAGACCTTCCTGAAGGTGCCGATCAACGTGCTCTGAGGACGTTCACGTTCGACGCCAGCCCGCGCTGCACGGTACGGCGTCACGAAGATGTCAGTTGCCAAGACCGGGCGGTCCGCGCAACCAGTGGGGCCGGAGAAGGTGATCCAAGATGAGGCGCCGTGGTCTCAAGATGCCGGTGATGATGCGCCGCCTCGTAGCAGCGCTGATCGTGCTGGTCATGAGCCTGGCTCCTATGCTCGGAACGTTCGACGCCGCCGCAGCCACATCGAGCGGCAATGGTATCACCGCGCAGCACTGGTCACGTACGACCACGAGCGTGCCGAAACCCTGCAAGAAAGCCGTTCTCCCGGGGACCGTCAACACCTGTCCATTTGCCGGGGCGAGCTTCACCGCCTTCCCCGCGGACGACGGTGCAACGGCACAGCCGGTTGCCGCCACTCGGACGCTGTCGTGGCGCCCTTATGATGATGCGCTGGCGGCGCAATGCAACGCCTCCTCGCCCTACCGGCCGCCCTGTCGCTACACGTGACCATCGCGACCGCGTACGCAGCGTAACGCCGCGGCGCGAGCGAACGAATATCCATCATCGATCGCGCGTCGAGCGAACGGCTCAGGCTGCCTGTCACCGGGCTCGCCTTGCGCCGCACCGCGCCGCACGACTGCCGAGAACATGCGCGACAGCGCGTGGGGAGATCATCATGTCCATCCGTCATCTTGGCTTGCTCGGCCTGCTGGGCGCGCTCCATCTTGCAACGACCGCCGCCCTGGCCGGCAATCTGCGGCCCGAGCCGAACGCCGACACGCGCCTGCTCGTCGGCGACGTCACGCGCGCAGACGGCGGCACGGCCACGGCATGGGCCGGGCTGGACGTCAGGCTTGGCGCAGGCTGGCATACTTATTGGCGCTCGGCCGGCGACGCCGGCGCACCGCCCGAATTCGACTGGACCGGCTCGCGCAATGTCGCCGACGTCACCGTCGAATGGCCGGCGCCGCGCCGCTTCAGCGAGCAGGACATCGATACGTTCGGCTATGACGAACACGTGCTGTTTCCGTTGCGGGTGCGGCTCCAGGACGGAACGGCGCCCGCGCATCTCACGCTGAAGGCCGTCCTGTTCGTGTGCTCGGTCATCTGCACGCAGCAGGAGGCTCATCTCGAGGCCGACATTCCGGCGACCACACGCCTGCCGAATGATCAGGCGCTGATCGACGAATGGCGACAGAGCGTCCCGCGCGAGACCTCGCCCGGTCTTTCCATCACCGGACTGCGCATCGATCGCCAACCCAAGCCGCAGCTGCGGCTCGAGGTGCAGGCCACGCCACCGCTGCGCGCGCCGGACGTCTTCCTCGACGGCAACGACGCCGTAACCGGCGGCCGTGCGCAGGTGAGCACGATATCGGATGACAACGTACGGATCATCGTGCCGGTACAAGGCCTCGACAAGACCGGTCCGAAACCACGGCTGCGGGTCACGCTGGTCGATGGCGACCGATCGATCGAAGCCTCGCTTCCGGTGGATGCAGGTGAAACCGCTCCCGCTGCCTCGGCCGAACGAGGCGACGCAACGCCGCGTCCCGCGGCGGCATCGATCTGGGCCATCCTGGGCGTGGCGCTGCTCGGCGGCTTCATCCTCAACTTCATGCCGTGCGTATTTCCGGTGCTGTCGCTGAAGCTCGTTTCGCTGGTCGATCACGGTTCAGGGCACTTGAGCTCGCCACGCCGGGCATTTTTGGCGACGGCCGCCGGCATCGTCGCCTCTTTCCTGACCCTCGCTGTCATTCTCTCGGCGCTCAAGGCAACGGGCGCCGAAGTCGGCTGGGGCCTGCAGTTTCAGCAGCCCGCTTTCCTCATCGCGATGATCATCGTGCTCGCTGCGTTCGGCGCAAACCTGCTCGGTCTGTTCGAAATCAATCTGCCGTGGTGGATCGCCGGCCGTCTCGGCAACGCCGCGAGCCACAGGACGACGGCGGGTCATGCCGTCAACGGCTTCGTCATGACGCTGCTGGCGACGCCATGCTCGGCGCCGTTCGTCGGCACCGCCGTCGCTTTCGCGCTGTCGCAGGCTGCGCCGCAGATCCTGCTGGTGTTCACCGCGCTCGGGCTCGGAATGGCTGCGCCATATCTTTGTCTGGCAGCCGCGCCACGCCTTGCCGCGCTGTTCCCGCGGCCCGGCCGCTGGATGCTGAAGCTGCGAGCCGTTGCAGCGATCGCGATGGCTGCAACGGCGCTGTGGCTGCTGATCGTGCTCGCGGACATCAGTGGGCCAGCGATCGCGACCAGCCTCGCCGCCGCGCTGCTCGCGCCCGCGCTGATCATGGCGGCGTTTCGCTTCCCGTTGCGGCGAACGATCGCCGGAGCTGGCGTCGCCGTCACGATCGGATTGGCGCCGATGGCCGCGACTTATCTCGTGCAACCGGAAAGCGTAGGCCGACCGGCCCCGATCGCCTGGCAGCCGCTGGTGCCCGCCGACATCGCGGCGCGGGTGCGCGCCGGCCACACCGTGTTCGTCGACATCGGCGCCAGTTGGTGTGTCACCTGCAAGGTCAACGAGAAGCTCGTGCTCGACAGCACCGCCGTGCGTAGTCGTCTCACGTCGGGGGTCGTTGCCGTCAAGGCGGACTGGACCTCCCCCAGCGACGCGATCGCGAGCTATCTCCGGTCCTTTGGCCGCTACGGCCTGCCGTTCAACGCCGTGTTCGGCCCGGGAGCTCCGGCCGGCATCGTGCTTCCCGAACTGCTGACCTCGCAGACCGTGATCGACGCCATCGATACCGCATCCACCATCCCGCAAGCGAAGGACAAGACATGACCATGAAGACTTTAGTCGCATCGATCGCGACGCTGCTGCTGCTGACAGCGGCCATCCTGCCGATCCAGGCCCGCGCCGAAGACGATGACGGCGACATTCTGAGCGAAGCGCGCATCCTGCACGATCCGGCCATCCCCGCCGTCGGCAACGCCGATGGCGACATCACGATCGTTGAATATTTCGACTATCAATGTCCGTATTGCCGCAAGATCAGCCCGGAGCTCGCCAAGGTCGTTCGCGACGACGGTCACGTCCGGCTCGTTTTCAAGGACTGGCCGATCTTCGGCGGCACCTCGATCTACGCCGCGCGCCTCACGCTGGCGGCGAAATATCAGGACAAGTTCGCCGAGGCCCATGAGGTGCTGATCTCGCTGAATGAGAAGCTGTCGGAGGCCAAGGTCGATGCTGCGCTCTCCGGCGCGGGAATCGATCTTGCCCGCGCCAAGGCCGACCTTGAGGCCAAGCGCGCCGAGATCGACGCCATCCTCGCACGCAACCATGAGCAGGCGACGGGCCTTGGCTTCCAAGGCACGCCGGCGTTCATCATCGGCCATTTCCGCGTGCCCGGCGCCCCCAACGCCCAGGCCTTCAAGCAGGCGATCGCCGATGCACGGAAAGCGGCAAGCAAGTGACGACCGCAGTCAGACACCAATGTGGTCCGTCAGGCCAGGTCAGTTTTGACCGGGTCTGACCGGCCGCCTACGCGACCGAACCGCCGCGCGTCTGCCAGCCGTTCATGCCGCCAGCATAGTGGCGGATGTCCTGCCGTCCTGCCGCCGAGCGCAGGACCTTCGGTCCGACCTGAAACTTCGACACCGCGGCGAGCACGGCCAGGAACCACAGCATGCCAAAGCCGAGCTTCTCGGGCGTGCCGCCGCCGAACAAGCTCATGATGTCGCGCAACGGGCCGCCATCAACGAGCCAGAGATTGGTGAGCCACTCACGCAGCGGTGAGAGCAGCCCGTGATAGGTGGACTGCGCCGTCACTGCGAAGATCAGGCCGACAGCAGCGCCCGCAGATTGCCGTTGGCCGAGAGCACCAGCAGGCGGCTGGCGCAGCCGCGCGCCAGGATCATGCCGCAGCCGAACAGGGTGCCGCCGATCATCGCGCCGGAAATGCTCCCCTGCTGCGCAAGCTGGCGCGCTTCGGAAACGTCGAGCAGGCGCATCGCCACCAGCGCCTGACATCACAGCTCTGCACGACTGCCCGTCTTTGCCAGATCGCGTTCGAACTCCGCGCGAACCGCAAGGGAGGGGATAACCCGCGACGTCGTGCGGCTCTATCGACCCTGATCAGCCCCTAGCGGGTCTCGGAGAATGGGCAGTCCAAACGGGACCGGTGGCAGCACCGTCGGACGCGGCGGCGCGTTCCAGGGCGACGGCGGTTGCCCACGGCCGGCCTGCGTTCGCGCGCCGCCCGGCTGACGCCCAGGAGCGGCTGGCGGCTGTGTCAGCGGAAACAGCAGCGTCTGCGACGTCGGCGGCGGAGGCGCCGCGGGCTGTGCTGGCGATGCCGGTTGCAACGGCGAGACCGGCTGCGGAGGCGCCGGCGGCGGAGGCGGCTGCGGCGGCGAGGGCGGCGGCGACGCCGCGGGCCGCACAGGTGCAGCAGGCTGCGATGGCGCGGCTGCCTGCGCTGGCTCGACCGGCTTCGCTTGCGCGGCCGCGCTCGTCGCCTCCGACTTCTCGCCGGACAGCGCCTCGCTGGTCTTGAACAGATCGCTGCCGAGAATGAGCGGCAGATCCTTCGATGAGTTACCGACGATGACGACCTTTGCGTTGCTCGATTTGGCGAGTTGCAGCGTCGCCTCGATACCGTGCCACGTCAGCAGAGCCGGCGTCAGGCTAGAGCCGACGATCGTCTGGAAGTCGCGAATGCCTGCTGCTTCGATGCGCCTGCGCGCAGCCTCACCCTCTACGGATTGCAGGATATATGTATAGGCCTGAGCGCGTTGCTCCTCCGCGAGCTTGTGGTCGATCGCCTCGTTGATCTGCTGCGGCAACTCGACACGCCGAATGATCACCTTGGCGAGATGCACGAGATCGATGGGAAACTCGCTGACGGCCTCTTTCAGAACCCGACTTTCCAGCTCCTGGTTGGAGAGCAGGTACAGCTGATCGCCGGTGATCTTGCCGACGACGTCGCGCACGCCGCCACTGATCGCCGGTTCGATGATTTTCTCCAGATAATCGGGACCAAGCTGGCGATTGAGCTCCGTGAGCATGCCCGGCATCGGCCTGGCGAACACGGTCACATCGACCGAGATCGTCAATCCGCCCTGGCTGAGCGCCTCGACCTTGTAGCTGCGCGAAAGCAGCCTGACGTCGTAGATGCGGACCGAATTCCACGGCCATTGCAGATGCAGGCCCTCGCCATAGACGACGTTGTCGCTGGTCCCCCCGAAAAACAGCGAATATCTGACGCCGGCGTAGCCGGGCGGAATGACGATGAAGATGTGCCACCAGGAATAAAGAACCAGAAAGCTCAGGATGGCGAGCATCACCAGCAGGACCGTCCTGATCCTGGAGCGCAGCTGCTTACCACCGCCCATGTGCAGATCCGGCATCGAGACGTGTTTCATACCCGCGCCTCCTGCGAGCGGATGCTGCCCTGCTCCATGTAGATCACCCGATCCGCGACGCCATAATAGCGGTCGTCATGCGTCACCGCCACGATCGTCTTGCCCTGCGCCTTCAGCTCCGGCAGCAGCTTCGTGTAGTAATATTCCCGGGACGTCACATCCTGGTCGGCAGCCCACTCGTCGAACACCATGATCGGCTTTTCCTCGAGCAGGGCGCCGATCATGGCGAGCCGCTTGCGCTGCCCGGTCGAGAGGTCGAGCGTCGAGAACGCACCATCGACGAACTTGACCTTCCGATCCAGTCCGAACCGGTGCAGCAGTTCGTTGACCCGTCCGGGATCGGTGGCGCGCAGGCCGTACAGCCGGTCGAACAGGTGAAAATCGGCGAACACGACCGAGAACAGCTGTCGATACCGCGCGGCGTTGTGCGGCCGCACCGCCGCGCCGTTCCACAGCAACTGGCCGCCGAGCGGGCGATAGAGCCCCAGCAGCAGCAACAGCAGCGTGGATTTTCCGCTGCCGTTGCCGCCGGCAATGAAGACGATCTCACCGGGCCGCAGCGACAGCTCGATCGGACCGACCCGGAAGCCCTGCCCCGCCTCGGCCTCGCCATGCTGGAACGTCAGCTCGCGCAAGCCGATCGATTGGAACTGTAGATCGTGCGCGAGCGCCGCCGCCGGGGCATCCCGGTCCGCCCCTTCGAGCCACGCCTCGACCGACCAGATATGCTCGGCGGCTGCGTTGGCCTTGATCGCGGCAGGCAGCGCCCGCACGAACACCTCCATCGGCCCCGCGATGAACAGGATGATGTAGGTGATCTTCTGGATGATCAGCCGGTCGACCTGATATTGCGGGAGGATGAAGATGATGGACGCCAGCAGCACATAAAAGAAGGTCTGGCTCGATGCCAGCCCCTTCAGAAACTGGCGCTGCGACTGGATGCGCAGCGCCTCCGCTTGCGTTCCATAGTCCAGAATGTAGTTGTCGAGCAGGTCATTGCCCTTCTCCGGCGCAATCTTGACCTCACGAAATCCATACACCAGATGGCGGATGCTTTCGAACAGCCGGTTCTCGCTTTCGCTCGCGGCGTCGAGGATCGCCCGGCTCGACCGCTGACTGCGCCGGTAATGGAAGATGGCCGCACAGACCAGCCCGCACAGCAGGATGAACGCGAACAGCGACAGCGTCGCGACATAGAAGGCCGAGAACAGCAGCATGACCGCCGAGGACGCGCCGATGACGATCGACTCGCTGGCCTCGGAGATCACGAAGCAATCATGCGACAACGTCTTGATCAGCCGCTCCCGGTCGATCGCCTCGATCGCCTGCAGGTCGACGTCGCGCAGCTTCCGCACGATGCTCTCGCGGATCCGGGTCAGCATCGCCTGGACGATGATTGCCGTGCGCGACAGCGCGTAGTTCCGTGACCAGAGGAAGATCGTCGCGAGCAAGGCGAACAGAAGAAGGTTGGGGAACGTCGCGCCCCCCTCGCCCTGGCCGACCACCGCATTGACCACCGCCATCGAGGCGCCCATCGCGACGCCGGACAGCGCCGTCATGCCGATGAGACTGACCGCCTCGCGCCGAGCATCGGACTTCTCACGGATCAGTGCGGTGTAGCTCGGTATCGGCCCCATACGGGAGCAACTCCTGTGCACGCATCACGAGGTCAATGGTGAGCCCTTGCCAGCCGCGGCTCAGGACGCGACAGAAACATGCGATCGGAGGCCGTCAGCGGCTGCAGGCCGTCGACCCAGGTCGCAGTATCGTCGTAGCGGGCGAAGAAGGGACGCTTGACCCACTCGGCATCCCGCGCCTGGACGTAGCTGAGAACGAATGTCCGCGTACCTCCGAAATCGGCCACGCCGTCGACGGAGATCTTGCCCATGTCGGTCGACATGATCGGACCGCGCGCCGACCGCGCCAGCCCCGACACCTGACTGACGGCGCCGCGATAGATGTCGAGTGCGCGCGACAATGGCACTTCGAAGAAGGCCCGCGGTCCGGTGTCGCGCAGGACGAACATGTAGTACGGAAAGATTCCCTGCCGAACCTCGCTGGTCCACAGCTCGCGCCATGTTTGGGTGTCGTCGTTGACCCCGCGAACCACCGGTGACTGGCTGCGCAGCACGGCCCCGATCGCCAGCAGCCGTCGGATGGCGTCGCGGGCCGCCGGTGTTTCCAGCTCGCGGGGGTGGCTGATATGCATCATGATCGCCAGATGCCGGCCCGACTGGACGACCTCCTCGAGCAAACGAATCAGATCATCGGCATCGTCGTCGGTCGTGAACCGGTACGGCCAGAAGCCCAGCATCTTGGTGCCGATGCGAATCGTCGTGACATGGGCGGTCTCGGGCCCGAGCAGCGGCTCGACATAGCGTCGCAGCACCGAGGCGCGCATGATCAACGGATCGCCGCCGGTCAGCAGCACATCGGTGACGTCCTTGTGCTCCCGGAGGTAGGAGACGAATCGCTGGCTCTCATCGGTCGCCATCCGCAGGCTGCGATCGCCGACGAATTGCGGCCAGCGGAAACAGAATGAGCAATAGGCCGCGCAGGTCTGACCGCTCGACGGGAACACGAGGCAGGTCTCGGCGTATTTGTGCTGCAGGCCCGACACCCCGCTACCGTTCAACAGCGGAACGTTGGTCGTCATCTGATTGGCGGGATGCGGATTGAGACGCCGACGGATCGCGGCCGCGACGTCAGCCAGCGTGGCGCCGGCGCCGTTACGCATCGCACGCTCGACGGCGTCGAAATCGGACGTCGCGAGCATTCGCCGGTCCAGCATCGTCAGCCGGTAGAACGGATCCTCATCCGGCCGGCTCCAGTCGATCAGCTCATCGAGAACGTAATTGTTGACCCGGAACGGCAGCACCTTTCCGACCACCGAGAATTCATGCAGGGCTCGGTCCGAGATATCCCGGTAGTGACGCAAGATGTCGAGGTGCTGCAGCCCGTACAGCTTGAGGGTCTTTCTCGCCACGCCCAGCCTCGCACCAAATATCTGTTGCCTTCCGGCGCACGGATGACGATGCGCATGCGCGGGACTGACAGCCAAGACGATAACCGACGGCCGCCATGGCGACGACCGTCGAAACACGCGGGGTAATGACAAACGGAAGCGCCGGAATACGAACTTGCGGCCGATCGAGCCTTCATTCTGTTCGGCATGGACTCTGCCTGAACTCGACTGTAGGTAGCCGTCGAATTATTGTCAATCAATCGGACCTCATGCTACACATGATGCGTCAACTTGCCGATCGGCTCAGTTCACACGAGCATGACGACCTTCTGGCATGATGACCTTCTGACGTGATGACCTTCTGACGTAATGATTTTCTGACATGATGACTTCACGCGAGAGCAGAACATGCCGGTGATCTTCATCGCGTTTTATATTCTTCTGTGTTTGTTTGTCGGATTTCTCGCCCGTCACACCCGCCCCGGGCCATGGGTCATGTTCGTCTTGTCACTCGTTCTCACACCCTTCGTCGTTCTTCTCCTGCTCGTCGTGTTCAGCGAACCCAACCGCCCGCCGCAGAAGACAAGTTGACTCACAATGTGCGGACTGGTCGGGCTCTGGTGCTGGGATACGCCAATCGATCGCTCGGCCATCAATCGGGCGATCGGTACGCTGCATCATCGGGGACCAGACGGAACGGGTCTGTGGATATCTGATGATTCGCGCGTCGCGCTCGGCCACACGCGGCTGAGCATCATCGATCTCGCCACCGGCGAGCAGCCACTGCATCATCCAAACGATCGGCTCCATCTCGTCGTCAATGGCGAGTTCTACGACTATGAGCGCATCCGCAACGAGCTCACGAGCCGCGGCGCCCGGTTCAGGTCGCGCTCCGACAGCGAGATCGCATTGTGGCTCTATGCCGAAGCCGGCGAGCGCTGCTTCGACGACCTCAATGGCGAGTTCGCCTTCATCCTGTGGGATGCCAATGCCGGCCGCCTGCTTGCGGCGCGCGACCGTTTCGGCATCAAGCCCCTGTTCTATGCGGTCGATTCCGGCCGCCTCCTGCTCGCTTCAGAGATAAAGGCCCTGCTGGCGCTCGGGCTTCGGCCGCAGTGGAATGTCGATGGCTATCTCGACGCGGCCCATGCCCTGCAGGACGGGACCCTGTTTGCCGGAATTCGGCAGGTCCCTCCGGGCTGCTACCTCTCAGCCACCCGGCACGGTGTCAGCGTCCGGCGCTACTGGCACGACCCGTTCGCATCGGCCGCATCACCGATGACCGACGAGCGTACCACGCTCGACGAGGTACGAGATCAAATGTCACGGGCGACGCGGTGGCGGCTACGCGCCGACGTTCCCGTCGCCTCTTATCTCAGTGGCGGGATCGATTCGATGTCGGTCCTGGCGCTCGCGGCCGGTGCTGCGAACCGGGCGCCCGATGCGTTCACGATCGCCTACGACGATGCCGCCTATGATGAGAGTTCGCGCGCGCAAGCATTCGCTGACCGGCTTGGCGCCTGCTTCCACCAGGTGCCGGTGAGCGGCGCCGCGCTGGCCGACAACTTCGCCGCCTCGCTCTGGCACAGCGAGGTCGCCTGCTTCAATCCGCACGGCACTGCAAAATTCATTCTCAGCAAGGCCGTGCGCGAGGCCGGCTACAAGGTCGTACTGACCGGCGAAGGCGCCGACGAGATCTTCGCCGGCTATGCACCCTCGCGTGTGGATGCGCTCGGCGGAGGCGCTGCGATGCAAGCGCTGGTCGCGAGCCGCGACAGCGCGACCTATGCGGTGACACCGAAGCACGCCACCGCGGAGGACCTGCCGCTGGTCGCGCAGGCGTTCGGGACGGTCCCGACATGGCTGCGCCATCAGATGGCTCACCTTCTCGGCATCTCCGAACTGTTCCGCGACGACCTGCGCGCCTCGTGGTCTGCCGAGCGACCGCTCCGGGCCATGCTGAACTATATGGAGCCGCTGAACTTTCCTGCACTGGGCACCGTCGATCTCGGGCTCGCGCTGATGCTCAAGACCACCTTGCCGAACTATGTGCTGGTCACGCTTGGCGATCGCATGGAGATGGCGCATTCCGTCGAAGCGCGGCTGCCCTTCCTCGACCACAAGGTGGTCGAAACCGCGTGGCGGATGCCGGGCCACATGAAGATTCGCGACGGCCTTGAAAAATATGCCCTGCGCGAGGCGATGCGTCCGCTGTTGCCGGACGACGTCGTGGAACGCCAGAAGCATCCATTCGTCGCACCGCCGAGCGCCACCGATCCCAAGCATCCGTTCGGCGCCATGATCCGCGACGTCCTGCATGGCTCGGCCCTGGCGTCGATGCCGTTCTTCGATCCGGCCAAGGTGATCCGCCTGACCGATCGACTGGCATCGATGCGTGATGACGAGCGGCTGCGTCACGAGCCGTTGCTCATGGAAATCGCGAGCCTGTGCGTTATCCACGATCTTTTCAGAATGAGTTCGTCCAACAGTTCAAGTTTGAAGAGTTCAGGTGAATTGTACGCGATGGACGACCGTGGGTTGATAGCTTTCGGTTGACGTCAATCAGGGCCGCATATATTGATTCTTGAGTTGCTATCATTATGCCCTCTACGCGAGAATGTCGTTCAATCATCTCGCGGTGTCGCGTCAAGTTGCGTAGCGCCAGGTCATCCAATCCCGGGGTAGCGCAGTGCCAGAATGACTTGGTGCTCGATAACAATTTTCGTCGATCTGTCTCGTGAATCGATTTTCGATCGACGACGCATCGTCAGTGTATCACTCGTTAGCGTGTCGTTCGTTCTTGCTGATTGTCGTCTTTGTTGAATTGGGAATTGTCGAGGCGTCATCCTATTGGACGGAGAGTTGAGCGGCCGTTTCGGATCGCTGACGTCACAGCGGCTTTGACGTCCTGGATATAAATTCGCATCGCTCTCGCCACAGACCACGCCAAGCCAATCACCGAAGCGGTTCGACGACAACGGTTCGAGGACAAAGAGGACTGCGGATGGGCATCAACGTCGACACGCCGCCCGCCTCGTCGAGGCGCCAGGCTCATTGGGAAAAATCGTCGTCGATCAGGTCACGGCCCCGGCGCGTGTTGCGCGGCTGGAGCCCGGATGAGCATTTCTATCCAATTGCACGCCAACCGATTGCGCTGCATGCCCTGGTCACCGCCAAGGGTCACGACGCGCGCCAGCGCGTGCTGCTGCAGTCCCTCTACAAGTTTCTCAACGACATCGCCTTCGTGGAGACCAGGGTGGTCAACGAGGTCGCGCTTGCAATCGCGAACGATCGGCTGCCATGGCCATTCCCGGCCGATCTGCGCGCCGACGTGCTTACCGTGCTCATCGATGAGGGCTATCACGCCTACGTTGCGATCGACTTCATGGAGCAGGTTCGACGACTGACGGGGGTCGATCCGCTGACTCTGCCGCCGACGCTCGCGATCGAGCAGGCGATCGCCAATGCCCTCGTGAAGCTGCCGGCTGAGCTGCATCCCGCGCTCAGGACGATCGCCGTCTGCATCGCCGAGAACTCCGTCACCAAGGAGCTGATCGACGTGCACCGTGAGGAAGGGCTCAACGAGACCTTTCACGCCGTCAACAGCGACCACATGGTCGACGAGGTCCGTCACTGCCTGATCTTTGCCGACGTGCTCAGACATCTGTGGAGCGTCCTGACCACCGATCAGCGCCGTGCCATTGGCGTCATCCTGCCGGACTTCCTTGGCGACTATCTGAATTTGTCGCTGCAGAAGCAGTTCGACATGAAGATCCTCGCAACCATCGGGCTCAGCGCGGCCGAGATCGAGACCGTCATTGCCGCCACCCATCTCGAACAGGATCTCGCGACCTATCGCAACGTCAATCCGATCGTCGACAAGGTCGTGACGTTCTTGCGCAACTGCGGTGTGCTCGACGATCAGGTGATCCGCGCGACGTTCGCGGAAAAGCAGTTGATTTGACGCGGCACGACCACGGCAGCGCGGCATCGCAGGGCGAGCGTGAAGCAGTCGACAGGAGGCGGGTTCTACCACAATGCGGAGCCTCGATTGCATTCTTCATGGCGATGACGATTTTCTGCTGGAGATCGCCCGCAACCTGCGGGACTGCGGACACCAGATCGTCTGCCTGATCACCGGCAATCCGCGAGCGCTTGCCTGGGCGCGCGAGGAGCGCATCACGACCGCGATGTCGATGCCGTCGGGTCTCTCGACGTGTGATCTCATCGTCCACGCCGACCTGCTGCGAAACGTCGTACCGCGATCGGCGCCGGGAACGCTGGCCCTGAGACTGCAGGCGCGGCACGGCGACCCGGCGGAGCTGATTGCCGCTGCGGTTGCAGCTGCCCACCCGTTCTTCGAGCTGGCCTGGATGAATGAGCAGCGCGTCGCCTGGGCGATGCGGGTGCCGATCTCGACGCGCGACACGGCCGGAGCCGTCGTCGACCGCTGCCACCGGTTGGCATTGGAGGGATTTGCCGAACTCGCCACCGCGTTGGCGCGCGAGGGTGAGCTGCCTGAAGCGGAGTCGTCCCCCCAGACGCCGGTCGACGATGCAGTTCTGGCCGCCCTGCACCGGCTGCACTTCGATCTCGACGCCGCGATCCTGGCGGCGCTGCCGAGGGGGGTCGATTTCGGCTCGCGCCGCACGCATGCCGGTCTCCGGCTGACCGCGAACGGCGCTGGGCTGACCGTCGGCAGTATCGAGTTGGCCGGCCCCTGCGATGCGGCATCGGGGCGGCTGCTCACCGTCGAGGCGGACGGTGTGGTGATCGCGGCGCGTGGCGAGAGCGTCAGGCTCGGCGGCCTGCGCCATGCGGATGGCGGCGAGCTCGATGCAGCCTCGATCGCAGCGCTGTTCACGGTGGGCGAACGACAAATTGAAGCGCCGTACGATCGCGCATGCTGGCAGCGGATGTGCGCGGCGGACGCGCGCTGGATCACGGCGATCGAGGCGACCGTGCCGGCGGGCTTCGCGTTCCTGGAGTCGCTCACGCACCGCAGGTCGTCGCGCACCGCCACCCCCGCATCCAACATCCAGCGCACCGCCCTGCTCACGCCCGGCGCAAACGAGGCCGTGGCAGGCCCTACGCTGCCATGGCTGATCGCTGCCGTAGTGGCGACGACGGCCCGCCTCCTCGACGCTGCAGCCGTTAGCATCGCCGTCGGCCTACCGACACGTCCCGATCCGTTTGCTGCGCGCCTGGTGCCGGCGACGTTCGCAACCGACGGACATCGCTCCTTTGCCGGCCTCGTCCTCGACACCGAACGGTTCCTCGTGGATGCTCGGGCCGCACCCATGCTGGCCGATACGCCGCAACGCGCCGGCAGGAGTGAATGGAGCCGGCACGTTCCGATCGCGATCCTGAGCGACGACGTCCGTGGTCCAGACGGCCCCTTGCAGTTGCGCGTCGAACTCGCACCGAGCCAGGGCCGGGCTCCCGTCGTGCGCGCAGCCTGGCTCGAATGGAATGGGGAGCAGCTGGAGCCTGTATTCGTGGCGGCACTGGCGGATTCGCTTGCGAGCGTATGGCGCGCCGGCTGCTCTGCACCGGCCACCGCGATCACCGAATTGCCGCTGCTCTCTGAAGAGGCGGTTGGCGCAATCGTGGCAAGCAGCCGCGGCGCGGATGTCCCGGCGGCGCGCGACCTCACCCTGGTCGCCCTGCTCGACGCGGCCGCGCTTCAGCATGCCGGGCGACCGGCCGTCTCGTTCGATGACATCTGCCTCGACTACACCGAGTTACGCCATCGCGTGCGGACCCTGTCGCGCCAGATTCGCGCCCGCTGTGCCGAGATGCAGCGCCCCACCGGCGACGCGGTCGTAGCGCTGTTGTTCGAGCGCGGCGTCGCGATGGTGGTCGCCATCCTCGCGACACTGGAGGCGGGCGCAGCCTACCTGCCACTCGATCCGCAGGATCCGCAGCCGCGCCGGAGCCAGATGATCGAAGATGCCGCTCCGGTCCTTGCCCTCGTCGCACCGGGCCTCGAGAGCGCCCTGCCCGACCGCGTCGCCTGCCTCACGGTCGATGCGGACGGAATGGCGGACGGTCCAGGGATCGATGGGCCCGCGCCGGCCCCGGATGATCTTGCCTACGTCATCTTCACGTCAGGATCGACGGGGCGGCCGAAGGGCGCCATGCTCGAACATCGCGGCGTCGCCAATCGCATCGTGTGGATGCAGAAGCAGTATGGACTGCAGCCTACGCAGCGCGTGCTGCAGAAGACACCTTACACGTTCGATGTCTCGGTGTGGGAGTTTCTGTGGCCGCTGATCGTCGGCGCAGAGCTCGTGGTCGCTCCCCCTGACGCGCACAAGGATCCGCATCAGATCGCCAGCTTGATCAGGCGTCGGTGCATCACCGACATTCACTTCGTGCCGTCAATGCTGGCTGTATTCCTCGGCAATGAAGGCCTTGGCGAGCTGACCTCGCTCGCACGCGTCTATTGCAGCGGCGAGGCGCTGCCGACCGCGGTCGCGTCGCGCTGCCGCGCCTTGCTGCCACACGCGGCACTCCACAATCTCTACGGCCCGACCGAAGCATCGATCGACGTGAGCGCGTGGTCCTGCGACAGCGGCGATACCGAGCGCCACGCGGTTGCGCCACTCGGACAACCGATCGACAACATGGCGCTCCACGTGCTCGACGCCGGCCTGCGTCCGGTGCCGCCGGGTGTGCCCGGTGAGCTGTGCATCGCCGGGATCGGCGTGGCCCGCGGCTACATCAATCGGCCGGCATTGACGCAGGAGCGGTTCATCGACAATCCGTTTGCCGGATCCGACCGGCACATGGCGCGACTCTATCGCACCGGAGATGTCGCGCGCCGGCTTCCGGACGGAGTCATCGAATTCCTCGGCCGGCGCGACTTCCAGATCAAGATCCGCGGCTTTCGCGTCGAGCTCGGCGAAATCGAAGCCGCGCTGCTGGAGCAGTCCGGTGTGGCGCAGGCCGTGGTCGCACGGCGGGACGTCGGCGGCCGCGAACTGACCGTCGCCTATCTCGTGCCGCGCGGACCGGCCATCGACGTCGCGCGGCTGGGTCAAGCGCTCGGCCAGCGGCTGCCCGACTACATGATCCCCGACCACTATGTCGTGCTCGGCACGCTGCCGCTCTCGGCCAACGGCAAGCTCGACCGCCGGCAGCTGCCTGAGGTCGAGCCGGCCGAGATCGGCCAGGCCGTGATCGCCGATCCGGTCGAGCGCACGCTCGCGCAGATCTGGGGCACCGTGCTGAAGCGGCCACAGATCGCGCGGACCGATCACTTCTTCCGCATCGGCGGCAACTCGCTGCTGGCGGGCGAGATGATGCTCCGCGTCGAACAAAGCCTGCAGGTCGGCCTGACGTTCCGGGCCGTGTTCGAGCATGCCGTGCTGTGTGATCTCGCGCATCACATCAAGTCGGACGCCGCGCGTCCGGCCGGCCGCCATGTCGTGATGGAGCGGCTGTGATGTCACTGATCGACTCCGATACATCCGATCTCGTCGACCGCCTCGCGACGCAGGGCTTCCTGCTACGACGCAGCGGCGAGACTCTGAGCCTGATCAATCTGGCAAACCGACCGCTTCCGGAGACGCTGCGCGGCGAGATCGGCTCGCGCCGCGACTCCATCATGCTGCATCTGGCCGACCGGATGTGGCCGCTGTCCTTCAACCAGCAGCGGATGTGGTTCCTCGACCGCCTGCAGAACGGCCACAGCACCGCCTACAACGTGCCGCTCGCGACCGATATCCGGGGGCCGCTGGACGTCGCCGCCCTGGAGCAGGCGCTGACCATGCTGGTGGCGCGCCATGCGATCCTGCGCACGACCATCATCGAGCACGATGGCGAGCCGGCGCAGCGGATCCTCGCGCCCGGCCCGATCCATCTCGAGATCGAAGCGATCGCGGATGGCGACCTCCAGGCCCGACTGAACGCAGAGTCGGGACGGCCGTTCGATCTGACGGCAGGACCGTGCTGGCGCGCGAGCCTGTTCGTACTGACTCACGACCATCACGTGCTGCTGATCAACCAGCACCACATCATCAACGACGGCTGGTCGCTGGTCATTTTGCAACGCGATCTCGCCGCGTTGTATGACGCGGCGCTGCATGGCAGACCATCCGATCTTCCCGACACGCCACTGCAGTTCGCCGAGTTCGCGCTGTGGCAACGGCGGACGTTGCCCAAGGTCATCGAGACCGCGCTGGATCATTGGCAGCGACGGCTGGCCGGGTTCACGCCGTTCGATCTGCCGGCCGACCGGCCGCGCCCACCGCGCCTCAGCGGCGAGGGGCGGACCCACCGCTTCGCAGTGCCCACCCAGCTTGCCGAAGCGCTGAGCAGCGCTGCGATCGATCGATCCGCCACGTCCTGCGCCGGCTGGCTCGCGGTGTTCGTGCTGCTGTTGTCGCGCTGGAGCGGGCAGGACGACATCGTCGTCGGCATGCCCTTTGCCAATCGCCGGGATGCTGCCGTTGCCGATCTCATCGGCTATGTCGCCAACACGCTGCCGCTGCGGGTCGATCTCTCCGGCAATCCGACGTTCGCATCCTTGATGAGCCGCGTCGCCTCGGAACTGCTCGACGCCGACGCTCACCAGGAAGCACCGTTCGATCTGATCGTCAACCGGATGGCGGTGCCACGCGATCCCAGCCGCAACCCGATATTCCAGGTCGCCTTCGTCTATCAGACCTTCGCCGACGGGCTCACCAATCTGCGCTTGCCCGGCCTCGTTTGCGAGACCTCGTTCATCGACACCGGCACGGCGAAATTCGATCTGACGCTCACCTTGACCGAGGCGCCGGAGGGACTGGCGGCCGAGATCGAGTACAGCACGGATCTGTTCGATCCTGCGACGATCGAACGGCTGACCGAGCAGCTCCTGCATCTGGCGGACACGGCCGTTCGGACGAGCACGATTCCGCTCGATCGCCTCGACGTCCTTCCGCCCGCTCAGCGCGCGGGACTTCTCGCATTCGGCTGCGTGGCGGGGACGGTCGCGCCGGACGGGACGACGTTCGTCGACCTGTTCGCGCGCAGCGTCGCATCCTGCGCCGACCTCCCTGCCGTCATCGGCGATGAGACCTTGACCTATGCCGAGCTCGATCGCCGATCGAGCGCGCTTGCCCATAGTCTGCGAACGCGCATCGAAGCATCGGGCGTGCCGGTCGCCGACGCCGTCATCGGCGTGGCCGTTCCAAAGAGCGTCGAATTGGTGGTGGCGTTCGTCGCGGTTCTCAAGGCCGGCGGAGCCTATCTTGCGCTCGCGCCCGATCTGCCTGCCGACCGCCTCCGCTTCATGGTGCAGGATTCTGCGCCACGCCTGATCATCGTCACCGCGCAGACGGCCGATGTTTTCGGCGGCACGCCGGTGCCGCGCGTCTTCATCGACTCGCCCTGTGGCGAGCTGAACGAGGCCGCCTCGGACTCGCGGCCGGGCCCGCAGGACCTCGCTTACGTCATCTACACCTCCGGCACGACCGGGCGGCCGAAGGGCGCACTGATCGAGCACGCCGCATTGTCGAACCTCGTGCAGGCGCAACGCGAGCTGTTTCGCCTAGAGGCCGGCCACCGGGTCATGCTTTACGTCGCCATGAGCTTCGACGTCTCCATCGGAGCGACGGCAACCGCGCTCGCCGCCGGCGCTGCGCTTCACCTGGTGCCGCAGCGGCTGATGGCCGAGCCCGAAGCGCTCGGCGCCATGATCCGCGATCACGCCATCGACCTCATCGAGCTTCCGGCCACGATCGCGCGACAGCTGCCGCAACGCGCCGACATGGCGCCGCGCACGCTCGTGATCGGCGGCGAAGTCTGTCCGCAGGACGTGCTGTCCTATTGGCGCCGGCAATGCCGCGTCATCAATGCCTACGGGCCGAGCGAAGCCACGGTGCTGGCGACCGCCGACGAGGTGCACGAACCGATCGTGCCGAACCTGATCGGCCGTCCCATTGCAAACGTTCTGATCAGGGTCCTCGACCGCGCCAGCGGGCTGTGCCCGATCGGTGTGCCCGGTGAGATCTGCATCGGCGGTGCGGGCTTGGCGCGCGGCTATCTCGGGCAACCCGAGCTGACGGCCCGCCAGTTCATCGCCGATCCCGCGGGCCGCGGCCGGCTCTATCGCAGCGGCGACATCGGGCGATGGCGTCCCGATGGACGCATCGAATGGCTCGGCCGCGTCGATGAGCAGATCAAGCTCAACGGCTTGCGCATCGAGCCCGGCGAGATCGCGCGCGTGATGGAGCAACATCCAGGCGTGAACGCCGCTCATGTGCTCGTCCACCAGGACGGCCGGCAATCCCGGCTGGTCGGCTACTACGCGTCCGCCCCCGACGTCGATGAGCGTGCTCTGCGTCAAGAGCTGCGCGAGCGGCTGCCAGCCTACATGGTGCCGTCCTTGCTCGTCCGTCTGGATGCGCTGCCGGCAGGGCCGAATGGAAAGCTCGATCCGCGCGCGCTCCCGCCACCGCAGGCTGATGTCGCGCAGGAGGGACGGACGCCGCGCACGCCGCTGGAATCCACGCTGGCGGACATCTGGTGCAAGGTGCTGCGGCTGCCGCGCATCGGCATCGACGATGAGTTCTTCGCACTCGGCGGCGACTCCATCATGACGATCCAGGTCTGCGCCGCTGCGCGGGCCACAGGCATCGCATTGACGGCGCAGGCGATGTTCGAGAATCCGACCATCGCCCGGCTTGCCGAGGTGATTTCGCGCGCGCCCGCTGCACTCGTGGTGTCGTCCCCCGACGATGCTGCCCCCGGCCCCGCGACCGATGTCCCGGACGACGTTCTCGACGCCCTGTGGCGCGTCGGCCCGGTCGAGGCGGTGTACGGACTGTCGCCGTTGCAGGAAGGACTACTGTTCCACGCGCTCTATGCGCCGGGCTCGGATCAATACTGCGTGCAGTTGTCGTGGCTGCATCGCGGCCGTCTGGACAGCGCAGCTTTGAAACGCGCCTGGGAAGGGATCGTCGCGCGGCATGGAGTCTTGCGCACCGCCTTCGTGTGGGAGGGCGTGGCACGGCCGCTGCAGGCCGTCTATGCCACCGCGCCGCTCGATTGGGAGGAGGCCGATTGGTGCGGCGAGAGCGACGCCAGGCTGCGGGATTTTCTCGCGGATGATCGCCGCCGCGGCTTCGCGCTCGAACAGCCCGGATTGATGCGGCTGCGGCTGATGCGCCTGGGCGACGACAGCTGGGCGATGGTGTGGACCACGCATCATCTGCTGATGGACGGCTGGTGCCTGCCGCTGATCCTGCAGGAAGTGGCGCTGCGCTATCGCCAGGCTTGCGGCGAAGCGATTGATCTGCCACCGGCTCCGCCGCCGTTCGAGCGTCACATTGCGTGGCTGGCGCGGCAGGACCGCGATCTCGCACAAACGTTCTGGCGCCAGCATCTGGCCGGCATCGAGGCGCCGACGCCGCTTGCGATCAATCATCGGCCGCTCGACGTCCGCCGTCCGATCGAACGGCTGGAGCAGATCCGGCTCGTGCTCGATCAGAGCCGAAGCGCCGCGCTGGCCGCGTTTGCGCGCAGGCATCGCGTGACCTTGAACACGCTGATCGAGCTCGCCTGGGCCTCCGTATTGTCCCGCTACAGCGGCCAGGACGACGTCGTGTTCGGCATCGCAGTGTCGGGCCGCCCGCCCGAGCTGCCGCAGGTCGAGCAGATGATCGGCCTGTTCATCAACACCGTGCCGCTGCGACTGGCCCTCGATCACGACAGCAGCGTGCTCGACAATCTCCAGTCCGTTCTGACCGCGACACATCATGTCGAGCGGCACGCCACCGTCGGGCTCGCAACCATCCAGGGATGGAGCGAGCTCGAGGCTGGCAGCGCGCTGTTTCAATCGCTGCTGGTGTTCGAGAGCTATCCGGGCGAACTGCCAGCCGAGGTGGCCGAGCTGCGCATCGACGAGAAGACCAACTATCCGCTCACCCTGGCCGTGCTGCCGGGCACGTCGACCGAGCTTCGCCTCCTCTATGACGCCGACAGTTTCGACACCGAGGCCATCGCGCGACTGTCCGAGCATCTCGACCGGGCGCTGGCCTGGCTGATCGCGCACGCCGAGCGCCCATTGGGTGATCTCGAATTCCTCTCCGCAGCCGAGCGCCACGATCTGCTGGTTGCCTGGAACGACCGCTGGGTGCCCTACCCCTGCGACGCGACGCTGCATGGGTTGTTCGCAGACGTCGCGCAGCGCCATCCATCGCTGACCGCGGTCGTCGAAGGCAACCGTCGCCTCGACTTCGCCGCGCTCGATCGCGCCGCCAACTGGCTGGCGCATCGCATCGTCGCCGTGCACGCGCCGTCGACAGGCAGTCCGGCGGGGCGACCGATCGCGCTGTGCTGTGGCCGGACCATCGAAATGGTGGTCGCAATTCTCGCCATCCTCAAGGCGGGTGGCGCTTGGGTGCCGCTCGATCCGGACTATCCAGCCGAGCGGCTGAGCTTCATGCTGGAGGACAGCGGCGCGGATCTCGTGCTGGCGAGCCCGCAGGCGGCTCACGACCTCACCGTGCTCCAGTCACCCCGACTCCAACTGCTCATCATCGAGGCGATGGATGGAGCGGGCGACGAACATCCTCCGATTGCCGGCGCGGGGCCAACGGATCCCGCCTACGTCATCTACACGTCGGGATCGACCGGACGACCCAAGGGGGTCGCCTGCATGCACCGCGCCGTCATCAACTTTTGCCACGAATGGCAGAACAAGCGCACGATCGCGCCCGGCGATGGAGGAACGCTGACCAGCAGCCTCAGCTTCGACGTCACGGTCTACGAGATCTTCAGCAATCTGCTATTTGGTGCAGCCGTCCATCTGCTCGACAAGGACACCATCCTCGATGCCGATCGCTTCGCGCGCTATCTGCGCGACCAGCGGATCCAGAACTGCTACCTGCCGCCCCACCTGCTCAATGCGGTCACGCCGCTGATCGAATCCGATGGCGTGAACTATTGCTTGAAGCGGTTGATGGTCGGGGTCGAGCCGCCGCTCGAGCGCGCGATGTGGCGGATCAAGCAGGCGGTGCCCGGCATCGCCGTCGTGAACGGCTACGGCACGACCGAGACGACGATCGGCTCGATCGCCTACTATGTCGAACGGGATACCGGCCGCACCGGCAACGCTCCGATCGGCGTGCCCTTCCAGAACCAGACGGCCTATCTGCTCGACAAGCGGCTGCGCCCGGTCCCGCTGGGTGCCATCGGCGAAATCTACATCGGCGGCGAAGGCGTCTCGAACGGCTACCTGAACCGCCCGGAGTTGACCATCGAGCGCTTCATCGACAATCCGTTCCAGTCGCTTCCCGATCGGCTGGCCGGACGTAATGGCCGGATCTATCGCACTGGCGATCTCGGGCGGATGCTGCCGGACGGACAGCTCGAATGTCTCGGCCGCATCGATACACAAGTCAAGATCCGCGGCTATCGCGTCGAGCCGGGCGAGATCGAAGCCGTCATCGCCTCATGCGCGGGCGTGACGCAGAGCGCGGTCATCGTCGTCAATAGTGGCGCCGCACGCCGCCTCGTCGGCTACTACGCGGCTCCCTCCGGCGGTCCGAGTGAGCAAGAGGTGCGCGCGCAGCTCGCCGGGGTTCTGCCGAGCTACATGGTGCCGGCCGTGCTGGTGCGCCTCGACCGGTTGAAGCTGTCGCCGAACGGGAAGATCGATCGCAAGGCGCTTCCGCTGCCCGAAATCGCCGCGCATGACGGACGCGATCTCAGCGGCCCGCGCGACGACACCGAGGCGACGCTGGCCCAGGTCTGGAGCGCCGTGCTGAAGCTCGACCACGTCGGCATCGACGAGGATTTCTTCGCGCTCGGCGGCGACTCGATCCTCACCATCCAGGTGATCGCCCTGGCCCGGCAGATGGGGCTGGAGCTGACTGCCAGCCAGCTGTTTGCAGCGCCGACCATTCGAGCGCTCGCGGCCGGATTGAAGCACGATGCCGCCCAGCCTCGGGCGATCGTGGAGGAGCCCGAGGTCGATCCCCGGCGCACGCCGCTGGCGCCGATCCAGCAGTGGTTCTTCGAGGTCGGTCACGCCGAGCTCAATCACTGGAACCAGGCGTTCCTGTTTCATGTCGAGGCCGACGTCAGCACCGCGCGCCTCCGCGACGCATTGTCCGCGCTGGCCGATCTCCACCCGGTGTTCGCCAGCCGTTTCCAGGACATCCCAGGCGAAGGCTGGCGGGAGACGACGGGCGAGGCAGCCTGGCCGGTCGAAGAGTTCGATCTGTCGACCAGTGCGGATCCCTCTGCGGCGCTTCGCAATGAAGCGGATCGGGTTCAGGCCAGTCTCGACATCGACCGCGGCCCGCTCGCCCGCGCAACCGTGTTCATCGGTCACCCCGATGGACAGCGCCGGCTCCTGCTCGCCATCCACCATCTCGTCGTCGATGGCGTCTCCTGGCGTATCCTGATCGAGGACCTCGATCGGCTGCTGACAGGCGACATCCCCACCAAACCCGCAGCACAGTTTGCAGCCTGGCGAAGCGCGCTGGTGCGCTACGCCCGGACCATTGCTGCAGGTCAGTGGGACTACTGGCTCGGCGTAGGTGCGGCTGCATCCACCTTGCCGCTCGACGGAGGCGCTGATCCGGGCTGCGTGGCGGACGCCGATCGTGTCGCCTTCACGCTCGATACCGCCGCCACTGGACAACTGCTGACCCGCGCCGGGGCGGCCTACCGGACCCAGATCAACGATTTGATGCTGGCTGCCTTGGCGCTCGCTGTCCGCGCATCGACCGGCCTCGGCGACGTCGTGGTCGACCTTGAAGGCCACGGACGCGAGGAATGCGTCGGAGCGCTCGACGTGTCGCGAACCGTCGGCTGGTTCACGTCGATGTTTCCGGTTCATCTCAGACTGCCCGACGATCGCGATATCGGCGCAGCCATCAAAGCCGTGAAGGAGATTCTGCGCGCTGTCCCCGACAAGGGCATCGGCTATGGCGCGCTGCGATTCCTCGCCGACGACCCGCGCGCTGCGACCCTCGCGGCCCGTGCCTGCGCGCGCATCGGCTTCAACTATCTCGGTCGCTTCGATGCTCTGCGCGGGCGCGTCGTCAGGCTGTCCGACGAGCAGGCCGGCGCGGCGGTCTCGCCGCGCAACCGCCTCATCCATCCGATCGAGATCAGCGCCTACGTTGCCGACGGCGCGCTCAAGGTGATCGTCGAATTCAGCCGCATGTGCTGTGCGCGGACCACCGCGGAGCATCTGACGGCTGCCTTCGAGACAGCGCTCGGCGAGATCGTCGCGCATTGCCTCACAGGCTCCGGCGGTATCACGCCGAGCGATTGCCCGCTCGCGCCCGAGGTGTCACAAGCGACGCTGGACGCGTTGTGGCGCGCCGGCCGTGTCGAGGCCGTGTACGGCCTGTCGCCGCTGCAGGAAGGCCTGCTGTTCCACGCGCTCTATGCGCCGGGCTCCGACCAGTACTGCGTGCAATTGTCGTGGCGCCATGAGGGCCGCCTCGACACCGCGGCATTGCGGCGCGCCTGGGACGGACTCGTCGCGCGTCACGGAATCCTGCGCACCGCCTTCGTGTGGGAGGGAGTGGCCCGCCCGCTGCAGGCCGTCTATGCGACGGTCCCGCTCAATTGGGAGGAGGCCGACTGGCGCGGCGAAAGCGCCGACCGGCTCGAGGCCTTCCTGGCGGAGGACCGCCGCCGCGGCTTCGCGCTCGACCAGCCTGGCCTGATGCGGCTACGGCTGATCCGGCTAGGCGACGACAGCTGGGCGATGGTGTGGACGACACATCATCTGCTGATGGACGGCTGGTGCCTGCCGCTCATCCTGCAGGAGGTCGCGCTGCGCTATCGTCAGGCCTGCGGCGAGACCATCGACCTGCCGGCAGCGCCGCCCCCGTTCGAGCGTCACATCGCCTGGCTGGCGCGGCAGGACCGCGGCGCGGCCCATGCGTTCTGGCGCGCGCATCTCGCCGGCATCGAGGCGCCGACGCCGCTCGCGATCAACCACCGGCTGCTAGACATCCGTCGTCCGATCGAGCAGCTCGAGCGCCGCCGGCTGGTGCTCGAACGCGCGCGCAGCGCCTCGCTGGCGGCGTTCGCGCGACAGCATCGGGTGACGCTCAACACGCTGATCGAGCTCGCCTGGGCATCGGTGCTCGCACGCTATAGCGGCCAGGACGACATCGTGTTCGGCATCGCGGTGTCGGGCCGCCCGCCCGACCTGCCTCAGGTCGAGCGGATGATCGGCCTGTTCATCAATACCGTGCCGCTGCGCCTCGTCCTCGACCAGGACCGCAGCGTTCTCGAGAATCTCCACGCCGTCCAGGCGGCAACTCGCAACGTCATTCACCACGGCCACCTGTCGCTGACCGAGATTCAACGGCAGAGCGCAGTTCCGAACGGCACGCCGCTGTTCCATGCCCTGATCGTGTTCGAGAATTATCCGGATGACGGGATCGGCCAGGCGCCGGGCGGGGGCTATCTCGACATGCGCGGCGACATCAAGACCAGCTTTCCGCTGGCGCTCGTGATCGTGCCGGCCGCCGAGCTTCTGGTGCAGGCCTCCTATGACGCCGCCTGCTTCGACCATCGCGTGATCGAGCGCATGCTCGGCCATCTCTCGGAGACGCTCGGATGGCTGGCGGCCCATCCGGAGCGTCCGCTTGCAGACGCCGCGCTGCTGACCCAGGCGGAGCGGCGCGCCGCGTTCGCGGATGCCATCACGGCCGCGCCTTATCCACGCGACCGCTCACTCGCCGACCTGTTCGAGGCGGTCGTGCCTCAGCGGCGACAGGCACAGGCCGTCATGCACGACGCGGCCTCGATCAGCTTCTGCGAGTTGAACGCGCGCGCCAACCGGCTCGCGCACCGCCTGCAACGGCTCGGCGTCGGCGCGGAGACGGCGGTCGGCATCAGCATCGAGCGCTCGATTCCGCTGATCGTCGGCCTGATGGGCATCCTCAAGGCCGGCGGCGCCTATGTGCCGCTCGAGCCCGACGTACCGGATGAGCGGCTTGCATTCATGCTCGCGGACTCGCAGGCGCCAGTCCTGGTCACGACCGCGGCGCTCGCAGCCAAGTTTCCGCACTATCCCGGCCAGGTCATCGCCATCGACGACGCGGCCCTCGATAGTGAACCGTCATCCGATCCGGTGCGGGCACCGGCCGCCGATCCCCTGCTCTACATCGCCTACACCTCCGGCTCGACCGGACGGCCCAAGGGCGTCATGGTCCAGCAATCGGCGGTGCTCAACCGCTTCCACTGGCTGTGGCGGACATTGCCGCTCGCAGACGATGAGGTCGGCTCGCAGATCAGCTCGATCAACTTCGTCGACGCCGTGTGGGAGATCTTCAGCCGGCTTGCCTGCGGCATTCCATTCGTCGTGCTCTCGGACGAGGTGGTCCGTGATCCCCTCCGGATGGCCGGCGAGCTCGCCCGCCATCGCGTGACCCGGCTCGAACCGGTGCCGTCGCTGCTGGCATCGCTGCTCGACAATTTGCCGGCGATCGCCGAGCGGCTGCCGCACCTGCGCTACTGCATCTGCTCGGGCGAGATCCTGCCCGTGGAGCTCGCCCGGCGCTTCCGCGCGACGATGCCGTCGGTGCGCCTGTTCAACCGCTATGGCTCGACCGAGGCGACCTCGGTACTGTGGCAGGAGGTCCTGACCACCGAGACGTTCGGCGCCAACGTGCCGGTCGGCCGGCCGGTGCAGAATGTCGGCATCTGCATTCTCGATGGCCGCCGCCGTCCGCTGCCGCACGGCATCGCCGGCTCGCTGTATGTGTACGGTGACGCCGTCGCGCGCGGCTATCACGGCCGTCCGGACCTGACCGCGGAGCGCTTCGTCACCCTGGCTCTGCCTGACCGGGAGGTCATCGCCTACTATACGGGGGATCTGGCGCGCCACCGGCCCGACGGCAGCATCGAGGTGCTCGGCCGCGACGACAATCAGCTCTCGATTCACGGCTATCGCATCGAGCCGGGCGAGATCGAGACCGCGCTCGGCCGCCTCACCGGCATCCGCGATTGCGTCGCCGTCGTCCGCGATGTCGGCGGCAGCCGCCAGTTGGTCGCGTTCTACGTCGAGGCTCCCGACACAGGCGCTGCGCTGACGCCCCAGACGTTGCGCAGCCAGCTCGCGGCGCACCTGCCGTCCTACATGGTGCCGTCGCTGTTCGTGAAGCTTCCGGCGCTGCCGCTCACCATCAATGGCAAGGTCGATCGCAAATCACTGGTGGCGCGCGATCTCGATCCTGGTCATGTCCGCGGCGACGTGTTGCTGCCGCGCGATGCGATCGAGCGCCAGCTGTACGAGCTCTGGGCGAAGGTCATCGGCATCGAGCATTTCGGCATCGACGATGACTTCTTTGCCGTCGGCGGCCATTCCCTGCTCGCAGTCCGCCTCGCAGCGCGCATCAACGCGCTGTTCCACCGCAGCTTCCCGGTGGCGTGGATCTTCAGCACGCGCACCATCGCCGATCAGGCGACGGCCCTGCGCAAGGAAGGCGTCGGCGCCGATTTCGAGCCGACCGTCATGCTCAAGCGCGGCGACAGGACCCTGTTCCTGATCCATCCGGGACACGCGGGCGCCGAGGCCTATTCCGCGCTGGTGCCGCGGCTCGCCGAGAACATCGGGCTGTGCGCGGTTGAATCCTGGAATCTCTACGGCGACGGTCCTGACGTCACCGACATTCCAACGCTGGCGCGACGCTATCTCGCGGCCATCAGAGCCGTGCAACCGGCAGGTCCCTATCTGCTCGGCGGCTGGTCGTTCGGCGGCACCGTTGCCTACGAAATCAGCTGTCAGCTCGCCGCCGCCGGCGAGACCGTCGCGCATCTCTTCCTGCTCGACTCGTTCGGCGCCCACGAGGGCCGCCGGGCGTGGCTCGCCGACTTCGATGCCGCTGGACGCGCAGCCTTCCTCGACGTTCCGTTCTATCGCGACATGCCCGACGTCACCCGCAGGCGAATGGAGCGCGTGATCAGTCTCGAGAACGCGATGCTCGCCGCGTTCCGGCCGAAGCGCTACGACGGGCCGGTGCTGCTGCTCAAGGCGTCCCAGCCCGAAGCGCCGCCGCCGCATCGCCAGGGCGACTATCCGCCGGGCTTCCTGCAGATGCTGCAGGCGACGCAGGCGCAAGCCGACAACTACTGGGCCGGCACCGCCACTCATCTCACGGTGCGACTCGTCGCCGGCACACATGGCGCACTGATGAGCGGCACGGCGCTGGTCGAGATCGCCGAGGCCCTGTCGCAGACAGGCGTACCATCCACAACGGAGGACTCTTCCATCATGGGATCAGCAACTATGGGATCAGCGCCATGAGCCAGCTATCGCTCGCAAACCCGGCTTCGTCTCTTGCGGATCAACGGGGGCAGGACCTGGCCGACGTCACCGCCCTCGCCGACCAGATCGAGAGTGTCGGCGGCTTTCCGACGACTCCCACCAGCGGCACGATCTTCAGCCGCCTCGCCGAGCGCGCCCGCCGGCTCGAAGCCCTAGACCGGGTCTGCCGCAGCGGCTTCCGCGACGATGATGCCGACTGCCTGCGGGCGGCACAGGTGCTGCTGGCGCAGCTCTATGCGGAGCGCCTGCGCGTGCCGACGGGAGCCGGCATCGAGCGGCGGCCGAGCGCCGAGGCCGACGACATCGCCGAGCTGATCGAGAGCTATCTGCTCGGTTTCGAGGACCGTGCGGTCGATGCGAAGCTGGTGGCGAGCGCCCCGCGCACCGGAACGGCCCTGGCGCGCTGGCTGCGCGAACTCGTCGAGCAGCATCCGGCCACGGCACACCCGTTCTACACCGAGTTCATGCGCCGCGCGACGCGGCGGGACCTCGAATACTACTCCATCCAGGAGACGACGCTCGATCCCCGCTTCGACGACGCGATGGCGCTGCTTCAGCTCGGCACGCCCGACGTCGCCAAGATGGAGATCGCCAAGAACTACTGGGACGAGATGGGCAACGGCGAAATCGCTCGCATCCATACCAAGCTGTTCCAGACCGTGCTCGACGTGTTCGGCATCACGCCGTCGGCGGTGCGCCGGCAATTGCGTACCGAGTCGATCGCCTGCGGCAATCTCTCGATGACGATGGTGCTTCAGCGCAGCCACTTCCACAAGGCGATCGGCTATTACGGCGTCACCGAATATGTGGTACCGTTCCGCTTCGGCCACGTCGTAGACGCCTGGCAGCGGCTCGGCCTCGACCCGGCGGGGCTCGACTACTACCACGTGCACTACAAGATCGACGCCGATCACGGCAACGCGTGGTTCGACCATGTGATCGCCCCGATCGTCGATGCGCAGCCGGAGACCGCACCGCTCATTGCGCGCGGCGCGCTGTACCGCCTCAATTCGTCGGAACGTTATCTCAACCGCTTGCAGAGCGATGTATCGGGAGGATCGGGTCATGCTTAACGAAGTGAAGAACGACGACGGCAAGCCGGCGAACTCGGTCGCAGACCCCACGTTGTCGCCGGAAGCCCGCCAAGTGAGGGCCCACGAGATCATCAGGGATCACGTGCTGATCTCGATGGCGGCAGGCCTGATCCCGGCGCCCGGCATCGATCTTGGCGCCGCGCTCGCCAATCAGCTCGCGCTGTTGGCGCGCCTGTCCAAGCTCTACGACGTGCCCTATACCGAGAACCTCGGCAAGTCGGTGGTCGGCAGCCTGATGGCGAGCTCGGGCGGCACGTTCGCGGGCGGCGCGCTGTCGCTGACCTTGATCAAGCTCGTCCCGATCATCGGAACAGCCTGCGGCGTCATCGCCATGCCCACGGTGCTGGGCGCCTACACCTACGCGCTGGGCAAGGTGTTCGAGGCTCATTTCGAGGACAACGGCACGCTTCTCACCTTCAATGCGGACCGCTACCGCGAGCTCTGGCACAAGATGCTGAGGCGCGGCAAGACGGAGGCCGCGTCGATGAAGGACGAGGCCGCTGCATCGGCGCCGGCACAAGCCGCGCGCTGATTGCGCGACTTGCCCTAGGGGGCGCGATTGGCTGAACGTGTCGAACAGCGTGGAGGGAGCAGCTGCCGGCACGGTCAGGCTCGCGCGCTCTGGCGAAGCCGTTGTGACCGTCATCAACGAGCATGATGCGGGCGCCTCCGGCAACCGTCCGGCACGTAACGTCTCCGCTCACACCACCGAACGGCTCACGGTGACCGAGCGAGGCGACGCGTCCGGCCGTGCGCCGCCAAGATCAGACAAGCGTATGCGTTCGCTTTTCTTCGCGGCTCACCCGATGCGAACCCACACGCCTTTGCCGGCCGAGGACTTCACCGCGGCATCGATGAACTTGACCCCAGCGAGACCGTCCTCGACGCTTGGGAACAGGATGTCAGGATCTGGCTTCCTGCCGGCTCTCGCCGCGTGGATGGCACGCGCGGCCTCGGCATAGATCGTCGCGAAGCCTTCGAGATAGCCCTCGGGGTGGCCGGAGGGGATGCGCGTGACACGGGCGGCGTCGCCGATGGCGCCGGCGCCGCCGCGGGTCAGGAGCTGCTTAGGCCGGCCATGCGGCGTGAACCAGAGCTGGTTCGGATTCTCCTGAGCCCATTCGAGTCCGCCCTTGCTGCCGTAGACCCGCAGCGTCAGAGCATTCTCATTGCCGACTGCGACCTGGCTCGCCCACAGCATGCCCTTGGCGCCGCCCTTCCATCTGAGCAGGATCTGGACATCGTCATCGAGGCGCCGTCCCTCGACGAAGGTCGAGAGCTCGGCGAGCAGTTCGTCGAGCGCGAGCCCGCTGACGAAGCAGGCCAGATTGTAGGCATGCGTGCCGATGTCGCCGATGCAGCCGCCGGCGCCGGAGCGGGCCGGATCGGTGCGCCACGCCGCCTGCTTCTGGCCGCTTGCCTCCAGCCGCTCGGTCAGCCAGTCCTGAAGATATTCAGCCTGCACCAGCCGGATCTCGCCGAGCTCGCCATTCGCGACCATGGCCCTGGCCTGTCGTATCATGGGATAGCCCGTGTAGTTGTGCGTCACCACGAATACCCGGCCCGTCGTTCTCACCAACGCTACCAGCTCTTCGGCTTCGGCCACGGTGGTCGTCAGCGGCTTGTCGCAGATGACGTGGATGCCCGCCTGGAGGAAAGCCTTCGCGACCGGCGCGTGCATGTGGTTTGGCGTGACGATCGCGACCGCCTCGATGCCGTCTGCCCGCGCAGCTTCGGCCTTCGCCATCTCTTCGTAGGAGCCATAGGCGCGATCGTCGACAAGCCCGAGCTCTTTCGCCGACGCCTTGGCCCGGATCGGATCGGAGGCCAGCGCACCGGCCACCAGTTCGAACTGGTCATCGATGCGTGCGGCGATGCGGTGGACCGCGCCGATGAAGGCGCCCTGTCCGCCGCCGACCATTCCGAGCCGGATACGATCATGTCGACCGGCTTCATTGCTTGCCTCGATCGCCATTGTGTTCTCCGCTCAGGACAGGCCAAGCATCTTACGGTTGGCCGCGTCGTCCGCGCCCGAGCCCGCGAAATCGTCGAAGGCCTTCTCGGTGACGCGAATGATATGGCTCTTGATGAACCCTGCCCCTTCCTGCGCACCCTGTTCGGGATGCTTCAACGCACACTCCCATTCGAGCACCGCCCAGCTCGCGTAGTCATACTGCGTCAGCTTCGAGAAGATCGCACCGAAATCGACCTGGCCGTCGCCGAGCGAGCGGAAGCGGCCGGCGCGATCGACCCAGCTCTGAAACCCGCCATAGACGCCCTGGCGCCCGGTCGGATTGAACTCGGCGTCCTTGACATGGAAGGCCTTGATACGCTCGTGATAGATGTCGATATAGTCGAGGTAATCGAGCTGCTGCAGGACGAAGTGCGAGGGATCGTAGAGCAGATTGGCGCGCCTGTGGTTGTTCACCCGCTGCAGGAACATCTCGTAGGAGACGCCGTCGTGCAGATCCTCGCCCGGATGGATCTCGTAGGCGAGATCGACCCCGTGCTCATCGGCATGATCGAGGATCGGCTGCCAGCGTCTTGCGAGTTCGTCGAACGCGGCCTCGATCAGGCCAGGCGGACGCTGCGGCCACGGATAGATGTAGGGCCAGGCCAGCGCGCCGGAGAAGGTCGCGTGTGCCGTGAGCCCGAGGCGCCGCGACGCCACGATCGCGCGCTTGACCTGGTCGACGGCCCATCTCGTGCGCGCCGTCGGATTGCCGCGCACCTCCGGCGCGGCGAAACCATCGAACGCCGCATCATAGGCCGGGTGAACGGCCACGAGCTGGCCCTGCAGATGGGTCGAGAGCTCGGTGATCGCCAGTCCATGGCGCGCCGCGATCCCCTTGATCTCGTCGGCGTAGTCCTGCGACTCCGAGGCCTTGTGAAGATCGAACAGCCTGCCATCCCAGGTCGGGATCTGGACTCCCTCGTAACCGAGCGAGGCCGCCCATCCGCAGATCGAATCGAAAGAGTTGAACGGCGCCGCATCCGCAGCGAACTGGGCCAGGAAGATTCCCGGTCCCTTGATCATCCTCATTGCAAGCTCCCTCTTCCGTGGATTTGCTCGTTGGACGCACTCAGCTAGCCCAGCTTGCACTGAGCCTTCGGCGTTTCCCCACGGGGTATCTTACTCGGACGGTCGGACCAGACCACCAGATTTTGCGCCCACCGTGACGGCCGCAGCCGCCACGACGATCGCCAGCAGGCCCCCCCGTCATCGTACGCTGCTGCGGTCCCCGATGCGTCAACAAGGCTCCGCAGTTCTGTGTCCGAGGACCGCGTGCCCTGCCCCCGGACAGGACCATCAAGAGAACATCGAAGGATCTGCACTTCCATGACCTACACGGACTGCCGTGACGCGCCTGGCGCCATCAGGCTGCTCCCTCCCCGAAATCGCCGCCATGCCAGGCCATTCACTGAGGACGGGTACAGGAGATCCTCGACGCGCATGACCTTGGCGGCCGTCTTGAACCCGCGGAGTCTGCCATCCAAAAGTTGAGCTGCATGTACAGTCGGACGTGAGAGCGAGCAGCGGATGCGGTCCGATCCGGGATGTTCGACTCTGGTTTGCGGCGAATGTGCAGGACAAAGCTGCGCGCAACTTCTCATCGCCGCAAGACAACCTACCTGCATCGGCGACGGAGCGCACGGACAGCGAACAGGTTCTTGAAAACCGGGCGTACCGTTCCGCGTCCTATTTGGGCAAGTCCTTGAAAGGCTTGGTGGGCGCACTAGGGCTCGAACCTAGGACCCGCTGATTAAGAGACACGCTATCGCGATTGATTTCTCAAGAGATTTTTTCCAACTGCGCCAGTTTCCGGCCATTGCAGATCAATAGCTTACGGGAAGAATTCCAACTGCGAGTGCGGCTAGAGGTCCAGAACGAGCGTGCGTGTCCTAGAGCCTGAGCAGCAGATCATGATCGTCTTGTTGGAGGCCTGCTCTTCCTCGCTCAGATATTGGTCGCGATGGTCCGGTGTTCCTTCCAGCACACGCGTCTCGCAGGTGCCGCAGACGCCCTGGCTGCAGGCGTAGTTGGGTGTGAGGCCGGCCTCGAGGAGCGAATCCAGAATGGTTTTACCCGCTTCCACTGCGATGGTGCGATTGCTCCTGGCCAGTCTGACCTCGAAGCCACCCTCGAGCACCGGGGTCTCCCTGGCCTGGAAATACTCGACGTGGACGCTATTTTGGGGACGGTCGGCAGCGGCGGCCTCGAACGCCTTCAGCATCGGCGCGGGGCCACAGCAGTACAGATGAGCTTGCGCGGGCGCTTGTTTGACGATCGACGCCACGTCGAACATCCGTCCCGACCGCTCGTCGTCGACGTCGACTTGCAGATTGAGATGGACGTTGGGTCGCAAGCTTCCGATTTCATCGAGAAACGCCGCGGCAGCACGCGCCTTCGCGGCATAGAACAGGTCCCAGCGGCGTCCCAGAAATTCGAGCCGGCGGATCATCGACAGTAACGGCGTGATGCCGATGCCCCCGGCGATCAGGACCGATAACTCCGCATCTTCGTAGAGCGGAAAATTGTTCTTGGGAGCCGAAACCGTCAAAGTGTCTCCGACCCTGACATGATCGTGGAGGAAGCTCGACCCGCCCCTGCTCGCGGCGTCCTTGTTGACCGCGACCACGTAGCGATGCCGCTCGCGCTGATCGTTCAACAGCGAATAGCTCCGGATCATTTTGTTCGGCAGGTGCAGATCGATGTGACTGCCGGCCGTAAACGGATCGAGCCCGCCTCCGTCCAGCGGCACCAACTCGTAGGACTTGATGCGTTCGGCCTCGTCGGTCATCCGCTTGACGCGAACCGAGATGACACGCTCAGCCATGGCGCACATCCTCTGCGCGTTGAGGCGACCTCCGACTCATATCTCGTATCCGAAATCGGCGCCGAGCCTGGCCTGCATGAACGGCGCGCCGACGTCGGCCCAGGACTGCTCCCGAGGAAGCCGCAAGGACACGGCTCGCACCATGAACACGTCGGGGTCAGCCACGCCCTTTGGCCTGGTGCCATGATCGCGATAGGCGCCCAGTGCCTCGAGGATGTAGCGGCGCGTCATCGCGATGCCGGTATCGCTCGCGCAGAGATTTTCGCTCGTTCGGTCGAAGATCGGCGAGACGCCGCTCTGGCAGGCACCGTCCTGCACCCACAGCCCAGGCAAGCCCGAGAACCAGGTCGTGCGCTGGGACTCGTAGTCGAATTGGAAGCCGTTCTGCGGATTGTACTTGGTCCAGTAGCCGGCATAGGGGACGGTCACGGGATGCTGAACGAGCGCGTTGCGACTGGCGTGTCCGCTTTCGCGGCCATTGTGCCCTTCCGCGAAGATCTGCCGTGTCTTGGGGTGGAGCGGCTCGGAAGGATGGTATGAGAACATGATGCAGAGCGTGGTCTCGTCGTCGATCGGCACCCAGGCGTGCCCGCTGAGATCCGGAAACGGAGACAGCGGCGGGACCAGCGTGTAGAACGGCAGCATGAACTGGTTCACGCGCCAATAGAGCGTGTCGGCGTCGTAGTTGCGCCGCGCAGCGATGCTCATCCCGAAATCCCGCTTGATGCATTCGAATGTCGGGCGAAGGTCCCGTTTCTGGATCCACGCGCTCGTTGTGCCCTGGGCGTCCAGGCGGCCGTGGAGCAGCGGCGCGTGCGCCGAATCGATCTCGCCCTCCACCGCCTGCAGCCAGTTGCATTCCTGGACGCGCAGGCTGACATGCACCTGCTCCTGCGGCACGAGGTTCCATTCGACGTTCGGAAGCGGCGGAGGATCGGCCTGGTCTGGGCCCATATACGTCCAGATCATGCCGTTGCGCTCGCGGCACTGGTACACCTTGATGCGCACCCGCTCCTTGAGACGGCTGCGCAACGGCTCTGCCGGCATATCCGTGACGGCCCCCGTCACATCGAACTTCCAACCGTGATAGACGCAACGCAACCCGCAGTCCTCGTTGCGGCCGAAGATCAGGGGAGCGCCCCGGTGTGGGCAAGCCTGGTCGACGAGGCCCACGCGCCCCTCGGAATTCCTGAAAGCGACCAGATCCTCGCCGAGCAACCGGATCCGCCGCGGCGGTCCGTCCTGGGTCAGATCGGCCGAAGGCAAACATGGAATCCAGTAGAGACGGAAGAGTTCGCCAAGCGGCGTGCCCTTCCCCACTCTCACCAGCCGCTCATTATCTTCATGTGAGAGCATGACAGGTCTCCATTCGAATCGGTGGCATCAGGTCGCGGTCATGGGTTTGACGTGGTGAGCCGTGCAGTGACGCGCTCCGACAGGCCGAGATCGCGTACTGTCCAGACTGGATCGGATGTTGCGAGGGGTTGGCGGGGTATCGGAGGCAGCCGGCCCTGCTCGACCAGGCCGACGATGATGTCGATCCGTCGGCGTTCGAGATCCCGGAGCGCATGCTCGACCACCGCGCCTTCCGCCGCGCAGCCCTGCAGTTCAGGGTAAGTGAGGCGGATCAGCCATTCTCCAGGCTCCCTCTCCACGGCTTCCGCTTCGAGCAGATAAGGAATCGCCAGCAATTCGCGCAGATGCAAGGTGACCTCCCTGATTGCCGCCACGAGCTCTCCACTTGATACGTATACGTACTATTATTCCGCTCTGTCTGCAATGGTTCAAGCTTCCAGGGTTGCGCTGCATTGCGGCAGGGTTGAGCTCGACGGAACAAGCTGTTAACCGCGGACGCCAAAGCGAGATTGAGACCGGATGACCGCAAGCAAACGTACGGAAAAGGCTTCGGCAGGAGAGCTTGCACGCACCTGGCAACTGGAAGGCGGCATCGGCTTCCTGTTGCGGCTGCTCGAGGCCCGGTATGATGGTCTATACCAGAGCCTGACGCGACAGAGCGACATCACGCCGCGGCAGTTCGGCGTGCTGATGGCGCTCTACCAGCAGGGTCCCATGACGGCGTCCGTTCTCGCCGACCGCATCAGTTGCGACCGGAATACTCTCAGCGAGATGCTCAAGCGCATGGCCGGGCGGCGGCTGGTCTCAAAGAAGAGCAATCCGGAAGATCGCCGTTCCATTCAGATCCAGATTACCGCCAAGGGTGAGGACGCTTTGCTCGCGGTCGTCCCGGCGGCGGCCGAGCTGCAGAACCTGATGCTGGCGCCTCTGCGCAAGGAAGATCGGGCTCATTTCCTGAAGTGCCTGCTGGCAATCGCAAAGGCCTCTTCCGTCGCCGGCACGCCGGACGAGTGAACCGGTGGCCGCGGCGATGCCGTCGCCGCGTTGTGCCGCCCGTCGAACACGCCCGCCGACCACGCTCGCCGACTACACTCGCCTTGGCGGGCTCGGCGATCGCGTCCGGCGATGTTTCGACCGGCCGCGACAGAACCTCCCCTCGGCAGCCGCCGGCATAAGCATCTCGCCGCCAATCGGCACCCTGCGCACCGGCCAGGGTTGGCGATCGGCCCAAGCGCGAGAAATGTATACGCGTTGTCCAAGACCACGCGGCCACCTCCCAGGGCCGATCTCTCGCCTCGCCTGGCGAGCGCGACCGGACGATGGCCGGAGGCAGACGCGGGAAAGCCTTTCGGCGCCCGACCGACTTGCCAGTACGGCAGGTCACCGCTATATTGGTCCAACCATTGACCTATACAATCTTGCGTCAGGAGAACGCCGCCATCATGACCTTCACCGAGGAGCAGGTCGCCTTTCGCGACAGCGTTCAGAAAGTCGTCGCGAAACACGTGGCCCCTATTGCGGCCGAGATCGACGCGACGGATCGCTTCCCCGAGGAGATCGTCAAGATTTTCGGAGAGATGGGGCTGATGCAACTCTGGGTGCCCGAGCAGTATGGCGGTCCCAACGGCAATCTCACCATGATGTGCATCGCACGTGAGGAGATCTCGAAGGTCTCGCCGGCCTGCGCGTCGATTGCCGGCCTCAACACCATGTTCATCATGCCGCTGCTGCACTTCGGCTCGGAAGAGCAGCGCAAGCGATTTCTGCCGATCATTGCCGAGGGCGGCATCGTCACGGCTATCGCCATTTCCGAGCCTCAGGCGGGATCGGATGTCTCGGCCCTCAATACGCGGGCGCGCAAGGACGGCGACAGCTACGTCATCAACGGCAGGAAACAGTGGTGCAGCTACGGCGTTGCCGCCGACTACATCGTTCTGATGGCGCGCACCAGCGACAGCCCCGGCTCGGACGGCATCAGCGCATTCATTCTCGAGCCGAAGAAGATGCCCGGCATCAGCTTCGGTCGCCATGAGCGCAAGATGGGTTTCCGCGGGGCGCCAAATACGCCGATCTTCCTGGACAACGTCCGCGTACCTGCCGAAAACCTCGTCGGCGAGGAAGGCAAGGGCTTCAAAGCCTCGATGCGCGCGCTCGACCTCAATCGGCCGACGATCGGCGCCCAATGCGTCGGCCTCGCGCAAGGCGCGTTCGAAGCGAGCCTCGCCTACGCCAAGGAACGAAAGCAGTTCAAGAAGAGCATCTCGGAATTTCAAGGCGTCCAGTTCATCCTGGCCGACATGGCCATGCAGATCGAGGCAGCACGTGCGCTCGTCTACGAATGCGCCCGCGCCGGAGACGCCGGCGACTGGAAACGCCTCAACCTGCTCGCGAGCATGGCCAAGTGCTTCAGCAGCGACATGGCAATGAAGGTGACGACCGACGCGGTGCAGGTCTTCGGCGGCTATGGCTACACCATGGATTATCCGGTCGAGCGGATGATGCGTGATGCCAAGCTGACCCAGATCTTCGAGGGAACGAACCAGATCCAGCGCCTCGTGATCGCGCGCGAACTGCTTCGATAGCCGCCAAATCAAGAAACGCAGACCTGGAGGAACACCCTTGAGCCGCGCATCGGTCCTGACATCGTGCTCTCTAATCGCAGCCACTCTCCTGTCGCTCTCTGCCGCGCATGCCCAGAAGACTTATGATCCGGGAGCCAGCGACACCGAGATCAAGCTCGGTCAATCGACGCCGCTCAGCGGCCCGGCCTCCGCGTTTGGCGCAGGGGCCGGACGGGCGGTGCTCGGCTATTTCGAAATGCTCAATGAGCGTGGCGGGATCAATGGACGCAAGATCAGCTTCACCCAACTCGACAACGCCTACAGTGCGCCGAAAGCCGTCGAGCAATCCCGAAAGTTGATCGAGGATATCGGCGTCCTTGCCGAGGTCGGTACGATAGGGACCGCGCCGAACGTCGCCATCCAGAAATATCTCAATTCCAAGAAGGTGCCGCAACTCTTCATCACGGCGGGAGGACGCCGCTTCAACGATCCCAATCAATTTCCCTGGACCGTTCCGCTCTATCCCGACTTCGAGACCGAAGGCCGCGTCATGGCCAAATACATCCTCACAGCGAAGCCGGAGGCAAAGATCGGCGTTCTCTACCAGAACGACGATTTCGGGAGGGACTATCTCAAGGGTCTGCGCGCGGGACTCGGCGCAAAGGCGTCTCTGATCGTTACCCAGGTGTCCTACGAAGTTTCCGACCCAACCATCGATTCCCAGGTCGTTCAGTTGAAATCCGCCGGCGTCGACACGCTGATCGAACAGTCGTCGGCCAAGGCCGCAGCGCAGTCGATCCGCAAGGTGCATGAACTGGACTGGCATCCGCTGCACATCATCGGTGGCTCGACAGCCTCAGTCGAGACCGTGCTGAAGCCGGCCGGCCTCGACGCCTCCCGCGGTCTGGTCACCACGCAATTTCTCAAGCAGCCGGGCGATCCGGCTTGGACAGACGACGATGAGGTCAAGGCCTATAAGAATTTCCTGAAGAAGTATGCGCCGTCCGTCAATCCCGACGATTACTCGGTGCTCGTCGCCTACATGAACGTCAACGCGCTAGGTGCCGTCTTGAAAGCGTGCGGCGACCAGTTGACCCGGGAAAATCTGATCAGGCAGGCAACATCCCTGCACGGCGAACGGTTGCCGATGATGCTGCCGGGCATCACCATCGGCACCAAGCCCGGCGACTACACGCCGTTCAAGACTCTGCGCATCGCCGTTTTCGATGGGACCAGTTGGACCTTGTCCGGCGAGCCGATGACGGCGGATTAGGAAAAAAAAGCCGGTGGGTCGCGTCTCGTGCGCGCCCCACCGCAAGTTTCGCCTTCGTCTTTCGGCACCCCTCAATGCAGAGACGCCAAGGGAGCGACGAAGGCGTAAGGTCAAAGACTGATGTGGAAGCCGCCGTTGACTCCGATGTGCTGGCCTGTCGTGTACGAGGACGCATCGGAGAGCAGGAAGCATACGGTCCGCACCACTTCGTCCGGTGTTGCCCAGCGTGCAAGCGGGATCTGCCCCAAGATACCATCGCGGAATTTCTCGCCGCGCACGACCTCGGTCATCGGCGTTTCGACCACGCCAAAGCAGATCGAATTGGCCCGGATGTTGTATTTGCCCCACTCCCGGGCTGCGGTCATGGTCATGGCGAGCAGTCCGGCCTTGGCGGCGGCATAGTTGATCTGGCCCACCGATCCCTTTCGCCCCGCGTCAGACGAGACGTTGACGATGGCTCCTCCCGAGGCGTCGCCGTCCTTCGCGCGCTGCACCAGATGGCGTCCCACCGCCTGCAACCAGAGGAACGCGCCGGTGAGATGAACGTCGATGACCTCCTGCCATTGATGCATGCTCATCTTTTCGATCAGCGCGGGGCGAATGATGCCGGCATTGTTGACCAGTCCGTTCACCGAACCGAACCTGTCGACGGCATCTGCGACGGTGCTTGCCGCCAGCTCAGCGTCGGTGACGCTGCCAACGACCTTCATCACCCGCTCCGCAGGAAAGCCCGCCAAAGCCGGCCCTAGCGCCTCGCCGTTGAGATCGACGGCCACGACATTTGCCCCAAGTTCGATGGCCAAGTCTGTCGTTGCCTTGCCGATCCCCTGCGCGGCGCCGGTGACGACGATCGTCCGGCCTTGTAGCGACACCATGTTCTTCGTCATTCGCAGTTCCTTAGTCTCTGGTGAAGTCCATCATCTTGCACGTGCCGTCCGGCCGTATCAGGTCGTGGCCCAGCCATGACTGAGGACCAGCGCGTCGCGCTCGACGACCCGCGCCTGAAATGCGATGCGGTCGTCGAGGCGCCAGCATTCGAGCCGGATCGTGTCCCCAGGAAAGACCGGCGCAGACATGCGCGCCCGGATCGTCTTCAGCCGTGCGGGATCTCCGTCGCAGAAGCTCTCCACCAGGCCGCGACAGGCAAATCCATAGCTCGCAAGCCCGTGCAGGATGGGCTTCTGGAAACCGGCCTTGCTGGCAACCGCGGGGTCTATATGCAGAGGGTTGAGGTCTCCCGACAGACGATAAAGTACCGCCTGGTCCGGGCGCGTAGGCAAGGTGACGACGCGGTCCGGCGTACGATCCGGGACGGGCGGCGGAGCGGCGGCGGGTTCATCGCCGCCGGAAACTTGTGAGAAGCCGCCATCGCCGCGCAGGAAGAGCACCTGCTCACTGACGGCCACCAATCGTTTGTCCGTTTCGTCCCACAGTTCCTTCTCGACGTACATGATGGCGCCCTTGCCCTCGCCCTTGTCGACGAGCCGCGCGACACGACTCTTGCCGACCAGAATTCCGCTCGAAGGAAGCGCAGCATGCATCTGCACGGATTGCTCGCCATGCACCATTTTCGCGAAATTGATTCCGAGCTCCGCATTGTCCCTCATCCAGGCACCCGGCGAGGCTAGAACGGTCGCCATGGTCGGAAGTGGCACGAGATCCTTCTCGTAGACGAGGCGCAGTTGCCGCTCGTCCAATGGGCCGCTCGCGGCACCGACACCGAGCGCGTAGAGAATGGTGTCTCTCGCCGTGTAGACGTGGCGGACCTCGCTGGAACGCCAAGCCCGCGTCTTTGCATAATCAACCATCGCTCCCCCGGGTCTGGTCCCCCGCCAAGAAACAGATACAGCCTTGGTCTTTGGTTGAACCAATGATATACAGCCCGCCGGTCGTGGTCAACGATGCCCTATGCAGATGAGCGGCCACGGGCTGACGCGAGCGCGAGAGACCTGATGAGTATTCGAAGAAAGGCCTGCATCGCAGGCGCCTATGAGCACCCGACCCGAAAAGCACCGGATAAGACGGTCGCCCAGTTGCACGCTGAATGTGCGCGCGGAGCCCTGGAAGATGCTGGCCTGCGCCTTGAGGATGTCGATGGCTATTTCTGCGCAGGCGACGCGCCAGGACTCGGCGCGAACAGCATGGCGGATTATCTGGGACTGCGGCCCCGCCATGTGGACAGCACCGACACCGGCGGGTCCGCCTATTTGATTCACGTCTCGCATGCCGCCCAGGCGATTGCCATGGGCAAGTGTAACGTGGCTCTGATCACGCTCGCGGGGCGGCCGCGAAGCGAGGGATCAAGCGGCGTAGCGCCACGACTCGTCGGCGCGGGAACACCCGACGTGCCCTGGGAGGCGCCTTATGCTCCCGTGACGGTCAACATGTATGCGCTGGCGGCGGCCCGGCACATGTACGAGTACGGCACGACCAGCGAACAGCTGGCATGGATCAAGGTCGCGGCCGCAACCCACGCGCAGTATAATCCGAATGCGATGTTGCGCGATCAGGTCTCGGTCGACGATGTCCTCGCCTCGCCGATGATTTCCGATCCCTTGCATCGCCTCGACTGCTGCGTCGTCAGTGACGGCGGTGGTGCCCTGGTCGTCGTCCGCCCGGAGATCGCGCGCTCGCTCAAGCGACCCGTCGTCAATATTCTCGGCGCTGGCGAAGCGATCAAGGGTCAGTTGAACGGGCAGGTCGACTTGACGTTTTCGGGAGCAGCATGGTCCGGTCCTCGCGCGTTCGAGGAAGCCGGTGTCAAGCCTTCCGACATCGACTATGCCTCGATCTACGACAGCTTCACCATCACCGTGCTGATGCAGATCGAAGATCTCGGGTTCTGTGAGAAAGGCAAGGGCGGAGCTTTCGTTGCGGATGGCAATCTGATTTCCGGAGTAGGCAAGCTGCCGTTCAACACCGACGGCGGCGGACTTTGCAACAACCATCCCGCCAATCGCGGGGGCATCACCAAGGTCATCGAGGCCGTCCGCCAACTGCGCGGCGAAACCCACGCCAAAGTGCAGGTCCCGGATTGCAACCTTGCCCTCGCCCAAGGCACAGGCGGCTTGCTCGGCTCGCGCCATGGCAGTGCCACCCTGATCATGGAGCGCGCGTGAGATGACGACGATGTATCAGGACCGCCCGCTCGGCCTAGCGGTGCACGACCCCGCAACCGCGCCATTCTTTGCCGCAACGGCAGTCGGGGCGTTCCGCGTGAAGGTCTGCGTTTCCTGCCGCAAGCCGCATTGGTATCCGCGGCCGCTTTGTCCCTATTGTCTCGGAGACACCGAATGGAGCGATGTCACCGGCAAGGGTGAGATCTATAGCGTCAGCGTCACCCGCCGTGCCGGCCCCACACCCTACGCGATCGCATATGTGCGGCTCGACGAGGGCATCACGATGTTGAGCAATATCGTCGATTGCAATCTCGATTCGCTGCGCATCGGGCAACGTGTCCACGTCGTATTCAAGCCCGCGGAGGACGGGACGATGATCCCGATGTTCGCCCCGGAACAGGGCTGACGAACGGCCCAGGAGCAGCTTCATGGCGCTTGACCCAAAGCTTCGGCGAACGCTTTCGTTGCCCGCCGTTTGCGCACCGATGTTCCTTGTCAGCGGCCCTGATCTCGTCCGCGAGGCCTGCAAGGCGGGCGTGATTGGCGCCCTGCCACGCCAAAACGCCCGCTCGTTCGACGAGTTCGCTGAGTGGCTGCGCACGATCTCCGCGGATTTGCGCGAACACGCCGCGCAGGCGCCGGGACCGGTCGGTCCGCTCGCCGTGAACCTGTCTGCAAAGACGCCGGAAGACCAGATCGGGAGCCACCTCGATCTGTGCGTCGAACAAAATGTCGACATCGTCATCACCGTCGGCGGCAATCCCAAGATCATCGTGCAACAGGCGCATGATCGTGGGATAAAGGTCTTCCACGACATCACCAGCATCCCGTTCGCCGAGCGCGCCATGGCCGCCGGCGTCGATGGCCTGATCTGCATCGGCGCTGGAGGCGGTGGCCACTCCGGCACGATCAGCCACCTCGCATTGATCCGCAAGGTCCGCTCGATCTTCAACGGAACGATCGTCATGGCCGGCGCCATTTCCGACGGCGCCACCATACGCGCGGCAGAAGTGCTCGGTGCCGACCTAGCTTATCTCGGGACCAGGTTCATCGCTACGAACGAGTCGCTGGCGCCCGACGAATACAAGCGCATGATCGTATCGCAGACGTCCGCAGACCTGATTTATACGGAGAAGGTTGCCGGCGTCGCCGCGAACTGGCTGGCCGCGTCGTTGCGCGCTGCGGGCCTCGATCCGGACGCCTTGCCCGACCCGATGGGCAAGGGCATGCGGCACGACCATCTGCCTGAGAGCGCAAAGCCCTGGAAGAACCTGTGGAGCGCGGGTCAAGGAATCGATTTGATCGACGAGATTCCGACCGTCGCGGATCTGATTGTGAAGCTGAAGCGGGAATATGCGGAAGCATGCCAGATCCCCGCCATGGTCTGAGGTACCTTGCAGGACGATCTCCGGGCGGCCGCATCACCTCTTATGGTGATTTCCTCAAAGCCCGAGCACCTGCTTGGCGATGATGTCGCGCTGGATTTCCGAACTCCCGCCGAAGATCGTGTTGGCGCGGCCGTTGAGATGACGTGCCACCACGCTTAGCAATTCTTCCGGGATGATCGGCTCGTCATTGAGAGCATGGAGAGGACGGCGCCTTTCCTCCACCAGTGCATTTTGCCCGATCATTTCAACTCCCACGCGCGAGATGGCCTGGTGGATCTCGCTCGCACGCAGCTTGAGGACCGACGACACCGGTCCTGGATTTTCGCCTCTCTGCAAGGCTGACAACACCCGCAGCTCGAGGAACTCCAATGTCTGGACGTCGAGTTCGATGTCCGACAGTTTGGTCGCGATCTCCGGGTGCGATATCGCCTTGCAAGACAGGTCGGAGTTGGCCAGTTCCCGCACCTTCTCAAGCGCATGTCTCAGTTTCGGCGAGTTGATTCCGCCGCCCCGCTCGAATTCCAGCAGATACTTGCCGCACGTCCAGCCCCGTCCCTCCTCGCCGACGAGATTGGTCACCGGAACTTCCACACCGTCGAAGAACACCTGATTGACATCATGGTCGCCGCTGATCATCGTGATCGGGCGAATCGTGATGCCGGGCGACGCCATGTCGATGAGCAGGAAGCTGATGCCGTCCTGTTGCCGCGGTTCATCGCTGGTTCGAACCAGCGCGAACATGCGGTTTGCGAAGTGCGCGTGCGTTGTCCAGATCTTGGTGCCGTTGACGATGTAATGATCGCCATGGCGAACGGCGCGCGTCTTCAGCGAGGCAAGGTCCGATCCCGAGCCTGGCTCCGAATAGCCCTGGCACCACCGATCTTCGCCGCTGAGGATGCGGGGCAGATAGAACTTCTTTTGCTCCGACGTCCCGAAGCGCATCAAGACGGGCCCGACCATTTTGATGCCCATGGGAGATAGCTGCGGCGCGCCTGCTGCGGCACACTCGGATTCGAAGATCCATCGCTGCGTCGCGGTCCAGCCGGGGCCACCATGCTCCTGGGGCCAACCGGGTGCGACCCAGCCTCGCTCGTGCAACGCCCTTTGCCATGGCGTGACGATGTCGGGATAGGAGAAGAAGGAGACATTGAGAGAGCTGGCCCGCCGCAGTTCGGGCGAAAGACGCGCCGCGATAAATGCGCGCACCTCATCTCTGAACCGCAATTCATCGGGCGTGAACGACAGCGACATGACTGATCTCATTCCGATCGGGAGTTGCCAAACAGCTTAGCGTGACGCTGCAGATGATAGTCCACGCTCCCGAAAAGCGCTTCGAATACGAGCAGCCGCTTGAAATAAAGGCCGAGATCGAGCTCGTCCGTGACGCCCATCGCGCCGTGGAGTTGCACCGCTTGCTCCGCAACGTTGCGCGCACAGCGGCCGACCTTAACCTTGGCGCCGGACGCGGCGAGCGACCGCTGCGTCGAATCGCTATCGGCGCCCACGGGAAGAGCCGCGCGCGCCGCCATCGCTCGGGCCTCCTCGCATTGAACATACATGTCGGCCAGCCTGTGACGGATCACCTGGTTGGCCGCGAGCGGCCGATCGAATTGCTTGCGCACCTTTGTGTAGTCGAGCGTGGCGTCGAACATGCTTCGCATCATGCCGGCGGCCTCGGCGCAGAGCGCGGCAATCGCTCGATCGACGACGCCCTCGATCGCCGGCAGCACGTCCCCGCCGGTTCCGAGCCGCGCATCGGGCGGAAGCAGAGTCCGTTCGAATGTCAGCTCCGCGACGCGGCCCCCACCGAGCCGTGGTGCATCGCGCAGCCGCACTCCCGCGGCATCCTTCGGCACGAGGAACAGAGCAAGTCCGGCACCCTGGACATCGGGCAAACGCGCCGACACCATGTGGACATCAGCAGACACCGCGTCGAGCACGGCCATCTTCCGGCCGTGGAGCATCCAACCCTGGTTGTCGGCCTGCGCCACAGTGTGGATTTCGGAAAGACCTGCCCTTGCGTCCGACTCGTAGTGAGCGAAGGACAACAGACGCTCGCCGTTGATGATGGCCGGCAGCAGGACCATCTGCTGCTCTTGCGTGCCGCATTCAGCGATCAGGGTCCCAGCCAGCAGCACCGTCGACAGATAAGGCTCGGTCGCAAGCCCGCGGCCGAACTCCTCCATCAGGATCGCGACTTCGACTGGTCCTCCGCCGAAACCGCCAACCTCCTCTGGAAACGGAAGCCCGAGCCAGCCCAGATCAGCAAGCTTGCGCCAGTTCTCGCGCTTGAATCCCATGGGATCCTGCATCGCATGGCGACGTGCCGCCTGATCGTAATGTTCAGCGATAAACCGTTCGGCGCTATGTCGCAGCATCCGCTGCGCTTCGCTCGGCGTCAGATCCATCATTGAGCTCCACTCATGTCGCCTGCCGGTCTCGCGTTCCGGGCGCGCAGATCGGCCATCGCCTAATGAAGTCGCGAGAAACGGATCGGAAGCCGCTTCAAACCGCCGACGAACGATGTCTCGGTCCAGGCCGGCTCGCCAGCAAGTTCGATCCCGTCGACGCGCGAGAGCAGCTCACGCATGAAGGCGATCATTTCGACCTTGGCGAGATATAGTCCAAGGCAGGCGTGAATGCCGAAACCAAAGCCGACGTGGCGGTTCGGAGTCCGGTCGGCGACAAATGCAAAGGGAGACTCGAAGGCATCCTCATCCCGATTTGCAGAGGGATAGGCCAGCAGCAGATGATCGCCCTGTTTGATGGTCTTGCCGCGCAACGTATAGGTCTCGGTCGCGGTCCGGAAGAAATGCTTCACCGGAGATACCCAGCGCACCATTTCCTCGACAGCGGCAGGAATAAGATCGGGATTTTGCTTCAGCTTCCGCATTTCTCCGGGATTCTCGATCAAGGCGAGCAGACCGCCGGAGAGCGTTGCGCTGATCGTGTCGTGACCAGCACTGGCGAGCGCCACATAATACGACGAGGTCTCGAACTCGCCTATCGGCTCGCCGTCGACCTCGGCCGTCGCAATGATGCTCGCGAGGTCGTCCGTGGGGTTCCGCCGTCGTTCCCGCGCCACTTCCTTGAAGAAGTTCACATAGGCGAAGGTGGCATCGATCAGGTCGTTGCCGCGCTGCACCTCCGCATCGCCACCGCCGAAATAAGCTCGGGTGATATCGAGCAATCGCGGGCCATGCTCATCCGGAATTCCGAGAATCAGCATGATGACCCTGAGCGGATACCACCCTGCGACATCTTTATAGAAGTCGCACTCGGTCCCCTTTTCAAGCATCTGGTCGACACTGGTCCGTGCGATCACGGCGATCCTGTCCTCCAGATGGCGCACTTCACGCGGCTGAAACCAGGCATGCGTAATCTTCTTGTACTTGGCATGGTCCGGATTATCCATCTGATTGATCGCGCGGACCAGCATTGGTCGGCCTGCCATCGCGTCCCGGACCTTTGTCTCGAAATCGATGGACAACAGCTTGGTGCGGGGCGCGTTGATGAACTTCTCGTTCTGCCGTTCGATCTCGATGACGTCCTGATGCTTGCTGATGGTCCAGAACGGACGGAAGCCCGGAGGTTCAGTCCAATGCACGGGATCCTCCTTGCGAAGGGTCGAGAACAGGATATGCTGCCTGTCGAGAGCACCGTAAGTTTCGTGGTCGACGATCGCCTGATCTAAACTCGTATCTTGCATGGCGTCCTCCCCTGTTTTGCCTGTTCAGTTCATCCGAAGCACCGGCTTGACGGTTGCGCCGGTTTCCATGTCCTCGACGGCCTGGTTTATCTTTTCGAACGGATAGAAGCTGACAATCCTGTCGAGCGGCAGCCGCCCTTGGCGGAAGAAGTCGACGAGCCGCGGCAGGAAGATCGCGGGCACGGCATCACCCTCGACGACGCCCCGCACTGACAGACCTCCGCCGACCAGAACGCTTGCCTCCACCGGAAACCGCGTCCCGCGGGGCGGCGCGGCCACCTGGGCGGATGAGCCCCGCTGCCGCAGGCACGCGATCGAAGCGGCGACCACCTCGGGTACGCCCGTGGTGTCGAGCGAGTGATCGACGCCGCGGCCGCGGCCGAGCGCGGCAACGGCCTTGGCCAGATCGGGTGTCCGGCCATCCACGATGTGGGTTGCTCCGATGTCACGCGCACGGGCAAGACGTTCATCGCGGATGTCGACGGCAACGATCGTGCCGCAGCCCGCCAGCTTGGCGGCCATGATCGCCGCCATCCCGACCGCGCCGACGCCGAACACGGCGATCGACGCACCAGCCCGAGGGGCCAGCACGTTCATTACCGCACCCGCGCCGGTCTGGATCCCGCAGCCCATCGGCGCGAGCAGCGCGAGCGGCAGATCCTTGCCGACCTTCACCACGTTCCTGGCGGTGGCAATGGCATGGGCTGCGAACGCCGATTGCGCAAAGAAATAGCCGCCAAGCTCAGCGCCGCGGTAACGGAGGCCAGAGCCACCGCGCCGCTGGCCGAACAGGTTGATCATCCCGAACTCATCACAATAGCCGGGCGCGCCGAGTTGGCACTGCCCGCATGCGCCGCACGAGCCAAAGCTCATCAGCACGTGATCTCCCTCGGCCAGCCCGACCACGCCAGGACCGACGCGTTCGATCACGCCCGCGCCCTCATGACCGAGAACTTTGGGGAGCGGCACGGGAATGTGCTGCAGTTTCACCGCGAGATCGGTATGGCAGATGCCGCAAGCCTCGATGCGGACGAGCACCTCTCCGGGCGCAAGATCATCGGACAGATCACAGCTGATCAGTTCGAACGGTCGCTCCGGCGCAACTGCAACTGCGGCTGTGATCTTCATGCTCGTCTTCTCCGTTACAAATTGCGCAGTGCCGTCAAATCATGCGGAAGCGAGATGTAGGGGATGGATCAACGGAGTTGGAAGCGGATCGGGAGGCGCTTGGGCCCGTTGACGAACCAGGACACGGTCGTTGCTCCTTCGCCGTCGAGCTCAACGCAGGAAATCCGCTGCAACAATTCTTCGAAGAGGATCCGCATCTCGAGCTTGGCAAGATATTGCCCCAGACACAGATGGGCTCCGTAGCCGAAGGCGAGATGGCGGTTCGGCGAGCGATCGATCCGGAACGTGTCGGGATCCTGGAAGACGGCCTCGTCGCGATTCGCAGAGGCGTAGCACAGCATGAGCCAATCGCCGCGCCTGATGGAGCGGCCGTCCAGTTCGGTGTCCTCGGCGGCCGTGCGCATGAAATGCTTGACCGGCGTGGTCCAGCGGATCGCCTCGTCGACGAAGCCCGGGATCAGGCCAGGGTTGGCTTTCAGCCTTTCGAACTGCTGCGGATGTTCGCAAAGCGCCCACATCCCGCCTGCACTCGAGGACGATGTGGTGTCGTGGCCGGCGGTCGCGATGGTCACGAAATAGCTGAGCGCATCCAGGTCCGAGATCGATTCGCCGTCGATCTGCGCGTTGGCGATGACGCTTGCAAGATCATCGGACGGGTTGGCGCGCCGGTCCGCAACCACAGACGAGAAGAACTCGCCGAACTCCAATACGACATCCGATAGAGCCGTGGCACCGTCGTTTCGACCCTTGCGCGCGTTATCCAGGTCCTTGGTGCCGAAGAACTCCTGCGTCAAGCGCAACATCTTGGGCTCATGATCCGGATCGACGCCCAGAATCGTCATGACCACCCGCAGCGGAAACCCGAGCGCGATTTCGGACACGAAGTCGCAATGCTGGCCGGACGCGGTGAGGCGATCCGCATAGCTTCTTGCGATGTCGCGAATCCTGCCTTCGATCGCACGCAGATTACCCGGCGTGAACCATTTCTGCGTCAATGCCCGGAACTTGGGATGATCGGGAGCATCCATCTGCACCAGGGTGCGGAGGAGGCCGTTGCCCCCCGTCGCCGCCTCGATCTTGGCTTCGGCTTTGCTGCTCAGCAACGCCACCGGGCGATCACTGCTGCGAAACAGCTGGCTCTGCTGGCTAATGGTCTGAATGTCCGCGTGGCGCGTCACGACCCAGAAAGGGTTGAACCCGCGCGGACTGGCCTTCCCGAGCGGCTGATTGACGCGCAGCCAGCGATAGGCATCGAAGATGCGTTGAGTGCCGTAGGCTGCAGGGTCCGTCAGCACGGCGACGATGTTGTCGGGGATTGGAAAATTCGCAGCGCTCAACCCCGGTCCCTCCTTCATGTCGCCGTGCTCGCGGGTTCAGGAAGGAAGCCCAGCGGCAGGCGATCGACGACTTCGACATTCCTGATGCGCCGTCGCGGCTACTCGGCTGCCGCGACGATCCTCTCTTCCGCGCCTCGAAGAACTTTGTCCTCGCGCAGCGCCGCGATCTCCTGCGGGCTCAGTCCCAAGAGGCTCTGCAACAACCTTGGCCCATCCTCGCCGAGCGCAGGCACCTTGTTCCGGACATTGGCCGCGCTCTGCGCGAACCGGAATGCGGGGTTTGGAATGAGCAGCGGCCCGGCGCCGTCATCGATCTCCTCAAAGACGCCGCGCTCCTGGATAGGCGGCAGCGCCATTGTCTCACGGATGGTCCGGTATTGAGAACACGGCACGCCGGCTTCGGTGAGGGTCGCCTCGCATTCCGCTGAAGTTCGCGATGCCGCCCAGCCGTCGAGCAGGTTCATCAATTCGGACCAGTGATGCTCGCGGGCGCTGCTGGTTGCGAAGCGCGCATCGCTGATCCATTCCGGATGGCCGACGCCGCGCGCCAAGGCCTCGAAGTTGTTCTGGCTCACGGGGGCGACGAGCAGGAAGCCATCGCTCGCCTGCGTGGGTCGATAGACCGGCCGGCGGCGCTCGGCCGGGAATTGCGCTTCCTGGCACTCGTACACCAGCATGCCGACCATGGCGTCGAGCAGCGATACGTCGATATAGTCGCCCTGCCCGGTCTTGAGCGTCCGAAACAGTGCGGCTTGAATGGCTCCGAATGCCGTCGAGCCACCGAGAACATCGGCGATGAAGATTCCGTTCTTCAGCGGACGCTCGACATTCCCCTCCTGATAATCGAGGTTCGCCATGTCGTAGCCCGAGGTTGCGTGCAGCACCGGCGCATACGCGCTCCGTCCGGACCACGAGCCCTCCTGGCCGAACCCAGAGATCGAACAGTACACGAGCCTGGGATTGATCTTCGCAAGGGTTTCGTAGTCCAGCGCGAGCCGCTGCATGACGCCGGGACGGTAGTTCTCCACGAGCACATCGCACCGGGGCACCAGATCGTAGATCAGCTTGCGGGCCGCGGGCTGCTTGAGATCCAGGGCGATGCTGCTCTTACCGGCATTGAGCTGGGCGAAATAGGCGCTTCGCCCGTCCCGCAGCGGCGGACGCAACCGGATGTGATCGCCCTCCGGGGGCTCTACCTTGATTACTTCTGCGCCCATGTCCGCCATCAACCGCGTGCAATAAGGGCCGGACATCATCGCGGTGAAGTCGAGGACGCGGATTCCGTCGAGGATTCCTGGCCGGGCCGGTCCGATTGCCATATCGACGCTCATTTCAGATTGGTTTCTGATACGGCAAGCGCCGCCAGCCGGCTACCACCGATCGTATCGAGATAAGCGCTGGACGAGGCGCTCCGCACGTAGCGATCGAGATAGGCGCTGAATGTCTCGGCACTGGCGCTGCTCTTCACATAGTCCTTCAGATGCGCTTCATCGGAGCGATAGAGCGAAGGTGAAGCGGTCGGATGCGCGCCGAATGGCGCCTCGACGACCGCGTCGACCATGGCGCTCGGCAGCTTGGTCAGATGATTGCTGCGCCTGATCGTGTCGGTCGACACGATGCGATCGACCGAGACGATGACCCGCCGGGACGCCTGGGCGATCATCGCGTCGAAGAACGGCGGCCCGAGATGCTGAACGTTGCCATGCTCGTCTGCCTGCTGCGCGTGCAGCAGGCAGACATCCGGCTTGACGGCCGCGACGGCGAGCATCCTGCGCTCGCCAGGTTTGGACGGGAGCGGCCAATAATGTTCGGGCGCAAATTTCGGCAGATCGGTGCCGAGGTCCGGCACGGGCATGTAGGGCAGATCGCAGATTCCCGCCCGCAATCCCCCCGCAATAGCAGGCCCGTCCAGATCGTAAACCTTGAGCGTCCCGTTCTCGGACTGGCGACGGAAATGCGGCGCCAGGCCGAACTGCTCAAAGCTGATGAAGACGCAGACGGTGGAGGCAACACATCCCGCACCGATCAGCATGTCCGGCGCGATCGAGCCGGGCGCAGGGATCAAATGCAGGTCGCGAGAACCTTTGCGGATCAACGCGCGCACGAGCGCCATCGGCTGCGAATTGAATATCCAACCGCCAAGGGCAACTTTGGCTCCGTCCGGGATCTCGGCTACGGCCTCATCGACGGAAACGATCTTGCTCTTTGTCATGGGACTTCGGCTTGCCTGTCAGTCTGATGGGAGGAGATCCGCTGCACGGTCAGGGAAACTTGCGCCGGAGATCGCCGCGCCGATCGACATGCTCGCGCAGCAGCGCGAGCTCCTGATCGGTGGGCATGGTCGTCACGGGGGGCATGCCCTCGACGACGATGTCGAAGGCCGTGGAGTCGCGGATCTGCTCGAGCGTCACGCCGGGGCTGATCGACCTCACGCGCATGGCCTTGCTGTCCGGCACGAAATCGAAAACTCCAAGCGGGGACAGCACCAGTCTGGGGCCGCCAGGCGGCAGTCCCATGCGCTCGCGGGAATCACCGCCTTCCATGTGACCGGCTCCGCACAGGAAATCGACCCGCGGCACGAACGCGCTGCGGTCGTGACGCGTCAGGCACACATAGAACCGCTTGGCGAGACCGCAAAGCGCACTGATGCCGACGGTTCCCGGCCCGCGTACGCGCGGCTTACGCTGATCACCGACCACCACCGTATTGATGTTGCCGAAGCGGTCGACCTGCAGTGCCGACAGGATGGCGAAATCGAAGAAGTGGATCTTCCAGTCGATGAAGTCGATCATGACCGGCAGATCCATCCAGGACTCCGCCGACTCGAGGTTCTCGTAGTCGGCCGTCGACAGCAGATGATCGCGCGTCGGATTGACCATTCCGCCCGGACCGGAGATCCACCACAAGCGCGGCGCCTGCAGGCGGCGCGCGAGATTGCAGGCGGCAAGCTGAATGTCGGAATTGGTTCCGATGATGACCTTCTCGCCATCGGCGATATCCCGCGCCAGCAACACCGCCAGCGTCTCTCCGAGGGACGGATTTGCAGTCATTTGCCCGCGACCTATTGGTTGAACCATTGGCAATTTAGCGAGGGTCGGATGCCGTGTCAACGGACCCACGGCCGGCGGTGATGAGCCCCGCGGATCGGATTGGCATTCGGACGTGAGTCGTGGTCGGCCGGCCGCGGGTGTCCGCTCTCCATCGGGAGCGGCCACCTGCAGGCTGCTTAAAAGACGATGGGGCGAGTTGGCGCGATGAGTGGATTAGCGCTGGGCGGCCGGGGGAGACCGGCGGGAGCGTGGAGCGGCTTTGGTCGCCGACACACCTTCGGCCGCCTGAATGCGCGACATATAGCTTCGCTGCAGCCGCTTCAGGCAGGATTCCATCTCGGCCACGGCAGCTTCGGCGTCGCCTGCAGCAAAATGTTCCATGAAGCGGCGCCGCGACGGCAACACGAAGCTGTTGTCATACTCGCCGATCCGCTGCACGAAATGAGTGAGCACATCGAGCACCCCGTTCATGACGATGACCATGATCGGATTGTCCGTGAGACGCGCGAGCATTCTGTGGAATTCGATGTGCCTCTCCGCGCGGCCTGCGAAGTCGCCCCGGCGGCGCGCTTCCTGCGCTTCATCGATATTACGGTTCAGCATCTCGATGTCTGCGGCCGTTGCGCGCCGGCACGCTTCTCGGACAACGACCGATTCGAGCCAGATGCGGGCCTCGGTCAACTGTGCGGGCTGGATGGTACCGACGTGGTACATGTCCATCAACCCGGTCGCGATGGCTTCGCCGCTGTGCTGGCTGATGAAAGCGCCCCCGCGGGCGCCCTTCTGCAGGCGGATGAGACCGGCATGCTCGAGCGAGCGCAAGGCCTCACGAAGGGTATTGCGAGAGACGCCAAATTGCTCCGACAGCGCACGCTCGGAAGGCAGACGGTTGCCGACCGTAAGTCTGCCGGAGGAAAGCTCCGTTCGGATCTGAGCGGCAATCTCATCGAACGCGCGGGACGATTTAATTCGTTGGAACTGCGCAATCGGCGCAGCCTCTGCGTTGGACTTGGCCGGCAATTGTGAAGCGCTCATATCCACCCGATGGTTCGAAGCTGCAAGGAAATATAGGCGAAGCTGACGATTCTCGCCATAGCGCGTTGGCGTTGACCCCGACTTCTCACAAATGTAGAATGGTAGGACCAAAAGGGGAGTGGCCACCAGAATGCTGCGGGAGTTGCCGTCGGACGAGGATCGCCGGATCCTGCAAGAAGCCGTCCGGGGATTCTTCGAGGACCTGTGGGACAAGGCTGCTCAGGTGCCCCCAAGGCTCTGGAAGCAACTGGCCGCTCAGGGCTTGACCCAGATTGCGGCCTCTCCCGCCGAAGGCGGCTTGCGCGAGATCGTGCTGGTCCAGGAAGAGGCCGGCCGCGCCAGCTGCCGTGCACCGCTCGCGGATGCAGCCTTGATCAACCTCATGCAGCTTCGAGCCCGCAGCGATGCCCATGCCTTGACTTCGCTTGTAGATGATCTCCATCGCGGTGACGCGGTGGTCGTCGTGTCTTTCGCAGGCTTCGACCATGAAGGAGCCGCAGGGTCGGCGAAAATGGAATCCGACCGCCTGATTGCGGCGTTGGGCTTCGTCGAATCCGCCGACATCGTTACGCATCTGGCCATATTCGTGCCCGGCCCGGCGCTGGCCATCATCAACACCAGTGAAGGTGTTACCCCCGAGCCGACCCCGATGATGGGAAAGGCCGGTTGGTGGCGGGTTCGGATCGATGCAGTTCCGATCGTCCTGGTGCCGTTCACGGACGCCGAGGTCCGGGACCTGCTCACAGTCGCGGCCGTTGCTGAGACCGCGCGGGCGTTCGGTGCAGCCCAGCGCGCATTCGAGCAGGCCGTTGCCTATGCCGGCGAACGTCGGCAGTTCGGGCAACCCATCGGGCGCTTCCAGGCCATTCAGCACAAGCTCGCGAACTGCCACATCGCCTTGCGCGCGGTTCAGCCCACGATCGCGAATGCCGCCGCTCAATATGACTTGGAAGCCGCGCAATGGCGCTGGTTCGCAGCCGCAGCCCTGGCGACGGCTAGCGGTTCTCTTCGCCAGGTGTCGCTCGAGACCCAGCACGCCTTCGGCGCGATTGGCTATAGCGAGGAGCATGAGGCTCCGCGGCACTTCCGACAGGTCCATGTCAGCCTGCTTCGCCATGGCGGCCAACGTCCGCCGGTCGAGCAACTCGCAAGCCATTTTCTCGACCGCGACGGGCAAGTCCGGTTTCCGGACTACGATCTGGGACCGGCCGGCAATGCCTTCCGCCGTGAGGTGCGAGCCTGGCTCGACGCCTATTGGTCGGGCGAGCGCCGTGCGCGGCACGAGCAGCTCTCCTTTCGCGAACGCGAATATGACCGCGAGTTCGCCAGGGCGCTCGGCATGACCGGCTGGATCGGACTCAATTGGCCGAAGCGGTTCGGCGGACAGGAGCGTGGCGCCTTCGAGCAGATCGCCTTCATGGAGGAGATGGAGCACGCCGAAGCCCCGCGTGCCGGCGCGCCCGTGCAGGCGGCCATGCTTCAGGTCTACGGCACGCCGGAGCAGCAGCAGCGATACCTGCCGGAAATTCTGCGGGGGGACGCCATCTACGGCATGGGCTACAGCGAACCACAGGCCGGCTCCGACCTGGCGTCGCTGAAGACGCGTGCGGTCCGTGACGGCGAGCACTATGTGATCAACGGACAGAAGATCTGGACCACGACGTATTGGGGCGAGTACATGCTGCTCGCGACCCGGACCGATCCGAACGCGACCCCGCCTCATGCGGGGATCACGATGTTCATCGTTCCCATGACGACGCCCGGCATCACGATCCGCCCGTCAGAGACGATGTATGGCGGCACCTTCGCCAATATCTTCTATGACGACGTGCGGGTACCTGCCGAAAATCGGATCGGTGCCGAGGGCGAAGGCTGGAAGGTCCTGACCGGGGCACTGGCGACCGAACGCGGCTTCATCGGCGGCGGCATCGTCTTGAAGGCCGCCCACATCTTCGAACTGCTGTGCGAGCATCTCCGGACCGCTGAGCACCGGGGCAGCCCGATGCGGCACGATCCGCTCGTGCGCGCCAGGATCGGCGCGCTCGCGGCCGAGATCGAAGCCGGGCGGCGCATGATGGTCTATTGTGCCGAGCAGGTGGACAAGGGCGAGACGCCGCCGGACGAGGCTGCCGTCAGCAAGGTCTATTCCGGCGAGCTGATGGAGCGTTTCGGCGAGACCGCGCTGGACCTGCTGGGGCCGGAGGCGCTGCTCAGCGAACACAGCCCGGGCGCGGTCTTGCGCGGGCGCATTGAACAGATGCTCCGGCACTCGCTGATGTGGGTCATCAGCATCGGCACCAATGAAATCCAGCGCAGCCTGATTGCCCAACGCGGGCTCGGACTGCCGCGATAGCTGTTCGCCCCGGAGGTGACATGTGACCACGACAGGCCGTCCCCAGCTTCCGCCGCCGCGCCTGAGAGTGCCGGGCGCGCCCTCGCCGCTTCAGGGGTTGCGTGTCATCGACTTCTCGCACTTCATCGCGGGACCCATGTGCACGCTCTTCCTTGCGGACATGGGCGCCGACGTAATCAAGATCGAGAACGCGGCGAATGGGGACGATTTTCGCCGTTTCCAACCTCACCTCGGCGGTGAAGGCGTGCCGTTCCTCTGGGTCAATCGTAACAAGAAAGGCGTCGCGCTCGATCTTACGAACGAAGCTGCGCAAAAAATCGCAACCGAACTCGTCGCGTCGGCCGACATCCTGGTGGAGAATTTCTCGCGCGGGGTGATGGAGCGGTTCGGCCTCGGCTACGATGCGATGCATAAACTCAACCCTCGCCTGATCTATTGCAGCGTCTCGGCCTATGGCCGCGACGGCGCAATGGCTGATCGTCTGGGCTTCGATCCGGTGATCCAGGCCGAGACCGGCTTCATGTCGATGAACGGTTTTTCGGACCAGCCAGGTGTCCGCACCGGCCCCGCGATCATGGACATCTCCACTGGCATGACGGCCGCGATTGCCGTGCTCGGCGCCTTGACCGCACGCCAGAACACTGGGCTGGGGCAGCGTGTCGAGACAGCGTTGTTCGATACCGCTGCGCTGATGCTGGGCTTTCACGCGATGAACTATCTTGCGACGGGTCGCAATCCGACTCGCGCCGGCAACCGCAGCGCCGATAGCACGCCGACGGGCACCTTCCAGACGGCAGACGGCCCGCTCTATGTCACCTGCGCGAATGATCGAACCTTTCGTCGCCTTGTCACGAACGTGCTGGAGCGGCCCGACCTGGCCGAGGATCCTCGCTTCGTAAGCAACCGCGACCGGATGGCGCATCGCGACGAGTTGACCGCCATCATCGAAGGGATTCTTGCCGGCCACTCCAGCGAACGGTGGGCCGCCAAGATGCAGGCCGCGGGCGTGCCGGCCGGCGTCGTCAGAACGATCGAAGACGCTTTCAGCTCTTTCGAAATGGCCGAGCGTGCGCTCGCGTCGTCCATTCCGCATCCGACAGCAGGCGACATACCGAACATCGGATCCCCATTGCGTTTCAGCGAAACGCCTGTTCTCGACCCGATCGCCGCCCCGACTCTCGGGCAGCATACGACCGAGGTGCTGGAGCACGTTCTCGGTTATGGGCCCGAACGCATTGCTGAACTGAGAACGGCGGGCGCATTCGGATCGTCAGGCTGACCCGCTCTCGCCGACGCGCGATGCGTCCGCTCACAGCCGGCCGAAACGTCAGTATCCGAGAAAGGGATTGCGGCCGCAGCGTGCTGCGCCCCCCCGCGCGACGGAAAAATAGCGGTCAGATGCGCCGGCCCGTGTCCTTCCAGAAGGGTTCCTTGAGCCGGCGCTTGAAAATCTTCCCGCTTTCCTCGCGAGGAAGAGCTCCATGGAAATCGATCCGGCGCGGCACCTTGTATTTGGCGATACGTTCGGACAGATAGTCGCGAACCTGCTCGGTCGTGAGTTCGCTGCCCGGTTCAGGCTCGATTGCGGCAGCCAGCGACTCGCCGAACTCATCGTCGGGAATGCCGAACACAGCACAATCGCGCACTCCAGGACATTGAATCAGAGCCGATTCGATCTCCGCCGGATAGATATTGACGCCCGCCGAAATCACCATGTCCGACCGCCGATCGCACAGATACAGCCGGCCGTTCTTGAGATAACCGACGTCGCCGACACTGATCAGGCCGTCGCGCTCGACCGATTTTCGCTTGGCCTCGTCGTTGAGGTAGACGAAATCCGCCAGCGAGTCCTGACGAACGTAGATCTCGCCCACCTCGCCCGGCGCGACCGGCTTACCGTTTTCTCCGTACAGCGCAATCCGGGCGCCCGGCGTGAGCCGCCCGACGCTGCCGGGATGAGCCAGCCAATCGTCCGGCGTGCTCAGCATCACCGCTCCGACCTCCGTTCCGCCATAGGTCTCGTAGATGACCGGCCCCCACCAGTCCATCAGGGCCTGCTTGATCTCCGGCGCACAGGGCGCGCCCGTGTGGATCACCCATCGCAGAGAGCTCACATCGTATCGGCGGCGGGTCTGTTCCGGCAGACGCATCAGGCGGACGAACATGGTGGGAACCATCACCGCATGCGTGATCCTTTCCCGCTCGATCAGCGCCAACGTTTCTTCCGGCTCGAATTTGGATTGGAACGCGATGATCTCGGCCTGTGCGATGGCCTGACGCAAACAGGCGTTCGGTGACGCATGGTAGAGTGGACCCCCGATCAACACGCGCACGCCGGGCGCGATGCCGTAGACGGCGCGCATCAGCTCTCCATACGCCTTGGCCTGCTCAACCGTCGCAGGCTCGCGCTTCACGCCTTTCGGGTTCCCCGTCGTACCGGACGTGTAGATCAGCGTCGCGCGGCTGCGCGGCGGGGCACCGCTCCAGGGCTGGAAATCCGCCAGCCAAGCCGGCCAGCAGCGGTCCGATCCCACCGGCTCCTCGGCACCTGGTTGAACGCCGAATTGCCGAACGAGCTCGGGCGGCGTCGGTACGCTCAGCACCAGAATGCCGCGCAAGGCCTCCCCGAGTTCGCTGCGCACCGCCGCGAGCAGATCGGCATGAGCCACCAGGACCTTGGGCTTCGCATCCCCAAGGATATAACCGACCTCCTGCGCCCGGCCGTGCCAATTGATCGGCACGCAATAGGCGCCGATCAACGCAGCGGCGTGGGTCGCCTCGACAAAAGCGAAGTCGTTGCGCAGCAGGACCGCAACAGTGTCGCCCTCGGAGACTCCGCAAGCATGCAGCCCGCTGGCCGCACGTGCGGCATTGCTCAGCACCTCTTCGCGCGCGCGAGCCGTTCCATCGAGAAAAATCAGTGGCGATGTCATCATCCCTCTAACAATGTTCTGTCCGGGGCGTGGGAGCACGTTTGGTGAAGCGCTCGACTTCTCGCGGCCGCCTGCCCGTCGTTCTGGAAACCGATCGGCTACTGCGTTGCCAGTTTGCAGTCCGGATTGGGCGCCTCCGGCATCAACTCTTCGGCTTTCATGCGCCGGACGATCTTGAAATAGTCCCACGGGGCCTTTGATTCCTCCGGCGATTTGACCTGGACCAGCAGCATGTCGCGCATCACGCGGCCATCTGCCCGGATCCTGGCCGAAGGGGTCGTGAGGTCCGAGATCGGCAGCTCGTGCATCTTCTTTGCGACCTCCGGTCCGGATGTCGAGCCCGCAGCCTTGACGGCCTTCAGGTAGTGCGTGACCGAGCTATAGACTCCGGCCTGAAGGGCGGACGGCGGTCGTCCCATTTTCTCACTGAACCGCTTCGCAAAGCTGCGGGTGTTGTCGTCCGTATCCCAGTAAAATGCTGTCGTCGTATAGATGCCTTTCATGCGGTCCAAGCCGAGGCTGTGCACGTCGGAGTCGAACAACATCAGGCTCGCTATGCGCATTCCCTTCTGCAGCAGGCCGAATTCAACAGCGTTCTCGATGAGAAGGACGCCGTCGTGGCCGGCAAAGGACGAGGCAATCGCGTCCGGTCGCGCTTCCTGCGCCGCCAGAAGGAGCGAGGCATAATCCGACGTACCTATCGCCGCGCGCCGCGTGCCGACCAGTTGTCCCCCGGTCTCCTTCACGACGTCGGCGACGGCCCGCTCCATCTGGTGTCCAAAGGAATAGTCGGGCCCGACTACGAACCACTTCTTCACGCCGGACTCGGCTGCGCTCAGAACGGTGGCGCGCGGCAAAACGCTGGTATCGAATGTCCACACAAAGCCTGTCGGCGAGCACGATTTGCCATAGAGATCGAGGGTCCCGGCTCCCGAGATCAGGGCGATCTTTCCCTTCGCATGCGCGAGATTCTGGATTCCGAGAGCGATGGTGGACACGGGAACGTCGGCAATCGCGTCAACATGGTCCTCGTCGAACCACCGTCGGGCGATGGTCAGACCAACGTCCGGCTTCAGTTGGTGGTCGGCCGAGACGATCTCGATCGGTCGACCAAGGACCACGCCGCCGGCGTCGCTGACCGCCAGCTCCGCGGCAATGACCGAGCCGCGACCGACCGTATCGGCGATGACGCCCGACATGTCGGTCAAGACACCGATCTTCAGCGGCTCGCCATACGCCAAACCGCTACACAGGAACAAGCCCAGTCCCGCGGCGACGACTCGTCTTGCCATGACCACTGCCCTCCCCCTTTATTGGTTGGACCATTGATACCTTGTGGCTGTGATGGCCGCAAGCCCTGTTCGGCCCAACGAGCCCTTTGCCGGCCTCCGCCGGCGAGAAGGGAAGAGAGACTCGCTCGCAATCGGCCTATTCCCGGCCTTTGGGCTGGCCGCACCCACAATCGATACGACGCGAGGTTCTCCGCTCCCGGCCTGCCCTCGTCAGGCGCAGAATCGGCCGTCACCGTCGGCCATCTGCACCAGCATGCGCGGCGGATGAAAGCGGTCGCCGTATTTCGTAGCGAGTTCGGAGGCGCGTAGAGCGAACGGCTTCGGGCCAATCATGTCGATGTATTGAAGAGGTCCGCCGGTCCACCGTGGATAACCGATGCCTAGCACCGCACCGATGTTTGCGTCCCGGGAAGATTCGATGATTTTTTCCTCGAGGCAGCGCACGGCTTCGATGGCTTGGATAAAGAGAAAACGGTCGGACAACTCCTCGAGAGGAATTTGTGCCGAACTCGGCGGAAAGTGCTCACGCAAGCCGGGCCAGATGCGTTTCTTGCCACCGGCGGGATATTCATAGAAGCCGCGGCCTCCGGCTCGACCGGGCCGCTTCAACCCGTTGACCATTCTGTCGACAACGGCCCAATGAGGATGGGCAGGCGCCGACTTACCCGCGGCCTGGAGGTCAGCGATGGTCTGGAGGCGAACACTCCAAGCCAGCGCAAGAGAGGTTTCATCCATGACGGCGAGAGGGCCGGCGGGCATTCCGGCCCAGATCGCCGCGTTTTCGATTGCTGCAGGATCCACGCCCTCGGCCAGCATCGCGCCTGCTTCGCGCGTGAAGGTTCCGAACACGCGGCTCGTGAAGAAGCCGCGGCTGTCGTTCACCACGATCGGCGTCTTGTTGATCTGCCGTACGAAGTCGTAGGCCCGGGCCAAAGTCTCCGCCGAGGTCGTCGCTCCCTTGATGATCTCGACGAGCGGCATCCGATCTACGGGAGAGAAGAAATGCAATCCGACGTAGTTCGCCGGACTGGCCGAGGCTTGCGCGAGCCCCGTGATCGGAAGCGTCGACGTGTTGGACGCAAAAATACCCCCGTGCGCCAAATATGGCTCGGCCTCCTGAGTGACGCTTCGCTTGAGGTCACGATCTTCGAACACCGCTTCGATGATCAATTCTGATCCTGCAAGATCGCTCGGGCTCCCGGTCGGCTTGATCAAGGCAAGGGCAGCACTAATGCGATCCGCCGACAATCGGCCTTTCTCGACCTGTCTCTCAAGTCCGCTCTGGATCTGCGATTTTGCCTTTTCCGCCTGCTCCCGGCTAACGTCCTTCAACACGACGGAGATGCCCCGTTGAGCGGCGACCTGGGCGATGCCACGGCCCATCAGTCCGGCACCCAACACTCCGATTCGCGCGAAACTGGCGTCGGGAATGCCCTCCGGCCGGCTCTTCCTGGCCTTGATTTCGTTCATCTGGAAGAACAACGTCCGGATCATGTTCTTGGCAACGCCACCAACCGCGACCTTCGCGAGGTAACGGCTCTCGATCCGAGATGCCGTGTCAAAATCGACGGCAGCCCCTTCGACCGCCGCAGACATCGCGGCTTCCAGGGCCGGGTAACGCAGGCGGTGCTTCTTCATCAGCAGCGTAGGCGCGGTTCGCAGCCAAGCCAGCGGCGCCGCGGCATCGGGCGTCGATCCTGGAATGCGAAAGCCTTTGCGATCCCACGGCTGGCTGGCATCGGGATTGTCCAAGATCCAACTGCGCGCCTCCGCGAGCAACTCGTCTTCGTCCCGCGCGAGCCCATTCAGCAATTTCAGTTCAAGGGCGCGTTCCGCACCGAGGACTACGCCGTCGAGGACGAGCGGCATCGCAGCTTCGAGCCCCAGCATGCAGACCAGGCGCACGATACCTCCGGCACCCGGAATGAGCCCGAGAGTGGTCTCCGGAAGACCGAGTTGAAGGCCTCCGTCGTTGATGGCGAACCGCGCATGACAGGCGAGGCCGAGCTCGAAACCGCCGCCGAGCGCAGCACCATTGATGGCCGCGACCACGGGCTTTCCCAACTTCTCCAGCCGACGCATCGTCGCCTTGGTGGCTTCGGCACGGGCAAAGAGCGCCGCGGCGTCATTAGCAGCGAGCAGCCCCTTGAGATCTCCGCCGGCAAAGAACGTCGGCTTGTTCGAGGTGAGGATGACCCCGATGATCTTCTCGCGTTCCTGCTCGATCCGCTCCACCGCCTCACGGTAAGCGTCACGGAACGCCTGGGTCATGGTGTTCACGGCCTGACCCGGCATATCCATGGTCAGCGTGACGATGCCCTGATCATCCCTAGCATAGTCGATGGCGGTCATTCCGAATCCCCGATCAAACACGTTCAATGACAGCTGCGACGCCCATGCCGTCAGCTGCGCACAATGTGACAAGGCCGCGCTTCAGCTCGCGCCGCTCCAACTCGTCGAGCAACGTCCCAACCAGCACGCATCCGCTTGCGCCCAACGGATGCCCAAGCGCGATCGCGCCGCCGTTGACGTTGACTTTCGCCAGCGGCACCTTCGTTTCATCCAGGAAGCGCAACACTACGCTCGCGAACGCCTCGTTGACCTCGTAGAGATCAATGTCTTCGAAGCTCAACCCCGCCTTGCGGAGCGCCGCTTCCGCGACCGGTGCAGGCCCAATGAGCATGATCGTCGGTTCGACGCCGAGCGCGGCCGTCGCGATGATCCGCGCGCGTGGCCTCAGGCCGAGTTCGCTCCCCTTTTCGGCGCTGCCGATCAGCATGAGCGCAGCGCCGTCGACGATGCCCGAGGAATTTCCGGCCGTATGAACGTGCCTGATCTCCTCGACCTGAGGATATTTCGACATTGCGATGGCGTCGAAACCGCCGAACTCGCCCATCTCGGCAAAGGACGGCTTGAGCTTCGCCAGCCCCTCCATCGTCGCATCTGCCCTGATTGCGTCGTCCGCCGCGAGCAGGACGACGCCATTGATATCGCGCACCGGCACAAGAGATCCATCGAAGCGGCCTTCGGCGCGCGCTTGCGCCGCCAGTTGTTGCGAGCGCAGCGCGTAGGCATCGACATCCTCGCGCGCCCGACCATCGAGCGTGGCCAGCAAGTCCGCGCTCACACCCTGCGGAATCATCTTTAGCTCGAACGACAACCGCGGCTGATAATCACGCACACTCGGTGCTGCGCCGATGCCCATGCGCGACATCGATTCGACGCCACCGGCAACGATCAAGTCGTCCCACCCGGAACGGATCTTCTGCGCTGCCAGATTCACGGCATCGAGGCCCGAGCCGCAATAGCGGTTGAGCTGAAGGCCCGGCCCCGTCCAGGACCATCCAGCGGCGAGCGCGGCGGTCTTGGCGATCACGCCACCCTGCTCGCCATACGGCTGCACGCAGCCGATCAGAACATCGTTGATCAGCGCGGTATCGATTTCAGTCCGCCGCTCCAGCTCTTGCATCAGCCCGGCCAGGAGTTGAACCGGCCCCACTTCGTACAGCGCGCCGTCCCTCCTTCCCTTGCCTCGCGGCGTGCGGATCGCATCGAAGATAATCGCTTCACTCATTTCTGATTCCTGAAGTCGGTCTGAAAGATGATGTCGGGGCGCCCCCGCGGCAACGCACGGCACCCGACCATCCGGCACGCGATTGCGTGATCACTGCACCGGGCAGCTCTTCATACGGTACGTGATCGGCAACCGCTTCGGGCCACTGACCAGATTGGCCTCAATCCACGCGGGCTCCCCCGCCAGTTCGATCGAGTCCACCCGAGCAACAATTTCCGTGAACAGCGCTTTCATCTCCATCCGCGCAAGGTTCAGGCCAAGGCACTGGTGCACGCCGTGCCCGAAAGCGATATGGCGGTTGGGCGTCCGATCGACCCGGAACGCGAAAGGATCGACGAAAACCTCCTCGTCGCGATTACCGGATGGAAAGCACATCATGAGCGAATCGCCGGCACGGATCTGCTTGCCCCGAAGCTGATAGTCCTGAGTCGCCGTGCGGAAGAAGTGCTTCACCGGCGAGGTCCAGCGCAACATCTCTTCGACTGCGGAATTCAGCAGCTCCGGCGACTCGCGCAACCGACGGAACTCCGCCGGATGCTCGATCAACGCATGCAATCCACCGGCCATCGCCGAACTTGTCGTATCATGGCCCGCGGTCGCAATCACCAGGTAGTACGAGAGGCTCTCGAAGACTCCGGCCGGATTGCCGCCGACCGACGCATTGGCGATTATCGAGGCGAGATCGTCCTTCGGGTTCCTGCGACGGTCCTCCGCGATAGCGCCGAAGTAAGCAAAAAACTCCTGAGCCGCGACTTGGCGGCTTTGGAAGTTGTTGCTTCCTCCCGACAAATCCTTGTCCGACGAAGCGAGCAGAGCTTGCGTGAACTTGAGCATCTTGGCGTCGTCTTCGCGCGGAACGCCGAGGATCGTCATGATGATCCGCAGGGGGTACCAAAGCGCGACGTCGTTGACGAAATCGCACCGGCCACCGCGCTCGTCCATCAAAGCGACAAACTCTCCGGCAAGATTCTTAATCTCCCCCTCGATCTTGCGCAGGTTCACTGGCATGAACCACGCCTGTGTGATGCCGCGGTAAGCACGATGGTCGGGCTCGTCCATGGTGATGAGCGTCCTGACTAATTTCGCGTTCCCCGCGCGGACTCGTCTTTCTTCCTCCTCGATCGGCACGAGGCTAGTACGCGGATCGTTGATGAATTTGTCGTTCTGCCGCTCGATTTCGAGGATGTCGCTGTGCTTCGCGATGGTCCAGAACGGCCGATAGCCGGCAGGTTCTGTCCATCGCACGGGGTCGCTTCGCCGCAGTTCGGCGAAGATTTCGTCGTACTTGTGGGGCGTTCCGTACGTGGCAGGGTCTACGACCTGGTCATCGATCCGTCCGACCATCGGTCTCCTCCAGATGTTTGATTATTTTCTGACACCCTAACATCGGCACGAAAATCAAACCTGCCTCACAGCGCCAGGCACTTGACGCACGGTGCCAAGTTTATCTCGCAGGGGCCTGCCCGTCGGTGCGGGACGACGACCATTGCCTGGGCGATTGCCCGTATCGTGCCCGGAACACCCGGCTGAAATGCGCGGGGTCGACGAAGCCGACGAGGTACGACACGTCGGTGATGCTCTGAGGTTCCTCCGCGCGGTCTCGCAACAATCGCGCAGCTCGCGCGAGACGTAGCTCTTGGACCAACCCCATAGGCGTCTGATTGATCCGACGGACCAGCCGGTACAGCGAGCGGCGGGACAGGCCGACAGATCGGCCGATGCCGTCGGGGCCGAGATCGGGATTACTCAACTGAACCTCAATGGCCTGTCTCACCTGGTCGATTTTCGCAGCGTTCGGGATGAAGGCGCTCCGTTTGGCAGCGCTCGCAGGCAGACTTGCCTCCACAGCATCCATAAACAGAACTTCCATCGAAGCCTGAACGCGCAAATTCGGCCATTCGGCAGATCCCAACGCCTCGGAAATCATTGAGAGTGCAACCCGGCTCTCAGCCGACCTCTCCAGGCGGGTTCCGCCAAGCTGAGTGCGCGGCCAATGTTCGCAATATCGATGACTAACGGTCACCCCGATCGTTCGACTGCCGTCCGGAATCAGAAATGAAGTCGGCACGGAAGCGTCAAAGATGGCCCATTCGCCGGCCCGGAGTTCCGTCGCACGATCAGACTGCTTCACGAATGCGCTTCCGAATCGCTGCAGCAAAATAAAGCAGCTTCCCGTCTCGGTCGGATCGATCGAAAATCCGTACGTGTCGTTGGCGGGGCCCAGTCCAGATGCGGCGACATAGTTGTCAACCAGCAGTGCATCGCACAGTCGCTCAAGTCGTCCCCACACGGAGAACGAATGCGCCCGCCTCGTGTAGCGGCTTCCCGCGAAGTGCGGCTCGATAGCGGAGTGCCACTCGTCCGGCGACGTGAAGCGCCGGTGCATCACGGAAATCGAACGGACGGGGCCATAGGACATCGAACTCTCCAGGCCCAGATTATGAATGGTTGAACCTTTGCGTCAAGCGTGCTAGGTGGATGCCCAATCAAATGATCTGGCTGTCATCTGGATGGCCGGCAACAAGTCTGCTTGGCGGCAGGGGGGATCTGGTGGCTGCCGTGTTCCAGGGTCTGAAAGTCATTGACAGCGCCACCTTTGTCGCCGGCCCGGCGGCGGCCGTGATCCTCGCGGACTTCGGTGCGGACGTCGTCAAGATCGAGCCGGTCGGCGTCGGCGATCCGCAGCGGGTCCTCGGTCGTCTTCCTAACCTGCCAAAAGCCGACCATAACTACGCGTGGACAGTTGCCGCGCGCAGCAAGCGTACGCTGGGGTTGGACCTCAAGACCGAGACTGGTCGAACCATCCTGGGGCAGCTCGTGCGTTCCGCCGATGTTTTCATTACCAACCAGTCCCCGGCTTCACGCACTCGGCTCGGGATCAGCTATGAGCAGCTTTCGGAAATCAATCCGCGTCTCGTCTATGCGGCGCTCACCGGCTACGGGGAGACAGGCCCCGAAGCCGAAAGACCGGGCTTTGATGCCCATGCCTATTGGGCTCGATCGGGATTGGCCGACAACGTACGTCCCGACCTCGAGAGCTCTCCTGCGGCACCCACGCTGGGGATGGGCGATCAACCAACGGCGGTCACCCTCTACGCCGGGATTGTCACGGCGCTTCTTCACCGGGAGCGCACGGGCCGCGGAAGCTACGTCACGTCATCGCTGCTTGCCAACGGAGTCTGGTCGAATGCGGCATCGATCCAGGCGGTCCTGTGCGGTGGCGAGATCCAGTACCGCCTCCCCCGAAAAGCCACCCGGAACGCTTTGACGTGCTTTTATCGGTGCGCTGACGACCGCTGGTTCATGATCAGCCTGGTGCAGGAGGAACGCGACTGGCCGCGCTTCTGCGACGCAATCGACCGCTCCGCCTTGATCGAGGACTCACGCTTTTCGGCGCTCGCAACACGGCGCGCCAATGCGGCCGAGCTTGTGGCACTTCTCGACGACCTGTTTGCGAGCCGCATCTCGTCCGATTGGCAACGCATCTTTCAGGCGGCTGACCTGACCGCGGCGATCGTGGCCAAGGCCGGAGATCTGGTCGGCGACGACCAGATGTATCATGCCGGCGCGCTTGTCAGAGCCGAGTGGATGCCGGGGCGTGGCGCAATCGTGGACAGCCCGTTCCGAATAAGCGGTGTCACAAAAAGGCCCCCAAGCCCCGCACCGGAACTGGGCCAGCACAGTGGGGAAATCCTGGAGGAGCTTGGATATTCCGACGAGGAGATTGCTCGCCTGAAAGTATCTGGCGTTGTCGGCTGATTGACGGCCGAAGTCCCGGCCTACCCCTTTTTCAACACGGCCGTAACCGAGCTGAGTTATGTCGATGGGAGGATCAACCATGCCACGAAGATACCTGCCTCATTTCGCCGCCGTTGGGTTGGCGGCGAGCCTCGCGGCTTTACCGGCCAATGCAACCGAAAAGAAGTACGATCCGGGCGCGACAGACCAAGAGATCAAAATCGGAAATCTCGCTCCCTATAGCGGGCCCGCATCGGCCTACGGCATCATCGGTCGCCTCGCTGCAGCGTTTTTCCGTAAGGTCAACGATGAAGGCGGCATCAATGGGCGGAAGATCACGTTCATGAGCTACGATGACGCGTTCAGTCCTCCGAAGGCCGTGGAGCAGGCGAGAAAGCTGGTCGAGAGCGACGAGGTACTCATGATCTACCAGTCGGTCGGAACGCCCTCGAACGCGGCGATCCAGAAGTTCTTGAACGCGCGGAAGGTGCCGCAGCTCTTTGTCGCAAGCAATGCGACCCGCTGGGGCGATCCGGACCATTTTCCATGGACCATGGGCTGGCAGCCAAATTTCCAGAGCGAAGGGCGCGCCTACGCAAAATACATCCTGCAGAACTATCCGAACGCGAAGATTGCCATGCTCTGGCAGAATGACGACGGAGGGCGCGACGAGGTGAAGGGTTTGCGCGACGGGCTGGGAGAAAAAGCCTCGATGATCGTCGCCGAATCGTCATTTGAATTGTCGGAACCGACGATCGACGCTCACATCGCGCGGCTGAAAAACTCCGGCGCGGACATTTTCGTGTCCTGGACCACGCCGAAAGCAAGCGCTCAGGCCATCCGCAAGCTTGCAGAACTCGAGTGGAAGCCGGTCGTCTTCCTCGCGGGCGTCTCCACGTCCGTGGCGAGTGTGCTCCGTCCTGCCGGTCTGGAGAACGCCAAAGGGATCATCTCAAATGCCTATTTGAAGGACCCCAGCGATCCCGCCTGGAGCAACGACGCGGCCGCGAGAGATTGGAATGCGTTCATGGACAGGTATCTTCCAGATGGGGACAAGGCAGACCGCGTCACCGTCTATGGCTACGCCGTTGCGCACACGCTGCTCGAGGTCCTCAAGCGATGCGGCGACGACCTCACGCGCAACAACATCATGCGGCAGGCCGCGAACTTAAGGGACGTGGACGTTCCGATGCTCTTGCCCGGCATCAAGATCAATACATCTGCCAAAGATTATTTTCCGATCGAACAGATGCAACTCATTCGCTTCGACGGTCAGAGGTGGCAGCCTCTCGGAGAGCTGATCGACGGCGAAGTCGGAAGCGCCGGGACCAATTGAGGTGAGCTCGGTACTGTGCTTTCCCAACGCAAATGCGAGAAGCAGATCCCGTGCCTAGGCTCACGCCATCGTTGCGCGTGAGTCTGCGAGCCCTGGGAATCGGCTTCGTCGATGACCTCAAGGTGCTCGGCCTCTATCACACGAAGCGTCGGAGAGGGGGTGACCGAGTATGCCCCGGGGGCATGCAGGTCATGGGAATCGTTCGCTCGGGCGCACTCGCGGAGTACGTTGCCGTTCCAGCGGAAGCAGTACGAATCCTGCAGGATGGCACTTCCGCGGAGGCTGGGCCTCGTTTTGCGCAGATATCTCACGGTCCAATATGCGCTGACAGAGCGCGCAAGCTACAAGCTGGCGAACAGATGCTCGTCCCGGGCGCAGCCGGAGGCGTCGGAACCGCCGCGATACATTTGGAGAAGATATTCGGTGGGCGCGTCATTGCGGCCGCCTCGACCGAAGAGAAACGAAAATTTTGCGCTCGATCGATTACACGCAATCGAATTCCGTAAGAGGCTATCATGAAAGCAGTCGTCGTCGAGAACTACGAAGCCATCGACAATGTCGCTCTAAAGGATGTGGCTCAACCGGACATAACGCCTGGGATGGTTCGTGTCCGGATACAGGCTGCAAGCGTTGGTTTTGTGGACGGCTTGAAGGTCCGAGGCCTATATCAGACCAGGGATCCCCTGCCCTTCACACCGGGCACAGAGTTTGCCGGCACAGTCGATGCAGTCGCCCCGGACGTGGAAGGCTTTGCACCAGGGACGCCGGTTATCGGTATGGCCAGATCCGGTGGGCTTGCTGAGTATATTTGCCTCCCAGCTTCAGCGCTTTTCGTCAGGCCGGAAGACGTGGCACCGGAAGTTGGCGCTTCGTTTTTTGCGAATTATCTTACAGCGCTCTATTCGCTGAAGGTGCGGGGAACGCTTCGTCAGGGCGAAACGCTGCTGGTGCTTGGCGCAGCCGGCGGGGTTGGCATCGCCGCGGTACAAGTAGCAAAGCTATTGGGCGCCTCGGTCATAGCAGCCGCATCGACTGAGGCGAAACGGCAGTTTGCGACGGCGTACGGCGCCGACGCAGTGGTGGACTACACCGTCGACGGCTGGCGTGACGAGATAAAGACTCTCACCAGTGGCCGCGGCGTCGACGTGATCTTTGACCCGGTGGGCGGTGACCTGAGTCTGCAGGCATTCCGTTCGATCGCCTGGAATGGGCGTCATCTTGTCGTCGGGTTTGCGGCCGGCAGCATTCCCGCGCTGCCGTTCAATTTACCACTTCTGAAAGGAGGCGCATTGCTGGGCGTCGACCTCGCTCAGATAGGCCGCCGCGAACCGGACGTGCGCGACCAACTGATTGCCCAGCTATTCGCCTGGTTGAGCGAAAAGACACTCCTTCCGGTCGTAGGGAAGATCTTCGCCTTTCAGGATTTCCGCGATGCCTTCAAGGCAATGACCACGCGTTCCGCACTGGGAAAGATGGTTGTTCGGATCGATTGACGATCGCCTTCGACGCTTTGCATGAGGACAACCTATGAAAGTTTCCGACGCCCTAAACTCACGAATGTCGGTCCGCGCGTTTCTGGATAAGCCCGTCCAGGGAGAGATCGTGAAGGATATCCTGCTGGCGGCCGGTCGTTCGCCTTCGGGCGGCAACCTTCAGCCCTGGCATGTCTGGGCGCTGGCTGGTCAAGAGCTCGAACGGTTCAAGTCGCTCGTCGCCGAGCGGATGAAGATCAACCCAATGGGCGAAAAAGCAGAATACAACATCTATCCACCCGAGCTGAAGGAGCCGTACAGGACCCGACGCTTCAAGAACGGCGAAGATCTTTATCGCACAATTGAAATTCCACGCGAGGACAAGGCCGTGCGCCTGAAGCAGCTCGCGAAGAATTTTGGATTTTTCGGCGCTCCGGTCGGCTTGTTCTTTGCCATCGATCGCGAGATGGAGCCGGGACAGTGGGCTGATCTTGGCATGTACTTGCAATCCGTCATGTTGCTGGCCTTCGAAAAGGGATTGGCCACTTGCCCGCAGGAAGCGTGGGCAATCTGGCACAGGACGATAGCCGAATTCATCGCTTTGCCGCCTCATCTCATGATCTTTTGCGGCATGGCTCTCGGCTACGCGGATGCTGAGCATCCCATCAACAGCCTTCGCACGGAGCGCGCCGACTTATCGGAATTTGCGACGCTTCGAGGCTTCTGACTTGCGGGGCACGATGAAATCATCGACACGACCACCTTCATGTTGGGTCTGAAGGGGCTTCGCTATCATGGCAGCACCATCCCTTCGCGAACGGCCCTTGGAGCAAGGTGCTCCAAGGGTCCTGTCGTGTGCAGCGCTGGCGCTTAGACTCCAATGACAGAGCTCGGCGCAAGCGCAGGATAGCTCTTCCAAGAGCAACTTAAGGCGACATGACTCTCACGAACTGAACCGGCCTGCCCTCGAAGATCGCATCGCGGTTGCGCCTGCCTTTGATGGCCACTCCGATGCTCCGGGTATCGGGCGTCAACCTCGTCACGGCGGTTTGCCGGTCGGGGCTGATCGGCGCCTTCCCCACTGCCAACGCTGGATCGGTCGAAGAACTCGATCACTGGCTGAGCGCGATCGAGCATGGCGTTGCAGACTCGGGTCATCAGGCTGCACCACACTGCCCCAATTTGATCGTGCGGCAGCCGCGCTTCCAGGAAGAGCTTGCTTGTCTCGTCCGCCACAAGGTGGAGATGATCATCACCAGCGTCGGGTCTCCTGCAGCGGCCGTTGGACCGCTGCACGATGTAGGCTGTCTCGTATTCGCCGATATCGCGTCTGTGAATCACGCGGAGAAAGCAATCAAGGCCGGGGCGGATGGGCTGATCCTGTTGAGTGCCGGGCGAGCGGCCGGACCGGCTGGGCAAATCCATTTTCCTTCGTCCGAGCCGTCCGCGCAATCTTCGACGAAGCGATCGTTCTTGCCGGCGGCGTAGCAGACGGCGTAGCGCTCGCCGCGGCACGGCTGCTCGGCTGCGATCTCGCCTACATGGGAATCCGTTTCATCGCCGCACGGAGAGCATGGCCAGCGACGCCTATCGGCAGATGGAGCTTCGCAAGGCGATCCAGCAGCAAATCGACGAGCAACGAGAGGCCATCAAGGCGCTGCGCCGGCTCTACAACTAGCCACTAGCGACGCTGGCCCAAGCCGCAGCTTTGTATTCGGTCAACAAGCCTGAGACGTCGCGCACAGCATTTGCGCCCCAGGCCGCTTGGCGTATGCAGCGGTTCTGCTCGGCGCTTCTTCGTTTCCACAACATCCGCCGATCTCACTCCGGTAGGATGAAACGCACCGTTTGACTGTCGATCGCGCGGTGGGTCGGGTCCGCCAATTCGAACAGGACGCGGTGCGGGCCCGGAGCCAGTCCCACAAGGACCACCGTTTCGCCGGACGCGTCGATAAAGTGCCAGGTCGCGTCGTCGACCGTGATGTGCACGTGTCCAACCCTCGGCAACACATCCATCGGCGAGCGTCCAGGCAAGCCGGGCGTCGGCGATCACAGCCCGGAGCTCATGGCGGATTGCGAGATTGCCGGAACGACTGTGGCTGCGATGAAACCGCCTGCATTGCCGGCCTCGACGACGCAATAGGTCACGTCATGAACGCTGTGTTGCTCTGCAAGCTTGCCGAAACCTATCGGCGAGCGATGGAGTACGGCGAATACCGCTCCGCCGTCGACATTGAGCGAGATCCAGGCTCAGCCTGGCCCTGCTTGTCGTTGTGGTGGGGCCTGGACGAGCGGCGTCGGCCACCACACTGCCGAAGTGTTGGCACCTTGGGGAGGTCTGACAACCTGCCAGGACCAGCAAAGTTGATCGAAGACTAGAAACGGAAGAACGTCGACGAACTCACAATTTTGCGCCTTGCCCGCAGCGGGCTCGCCGCACCAGAAACCGCACCAGATACGTCCACTTTTCGTTCGTGCGGAAGTCGCAAGGCTCGGCGCCCCTGGCTCACGCCAGCATCGGAAAGGTTCGACGATGTAAGAGAACTCCTGGCCGAGAACGCAGCCCTGCCTAACGATAGCACCGTCTCGCGCAGCAGATGAGCTACGATCCAGCAAGCGACGTGCCGTCGGCGGTTCGCGTCGCTCAAGATCGCGAGGCGTTCATTCCAACTTGGCCCGTTGCAAGGCAATCACCGTACCCGGCGTCGTCACCGTTTGCCTGGGAACGGAATCACGCTTCGCGATCTTCTCGACAGTATCGGACAGATAGTCCGGATGATGGTGACATAGGTATTCAGCAGGAGCTCGAGCGACATGCCGAGATAGCCCGCGGCCTGCCATGGGTCCGCGCCGCGCTGCATCAGCCACGTTGCCGCGATTCCGTGTTGCGGCGCTGGGTGGAGTTGCGTGGGGCGGCCCGGCTGGAGCCGACGGCGGCGGCGCGGCGCCCCACAACGCAGGCGACGCTGGCCGTTCTGATAGGCGTCATCAGCCTGTTGGCGGGGCAAGACAGCCGCTGCCGATGCGGCCGGGCGCAGCGCTGGCCGGATATCTCACACGATCCTGGCACAACCGCTTGATTGAGCTTGTGTGACTCGCACTTCGGAGGTGTGACCATCGTGTTGAGCGATCTTCACCGGGAGATGCGTTCAGGTGGCGCCAGTTGCCAGTGCAGACCGAATCCAGCCGTCGACCTCCGCGAAAGGCATCGCGAGCTGTTCCTCCGCGGTCAGGCGGCGACCATTGGAGGTCACACCACCGGCAGCGACCTCGAGGACCTTCCGGATATTGTCCTGCGTCCAAAGCTTTTCCCGAACCAGGCTGGCGGCGTGTTCATTGTGAGCCAGCTTGTACTTTTCGATGACATAGATGAAGCCGTGCAGTTTCTGCCACCACACCTTGACATTGGTGAGCGCGATCCAGGTCGTCTCGCTGTCGGAGTCCACCGAAACGATGGGCACGATCGCAACCGGCGCGCCGCTGGTCTTCAGATAGCCGACGACGTCGAAATCGACGCAGAAGTCGAAAACGTCCATGCGTTCGAGCAGGCCGAGGAGATATTCCCGTTCGAACATCTTGAACGGGCAGGTGACGTCCCCCAGAAGCAGGTCGAAATCCAGCAGTGCGTGGACGCGCTTCAAGATGTAGTTGGCGTAGGATTCGCTCTCGCGCGTCGTCTGCCATTCGGAAATGCGCGTGGCCCGGCGGTCGCCGATCGCGGCCTTTTTTCCCTTGCCCACCAGCTCGTGCAGGAAGAGCCCGATCTGACCCAGATGATTGCTGTTGTCGCAGTCGGTGTACATGACATAGTCGTGCCCGTCCTTCGCGGCCCGCTGCATGCCATGGAGGATCGCCCCGCCCTTGGTCGAGGACGTCGCGCTGTCGAGCTTGGACAGCGGCAGCTCAGAGGACGGCAGGGCGTCGCGGAGCTTGAGCAGGAAGATATTCTTCCATCCTGCCTCGTCGACGATTGTCCGTGCGACCTCGAGGCTTCCGTCGGGACACTCGTCGTCGACGATGTAGATGCTCCATGTCACCGGCGTGTCGCGGAACAGCCACTCCAGCTCCGCCACCTTGGCGCGCAAGGCGTCTTCGCCGGTCGGATTGTCTGCGGAATACGGCTGCAGGCGCCGAACCTCCTTCCACACGGCAAAGACGATGCCGATGCTGAGCGTCCGGTCGATGGTCCGGACGAAGCGCCGCGCCTCCGCAAGGAAGGCGACGAGTTCGGCGAGCACTTCGTCGCCTTCGGCGACGCCGAGGATGGATGTCCGGTCCGTGATGTTTTCGGCCACCAGCCGATCGGCAATTCGGAATGCGTTGGCGCGGTAGCTCCAGGAGCTCAGGAACCGGACGACATGATCATTGTCCGGCACGATCTTGGCGGTCTTTGTCGCGGCCATGTTCGTTCTACACTCCAATCCGGCGATCCATTGCGATGGCTCGATGCGCTGTGCGACGAGCGGCTAGAACGGCGCGTGCCGCAGATCGAGTTGTTCTGTCCTGTCGAGCATCAGGCTCAGGACCCGTGGCGGGGTCAGCGGCAGTTCCTGCACCCTCTTGCCGGTGGCGTTGGCGATGGCGCAGGCGATGGTGCCGCCGACATTCAGGATGGGCACTTCGCCCGCTCCCTTTGTCCCGAACGGCCCCATCGACGGGGCGCCTTCATGCAGCGCGATCTCCACGGGGACGACGTCCTGCGCCAGCGGGACCCTGTAGCTTCCAAAGCCCGACTGGGCGATCTGCCCGTCGGGATTGATGGTCACCTCTTCGTGCAGCGCGTAGCCGAGTCCCTGGGTCACGCCACCCTGAATCTGGCCGTGAATGGCGCTCGGGTTGAGCGCCCGTCCGACGTCCTGCACCACCCGATAGCTGAGGACCTCGACATGCCCGGTCTCCGGATCGATCGCGATCTCACATTCGTGGACGGCAAAGACGGGAATGTCGACAGCATCCAGGAAGTGACCGGCCGCGCACCCCGTCATGGCGGGCACGCCTGCGCGCGTGAACGCGCCGCTGCCGGAGATCGGGCCGCCGACCGCCTGGGCATGCTCGGCGATGCTGGCGACCGGGATGCCCCCGCCAGCTCTCCCGACAAATTCCACATGTCCATTCTGGAGTACCAGTTGTTCGGGGCTCGTCTGCAGCATCCTGCTTGCGACCTCGAGCAGCTTCCGGCGCACCTCGTCGCATGCGACCGAGGCGGCGGCACCGAGCGACACCGTGGTCCGCCCGCCGCCTACGCCCACGTCGAAGCCCGCCGCATCGGTGTCGGCGGCATTGACCACGACATCTTCGGGGCGGATGCCGAGCTTGGCCGCGACGATCTGCGGCAGGGATTGCATCATGGTGCCCTGCCCGATTTCGACCCCGGCCGTCACCAGCGTGGCGCTGCCATCGGGGTTGAGGTTGACGGTGGCCGCGGAGGGCCCGACAAAGACGAACCAGGTTCCCACCGTGGTCGCCTTGCCGTAGAGGCGCTCCCCAACCTCGGCTCGCTTGGATGGCTGGGAGCGGGACATTGCTTGCATGCGGTCCAACATCGGCCCGAGGACATTTCCCTCGAAGACCTGCCCGGTCGATCCGATGTCCCCGTCGCCAAGCACGTTGCGGCGCCTGAACTCCAGCGGGTCCATGCCTATGGCGCTGCAGATTTCGTCCGTATGACGTTCGAGTGCGAAGACGTTGTAGACCCCGTTGCAGGCGCGGAACGCCCCATTGGGGGCGGTGTTGGTATAGACCGCGCGGCTGGTCATCTTGACGGCGCCGAGCCGATAGGCCGATCCAAGCGTATGTGCGGTCATCGTCGTCAGATAGATCTGCTCGCCGCCATAGGCGCCGCAATCCATCAGCACCGTGGCCTCGCGGCCGACGATATCTCCCGCCGGGGTGACTGCCGAACGGATGTGGATGTCGGCGTTTTCCCGGCACGGGCAGGTCTGCAGTTCTTCCTGTCGTGAGTTGATGAGGGCGACGGACCTCCCCGCTGCGCGCGCAAGCGCAGCCGCATAGGGCTCGATCGAACAGCCGTACTTCACTCCGAAGCCACCACCGACGGGCGGCACGGTGACACGAACCCGGGAGGGAGGAAGACCGAGTGCACGCGCTGTCACGTTCTTGACGGTCCAGGGCGCCTGCGTCGAGGCGACCAGGTGAATCCTTCCGTCCTCATAGGAGGCGATAGCCCCGCGCGGCTCCAGCTGCATGTGGCTCTGCCGACCGACCCGGAAGCTGCTTTCGATGATTGCAACGTCGCTGCGGGCGAAGGCCGCTGCCGTATCTCCGCGTGCAACCGTCGCCTCCCAGGCGATATTGCCGCCCCGCCTGCCGCCCTCAGCCTCGAGCAGCACTTCGTAGCGTTTCCAATCCCGGTGCACGAGGTGCGCATGGTTGGACAGGGCCTCGGCCATGGTCAGGACCGCAGGCATCGCCTCGAGCCTGACGTCGATGGCAGCCGCCGCTTCCCGCGCTTGCCAAAGCGTATCCGCCGCAACGGCGGCGATCGGCTCGCCGTGATAGCGCACAACGTCGCTTGCAAAGAGAGGCTGGTCGGCAATGCCGATACCGAACCTGCCGGGCGCGTCCTCTGCGGTGACGATAGCCCTCACGCCGGGCATCCTGCGCGCGACGGACGTGTCGATGTTCACGATCCGCGCCGACGGCACGGTTGCGCGCAGCACGAAGCCGTGCAGCGTCCCTGGCCTTACCTGATCCACCATGTAGCGGGTGCGTCCACGCAACTTGTCGCGGGCGTCACGCCTCGCGAAATTGACCACCGCAGCCAGCGCTTCTGCCTCAGACATCTGCGTGCCTCTCGTTCCTCGCGAGCGTCAGCGCGGCATCGACGATGCGTTCGTAGCCGGTGCAGCGACAGACGTTGCCGCAGAGGCCGCGCTTGATGTCGTCGCGCGTGGCCAAAGGCTGCTGCGCGAGCAAGTTCGTAAGGCTCATGACGATGCCGGGAAAGCACATGCCGCACTGGACCGCGTCCCCCTCCTCAAGGGCCCGCTGCAGGGGGACAAGATCACCTTCATCGCCCAGCCCTTCGATGGTCAACACGCTCTTGGCGTCGACCAGTCCCACCGGGGTCAGGCAGGAGATCACGGCCACCCCGTCGACGTGGACCATGCAGGCGCCGCAGAAGCCTTCCCGGCAGACGTCCTTGGCGCCGGTCAGGAAGAAGCTGTTGCGCAGAACATCCAGGAGCGGCGTCACCACGTCTCCGTCGAAACTGCGTTCTTCACCGTTCACCTTGATGCAGACCGCCATGTCTCCCCGCTCCGGCTAGTGTTGCTGCAGCGTTGCGAAGGCGCGACGCACCAGGGTCGGCAGCACCTTGACGCGATACCATCCGGGCACCTCAGGCCCGTCCCGACCGACAAACTCGTCGGCCAGATCGAGGGCAAGCTGGTGGATGCGCGACGCATCGAGCGGCAGGCCCGCAACCGCCCGTTCCAGGCCGCGCCATCGCCGGGCGACGGCTTCGACCGATCCGACGGCGATGGCGGCGCCTCGCATGTGACCGTCTGGCCGACGTTCAACGGCAACACTGACGATGGCCACCGGATAGTCTCCGGCCTTCCTGAGCGGCAAGCGCGCATGGGCGGAGGCAAGTGGGCGCCGCGGGACCAGCACGGACACGAGCAGATAGGCCCGTTCAAGCCTCTCTCGAAGGCCAAGGAAGGCATCGAGGCTCAGGAACTGGCGACCTTCCATCGTCAATATCTCGACTTCGGCATCCTGACAAAGCAGTGCCGGGACCAGGTCGGCGGCAGCGAAATCCGCCGTACACAAGTTGCCGCCTACGGTTGCTGCCTGACGGACGGCAGGGTTGGCCGAATCGCCGGCCGCCGACACCAGTCCGCCCAATTCTGGAATCGCCTGGAGTTCGCGTACGAGCTGGGCGTGGGTGACAGCACTGCCAATCCTCACATGGGCTTGGGTGAACGCGATGCGATGCAGTTCGGGAATCTGCGCAAGCGAGACATAGGCCGGCTTCATCGGCTCCCGACGGAATGGCGCCCGCATGATCCATGTAGCTCCGGCCATGACCGTCCCGCCGCCACCCAGGTCCGAAAGCGCGGCAAGCGCTTCCGCAACCGTCTCCGGCTTGTGCAGACCCGTTATCTGCTGACCTTGCATGTCTCCTCCAGGCAAATTTCCGGTGCATTGGCGATCGCGGCGTTCCCGCCGCTGACCATCAGGCGGGTTGCCGCAGGTCGTGTTGAAGGTCGATGGCAAGCAGACGTGACGCCGTTTCGGCGGCAGCCGGCGCGGCAGCCAGGATCGCCCCGTCCTGCGCGCCGCTTTCAATGAAGCTTTCGATCACCCCGCCCGCCTCGCGCACCAGGACAAGCCCGGCGATCACGTCCCAGACGCTGGTCCGCGCGTCGGCATAGCCGTCCAGCCGACCATCAGCGACCTGGGCGAGCATCATGGCCGATGAACCGAACCGCCGGTACTCGCAGCCATGTTCGAGGATGTGATTGATCTGCCGAGCGTGTGCCGCAACGCTCTTGCCGCGGGTGAAGCCCACGCCGAATACGGACTTGCCGGCCGAGCTCTCCATGTTCACGGTGATGGGCTCGCCGTTGCGCGTCGCGCCCCGACCCGCCGCAGCGCTGTAGAGTTCGTCCTTGACCGGATCGTAGATGACGCCCAGCACCGGTTGGCCCTCGATCGCAGCCCCGATCGAAACGCACCAGCTCGGGCGATCGCGCATGAAGTTCGAGGTGCCGTCGATCGGATCGAGCACCCAGACAATCCGCTCGCCTTCCCGATCGAGCCCGAACTCCTCGCCAAGGATGGCGTGATAGGGGAAGGCTTCCTGCAGGCGCTTCCTAATCAGCAGCTCGACGGCCCTGTCGACCGCCGTGACGAAATCTTGCGGACCCTTGGTTTCAATCTCGAGCGGCTTGTTCTGACGCAGATAGGACAGAGCCAAGCGGCCGGCCGCCTGTGCTGTTGCTTCCGCAACAGCCTGCATCAGGACAAGGGTCTGCTGATCCTGGTTCGTGAAGGAGAATCCCATCTTGCTCGCCCTTCGTTACGTGTCACGATGCGCGGAAACGATATTCCGTCACCTGCCGATAGGTGTCGCCGGGTCGCAGCACGGCGTCGGAGAAGTGTCGATGGTTGGGGCTGTCAGGATAGCGTTGCGGCTCGAGGCAGATGCCGCAATGCTTGCTGTAACGCGCGCCGTCGAGGCCGACGGCCGGCCCCTTGAAGCTGCCGCCATCGTAGAGTTGGAGGTGCGGCTCGGTCGTGAAAACGTCGAGGGCCATTTCCGTTCGTGGCCCGAACAGCGTTCCGGCATGGACCAGATCGTTTCCCGGCAAGGGCTGCCGCCGCAACACAAAGCCAATGTCATAGGTGACGTTTTCCGGATTGCGCAGCGGTCTTTGCCGGTGGAAGTCGAATGGCGTACCGGAGATCGAACGGATTTCGCCGGTCGGAATGAGGTCGTCGTCGACCGGCGTATAGAAATCCGCCTCCACCACGAATTCATGGTCGATGGCGTTTGGCACAGCAGCGTCGGCAAAGCCGGCCGGCAGTTCGAGGTTGAAGTAGCCATGGCTCACGAGATTGCAGAGCGTCGGGGCATCGGTCGTTGCGGCCAGTTCAACCTGCAGGGTCGCGGGACCTAGCAGACGATAGACGCAGCGAACGTCGAGATTGCCAGGAAAACCGGCGTCGCCGTCCGGAGAGCGCAGCGACATCGTCACCGACGTTGGATCATGGGCTTCGAGCGTCCATGGCCTCCGGCTGAAGCCCTGACCGTCGCCACCTCCATGCAGCGTATGCTTGCCGTCCTGATTGAGAGGCAGCTGGCAGTCCCGGCCATCAATTTCGAAACGACCGTTCCCGATCCTGTTGGCGAAGCGCCCCGCAATCGCCCCGGCATGAGCCGTGTCGGCGACATAATCTTCCAGTGTGTCGTAACCGACCACCACCCTTTGCGGGCCCCGGGCTGTGGGAATCAACAGGTCTCGTACGACCGCACCCCATGTCAGGATCCTGGCCTCGATGCCATTGTCCGAGCGCAGGGTGACCTCGTGGATGTCGACCCCGTCGACGTGTCCAAAAACCCGGTTCTGCATCTCGTCCACCCCTGTTGCTGCGTCGCCGTCAGCGCTGTTTGCGTCAGCTCAGATACTTGTTCGGAGTCCGCGTAGCGCCCTCTCTGCTCTTTTCGCTGCCCCGCTCATCCGGTCCCGGATTGCTCGGGACGAGTTTTTCGATGGCGGCCGTTGCGATCGCGTCGGCATCGTCGATGAATTCGTCCCACACGCCCGGCTCGATTACGCCGACATGCAGGAACCACCTGGCAGCCTCGGTCGGTATTCCGAGCACGTGGATGCGGTCCTTGACTTCGCCGTCCCTGGTGACCGGATGGAACGGCTTGGCGGTGACTTGCACGCCGCCTGTTCCCATGAAGCTCCTCAGCAGTCCGGCATCGGCCAGGCTGCGAATGGCGGGATTGTCGTCGACGTCGACATTCGGCGCCGGCACATACGCGTCGATCAGGACATCGATATCAGCACTGTAGTTCTCGACTGCATCCGACGAGGCGACGAAGCCTGCCCCATCCTTCGCGCGAAAGCTCGCACCTGGACCAAGCAATTCCAACAGACCGCTTTCGATCAGCGCGAGCAGTTGCCTGGCCCGTGTCAGGGAAGGGCCGGTCGAGAGGAAAGCGATGGTCGGACCGATCCTGGTGATGAATTCGTGGTGGGACGTGTGGGTCAGCCCGCCCAGGTCCACGGCCTTGCGGATATGGGGTCTGATGAAACGGAGAACATTGAGAGCGGCCTTGACCGGATCGGTGAACTCGCCCGCCTCGGAGCGGGCGACATCCTGGCGAACCAGCGAAACGACCGCCCGCCTGAAGGCGTCCTGGGTCGGGAACGACATGCCCCTGAACGGCGCGGCCATCGCTTCAAGGTCGAGCAGACCTTCGACGCCAAAGGAGTGAGCTACCTCCGACATCAACGGCATGATGGTCGCGGTGGATGCGTCGCCCGCGTCAAGCTGCTTGCGGAAGCTGTCGAAGCGATCGGGCGCGAGTGTCTTTTCGAGATAGGCGAAGTTCACTTCGGCCGTGAGCCAGGGCAGGTAGCTGGTGCGGAAGCATGCCGGGCCCTCGGCACGGATGTCAGCAATGCGTGTCTCGGTGAAGAATCGCGGCGCAAAGCCGAGCCCTGCGGGGCGATCGTCCCTGCCGCGCATGGGCAAGGGGAAACCGCTGCGCGATCCCGCCACGATCAGCCTCGGCTCGCGGCCGCTTCGCAAATATCGGACATCCCCATCGTCGCCATGAACAAACCGGCCGCCACGACCGAGTGTCAGTTCCGACAACACGTCGTAGAAGGACAGGCCGAGCCCCCTGAGGCCGATGGCCTGCCCCGACAAGTCCGCCGGGAGGGACAAGCCGCTTTGAAAGGTCTCGAGCACGTCGAAGCAGGTCAGGTGCCGTGATGACGGCGTTGATTCCTGACTCGCCGATTTCGCCTTGCTGAGAGGATAGCCCGAACAGACGACGAGACGGTCGACACGGAGACTGTCGCGCCCGGATTCGAAGGTCAGCACATACTCGCCGGCATGCTCGTCGATGTCAGTGACCCTGTCCCGCACCCGTTCGATGTGCATCTGCTCGGGCAGATTCAGTTCGACCACGTCGAGGACGAACTTCAGGTACTTCCCGTAAAGCCCCCGGGGCGCCAATCCCGACGGACCGGGATAATTGACGTCGATCTGCCGCCACCATTCCATGAATGTCGGTCCATAGCCCGCACGCCAGGCCGCTCCGTCCGGCGGGTTCGGGAACATCGTCACGTTCTTGCAGCGGGTGTTCATCAGCAGCCAGTCGGGCTGATCGGTGCGCCATAGGCGGCCGCAACCGACCTCCACGCTGTCGATCGCATAAACCACCAGGGACCGAAGCGTTGAGCTCTCCGCGAGCCTGCCGGCGAGCCTCTCGATCACGGAAATTCCTCGTGGCCCGGTGCCGATGATGGCGATGCGCTCTGGCATCACGCTCCAGCGGTCCGTCGCCTCCGACAACTTGTTGAGCATCGGCTGTATCATCGGCACCTCATCCCAAGCAGCGCCTGCCGCTCCAGCGGTTTCCGAAAAAAGATGGCGTATGTCGAAGCCGGCCGAGGCCGGCCCCCTGGAGCCGGCGTCAGGCCTTGCCGTCGTGCAGGTGGAAATCCCAGCCGAGATAGTTGCGCGTCGCATCGACGATCACATCGCTGGCCGAGCAGAAGTTCGCGGCGACGTGATGCTCGAAGCCATTCTCACAGATATAGCGCAGCAGTTTCTGCATTTCGGGGATTTCGACCACGCCGGCGCCGCCGAAGGTTTCCAGCGGATCCTCGGTGAACTTGCCTTCCCCGACATAGCCGCAGATCCGCCCGGATGTGTCGTCGGTGCTCACGCGGATAAAGGTCATGTGGCCGGACTTGATCGAGCCGTCGACCGTTCCGTAGGTGTTGTCCTTGCCGACAGTGCCGGCAATGATTTCCTGGAAGTCCATCCGGTAATTCTTGAAGAACTCCTTGGGCAGATTGCTGCAGTGGAAGCACACGGCCTTGTTGGCGTTCGAGCCGTAGTTGTTGTTCCAGTCGAGCAGTGCGCTCGGCGTCCCGGATGCCAGGGCCAGCATGTGCATGCCGATCAGCCCGCAGACATCGACTTCGCAAGCGCTCGACATCAGCTTCGAGCTCATCATGCTCATCATCGTGCAGGGGACGACGCCATAGTTTTCCTCCAGCGAGGTCCAGCATTGGATCGCGCTGATGGACACATCGGCCTCCCGCATCCACTCTTCGGTCACCGCTGCGAGCTTTGCCTGCCTGAGGATGGCGGCGTGGGGCACGCCCTTGATGTCGATGTAGTTTCGGATGGCATCGAGCTTTTCGGTGACAATCGCGTGGTCGTCGCTCAGTCGCGACACACGGCCGAGAATCTCTGAAAGGTCCAGCGTGATGACGGAAATCCCCGCCCTCTCGAGCAGCTTCTCGCTGTAGCGGACGGTGTTGAAGGCCTGCGGCCGCGCGCCTATGGCGCCGATGCGCAGCCCGCGCAGTCCCCCGACGACGCGGCAGATCGCCGAGAAGCGGGCGAGATCCTGCTGAAACTCGTCGCTGAGCGGATCAACGCAGTGCGACTTGGTCAGCGAATAGCGGATGCCATACTGACGCAGATTGTTGCAGGCCGACATCTTGCCGCAGAAGCTGTCGCGGCGCCATTGGATCGACATCCTCGTGGGATCGTCGGGGGTCGCCTGGATCAGGACGGGCACGTTGAGGCCGGACAGGCGCAAGGTGTCGGCGATCGGCCGCTCTTCACCGAAATTGGGAAGCGTGACGATGATGCCGTCGATGTCGCTAGCGCGGCTCTTGAACAGCGCGGCGCATTTGCGGGCATCCTCGAAGGACTGCACCGCGCCATGTTCGGTATCGCCCGTGCCAAGAACCACGCAGCCGTGACCGGCACGCTCGAGCGCGCTGATCATATGCTCGCGGCCGGTCGCCGCGAGATGGCCCGGAAAGAAACCGCGGCTTCCAACGATGATGCCAAATTTCATGGACTTCATTTTGATGCTTCCAACCTTTGGCGCCGACGCTATCGATCTGCTGCGCATGAGCGATGGGCTCTGGCGTGTTTCGAAGTGCGGATGCGGTCGGGTGGGACCGATCCGCCTGGGTTCATGCGCTCAGCGCTGCGCCGGCGTCGCAGGTCAGCACGGCATCGAGGACCGAGATCTGCTCGGGCCAGGTCAGCCCCTTGCCGAAAGCCTCGTCGAACAAAGCAGAGCCGATGGTGAAGCCCCAGGGTCTCAGTTTCCGCACCTGCTTGAGGCGCTCGAAGGTGTTGATGCTGCCGCTGACGATGGTCGCGTGGGCGCCGACAGACTTCAGGACCGCCGCCCCAAGGTCATGAGGATCGCCATCCTTGTAGCGGTACATCGACAGGCAGATGCCGTCTGCGCCACTCGCCAGGACGCGCTGACCGTCCTGAACGACGTCCTCGGTGCTGCCATAGAGATAGCGCGGCACGCCCGCACGGCGCCCGATCGTCGGGAAGTAGACCACGGGCGAGCCCTGCAGAAGGGCGACCACGGAGGGGTGGAATTGGCAGCCGATGAGATATTTGCACTTGTTGCGGATGGCGAATTCGGCTGCACGCAGACAGTCGTCCCGCGTTTCGCCGAACGATTCGAACACGATCGTCTTGCCTTTGTCTGCAATCAGCTTCGCCAGCTCGCCGGCACGATCAGCCGAGATGCCGGTGTCCTTGAAGCCCCAGAACTGGGTCGGAGCATGATTGGAGGCCTCGAACATTTCCCTGGCGTTTTCGACCGTCAGATCGTTGTTCGTGAGCATCGAGATGATCTTGACCATTGGCGCTCTCCCCGATTTTTTTTTGCAGATCGTGCGACACTCGAGAGCCGGCGCGACCAAGCGCCGACGCAAACGGCATCCTCCCCGCAAGCCGGCGCGAAGCCGGACCGCCGGTCATGGATGCGGCGATGTGACAATCGAGAGCTTCGGCCTGTTGCCGCCCGAATTCACACAGCGTTCTCCGCCCCGACGATGCCAGCCGCCCTCGTCTCCGGTCCGATCAGACCGCGAGAAGGCTCCGACAACATCGGCTCAACACAGGCGAGTACTTGAAATTTCGCATCAGCGCGTCTTGACGCCACTCCCCGAGGCGACCGAACCAACGCTGCACAATCAGCGACGCGCCCGACCAATTTGCGGTACGTACCTCATTTAGACAACGGTTGTCAACGTTGTTATTGTCTCTGTGTGGTTGCAACTCTTCGGATGCCTGCGGCAGCTGGCGTTGAGCAACGTACCGGGGCGTGCGGAGCAGTCGCCTAACGCCGAGCTGCGAGTATTATAGAGCTGATGGGCAATCCACTGATCGGGATTGCATTGGAGGTTGGCGATCCGCGCTCGCCTCGTGGCGGAGCCAACCGATTTTCCACCCAGCCAACCTGAGTACATCGTACCAGCTGAGGGGCTTATCCGCTCCATAAATGCGGTACGCACCTCAAATTCGCACCAAGCTTGACGTGCCCCGATGGGCTGCCGGACGCCCTGGTCAGCGACGATCGGACGTCGTCCGCGTGGCCTCGTCCCATATGACGCCCGAAAACAAGATAGCCGTCGCGCAGCAGAAGACGGGACGACGACTGTTGATTCCGCTTCACCGTGAACTGCTTTCGGCCTTGGCCCTTGCCGGACGAGCCTCAACTACGGCGCGCGTAATGCTCGGACGAGGGAGGGATCGACTTACTTCCCCGCCGACTCATCAACCGCATTTCCGTGCATGAGCGCAGCGTCGCTGCCACAGGACGTAGACACTTGTGCAGCCACCTTGGAGGATCGGGGAATATCGGTCCTTTCACCGCCGACTGATCAGCCATTCGAACATCGCACGCTGTTCTTCCGCGACCCTGACGGGAATGCTCTAACCAGGAATTCATGCGGAAATCGCTCCGCTCGCTCAGAAACAGGAAACAGACGGATCAGATTAGATGGTGCTCACCAATGGCCATTGTCTTCCGCCCCGGCTCTACAGCGGCGCAGGTCAGAGGCGGATTTCGTCGCGAAGGGCCAATTGCCGGAATAGTCAGAGCAACCATAGTCAGGTTCGATGAAGGCTCCGCGGAAGACGGACCCAGATGACCGCCTGCTCCTCTGGAGAATGCTCTGTGTCCTTTGAGCGCCTTTGGCTCTTCGGCGTAGAACACCGTCATCAAACTGTGATTTGACATTTCATTCGCGTTTGTCAAATCTGACAAGATGCAGGCCAAGGCTCCTCCCCAGGATCGGATCCTCGACGCCGCCATGCGCGTGTTCCGGCGCCACGGCTTCCGCCGCTCCTCGATCGAGCAGGCGGCCGAGGAAGCCGGACTGACGCGGCAGGCGCTCTATCATCACTTCGCCTCCAAGGAGACCCTGTTTCGCGCATTGATCGAGCGGCTCTACGAGCAAGGGCTCGCTGCCGAAATCGCGGCGGCGAAGGCGGCAGAGGAAGCGGGCTACGAGCTTGCCGACATCCTGGTTGCCGAGATCGGCGCGCGCATGCAGTCGATGCTCGCTTCGCTCAACGACTCGCCTCATACTGAGGAGCTGTTTTCCGAGCACCTCGCGCAGGCGCGCGACCTCTACCAGAGCTATTCCATCCGTTTCGCCGACGAAATTGCAACCACGATCGCGCGGGTGTGCCGCAAGCGAAAGCTCACTCTCGAAAGCGGTGTCAGCGTGCGGGAGCTCGCCCGCTGCGTCGAGATGGCGGTCCACGGCACCAAATCCGCTTTCCCTTCCATGCAGCCGTTCGACGCGTTCCTGAAACAGCTCGAGACCATGCTGCGCATGCTGATCGCCGGCGCGATGGCGTCGTCCGCAAAGAAGTCCCTACGCAAAGCGGGAGCTCGAAAATGACTAGCACGACTATCAACGGACGGCCTCTGGTGCTGCCCGATGATCCGGATGCGCTCTTGATCGACGTGATCCGCGATGGTGACCTCACCGGCACCAAGCTCGTCTGCGGCTCCGGCGTCTGCGGCGCCTGCACCGTGCTGCTCGACGGCACACCCGTCGTGAGCTGCCTTTTGCCGGCGCAGGCGGCCGCCGACAAATCGGTGACAACCATCGAGGGCGTCGGAGCAGCCGGGTTGCACCCGGTGCAGAAGGCGTTCATGGCGCACGACGCCCTCCAATGCGGCTTCTGCACGCCCGGCTTTGTCGTCGAAGCCACCGCGTTCCACGATAGCTGGCGCGCAACCAAGGGCACAGCGCCCCCCTCGCGCGGGGAGATCGCCGCTGCGCTATCGGGGCATCTCTGCCGCTGCGGCGCCTATGAAGGCATTTATCGCGCCGTCGGCGAAGCATGCTCGGGCCGCTTCGACGGCATCGATCCCATCGCGCCGCGACTGGAAGCCCGCGACAAGGTGACGGGACTGGCCCGCTACACCGTCGACATCCACCATGATGGCCAGCTCGAAGGCGTCATCCTACGTTCGCACGTCGCGCATGCGAGGATCACCGATCTCGATCTGGCAACGGCGCGCGCCATGGCCGGCGTTGCCGCGGTCGTTCCGCTGCTCGACGACGACAACATGGTCCGCTTCGTCGGCGCGCCGATTGCAGCCGTCGCGGCCAAGGATCGCCGCACCGCACTGAGGGCTATCGCCGCGATCAGCTTCAAGGCATCGCCTTTACCCGCCGTGATCGGGCTCGATGCAGCGCGACGCGACGACGCGCCAGTCGTGTTCGAAAAGAAGGACCGCAAGCGTGCCGGCAACGTGTCCGAGGGCGCCGGCGGTGCTCCGGTGTCGTGGAAAGGCAATGTGCGCGGACCTTCGGCGCCGTTCTCGCAGAAAGCCAAGCAGGCCAAGAGCTGGCTCGACGAGGCGCGCCAGCAACGCAATCCGCTGCTGGTCGAGGAGACCTTCCGCGTCTCGACGCAACAGCACGCAAGCCTCGAACCACATGCGGCCGTGGCCAGGTTCGACGGCGATCAGCTCACCGTGCACATCTCGACTCAGGCCATTCACGACAGCATGGAGAAGATCGCCAAGCGTTTCCGCCTTCCGCACAACAAGGTGCGTGTCATCGCCGATCATGTCGGTGGCGGGTTCGGCTCCAAGGGTAGCGTCGGGCTGGAGACCATCGCCGCGATCGAGCTTGCGCGCGCGGCGAAGGCGCCGGTGCGTGTCGCCTTCGATCGTGAGGAGGAGCTTTCCGTCACCGGCTATCGTCCGGCCGCCGAGCTGAAGCTGTCGTTGCTGCCTTCGGCGGAAGGCCGCCTCAAGGCGCTGTCGTTTACCGCTCATGCCGATACCGGCGCTTCTGTGAACTCGCTGATCGCCGGTCTGGCCCGGCTGATCTATCCGGCCGAAGCAAAAGAGCTCGTTGACTTCGACGTGCTCAGCAATCTGCCGCCAGGCGCGCCGTTCCGCGGCCCCGGCGGTCCACCGATGTCGTTTGCGCTGGAGCAGGCGGTCGACGAAGCGGCGCTGCGGATGAAGATCGATCCGATTCACCTGCGCAAGCTCTGGGATCCCGATCCCAACCGTCAGCGCCTGTACGACTGGGCTGCCGGCCTCGATGTCTGGAAGAGCCGCAAGCCGGCCGCCTCACAGACCGGCCGCTTCCGGCGCGGGGTCGGCGTCGCCACCGGCTACTGGCTGTATCTCTGGCAGACCGGCTCCTCGGTCGAGCTCGCTGTCGAGGGTGGCCGTATCGTCGCAAGCTGCGCGGTGCAGGATATCGGCACGGGCACGCGCAGCGTGCTCGCCAACACCGTCGCCAAGGCGTTCGATCTCGAGCCGCAGGATGTGGAAGTTCGCATCGGCCGCTCCAACCTGCCGCCCGGACCGGGCTCCGGCGGCAGCCGTGTCACCGCTTCGGTGGTTCCGCCCACGTTGCTTGCCATCGAAAAGCTGAAAGCAGAAATCAGGCGCACCGCGTCTCGAACGCCTGCTCCGGGCTCGAACGCCCCATGGCGCGAGATGATCGCGGCTTCTCCCGATATCGCCGTGTCGGCGAGACGCCAGGAGGACGGCAAGCCGCCGCCCGGAGTCAGGCCTGCGCTACACCAGGCAGGAATGATGGGCCGGGTGTTCGGTTGGGTGCTGCGTCTGATGAACCACATGGTGGTCGGCGCCGGCGTGCCGAGCTCGGTGCAGGTGATGGAAGTCGAGGTCGATACCTGGCTTGGGCATGTGCGCGTGCTCAACGCCTATACGGGCCTCGCGGTCGGCAAGCTCGCCGCACCGACGCTGGCGCGAAGCCAGGCCGAAGGCGCGGTGATCCAGGGCATCGGCTACGCACTCTATGAGACGCGGGAGACCGATCCTTTGAGCGGCCACATCCTGAGCGGCAGCATGGAGGATTACCGCATTCCGGGGATCGCCGACATGCCGAAGCTGGAGGTGCATTTCGACGAATCCGGTTTCGAGCATGTGCCGGGCGGCAGCGTCGGGATCGGCGAAGTCGCGACCGTGCCGACCTCACCCGCGATCGCCAACGCCATCCGCAATGCGATCGGCGTGAGACTGACCGAAATTCCGTTCCGGCCTGATCGTCTGGTCGCCGCGCTAAAAGGGAGGGATGCAGCATGAGTGTCGCCGTCATCACGCCCAACCCCACGCCTGAATTCCGCGCTGGGGGTACCGACTTCAGCGAACGCCGCCGCAGCGGCGTGTCGCAAGGAATCCCGATCGATATTTCGCACACCGGCGACAAGACGATCACCTGGGAGGCCGACGGCACCGTTCAGATCGGCGCGCTGACTACCATCGCCACGATTGCGACCGACGCACGCATCGCCGCAGCTTATCCCGGTATTGCGGCGAGCGCACAAGGGCTCGCCACGCCACAGGTGCGCCATGTTGCAACGCTCGGCGGCAATCTCGCGCAGCGTTCACGCTGCTGGTATTTCCGCCGTGCCGACATCAATTGCCTGAAGAAAAGCGGCAACACCTGCCCTGCTCGGTCTGGCAATCATCTTTATGGCGTTGCCTTCGATCTCGGCGAATGCGTCGCGCCGCACCCCTCGACCATGGCAGCGGCTCTGCTCGCCTATGATGCGAAAATCACCACGGACCGGCGCAGCGGATTGACGATATCCGACCTGCTCGGTGACGGCTCGGTCTCGCACGCCGATCATACACTCACTGCAGGCGAGATGATCAAGAGCACTGCGCTTCCTGCTCCGCTCGAGGGCGAGCGCGCTTCCTACAAACGGGCAATTGGCCGGACCTACGCGGAATGGCCCCTGGTGGAACTCTGCGCCCGCGTTGTGATCGCCGGCGGCAAGTTCCAGCTCGTGCGTCTTGCTGCAGGCGGCGTCGCGCCCGTGCCGCTTCGCCTCACCGCGGCAGAAGGCCAGCTCAGTGGCAAGGGTACTAATGCGGCATCGATCGCAGAAGCGGCAAAAGCGGCAAGCTCGGGTGCCAAACCATTGCCGATGACGGCCTACAAGCTAGACATTCTGCAGGGGCTGGTGCGCGACGTGCTGGAGCGGCTCTCGGACTAACTGGTCGCGCATGTGGCGAAGACGTCGACACCGATCTTGCTACCGGGCGTCGCAGCCGAACTCGCTCTGTCGCCCATCATGTTGACCGGCTGCCACGAAGCCGCAATGGGCATCGCCTGGAGCGACGAGAAGGCGGCAGCCTTAACTGAGCTCCGGTGGTCTGCCAGCGTCCGTCCATCCGCTCATGGCCAAGTATGTCCCAATTCTGCGAAACAGCTCGCCAAGCTCCGATTAGTGCCATTCCGGACGTTGATCTCTCAGGACTTTCTTCTTGTAACAACACTATCTGTCCCGGAGCGGTGCCATGCTGCGATGAGTGAATACAAGAACTTACGACCGTCGCTTGCTCTGCCTTTCAGCCGCGATCGTCTTCGTCGTTTTCGCCATCGGTGCTCTCCATCTTCATCGTCAAAAACACGCCTGCAGCGCGGTCTGATCTGCAGCTCTTCGACAGCGAGGAGTCCCAGTGCGCCGTGCAGCTTTCCGCGCTCAGCGACGGCGTGGCGCGGCTGCACGATGGCAGCAGCATAGCCGTTGCGGCGCAATTTTCCATCGGTCTGACGGAGCCACGTCACAGGCAATTTCGCGCGATCGCGCCGCCCTTTCGGGTACCGCGTCGCAGGCAAGATAGCGTGCGTTCCGTCGTCTTGGATCTGCACCGGTCCTCATCCGCTGACAGCGGAGCTCCATCAATTCGCGCGTCGTCCGCGACGCCTGTTCGTTGCTGCATGGTTGTTGCTTTGGCTCATGCCAGCCCTCCCAGCAGCCTGCGGTCCCTGCGTTGGGCATGCGAGGCAGCGTCGGCGGTGCTGACCGCCTGATCGCCGCAATACGTCGTGCCGTCGCACCACATCGCGTGCATGATCACGGCCAGTTTGCCCGCCACCGCGACCACCGCCTTGCGCAGCGCGCTCGCTGCCTCGTAGAGCGCGCGCCGCACATCGGCGTCGCCCGCCTTGCTGATCTGCCCCTGCACATCGATCGAGGTGCCCGACTGCCAGCGCCGCGACGTCAATCCAAGATACGCCGCGACGTCGCGTGAACGCCTAAATCGCGATGGATCGTCAATCGCCGTCATGAAGCTCAGCGCGGCGATCGGCCCGACGCCTGGAATCTGCATGAAGCGCCGGCATTGCTCGTGTCCGGCAACCAGCTTGACGACCATGCCATGCAGCCGGCAGTACTCCTTCCATAGCACCGCGCGTGCATTGAGCATGGCGTCGATCAGCTCGCTGATCAGCGCGCCGCCGGCCACCGCGTCGCGCACGGCTTGCGCAAATCCGCCGCGGCCGATGCGGTTGAGTCGGATGCCGAAGGCCTTCAACGAGTGCCGGATCGCGTTCTCAAGATCGAGGAATTTGCGCTTGAGATTACGGCGATGCGTCAGCTGCAGTCGCAGCAGATAGCCCAGCGCGGTCTTGATGCGCGCGCGCCGGAACCAGCCGGTGCGCATGATGTGTGCAATGCCGAGCGCGTCCGCACGGTCGGTCTTGTTGCGCTGCGCATGCAGCGCGGCGCGCACATGCTGGGTCTCCAGACAGATCGCCGGCAGGCCGACACGGAGCAATTCTGGATGCAGCCATGGCGACAGCGCGCCGGCCTCGTGGCCGACCCGCCGCAGGCGGGCGAGATACGGCGACAGTGCTCCCTTGATTGTTGCCGGGTCGGTCGTCACCGCGACCTCCAGCAGCACGGCGCCCTTGTCGTCGACCACGCAAATCGCGGTCTGATCCATGCCGACATCCAGTCCGCAGAAGAACTCCATGGCGCGCCTCCTGTGTTGGTGAGAGCGCTCATTCTGCATGGCCGCCGCTGCCCCGTCAGCAGCTGGACGGTCAGGTCGATTACGGACGGCACTTGACCGTAGCCCCGTAACCGTTTGAACCGTCCGCTGCTTTCGGATCGTACATTGCCGCTCACTTCGGGCCCTCCGCGGCTGTGACGAATCTCCGGTGAGACCGTGAGACCCAAACATTCGAGAACAAAGCGCATCGCGAATGATGGTCGCTGCACCTTGAGCGTGGCGTGGAAGTCGTCTTAGGATCCGCACATATTGCCGTCAGCAGCACCCCACTGAGACCGTGTTTAGGCGTTGTATGAAGCGGCTCGTTGGCCAGGACACGGTGTGCAAACTCACAGAATATCAGACGGAATTGCGCCGCGCCCGGGACGAGCGAGAAACGACGCTCCGAAAGCAGAAGCAGAGCAGGTTAACCGTCACCCCGGATGTACGCAATCGCGCGTCCCAGGCGTTCTGGGCAATGCATGTTGAGGCGATAAACTTGAGTTGGATGGGCATCCGCGCCACGCCGCGGCCACGCAGTTGTCGCCGCACCCGCTCCGCAAATGGCGTGACCGATTGAATGCCGACGAGGTCAAGATCGATTGGCGTTCGCATCATCATCCCTCCGACCTACCGGCCGAAACGCACCTGCTTTCGAACGCAGCAACAATGCGCGCCTTGAGTTCGTTCGGCGTGCCCCTCGACAAACTGGTTAGTCGTCTTTTGATAAAAAATAGGTATCTGGTCCGGAATCGGATTTCTGGATATTGGCGCATTTCCGATTGCAGGCGTTGGCAGAGACGAAGCTCGGAAGCCTGAAACTTGCAGATTGGGATTCCCTTGAAAGCGCCATCGTCGGCAATTGCGCCGCGAACTCGAAGCAGTGTTCGAGACGCCGCGGGCCCGCGCGAACCAGGTCAGGTCACAGCAGCAGCGCCAGCACGGCTGGAAGCTCTATTCCGTCCACGCGCCGGAGGTCGAATGCATCCGCAAGGGCAAGGCATCCGCGCCTTACGAGTTCGGCGTCAAGGCTTCGATCGTCACCACCAACGGCCGCAAGCCGGGCAGCCGGTTCGTGCTCCATGCGCAGTCCCCTCCCGGCAATCCCTACGACGGCTATTCGCTCGGAAGCATTATTGAGGCGACCGAGAAGCTAACCTGATGCGCCATCGAGAGTGCCTTGTGGACAGGGGTAGCGCCATACGACGGAACGTCCGCCGCGTCTTCATCTCCGGGCAGAAGCGCGGCGTATTCGACGTTATCGAACGCGAGTTGTGCCGCTGCCCAGCCATCGAGCCGATCTTCGGCCACATGAAGAGCAATGGGCATCTCGGCCGCAGCCATCTCAAGGGCCGTGAGGGTGAGGCCATCAACGTCATCCTCACCGCCGTCGGCCACAACCTCCGCCAAGTCCTCGCATGGCTGAGGGATTTTCCGGCCTCAATTCTGGTCACCCTCTGGTGGTCCAGCATACGCCATTCGGACGTCAAGCAGCTTCTTAACGTTCAAAGAGATTGGAGCTGGACAACACCGAAGGTCGCGGCTGGCCGGCCGCACGTCCTCTGGTCCGCTTTTCAAATTATTGAGAGCAGGATCTCGAAAAACACCGTTTGAAAAACCGTTTCAGTTTTTCAACTTCAAACAGCGTTTCGGCATAAGTCCTTGAAAGGCTTGGTGGGCGCACTAGGGCTCGAACCTAGGACCCGCTGATTAAGAGTCAGCTGCTCTACCAACTGAGCTATGCGCCCGGAGCTTGCTTCCGGAGAAAGCCTTCGCAAGAGCCGGTCGTTTAGCAAAGCGATTCCGGGATGTCCAGCGATCAGAGACGATTTTTCGGCATGTTCGATGCAGAAAAACCGCCGGCGGGCGGCGGTTTTCCCCAAATGAAATCAGAAGGATCGTTAACCGGCGCTCAGAGCCGTCCGGACTCGCGCTCCTCCTCGGACCAGCCCATGCGGCCCATCGATCCCGGGCCGAATCGATGCTCGCCGAACCGCGGGCCATCCTCGGGGCCGCCCTCACCGCGCTCCATCCAGCGGTGGTGCCGGGGGCCGTCCGGACCCATCATGCGCCCCATCGGCCGGGTCAGCATCGACAGCCGGCGCTTCTGGCCGTCGTCGAGCGTCTTGTAGAGCGGGTCCGCGGCATCAGCGACCTTCTTCATGGCGTCCGCCGTCACCGCCATGGTGTCCGCCCGCTCGCGCAGCCGCGCCACCGGATCGACGTCCTTGTCCTGCGCGTCGTCGGCCGGCTTCATCCGCGCATTGGCACGGTCGAAGCGCAGCTTGACGAGATCGCGCACGGCGCTTTCGACCGGCGGCCACAATTTCTCCTGGTCCGCCGTCAGCTTCAGCCCGGCATGGACGGATGCGATGCGCGCGTCGAGCATGGCGGCGCGATCTTCCGGATTCATGCGCGCATGATGCATGTGATCATGAAACCAGCCGCGCTGGGCGTAGACTGCGGTCGAACCGGCGATGGCGAGCACGGCGACAGCGGCAATGGTGAACTTTCTCATGCCAACCTCCTTGGAAAGCTGGCACAGCATGAGCTTGCCTTGCCTCGCCTTCAACTTACAGTTTGGACAGAGTGTACGACCTTACGAAGATGTAATTGCTTCAAATCCCTTTCTGTTTTTGCAAATCAGTTTCAGTTTGTTGCTGCGTCTCAAAGCATCCCCAGCATGCGCGGCAACCACAGCGAGATTTCCGGCACGTAGGTGACGAGCGCGAGGAAGCCGAGCATCGTCAGCAGCCAGGGCATGACGGCAATGGTCAGCTCGGTGATCCCCATCTTGGCGATGCCGGAGGCGACGTAGAGGTTGAGCCCGACCGGCGGGTGGCACATGCCGACCTCCATGTTGACCACCATCAGGATGCCGAGATGCACCGGATGGATGCCGAGCTTGACCGCCACCGGGAACAGAATCGGCGCCATGATCAGGACGATCGAGGTGGCCTCCATGACGTTTCCGGCGAGCAGCAGCAGGACGTTCACGACCAGCAGGAACACCGCCCAGTTGACGCCGGCCGACGCCATCCAGTTGGCGATCTGCTGCGGAATGTTCTCGTTGGCCATCAGGAACGAGAACAGCACGGCGTTGGTGATGATGTAGAGGATCATCGCGCTCATGTTGGCCGAGCCGAGCAGGACCTTCGGCACGTCCTTCAGCGACATGTCACGGTAGACGAACACGGCGATGACGAAGGCATAGACGGCGCTGACGGCGGCGGCCTCGGTCGGCGTGAACTTGCCGGTGTAGATGCCGCCGAGCACGATCACGATCAGCAACAGCCCCCAGACGCATTTGCGGAACGCAATGAAGCGCTCGGCCCAGCTCGCCCGCTTCATCCGCGGATAGTCGTTCTTCCAGGCGCGGTAGAAGGTCGTGAAGCCGAGCAGGCTCGCCAGCATCAGGCCCGGGATCACGCCGGCGATGAACAGCTGACCGACGGAGGCCGAGGAGACGCGGTGGCCGGCGGGATCGAGCGCGATGCTGCCGCCGGTGGCGACCGCATAAACCACCATCACGATCGATGGCGGGATCAGGATGCCGAGCGCGCCGGATGTCGTGATCACGCCGGCGCCGAAGCGCTTGGGAAAGCCTTGGCGGACCATCGCCGGCAGCATGATCGAGCCGATCGCGATCACGGTCGCGGGCGACGAGCCGGACACGGCCGCGAACAGCGCACAGGCCATGACGCCGGCAAGGCCGAGGCCGCCATACCAGTGCCCGACCATCGAGGTCGCGAAGTTGATCATTCGCCGGGCGACGCCGCCATGAGTCAGGAAGTTGCCGGCGAGGATGAAGAACGGGATCGCCATGATCTCGAAATTGTCGATGCCCGTGAACAGCTTCAGCGCGACCGACTCGGTCGGCACGTTGGTCATGAAGAAGACGAAGGACAGCACGGTGAGGCCGAGCGCGATCGAGATCGGCATGCCCGTCAGCATCAGGAAGATGAGCAGGCTGAAGATGAGGAGGCTGCTCATCGCGCGGCCTCCGGGCCGGCGGCGTCGACGCCCTCGACATAGGCGTGGTCGTGATGCGGCAGCTCGTCGTGGCGGAGATAGTGCCAGGCGACCTGCAGGAAGCGGAAGCACATCAGGTAGGAGCCGAGCGGGATGCAGAGATAGACCAGCCAGCTCGGCAGCTCCATATCCGGCGTCACCTGGTCGGTCTGCGACAGACCATAGACGAACTTGGCACCCATGGTGCCGATGATGGAGGTGAACAGCGCCCCGCACAGCAGGCCGAACAACACCGTCACCTTGCGCAGCGACGGCCTGAGCATGTTGACCACGACATCGACGCCGACATGGATGCCGGTGCGCACGCCATAGGCGGCGCCGAACTTCGCCATCCACACGAACATGTAGATGCAGAGCTCCTGCGCCCAGGACATGTCGATGGGGAAGAGGAGCGGATAGAGCAGCGGCACGCCGACCAGATAGCGATGCAGCACCGCCAGGAAGATGATCGAGGTCGCCGCCGCGATCAGAAATGCGATCAGGATTTCCTCGAGCCGATCGAGGATGCGCAACAGGAAGCCCAAGTCCCCTCCCCCCACAATCAAACGTCAAGCGACGCTTGACTGCGCCGTCTGCTTCTCCTGGCGCCCCGCCAGGCCGCTTCGCCATCACCAAGCGCGGGCCGCCGGCCCGCGCATCTCTCGTTCAAGGCATCAGTTGGTGGTGCCGCGGGTCTCTTTCAGGAACTCGTCGATCAGCGGCTGGCCAACACGCCCGGCGACGTCCTTGTAGACCGGCATCATCGCCTTGCGCATCGCCTCGTCCTGCGCCGGCGTCAGCTTGACGAGCTCGGACTTGCCGGATTTGCGGATCTCCTCCAGCGCGTCGTCATTCTCCTTGGCAGACTGGTTGTTGCCATAGGCCGTGGCTTCCTTCATCGCCTTGTCGCAGGCGGCGCGAAGGTCCGGCGGCAGGCCGTCCCAGAACTTCTTGTTCACGACCACGACGTAGCCGATGTAGCCGTGGTTGGTGAGCGTGATGTACTTCTGCACCTCGTGCATCTTCTGCGTATAGATGTTCGAGGGCGTGTTCTCCTGGCCGTCGACGACGCCGGTCTGCAGCGCCTGGTAGACTTCCGAGAATGCCATGACCTGGGGGATGGCGCCGAGCGTGCGGAACTGCGCGTCAAGCACCTTCGACGACTGGATGCGGAACTTCAGGCCCTTGTAGTCGGCGGGATCGACCAGCTTCTTGTTGGCGCTCATCTGCTTGAAGCCGTTGTCCCAGTAGGCCAGCCCGATCATGCCCTTCGGTTCCAAAAGCTTGAGCAGCCTGGCCCCGAGAGGACCGTCGGTCACCTTCCGCAAGGTGGCGAGGTCGGGCAGGATGTAGGGCAGATCGAACACCTCGAATTCCTTGATGCCGATCGGGCCGAACTTGGAGTTCGACGGCGCCAGCATCTGGACCGCACCGAGCTGCAGCGCCTCGAGCTCTTCCTTGTCCTTGTAGAGCTGCGAGTTCGGGTAGACCTCGACCTTGACCTTGCCGTCGGTGTACTTCTCGGCCAGTTCCTTGAACTTGTCGGCGGCAAGCCCCTTCGGCGTGTTCGACGCCACCACGTGGCTGAACTTGATCACGATCGGATTGTCGGCCGCCGAGGCCGGGCCGGCCAGCGCGAGAACCGCGAGCGAAGCAGCGGTGGCGACGAGGTGGCAGAATTTGAGTTGATGCAAGGTGTCCTCCCGATGATCCCCGGGGGGGCATTGCAATGACGCCCCCGCTTTGTATGCCAGGGCCATTGTTAGCGGGTCGCCGGCTGGATTGCCATTGACCGTTAGCCGCAGACCCGGGATTCCCGTGCTGCAGCGCAATAGCAGTCGTTCCGGGGCGGTCGCTTTGCGCTGCCCCGGAACGACCTCGTAAAATCAGCTCGCCGCAGCGGCTGCCGCACCTGCACCCTGCGCCACGTCGCGCTGGCGCTTCATGACCAGCTTGTTCAGCGCGCCGAGATAGGCCTTGGCCGAAGCCACCAGCGTATCCGGATCGGCCGCGCGCGCGGTCATCGAGCGGCCGTCCTGCGACAGCCGCACCGAGACCTCGGCCTGCGCGTCGGTGCCCTCGGTCACGGCGTGGACCTGATACAGCTCCAGCTTGGCCTCGTGCGGCACCAGCGACTTGATGCAGTTGAAGACCGCATCGACCGGACCGTTGCCCTCGCTCTCCTCGATCTTCGTCACGCCGTCGATGTCGAGCTTCATGGTGGCGCGCTGCGGACCGCGCGTGCCGGCAATCACCGACAGCGACAGCAGCTTGATGCGATCATGGGCACTCACCATGCCCTCGTCGATCAAGGCCTCGATGTCCTCGTCATAGATCTGCTTCTTGCGATCGGCCAGTGCCTTGAAGCGGACGAAGGCGTCCTCGACCTGGTTGCTCGACAGCTTGTGGCCCATCTCCTCCAGCTTGTGGACGAAGGCGTGACGGCCGGAATGCTTGCCCATCACCAGCGAGGTCTGCTTCACGCCGACGGTCTCCGGCAGCATGATCTCGTAGGTCTGCGCGTTCTTCAGCATGCCATCCTGATGGATGCCGCTCTCATGCGCGAACGCGTTGCGGCCGACGATGGCCTTGTTGTACTGCACCGGGAACGAGGTCGCGGCCGACACCACCTTCGAGGCGTGGGTCAGCTGGGTGGTATCGATCTTGTTCCAGAACGGCAGCTTGTCGTTGCGCACGCGCATCGCCATCACGACCTCTTCCAGGGCCGCGTTGCCGGCGCGCTCGCCGATGCCGTTGATGGTGCATTCGATCTGGCGGGCGCCGGCGCGCACGCCGGCCATCGAGTTCGCGACCGCCATGCCCAGGTCGTTGTGGCAGTGCACCGAGAATACCGCCTTGTCGGAGTTCGGCACTGTCTCGCGCACGCGCTTGAACAGGTCGTAATACTCTTCCGGCACCGCGTAGCCGACGGTGTCCGGAATGTTGATGGTGGTGGCGCCGGCCTTGATCGCGGCCTCGACGCAGCGGCACAGGAAGTCGAACTCGGTGCGGGTGCCGTCCTCCGACGACCATTCGACGTCGTCGGTGTGGTTGCGCGCGCGCGTCACCGAGGAGATCACCAGCTCGAACACCTGCTGCGGGTCCATCTGCAGCTTGTACTTCATGTGTACCGGCGAGGTGGACAGGAAGGTATGGATGCGGCCGCGCTTGGCCGGGCGGATCGCTTCGGCACAGCGATCAATGTCCTTGGCGCCGGCACGCGACAGGCCGCAGATCACGGCGTTCTTGGACCGCTTCGCGATCTCGTTGACCGCCTCGAAGTCACCGTCGGACGCGATCGGGAAACCGGCCTCGATGATGTCGACGCCCATCTCGTCCAGCATGGCCGCGATGTTGAGCTTCTCCTCGAAGGTCATGGTGGCGCCGGGGCACTGCTCGCCATCGCGCAGGGTGGTGTCGAAAATGACGACGCGGTCCTTGTCGGACTGGACGGGATTGGACATCTGCTGTTCCTCGATTGTCATGTGGTGCGCTTGGCGTTCAGGATCTCTGAAGACTTGATCCCTGAAGGCTTGGGCGCTGAAGGGTGTTTCGGTCTCGAAGCAATCCCCTGAGTGCCCAGGCGCATTCCGCCCAGCCGGCCCTCAGGGGCAGCTAAGAAGCAGAAGCTCGAGCGCGCCGGTCAGGCCGCGAGCAGGCTGCAGCAAAGCGAGCGCGATCGACCGGGCGTCTGCCCCGGCGATGGCCTCGATCTCTGCGCTGCGAATCAGCATTGCCAAACCCTTTTGCGAGAACACGAAAACTGTGCGGCAAAACCGTTGACGGATTGTTGCCGAGGTGCCCTCACCCGAGCTTTTACCGGGATTGCCAGGGTCTCGCAACGCCGAATAAGGGTCAGGACGGGTGACGTATTGGGGGCGGAACGTTGGCGTGATGCCGAGCCCCGTGTCGGGCGGCGCCATGCCAGCCGCACGCATGTCATGCCCACGTCGCCAGCCCCACCCGTCGCCAGCCCCACCCACCGCTGTCATACCCCGCAAAGGCCGGGTATCCAGTACGCCGTGTCGTCTCGGCGAACCACGACCGCCTCTGGAATACTGGATCGTCCGCCTGCGCGGACGAAGACAGTTGAGTGTGAGGCCCCGCTCGCAATGACGGCGGTGATCGATGCAACGGGCGCCCACCTCACTCTTATCAAACCTCGGCAAATCGTTCGCATCAGAACGCACCTCATCATTCCCGCGGCACGATCGTGCCCGAGGTGATCCTCGACAATCGAAACCCTCGTTAGATCGAGGGTGCAGGGAAGACCGGGCGTCTGCCGACACCCGCGGCCCCCGTGCGTGAAGAAGTGCACGGGGCAGGAACCACAGGTCCGGCCAGGACATCCCGGCCTCCCCTGCGCAACGGCTTTACGGCTTACTTCGCGCTCTCCTCGGGGACCGGCTTGATTGCCCCCGTCACCGGCGCGCTCGTCATGAACGCGGCCTGCTTGACACCAGCTTCGGGGTGCCAGGACCACGCGACTTCACCGTCCGCAAAGACACCGGTCGTCCACCGGCGTCTCACGGCCATCGCTCCCCGCACTCCACGTATCGTGACGACGCGTACGCCCCTCTTCGACGAGGCGGGATGACGCATCCAATCATAGCTTCTGAAAAAAAGAAATAGATTGATTTTTGCCGGATGCGTTGACCTCGCGTGACGCATTGAAATCGCGGCGAAAAATTCCTGGTCGGCGCAGAAATTTTGCGGCTGCTTTCGTGGTCTTTGCAGCGGTCGCGAACGTCAAATCGCGCAACTGAGTTGCCCGACGGGCACCCCGGGCACGCGGCCAGTCCCAGGCACAGTGTCTTCCGGGCGAACGCCAGGACCCATAGCCACCAGATGTCGTTGGTGACACGGGTGCAGCCTCGTCCACCTCATCACATCTTCCCGGCATATGGGTCCGGGCGCGAGGCCGGGACGACAGCAGAATATGCCGAAAGACCGCGCTATTTCGCAGCGACTTGTGCAGCAAGGTCGCCTTGGCCAGAAGCGGGGGTCTTGCTTGGGCGACCCACCCTACGGAGTATCACGTCGTGTTGTTGGATTAGGTCGGCGACATTTCAATCTCAAAGGACGAGCGAGCCTGCCGATGTTCGCTCCATCGATCGCTATCCCCTCGGCACGGAGACTCGCAATGGGAGCTCGCAGATCACGACATGCTATTCCCGTTTGCACATTGTTGGCGGTGGGGACGATTGCAATCAGTGTCCCCACCGCGCTTGCAGCTGACGCGCCATCGTCATTTCACAGTGGACGATGGCCAATTCACGATGGGCGGAATTACCAGCCAACGGAGAACGACCTGAGATCGCGGCATCTACAGGATGTCACGCCCGATCAGATGCGCAAGATCGACCGATTGTACGACGAGCTACTGGCAGACAAAGTCAAGAAGTTCTGAATCGGCATCTCACGCGCATACAATTGATCGCGCTACTGCCAAAACCGGATTCCGCCGTTGCCCAAAAACGAGTGCATGGTCAGGCCGGCGATGTCCGCCAGCCCGACTTGTCCTGCTTAGTCCTACTGCGCCATAAGCGCCGTCATTCGGGGGCAGCCCGTCAGGGCTGAACCAGGATTTCTCGATATGCTCAGGTGCGCAATTGCGCACCACAGTTCGATGCTGGCGCGTCGCCTCGGAATAACGCTGAGAAAGGCAGCGCCCCAGGCCCTGTGACGCAGTAAGGTCAGCAATGGCCTGCTCATCAATTCATGCTGTTGGGCATGCAGGGAGGTTTGGTGTAGGGAGCTGTGGCAAACGCGCCCACATTCGGCGCCCGCACACAATCCGTCATGGTGTGGTCCGTCATGGTGTGGGTTTTGTTCATGGTGTGCCGTGCCGCGGCATTGCTGTTGCGGGCGGCCTGGGCTTGGGTCGTGATGACGGCTGCTGCGATCAACGCGGCCGACATGAAGATGACTTTGGTCATTTGTTTTCTCCCTATGACAGTAGCCAAGAAAGCTCGGCCCTGTGACGGCTAGAGCGTCGGGTCTCGTGAGATATGTCATCACGTCCCTTCAACAAAACGCGATGCTGCGGCAGACGGGTTTTCGCCGCGGATCTA